>JAFTCL010000041.1 GCA_017454745.1 Kiritimatiellia bacterium
CCCCCCCCCCCCCCATAAAAACGGCTTGCTTTTTCCCGGAATGTTTGGTAGATTTATCTCGTCACGCTAAAGGCATGGTGTCTTTAGGTGGTGGGGTGGGGGTTTTGCAATTACCTCGTATTTTAAAGGTATGGTATCTTTTGCGGTTAAAGGTTTACGTTGGGGGCGCTGTGACCCCGGTGCGATTAATGCGGATATGGGCCGGCGGGTCCTTTCAAGGGGTTGGATATGTTAAAACAAAGGATAATGATTGTTGTTGCGTTGGCGTTGGCGATTTGGGCGGAAGCGGGAATCCGGCCCGAGGCGAGGCCGATCGCCGAGGCGATCGCTGGGCGTGCGCTTACGGATGCCGAGTGCGGGATGATGGCGTGCGAGCTGTGGAAGGTCGTTGCGCGAGGCGACGAGTTACTGGCGGATTGGCTCGCGCAGGACGCGGGCCTTGCGGTGCGCGAATATCCAGTCGATATGGAGGACGCTCCCGGGCGTTTTAAGGCGGCGTTGGCGAAGATGGGGGTAGAGGTGCGCGACGGCGACTGGAAGGCGGCTTTCGCGGAGTATCGCGTGAAATGCCTCGAACGGCGCGCTAAACGGCTTACTAATCTGATGGCGTGGGCACAGAAGTGGGTGATTTGCCGCCATCACACTATGGGTGGCTCCCACTACGCCTACACCGAGGCCCAAAGCGATGCGCTGAACGAACACTTTTTCCCTCGCGGCCGCAGCCAGCTCTGTCTGGTGGAGGCGCGACCGGACGGGCTTTGGCAGGAGACGGTTCTTCTGGATGGCGAGGGGGTGTGTTACCGCGATGCCGATGTCTCGTTTGACGGCAAGCGGGTCGTTTATGCTTTCAAAGCCGATGACCGCCAAGATGACTACCACCTGTACGAGATGGAGCTTGAGACTCGCGAGGTTCGGCAACTTACCTTCGGGCGCGGTTTCGCCGATTACGAGCCGTGTTATCTTCCCAACGGGCAGATTATCTTCAACTCCACGCGCTGCGTTCAGGTGGTCGATTGCGCATTTTCGGATGTCAGCAATCTCTACCGCATTGAGGCGGACGGTTCGGGCATGACGCGCATCGCCTACGATCAGGTGCACGACAACTATCCGACCATCGGCTGGGACGCACGCGTCCTCTATACTCGCTGGGAGTACAGCGACCGGTCGCAGATATTCACCCAGCCGTTGTTCGGGATGGAGTGGGACGGTACGGGGCAGCGTGCGGTGTATGCCGACAACTCTTGGTTTCCCACCACGACCATCCATGCCCGCCAAGTGCCGGATTCGCCGTTGATCTATGCCATCTCGACCGGACACCACACCTACCAGCCGGGTGAGCTGATCCGCATCGATCCGCGCGAGGGACGGCAGGAGAACGAGGGCGTGTGGTGTATCGGCCCGCTTCGCCGCGCCGAGGCGATCCGGGTGGACGAGGCTGGTCAGAAGAAGGCGATTTCCGCCTATCCGTATCCGTTCCGCGAGGATGAGCTGCTGGTGGCGCACATGCCGGAAGGCTGGCCTCCGCGGCGTTCAGCACCGTTTCATGATTTCCCCGAATACCATTCGCTCGTATTCGAGCCGATTGGCCTCTACTGGATGAATGTGGATGGTGAACGCGAGCAGCTGTTGCCGCGTTTCGGTGCGGTAAACGGGTGCGGCCGGATGGTGCCGGTGCGCCCGCGTCCGCAACCCGTGCTCCGTACGAGTAGCGTGGATCGCACGCGCCGGACTGGAACCGTATTTATTCAGGATGTTTATAAAGGCGTCGCCATGAATGGTGTCGAAAGGGGAACAGTCAAGGCTCTTCGCGTGGTGGGGATCGACTACCGCCCGATCGGCATCGGGCGTAACGGCAACCACGGCCGGGGCGGCGGGGCCGTTGTCACGACTCCCGTCTCGCTCGCCCAAGGGGCGTGGGATCCTAAAATCCCGGTCGGTGAGGTAAGGGTAGAGGAAGACGGCTCTTGTCAATTCACCGCGCCCGCACACCTGCCGTTCTATTTCATGCTGCTTGACGAACGGGGGCGCACCGTTCAGACGATGCGCAGCTGGACGGTGCTGCAGCCAAACGAGACCGCCTCCTGCGTCGGGTGTCACGAGAACCGGAACGAGGCGGTGCCGGTCGCAACCGGTCGTTCCGAAGCTTCACGCAAGCCGCCACAGGAACTTGCGCCGATTCTTGACACGGTGCGCGGACTCAGCTTCCGGCGCGATATCCAGCCGATCCTTAACGCCCGTTGCGTGTCGTGTCATGCGGCTGGCGTACGGGACAAGCCGGATTTGTCCGACACGCCGGTTTACGATCCCGTCGCGCAACGCATCTGGAATCGCGCCTACCTTTCGCTCACCCATGCCCATACCTGGCTTGAGCGCGAGGGGTACTATACCACCGATCCGCTCGATCCGCGCATGAATTGGGTGCCTCCGGCATCGGAGCCGACACCCCTTCCTCCTTATTACAGCGGATCGGCCAAGAGTAAATGGTTTACCGAACGGCTTGACAAAGGGCATTGCAAGGAACTTACCGACGGCGAACGCCGCAGGCTAGCCATGTGGGTTGACCTGGCCGTTCCTTATTGCGGCGATTACCGCGAGGCGTCGATGTGGACGGACTCCTACCAGCGGTTGTACGACTTTATGCTGGAAAAACGAAAGATCGCCCTCGGCCGTGCGGATACGCCCGAAGTTCCGAGACGATAATGGAAGCTGTCTTTGCAGGCTTACCCATAACAACAACGGTTTTTAGCCGCAAAGATCGCAAAGTTTTACACGCTCTACACGTTCTGCACGGTTAAAGTTATCAAAATGAACGTTCCCGCGCGGGGCGGGGGCGGCTGGCTTGTCTCTTTGGCCAATACTAAAAGTCTATCATTGGCACAGGGCTGGATGCCGCTGACAAGTCCTGATGGTTAATGTGCCGGCGCGAGGCTTGCGAGTAACAACAGAAGAAAGAAAAAGATGAAGATATAGCGCCAGCGCTTCGCACGGGTAGCCAGCAAGATTCCGATTATTGACAGGGCGGCCGCGACATCAGATGTCCAAGCGTATAATTCAAGTTCGATGAGTGATAAGAGCATCAACCCATTAAAGGAGATAAAAATGATGGCGACAAGGAAACAACGCAGGGCTATTAGGTCTGAATGCGGATCCGGCGGACATTTGCCGTGACGGGCACGCCGAATGATTCCGGTGATGACTGCACCGATAATCAACGCGCTCCCGCCGTATCGGAAGAGGGCTGGCACAATCGGGGTGTCGGCAAGGGCAAGCATAGTACTCCGGATGGCGTCGGGTGTGATGCCAGCACCGCAGAGTGCTATCAGCACGAAATACGGTAGGAACAGCAGTGCTCCAATTCCCAAAAGGCATCCGAGCCGTGATGGCCACTTGCGCGGCTTCATGTATTTGGACGACTTGTCGTGCATACCGTGTTTAGAAAATCAGTTCCTGCTCCATTCCCGGGGTTTGCGTTCGCGGTAAATTTCCGGGCGGGCTATGATCCGGACACTGTTTCGTCCCAGCAGTTGCTCCGCACCCGACACAAAGTCTTCGCCGGGCTTGCCGTCGGCGGAGGTCGCGGGATCAACCGCGTATTCCTGCCCGGCCGCTACGGTTACTTTGCGGTCGGGGTATATAAGCCGCAGTTCCAGCGGCATCGCACCGGGGTAGGTTTTGGTAAGTTTCCGTACCCGGTCGATATTCTCCATCACCCCCGTGTCGCTGGCTTTTATCGATACCGACACTTTGGTGCCAAAGAGCCGCGGCGCTTCGGACAGCGGATAGATTTCCCGGGCCGAGAGGCTTACTTTCTGGTCGGCGTCATTGCCAGCCGATTGTCTTTTTTGCAATTGCCCGCATACCAGCAACGCCGCGTCCTTTACGCACGATCCGGAGTATTTGGCGAAAACGTCGGCCCACACCAACACCTCTATGGTGGTTTCCGTGGTGTCGAGGGTAAGTATGGCGAACGGGCGACCGTCCTTTTTGCTGTTCTTGATTGTCACCGTGTCGGCCAATCCGACTACACGGACGTCGCAATCGCCGGAAAGTTCTTTCAGATTGGCGAGCGACCGGGTTTGGAAACTCGCGATCAGCGGGCGGTAGCGCTCCAGCGGATGCCCACTGATGTATATGCCCGCCAGTTCGCGCTCATACTGCAGCGCGAGATTGTCGCTCCACGGCGGGATGTCTTCCAGATCGCAATCGCCGGCGTCCGCCCCGATGTCGTCGGCAAAGGCGTCAAAGAGATTTCCCTGCCCGCTGGCTTTTTCATCCCGACGCTTGGCCGCCCATTTCATCACGTTTTCGATGTTGCCGAAGAGCTTGGCGCGGTGGATACCGAGCGAGTCGAAAGCGCCGCACTTGACCAGCGATTCCAACACCCGTTTGTTTACGATGTTGTTTCCCATCCGCTCGCAGAAATCGGAGAAACTCTTGAACGGCCCGTTGGTCTCGCGTTCGGCTACTATCGCCTCGGCGGCGGCGGTTCCGACACCCTTCACGCCCGCCAAGCCGTATAGGATGGCGTTTTTGCCGCTTACCGGGGAGAAGCGCGCGTAGGCGGTGTTGACGTCGGGCGGCATGATCTCCAGCCCCATGTCGGCCGCCTCCGCGACAAAGCCGGGGAGTTTGTCGAAGTTCCCGATTTCCGAGGAAATCTGGGCGCACATGAATTCGGCCGGGAAATGGGCTTTCATGTAACCCGTTTGGTACGCCACCCAGGCGTAACACACCGCGTGTGATTTGTTGAAAGCGTAAGAGGCGAACTTTTCCCAGTCGGTCCAGATTTTATCGATCAGCTTTCGCGCCTCGCCTTCGTCTTTCCACTTTCCGATCCGAAATTCCGGGTTGTTCAGGCAGCCGTTGATAAATTTGGCCTTCAGCTCATTCATGATGTCTTTGAGCTTTTTGCCCATAGCTTTGCGGAGTTGGTCGGATTCCCCGCGCGTGAACCCCGCCAACAGGCGGCTGAGCAACATCACCTGCTCCTGGTAGACCGTCACGCCGTAGGTGTCTTTCAGGTATTTCTCCATCAGCGGATGGTCGTAGGTAATCGTTTCCCGCCCTTGTTTGCGGGCGACGAACGACGGGATGTAGTCCATCGGGCCGGGACGGTACAGGGCGTTCATTGCCACCAAATCGGTCAATCTGCCGGGCTGGAGCGCGATGAGCCACTTCTTCATGCCCTCCGATTCAAACTGGAACAGCCCGGTGGTTCCGCCGCGCCCGAAGAGTTCGTAGGTCTCCTTGTCGTCCTCGGGGATTTTGTCCGGGTCGAGGTCGATGCCCCGGAACTTTTTGATCAGGGCTACGCACTCCTTCTCTACCGTGAGGGTTTTCAGCCCCAGAAAGTCCATCTTTAGCAGTCCGACCGGTTCAACGTAGTGTCCGTCGTATTGGGTGGTCAGCAAGGATTCTCCGTCGGTGGGCATCACCGGCAGGGTGTCAATCAGCGGGTCGCGTGAAATAATCACTCCGCAGGCGTGCACTCCCGGCTGGCGGATTGATCCTTCCAGCCGTCCCGCCCGCTCCATCAGCAGCCGGATTGTAGGGTCGGGAGAGTTGAACGCCTCGTCTAAATCCTTGACCTCGGCCCGGGCTTTCCCCAAAGTGATTTTAGGCGTTTCCGGAACCAGCGCGGCCAGCTTCAGGGTATCGGCGAGCGGGTATTCCATAACTCGGCCCACATCTTTGATGGAACTCTTGGCTGCCATCTGACCGAAGGTCACAATGTGCGCAACGTGCTCCTGCCCGTATTTCTCGATGATGTAGTCGAATACCTTTGCGCGGCCGTCGTCGTCGAAATCAACGTCGATATCCGGCATTGAGATTCGGTCGGGGTTCAGGAACCGTTCGAACAGCAGGTCGAATTTTAGCGGGTCGACGTTGGTGATGCCAAGCGCGTAAGCCACCGCCGAACCGGCGGCGGAGCCGCGGCCCGGCCCGACCCACACCCCCATGCTTCGGGCGGCGCTGATGTAGTCCTGCACAATCAGGAAGTACCCCGGAAAACCCATGGTACGGATGGTGTCCAGCTCAAACTGCAGCCGTTCGGCGGTTTCCTGCGGCAGCGGGTCGCCCCAGCGTTTCTTTGCGCCCGCCCAGACCAGCGAGGCTAAATACTCCGCCTCCAGCTGGATACGTATCACTTTGTCGTAACCGCCCAGTTTTTCCACGCGGCCTTTGGGATACATTGATTCCAAGATTTCCGGGGAATATTTAGCTTGGAAACTCTCTTCCGTGCCGAATGTGGCCGGGATGCCGAATTTCGGCATGATGGGATCGGAGTCGAGCGGATAGTCCTCCACCTTCTCCGCCAGCGCCAGCGTGTTGGCCAGAAATTCCGGAGGGTCGGGGAAAATCTTCGCCATTTCGTCGGCCGGCTTGAACCACTCCGCCCCGGTGTAGAACATCCGTTTAACGTCGGAGAGTTTCCTGCCGGTGGAGAGACAGAGCAGCACGTCGTGGGAGTCGTCGTCGTCCCGGTCCAGGAAATGGACGTCGTTGGTGGCGATAATCGGGATACCGAGCTTGCGCCCCAGCTCGATCATGTGGCGGGTGACCTTTTGCTGCCGACGGAAAATACCTTGAAGATTATCTATCATTTCCTGCGTGATGTGCAGATCCGCCCGTTGCGCGGCGTTGAGGTCCGCCCATTTGTCGGACTGGTGTTCCATCACTTCCAGATAGAAGTCCTCGCCGAAGAGTTGCTGGTACCAGCGGGCGATCCGTTCCGCCTCGCCGGGATTGTCGTTGTCAATTGCGTAGGCGACTTCCCCTTGAATGCAAGCCGAGGAGCAGATCAGACCTTCGTGGTACTGTTCCAGCAGTTGGTGGCTGATGCGCGGGCGGTTGTAGAAGCCGTCAATATGCGCGGTGCTGATCAGCCGCACCAGATTATGGTAGCCTACGCGGTTTTTAGCCAGTAGAATCAGGTGGTAACGGGTTTCGTCCTTTTCTTTAATTTTAATGTCGGCTGCGCTGGTGACATACGCCTCGCACCCCAGAATCGGCTTGATTTTTGGCAGATCCTGAAATTGTTTCTTGGTCGAGTGGCAGGCATCGTGGAACGCCTTCAGGGCGAACAGGTTGCCGTGGTCGGTAACCGCCAGCGCCGGCATTCCCCATTTGCGGGCGCGCTCCACCAACGCGTTTACCTGGCACTGCCCGTCGAGCAGCGAGTACGTGGTGTGGACGTGGAGATGGACGAAATCAGGCATGGCGGACGCCCCGGGTTCAGATTGCTCGAAAGGCGCGGGTTACACCAGGGCGTGGATGGCAATCAACTGTTTCCAGAGTTTTTTAACCTCGGAAAATTTGATCGCGTTGGCGGCATCCGAGAGCGCTTCAGGCGGGTTGACGTGCGTTTCCATGAACACGCCGTCTACCCCGGTTGCCACCGCCGCCCGCGCCAGCGCGGGCGCCCATTTGCCGTCGCCGCCCGACCCGGTACCCAGCCCGCCGGGACGCTGCACGCTGTGCGTGGCGTCGAAGATCACGGGATATCCGGTCTCGCGCATAATCAGCAGCGAGCGCATATCCGCCACCAGATTCCGGTAACCGAAACTCGCCCCGCGCTCGGTCAGCAGGATTTTGTCGTTCTTGAACGCGGTGATCTTGTCAATCACGTTGACCATGTCTTCCGGGGCCATGAACTGGCCTTTCTTGATGTTCACCGGCTTGCCGGTCATGGCGGCAGCCACCACCAGATCGGTCTGGCGGCACAGGAACGCCGGAATCTGCAGCACGTCCGCAACTTTTGCCACCTCTTCGCACTGCCACGGCTCGTGGACATCGGTCAGGACCGGCACGTTAAAACGGTCTTTAACTTCCTTGAGGATGGCCAGCCCCTCGTCGATACCGGGACCGCGGTAACTGTCGATTGACGACCGGTTGGCTTTATCGAACGATGCCTTGAACACGAATGGCACGTCCAACTCGTTGGCCAGCCGAACCAGCTTGTCCGCCAGATCCATCGTGCCTTCCACCGATTCAATAACGCACGGTCCCGCGATGAACGCCAACTGCTTGCCGCCGAAAACCGCATTGCCAACCTTAATCCGCTTCATCAAAAAGTCTCCTTTTGAAAAACAATGAGTGTTGTGTGCAAAAAATCAGTCCTTTGAAAGCCAATCGCCGAGTTGCCGGTAAAATTCGCCGCGGACGCCGTGGCCCATGCCGATGCCGTGGAGAATCTGCTTGTCTTTCGCGGGGATGGTGTTGTAACCGGCATAGACGGCGCACGGGGCGCAGGTCATGTCGGCGAAACCGACTACAACCCGGACAGGTATTGTGATACGGGCGGCGAAGTTCACGCCGTCAAAGTAAGGGGCGTTCTTTTCCGCGGCGGGGCGGTTGTTTTCCGCTTGGTTTTCGATGATGCGCGGCCAACCCGATTGACGATCCTTCTTATAACCGAAGAAGTCGGTGATTGCGGGAACGAAAATGGCTCCTTTTGTGAAGTGTTTGTTGAGCCCGCAGAGAATCAGCCCGAATCCGCCGCCTTGGCTGGTGCCGCTGTAGTTGAACCGTTTGAGATCGACATCCGGTCTGGCGGCAACCCAGTTGACGGCGCGGTTGATCCCGAGGATTACCGGATAATAGAAGTACGCCTCGCGGGATTCCGCAATGCCGGAAGAGGGATAGCCGATCGTCTGGTAGCGGGCCTCAAGCGATTTTACCATCTCGTTGTAAAGCGGCTGCACCTTGTTCTGGTCGTAATCCGGTTCGAATGGCATAACGCTCATAAAGAGGACGATTCGGTTCGGGGAACCGTTCACCTGGTTTGCCCAGTTGCCGCATCCGGCGCCTGGTACCGTGACCTGAACGGGGAAGGGTGCCTTGGCTTGATCTTTTGGAACGGTCATGTAACCGTGGACGCGGCGGTCGTTGAGCGTCGCGAAGCTGACCCGGTAGAAGGTGAAGGCTCCGTTGCTCTTCTCCGGAACCGGCGTGACCTTAGGATCGAGCGGAACCGTTTCCTCAGCATTTTTTATCGCATTGGCCCAGAAGGCGTCGAAGTCGTCCGGACACGACCCGCCCGGACGGATTTTCTGCGGTTCGTAGCCGACACCCCAAACCGTTTCCTTGAACCGGTCGCCGTTGACCCGCAACCGGAGGAATCCCGGTTTAGCCAGGGTGCCCTTAATTTGGAAGGGATTCTGGGCGGCGAGGTCGATCGATTGCGTTGCAAGCCGCTTTCCGCCGAATCCATCGAGAATCGCCGTGACGGTTCCCTCCCGGATCGGCTGGTTTTCCTTGTTAAGCGCGGTGACGGTGAAAACCGCCTCTTCGCCGCAGGTGTAGAGCGCGTCCGGGTGGTCGGTGGAAACGGAAAAATGGGATTGCGCGAAAGCCATCGCGCACGACAGGAGAATGGAAATGGAAAGTATGCTCCGTGTCATGGTCGGTTACTCCTTATGGGCTGTAATGTGACAACCGTCTTGCCAATTATTCTCGCTCACCTTACCATCCAACGGCCAAACCTACTTCGCCTCGCGGGCGGCGGGAAGTTCGGCGATGAGATCGTCGATAACTTTTCCAACCTCCTTTTTCGGCATTGTTTCAATAAGCCGCATGTGCGGTCCGTTCGGGTCGTCGGTCCACTCGTCTGCGCCGTTGTAGCCGACCATCTTGTAGCGGCCGTGCGCAACATCGAAGTATTTGCCGGTCCCGCGCACTGCGGCAAGAACCGTTGTCTCGTCCCAGCTGCAACGCCCTTGGACGTCCTTCTCTTCGCACTTCCCGGCAAGTACCGCTTCGCGGGAGGGGAGACTCCACTTGAAGATGTCCTTCACCGGACTGCGCGTGTGGTCGGACTCCGCCACTTTCCGCCCCGAATAGACATTGCGGCCATATTGGAAATCGGAGAATAGGATCGGGGTCGGCCAGCCGTGGATTGCTACCTTTGAGGAGTGCCAATCCATCCGGGAATTGTATTCCTGCCCCTTGGGATAGGAGCATGCCATCGCGCACCAGAGCTTGACCTTCTGCTTCACGAGCGCCTTGCCGTCGAGGGGCGAGATGTCGTCGGGCTTGGTCTCCAGCAGACGCCGCAGGTTGGTGAGGAATCCGACGCTGCAGATGACGACGCTGTGGTCGGGCTGGGCGGCGAGTGCGCGGCGGTAGATCACGTTAGCGTCCGGCGCCTGGTTGCTGTTGGCGTAGCGGTACCACCCCTCGTACTCCTTCGCGAGACGGACGAACTTGTTGTGCCCGTTCCGGTCGGGGTCGTGAGGAGTCCCCCAAACGCCGAGATCCTTGGCGCATCCGACCGGAATGTCGGGTCGGCCGTAGTAATGGTTGATGATCTCGATCGCCGCGACGCTGCTGTTGTCGCGAGTGCAGGAGACAGTGGCGAGGATTTCCGCCTCGCCCTTGTCGGCTAGACGGTGCAGGAGCGCCAGCGCCCCTACGTCGTCGTAGTCCTCCACCATGTCGGTGTCGAAGATGACCTTGACCGGTTCGGCGCGGAGTGCGCAGAAGGCCAGGACGGTCAAAGCGGTTGCGAGCAGATGTTTCATACTGTTCTCTTTATTTTAGGATCATGATCAATCCGGTCTTGACGATGGTCAACTGGCGGTCGCTTCCGAGTATCAACTGGTATGCGCCAGCATCGGCACCGTTAACCTGAACCTTCCAGGATCCAATGTTATTGCCGTTTAGTACCTCGCTCAACGTGATCGGTATGGCGAAGTTGTTCAAGTCGGTTCCTTCCGGAACATTGGTGAGGTTCAGCACCCCGTTCTCCGCCAGATTAAAGCGGGTAATCGTACCGGAATCCTGCTGGTAATCGACCCGAAGAGCGCCAATCTGCGTATTCGTGCCTTCTACCTCGAGGGTAGCGTCTTTGGATACCTCAACCATGGAGGTCGGAGGCAGCGGCGAGACGCCGGATTCGCTTCCGCTAGTCTCCATGGCGTATGGTGTTCCGCTGTTAAACCAGGTGTAGGTGGCGGTAGCGGTGTGGGTGTCGTCCGACACCTCTGCAACGGTGGTCCAGTTGATACCGTCCGGGCTGGACTCCAGTTTCCAGGAGACCGGGTTGCGGTGGGGCGTCGCGTCGTTCGCCGAACAGAAGTTGTAGGACGAGACCGGTTTCGCCGAATTCGCGAGGCGCATCGTGATGACCCGCCAGGTACCGGCATTGGCCGGATCGTTCATGTTGACTTGGGTGGCACACCACTTGGTCGAGGTCTTGTCGTCGAATATCTTGTCGGCGTCCTCATTGGCGTTGCCCGACGCATAGTTGGCCGCCTTGCAGAAGGTTCCGGGGGCCAGATTCTGTGCCGCCGTCCCGAAGGTTGCCGCCGTCAGATTGAGGTTCTGGCGTGTGCCGTCCGCCGCGAAGAGGCCGAACTCCGATATCTGCATGATCTCCTTGCCGTAGGTCTGGGTGATGGAAAGCCTGAACCACTTGTCTTCGTTCTCGGCGATCTCCGAAAGGATCAGCGTACCGGAGGTGACACGGGTGTCGCCGGAGTAATCGCTGGCACCGACCATTTTGGCGGTGCCGGCACCGTCAAGCTGTACCGACCCGCTCCCGGAGATACCGCCGGAGAGAGCGGCGGAGGTGCCTTCGGCGGGAGAGACGATCAAGGTCGCGTCTTTTTCGACCATAACGGTGCCGCCGCTGTTCGAGATGCTGGACACCTTCAGGTTCTGGCCTTCCGTTACCTTGAGGGTGGCGGCTTCGCCGATGAACACGGCGGTATTGGCCGCAGCGACGCAGATGTTCCCCTCGCTTTCGGCTCCGATTGCAAAGGTATCGTAGATCCAGACCTTCCGGGTGGTGCGGGAAACGTAGTTTTCCTGGACATCGAGATCGTCCCACGTCATACCGTCATTACTGCCCTGGAAACGCCAGTTCATCGGGTCGCGGCATCCTGTTGACCCGTAATCCTGGTCGTTCGCCGTCGCCCAGGTGTACGAGGTTACGGTGATCGGTTCGGCGTATTCGAGCTGGAGCCAGCACTGATCCCGTTTCTCGTCGGTACCGCCGCTGTCGGTCGCGCCGTTGAAGTCAAGGAATTTCGTTTCCAGGTTTCCGTCCACGCCCTTTTCCGGTTGCTCGTTGGCGGGGGAGGCGTTTCCGGTTCCGGAGCGGCTGACGCTTACGTATGGCCGCGTGACATCAGTGCCGTTGTTAATCAGCTTGAGTTCCGAGAACTGTACGGAGTTTGCCGCAGAGCCCGCGACACGCTCGATCTTGAAACGATAGAACTTGTATTGGTTTTCCGGGAAAGTGACGGTTCCGCCGTGGATGCTGAGCGTCGGGGGAAGGTTGGAGAATACCTTCATCTGTCCGGATCCGCTCTTTTCAATGGAGATGTTGTCGGGCAAGGTGCGAGTCAGAATCAAATCGCGGTTGTCCGCGCCGAGATCGAGCCGGCCCATGTTGCCGCTGGTGTTGACGAGCGTGCCGTTACCGGTCAGATCGTTGACTTTCAACCCTTTCCCGTTTATGTTGAGTTTCGTGCCGGAATTGAGGATCATAGCGCCGGTTCCTTCTCCGAAGGGGAAGAGGTCGTTGCCGGCCAGCCTCACCTCGCCGCTCTCGATGACGGTGTTACCGGAATACGTCATGTAGAACCGACTTTCGACGGAGTTGTTGCCGACCTCCAGCAGTCCGGCGCCGCGTTTGATGAAGCCGCCGTCACCGAGGAAGCGGACATTCCCCGGCGTAGAGGCTTGGGCAAGGACGTTGGTGGTGGTGCCGGTGTCGATGATGATGTCGTTGCCGTTGGTCGCCACAATGTCGATCTGGGTGCGCGCCTGGCGCGCGTAGAAGAACGGATCTTTGTTATTGGCCGCCATAGTGACCTTGCCGCCGTCGAAAAGCACTTGGGAATAGGAGTCGTCATATCCGTAGACATAGGATGACTTCAATTCCGAATCTGCCTGGAGGACAAGGGTGTTTAAAAGTTCACCCGCCGTACTGCCGTCGTTCAAACCGTTGGGGGACATCTGGAATCCTACATCCGGCCGAATGTAGGTGTTGGTTGCCATCAGCGTTCCGCAAGTCAGGAAGCGGGCATCGCCGCTGGTGGCACCGCCGAGGATAATCGCGCCGGTCGACCTGAGGGTGGCGTTTCGGGCGGTCAGGATACCGTTCGTGCCGTCGCGGCCGATATAGACGTTATTGGCGGAGGTAAGGGTTCCGTTCTCCAAGAGATAATGGTCGCTATCGGTGCCGTAGATGTTCAGATGCCCGGTCTGTTTGTAGGTGCCGCCGTCGAATGTCAACAACTGATTGGACCCGACATCTAAGGAGCGTTCGCCGGAAAAAATGAAGGTGCCGTTGCCCTCGAGCCGAATCGGGAAGCTCTCCAGCCCCGTGTCGGTTAAGGTAACCGTAGCGTTGCTGTTTTGGGAGATAAGCCGGAAAGGCGTACTGTCGGAGTGGGTGATGGGACCCTCAACAGTCGCCTCAAGGTTGATGTTGGGACCGCCAAGGCGATCGGCGTAAAAGAGTCCTTCGTATCCCAACAGGTCGATACCCGGCAGATATATGCTCGAGATGGTGTACAGACCGCCAACAGCGGGACGCTCCGCCTCGTTCTCATAGGTGATTTTCTGGTTGTCCTCCGGCACTGCCATCTTATAGTGTGCGCCGGAACATACGAAAACCGTCTGCTCCGCCGCGAGGGGACGTCCGAGGATTAGTGTGCCGGCCTCAACGCGGATCGGTCCGGTGAAGGTGGAATAGGCGGCGGCGTTGCTCAAGTCGAGCGTACCGGAGCCCTTCTTCGTGAGTCCGCCCGCGCCTTGGAAGTAGACGCGTTTCCCGCGCTGGGTACAGAGGCTGTAGGTCTGGGTGTCGAATACCGCGGAGGTGCCTTCCGCAAAATTAATCTCCATGATTCCGTAGTAGCCGTTGAATATGCCGGTTCCGGTATGATCGGCCGTGAACTGGACGGTACCGCCGGAAATATTCCAAATGGCTCGCGCGGCGTCGTTGACCGCGACATTGTTCAAGATTAAAGTGCCGGTTTCGGAAATGTTGATGATCGAGGCGACCGGATAGTTGTCTATATCGGCCACAAATTCCGCATCGGTACGGAAATAGGCGGCCAGCTCGGCCGTCGTTACTTTGATCGTTCCGTCCAGCTGGACGATGGCTTGCGAAAGCATCTGCCGGCCGCTGTCCGGGTTCCGGGCAAAACGGATGCGGGTGTTGTTCGCGTCGATGATTGCCCCGGCGGCTACGTACACCGTACCCGTTCCGCCAGCGACGGCGAACGCGATTGATTCCGTGCTCGCGGCTTTTGTCACGCCGGTCAGGTCGAGTTTCGCGCCCGGCTCGAGGGTCAAGGTCGCGTTCACACCGCTCGCGACGTCTGATACTTTGTTGTTCGATGATATGGTAAGCGTACTGTTTCCGGAAAGAATCAGCGCCCCGTTGTCGATGAATTGCGGGGCGGTGTTTTCCCCGTCGAGAGTGATGGTTTCACCAGGGGCCACCGTCAAAGTATCGGCATAATCCACCGCCAATGCGGCAGACGTGATAAAAAACAATCCCAACCCAAAACACAACTTTTTCATACCATCACCTCCTTTAAAACGCGCCACTTAAACACGGCGCCTGTCATGCGCCACATCCAAACATTCAATGCGCTATTTGAGTAATTCACCCAATTCAATGCCGTTGCGGCCTGCCTCGTAAATCTTCCGCACGTCGTCATGGGAAAGGGTGCGTGTCCAGAGCGCGAAGTCATCGATATCGCCATTGAAAGCATGGGGATACTTTCTCGTGCCGTCTTGGCCAAGGCAGAATGGAAGCCCGGTGGCGAGCTTGATGTCCTTTGCGTCAAACGCGATACTGTAGAGGTATCCGTCGCGTCCGCCTTGGTAGAAGCGGAGCACGCCGTCGTGGCCGCGCGTGGCCGCGTAGAACGTCCACTTGCCGAATTCGATGTCGTACGGGCCCATGTCGATGCGGGTGCTTGCGCCGCCCATTCCGGCGTTGAAGCACACGCCGCCTAGTTTCGACTCGATCTTTTTGTTGCCCGTTAGGAGTATTCCGGGATTGTATCCCTTACTCCAATCCTTGTTCGCCACGATCACTGGGTCGCCCTTCTGCGCCTCTGGCATGCGTACCCACATCGCCATAGCGAATTCGGCGCCGTTTTCGAACGCGAGCTTCTCGGAACCCTTCAGGCACACGCCGGCAAAACCGTTCGCCTCGGCGGCGACGCGCAGGCACCCGCCAAGAAACTCGCCCTTGCCGACGATCGTCGCATTGCCGAACGCCTCGGGAGCCACGTCGCCCTTCACGGCGTTCACGGGTGCTTTGCCTTCGAAGGGCAGATAGACGGCGAGGCCGTCCTTTAGGCAGCGCTTGGCGTCCTCTACGGTCTCTGCGCCAACCACCTTTCCGTCAAGGTCCATGTTGCTCGGGTCGATTCCGAAATGCGCGAGCACCGTGGGAGCGCTGTCGTAGTTGTGGGGAATGCCGGGGATGCGGCCCTGCGAAACGTTGCGACCGGCTACGAGTAAGGGAATAGTCTCGCAGTGCCCGCCCCAGAGCCCGTGGGTGCGCCAGTAACCGCCGTGGTCGGCGGTGACGATAATCATCCAGTCCTCCTGCGCGAAAGTGGGGCGCGAGGCGATCGCCTTGAGCGCGTCGCCGATCGCCTTGTCAGAGAGATACACCGTGTTGAGATGGCCGAAGGTATATGGATAGTACCCGAAGCCGTGGCCTCCGTGGTCGGGCCAGTCGATGTACCACATCAAGGAGTCGGGCGCATCAGCGGCGGCGAGGATCTTGGGCATGACGGCGGCGTTCCCGGCGTCGGTGCCGTGGATGAACTTCACCCTGGGGTCGGGCGAGATCTGCTCGTCCCACTTCCACGAATACATGAAGAGCGCCTTCGTTTCGGGCTTCGCGTCCACCACGCGCACAAGCCAGCTCGGCCACTTCTTGAAGTCGCAGGTGCTCTTGTGGTTCTGCTTGATCGTGTGCTTGGCTGAGGTCACGCCCGTGGCGATGGCGGTGTGGTTGGGACCGCTCACGGTGATCGCGTCGTGGATGGTGTGGGAGGCGAGAGACCATGCGCACTTGTAGCCCGGCTGCCATGCGCCGTCGCGCAACATGCGCAGGTTGGGCGCATATGCGTTCTCGATGGAGTCGGCGCGCATTCCGTCCAGCATAATGACCAGCGCTTTAGGCTTGCGTTGCTCTTGGCGCACCTGCGTCGTAACATTCGTCTTTGTCGTGCTGCATCCCGCGAAATACTGCGCGGTCGCCAATGCCAATAAAACGCCAACCAATCCCTTTGAGTCCATTATGAACCCCTTTCGCTGAAAATCCCGTTAAAAACCGTAACCGCAACCCGGATACAGTCATATTCATAAAAACTTTGTAAATAATATCGTTTTAGAGGTGTCTGGTCAACCCGAAACCGCGGAAAAATGCGACAGTTTTTATTGCAGGGGCGGTCAGGGAAAAGAGGGAATTGCCAATTAGCCATAAATCTTGCGATATTTGTCATTTTGGGCTTGGCTCTTTCGGGCGATTTTGGCATAATACAATGACTTGCTTGTTAAAGAATGTTCCGCCGGCGTGGTGTCCGGCGGGAAAAATGCGGAGGTACACAACAGTGAGCAACGAGAACACTGCGGCGGTGCAGACGCTCACCCCTGAGCTGAGGGCATTTATCGCCGAATGGAAGAGTAAGCCGGGCAATCTGATTATGGTGTTGCATCAGGTGCAGCAGCATTTCGGGTACATCCCGCGCGAGGTCGCCTTTGAGGTGGCCGACCTGCTGGAGATTCCCCTAGCCAAAATCTACGGGGTGGTGACTTTTTACAATTTCTTCAAGCTGCAAAAGCCGGGACGCAACAAGATCCAGGTTTGCATGGGGACCGCCTGCTACCTTAAGGGCGGCGAAGACATCATTCTGGAGCTGGAAAAGCAGTTGGGCGTGGGCTTGAACACGGTAACCCCGGACGGCGAATTTTCGGTAGAGGCGGTCCGTTGTCTGGGCTGTTGCGGGTTGGCGCCGGTGATGGTCATCAACGGCGAGGTCTTCGGCAAAGTGGTCACCGGAAGCCTGACCGGCATTCTGGACAAGTTTAGGAACAACGGGTAGCGCCTGTGCACGCTTCAGTCTGCGACATCATCACCGACCTGGTCCAAAACGCCGTGGAAGCCGGCGCGAAGCGGGTGGAGCTTGATGTGGCGACCGGGCCCGAGCGGGTTTCCGTCCGGGTGTCCGACAACGGCAAGGGCATGGACGCGGCGACGCTGAAGCGGGTCTCCGACCCTTTCTTCACCGAGGCCGGCAAGCATGACCACCGCAGGGTCGGGCTGGGGATTCCCCTGTTGCTCCAAACGGCCGAGGCCAGCGGCGGCGAGGCAAAGATTGCCTCCGAGCCGGGCTGCGGCACCACGGTGGAGTTCTGGCTGGACGCGAAAAACCTGGACACCCCGCCGCTGGGCAATCTGCCCGACACGGTATTGGGGCTGATGACCTTTCCGGGCGACTACGACCTTAGGGTCAAGCGATCGGTGCCCGGGGACGGTTACGAGGTTTCCCGGTCGGAGCTGGCGGACGCGCTGGGCGATTTGGAGTCGGTGGCGAACCTTTCGCTGGCCCGTGATTTCCTAAAAAGCCAGGAGGACGGTCTGGAGTAGGCTGGCAGCGTAGCAACGGATTTAACAAGGAGAAAAAGAATGGCTAAGTTGACATTGGACGATTTGCGCAAGATGCGCGAACAGAAGCAGCAGCAGCTGGAAAAGCGCGATCCCGGCAACAAGGACGCGCAGATCATCGTGGGCATGGGCACGTGCGGTATCGCCGCCGGCGCCAAAGAGACTTTCGGGACGATCATCGAGGAGCTGGACGCCCGCGGCATCACCAACGTGCTGGTTCGCCAGACCGGTTGTATGGGGCTTTGCTCGCACGAGCCTACGGTTGAGGTCGTCGTGCCGGATATGCCCGTCGTGATTTACGGTGACGTCAATACCGAGGTTGCCAAGCAGATCGTGGCCGACCACATCGTAAACAAGAAGCTCATTGACGCCCGCATTCTGCAGAAGCCGTCTGCGGACATCATCGGCTAACCGGAGATTCGCCATGGGTTACAAACAATACATTCTTACGTGCGGCGGCACCGCTTGCGATTCGAACCGGGGCATTGAGCTGTTCAACGCCCTGAAGAAGGCGGTCAGCGACAACGGGCTGGAGGACTCGGTTCAGGTGGTCCGCACCGGCTGTCTCGGTTTCTGCGAAAAGGGGCCGATCGTAAAGATCTTGCCGGAAGATACCTTCTACGTCGAGGTTAAGCCCGAAGACGCCGAAGAAATCGTCAAAGAGCACATCATCAAGGGGCGTACCGTCGACCGCCTGCTTTACGACAAGAGTCAGAGCAAGGTCCACGTCGGGGTTGAGGGTATCGATTTCTACCAGAAGCAGTTCCGCATCGTGCTGCGCAACTGCGGCGTGATCGATCCTGACCGTATCGATGAGTATATCGCCCGCGACGGTTACAAGGCGCTGGAAAAGGTGCTGTTCGAGATGACCCCGCAGGATGTCGTCGATGAAATCACCAAGTCAGGTCTGCGCGGACGCGGCGGCGCTGGCTTCCCGACCGGCGTCAAATGGGGCTTCGCGGCCAAGCAGCCCGCCGGGCAGAAGTACATGGTCTGCAACGCCGACGAGGGCGACCCCGGCGCGTACATGGATCGTTCGACGCTCGAGGGTGACCCGCACTCCATCCTGGAGGCGATGACTATCGCCGGTTACGCGATCGGCGCTTCCAAGGGCTTCATCTACATCCGCGCCGAATACCCGCTGGCCATCAAGCGCCTTCAGAACGCCATCGCCCAGTCCACCGAGTTGGGGCTGTTGGGCGAGGACATTCTCGGCAGCGGCTTCTCCTTCACGATTGAGCTTCGTTTCGGCGCCGGCGCGTTCGTCTGCGGCGAAGAGACCGCGTTGCTGGCCTCCATCGAGGGTAAGCGCGGTATGCCCACCCCGCGTCCGCCGTTCCCGGCGGTGAAGGGTCTCTGGGGCCGCCCGACCGTCATCAACAACGTCGAGACGCTGGCCAACATCCCGGTGGTGATCCTCAAGGGCGCCGATTGGTTCAACAAGATCGGCACCGCCACCACCAAGGGCACCAAGGTCTTCGCGCTCACCGGCAAGGTGAATAACTCCGGATTGATTGAGGTCCCGATGGGAACCACGTTGCGCGAGATTATCTTCGACGTCGGCGGCGGCATCAAGGGCGGCAAGAAGTTCAAGGCGGCCCAGACCGGCGGTCCTTCGGGCGGTATCATTCCCCCGCAGTTCCTCGACACCCCGATTGATTACGAGTCCCTCGGCAAGATCGGCTCGATCATGGGTTCCGGCGGACTGATCGTCATGGACGAGACCGACTGCATCCCCGACATCGCGAAGTTCTACCTGGACTTCACGGTGGACGAGAGCTGCGGCAAGTGCGCTCCGTGCCGTATCGGCGGGCGCAAGCTGTTGAACTATCTCGACAAGATCTGCAGCGGCGATGGTACCGAAGAGGATCTCCAGCGGATGCTGGATATCAGCGACGCCATGGCCCGCGCTTCCCTGTGCGGTCTGGGGCAAACCGCTTCCAACCCGGTCAGGTCTTCGCTGCGTTACTTCCTTGACGAGTACAAGGAGCACATCCACGACCACAAGTGCCGCGCCGGCAAGTGCAAGAAACTGCTGAACTTCACCATTGATCCGGAAAAGTGCAAAGGGTGCACGCTTTGCGCCCGCAAGTGCCCGGTCGGAGCCATCACCGGCACCGTTAAACAACCCCACGTGATTGACACTGCCAAGTGTATCAAGTGCGGCCAGTGCTACGACAACTGCAAGTTTGGCGCGATTTCCCGCGGCTAACCGGAAAGGAAGGATGAGTTTATTATGGCTAACATGATTCAGCTTGAGATTAACGGAATTCCGGTTGAGGTTGAAGAGGGCACTTCGATCTTGAACGCCGCCAAGAAGGTGCACGTCAAGATTCCGACGCTCTGTTACCACCCGGATCTGACCCCGTGGGCTTCCTGCGGCATTTGTGTGGTTCGCCAGTTGGTTCCGAGCCGCACCGAGCCTGGCAAATGGGTTCCCTCCCCGAAACTGCTCCGCGCCTGCTGTACCGCAGTGACGCCCGGCATGAAAATCTCCACCCACGATGCGGACATCGTCAAAGTCCGCCGCACCGTGCTGGAGCTTATCCTCGCCAACCACCCGAACGATTGTTTGCAGTGCCCGCGCAACGGGTCTTGCGAACTCCAGCGGTTGGCCGGCGATTTCGGCATTCGCGACATCCCGTTCCCGGCCGAGATTCCCTCGATCCCGGTGGACAAGTCCACTCCGTCGCTGGTTCTGAACCAGAACAAGTGCGTCAAGTGCGGCCGCTGCGCGATCGTCTGCCAGCAGATGCAGAACGTTTGGGCGTTGGAGTTCATCGGCCGCGGCGAGAAGACCCGCATGGCCCCCGCCGCCGACTGCACACTGGAAGAGTCGCCCTGCATCAAGTGCGGCCAGTGCTCCGCGCACTGCCCGGTGGGCGCGATTTACGAGAACGACGAAACCGCCAAGGTCTGGGATGCGCTGCGCGACCCGGAGAAGCACTGCGTGGTGCAGATCGCCCCGGCGGTGCGTGTCGCGATCGGCGAGGCGTTCGGCAAGGAACCCGGTACGCTGATGACCGGCGAAACCTACGCGGCCCTCCGCCGCCTCGGTTTCAAGGCGGTTTTCGACACCAACTTCTCCGCCGACCTCACCATCATGGAGGAAGGCTCGGAGTTCATCAAGCGCTTCACCGGCAAGGGTGGCGAGCTTCCGCTCATCACTTCCTGCTGCCCGGCGTGGACGGAGTGGATGGAGGAGTATGCGCCTGACTTCATCAACAACTTCTCCACCGCCAAGTCGCCGCAGCAGATGCTCTCGCCGATGGCCAAGACTTACTACGCGCAGAAGCAGGGTATCGACCCCTCGAAGATCTTCGTGGTCTCGATCATGCCCTGCACCGCCAAGAAGTACGAAATCAGCCGCAGCGAGAATATGTCCTCCTCCGGCTATCAGGACACCGACGTGGTGCTTACCACCCGCGAGCTGGCCCGCATGATCAAGAGCGCCGGCATCGACTTCGTTTCGCTGGAGCCGGAAGCCGCCGATTCTCTGATGGGCGAATACACGGGCGCCGGCACGATCTTCGGCGTTACCGGCGGCGTGATGGAGGCCGCGCTCCGCACCGCCTACTGCCTGATCACCAAGAAGGATCAGCCGCCGTCGATCGACTTCATGGACGTGCGCGGTATGCAGGGCGTCAAGGAGGCCACCATCGATATCGATGGCACCCCGGTTAAAATCGCGGTGGCGCACCAGATGGGCAACGTCAAGCAGGTGTTGGACGCGGTTCGCGAGGACCGCAAGAACGGCGTGAAGCCGCGTTATGACTTCATCGAAGTGATGGCATGCCGCGGCGGTTGCATCGGTGGCGGCGGTCAGCCCACTGGCGCAACGGACGAAGTCCGCGCGTTGCGCACCAAGGGTATCTACACCGATGACGAGCGTTCGGTGCTCCGCATGAGCCATCTCAACCCGATGATCACCAAGATCTACGAAGAGTTCTTGGGCGCCCCGCTCAGCGAGAAGGCCCACGAGCTCCTGCACAACCATTACCGCCAGACGAAGGTTTACTCCAAGTAGTCCGGTTGCCGTAACGGTTAAAAAAGGAGGAATTTCGCAAGAAATTCCTCCTTTTTCATTTTCTTTATCTCGTTCTCATGACCTATCAATATGCCAAAAAAGATTACTGCCGAGCTGTAGGCTGTCATTCGGAAATGCGGAGGCGGAAGAAATGTCGCTCGCCCTCGGCTGGACGGCGAAGCCGCCTCTTCTCGGGCGGCACCGGAACGACCGATCCGAGATTGACCGTCTCCACGGGTTCGCCAGAAAGATCCGCGAAGCGGAACAGCCGCATAACCCCGTTGAGCGCACGATCAAGCACCACGCCGTGCTGACGTAGCTCGACGTCGAACACGAGTTCTCCCGACGCGTCGAATGCGATGCTACTGAACGCAAGCTCGATCTCAGGCTCGGTCTCAGGCTGCGATGCAACGAGATAGCACGCGGTAAGCGTCGTGGCATTGCCTCGGAACGCGGCAACGGCACTGGCACCCTCTTCAGTCGTTGAAATGCCGGCAAGCCACGCCTGCAGCGGCGGCATGGAGAGAATCGCCTCCGCAACGGCCTGGCGCGTTGGCTTGTCGTCGATGTCCGGAATCGATGGCCGCCAGTCCGCCTCCAAAAGCACTTCGGGCACGAACGAAGTCGCGCAGAACGAGCCGCCCTTGCCGTCACACATCCGGAAGGTGTTGCCAGTCCATTTCGTTGAAAGATAAAGATGCTGCAAAAGCGTCCCCTCGGAATCAAAGAGGCGCACGTCCACATTGCCGTCCGTGATCTTGCCCTCCGGCCAGAAATCGGCCTTCGTGCAGCAGATGGACGCGCCGGGGGCGAGCGTGAGACCGACCGGCAGCGTGAAGTCGCACTTCGCCACGGCATCGCCCGTCTTCGTGCAAGTCACCTGCACGCCGCCGATGTGCAGTTCGGCCGTCTGGCAGAGATTGGTAAGAACGATGTACTCCTCGCCGTCCGAGCCGCCAAGCACCGGCACGCTCATCACCTCGGCGACGCGCAGGAAGTCCGCGAGATCTGACGACACCTGCGTAGCGCCGCCCGCAGGCCACGCGCCAGGCGCACATTCAATCGGCGCAGAGGCAGCCAGCACTTCAACCTGAACCGAGCCGCCCACCACATCCTGCACCGGCCCGGCCGCAAGCACGCCGCCCGAAGGATAGTAATAACGGCCTTCCACCGTCTCGTATAGGCAGACAACGCCGTTCTCGTCGCGCGCAGGCTCGTAGTCGCGCTCAAGCACGTCACCTTCGTAGAACCTGAGCTGATAGACGGTGCCGTAGCTGTGACTGCCCGCAGAGGCAAGCGAAAAGAGATACGTCGCAGGTGCATAACCGGACGGAAACGCCGCCGCTTCGCCCGAAAGCAGGATCTCGTCCGTCGCGGCGTTCTTCAGGTAAAAGTTGCCGAACTCGTAGTCGTAGAGCGTCGTGCCGTCCGCGACGACATTGCCGTTGACGCGCCGACCGGAGGGGAAGTCGAGATAGGTGTCGCCGCCCTTGTCCTTGTTGGAGAAAAAGCGCCAGTCGTCTTGGTCGTTGCCCTTGTCCGTGCCCACGAACACGCCGCCCGAGCCCATCTCCATCGTGAACTTCACGCGGCAGCGCGTCGCGGCCGTGGGCACGTAGCCGAGCGCCACGCGCTGCGTGCCGTCGCCGCGCACGTAGGCGAGCTTCTCGCGTCCGGGCGAAACACGCGTCTCAGCAAGGAATACGCGAAGAACGGCGGCAGACGAAGAATCAAGACCGTCCGGCGCGCCGACGCGCAGCGCGCCCGCCCCGGCGGCGACCTCTCCGAGATCGGCCTGGTGCGGCCATACGGCAGGATCCTCGCCGCGGTCGGACGAATCCCATGCGACGACGAGATGCGCCGCGTACGGAAGATGCGCGTAGGCGACGGCGAGCGTGCCCGCGTCCAGCGCGGCCGTCAGCTCCACTGGAACGTATCCGGGCACGCTGATCTCCGAAAGCGCACTCCACTCCCCCTCGGCCGAACGCGCGCGTGCCACGACGGCAAAGCCCGCCTCGTCAACGGCAAACGGACTTGAATAAATTTGCGCGCCCGCGCTCGGCTCGCCGCCGAACAGGCGCGGATCGGAGCCGTCGCGCGTGTAGTAGATCGTCGCGCCCGCAGAGGATACCAGCTCGGCCATGGCACCACCGTGAACGAGGCTGAGCTCTGGCGCGTCAATCGAAGGATACCATCCCTCGGCGCGGTAGTTGGCGAGCAGCAGCGGAAAGCGCCGGTCGATGAAGTTGTGGACGATGTATTCGCAGGCGTTCGTCCATGTGGCGTAGGTTTGGCCGTTGCGGCCCCAACGTGCCGCCTCGTTCACGATCGCGTCGTCGATCTCCGCCATTCGCGCGCGGAAGCGCATCATGTTGTTCGTGGTGGATAGCGCGCCGCCCGGGAAAAAGTGGCGGTGGAAGAGGTCCGCCCACACGATGCGGTATTCGGCGTTCTTCATGAGCTCGTGGTTGAGCCAGTTCGAGTTGAAGTTGCCGATCCCCGAGAAGACGCCCCATTCAACGGGGTTGCAGGTCTCGTCGCCCACGAGGCCGGCGTTGCTCGCGTACTTGGCGCCCATGCCAAGGGCGTGTTCCCCGTCGTGGCAGAACCACTTGAAGCCAGTCGAGGCCTCCGTGTGGTCGTAGATGGCAAAGTAGTTGTTCGGCTTTCTGCTCCAGATCGAGCACGGCGAATCGCCGTCGGCGCTGTAGTGGCCGATCTGCGTGCGGAGAATGAGGTTCGTCACGTCGAGGTAAACCGGATAGTCGGGATTGCGCGTGCCGTCGGGATTGCGCCCGAGCGCGCGCAGGTAGGCGTCGTTTGACGAAAAACCCGCCGTCATCATGTTGTAGAGCGCCTGGCGCGCCTCGTCGCTGCCGGAGTTGAGTTCGTTGACATTGAAGGTGTCGTAGTCTTCGTTCTCTCCGCCGAGATAGGTGGCGGCGAAGTGGTCGTCGGCGCGTTCCTGCGTCTGGTAGAGCCCCCAGTAGATGCCGTTGATGAAGAGGTTGCAGTAGCGGCTGCGCGTGTAGGGCTGGCCCACGTCGCGCTGGGCGTCGCGCTCGAACGTCTCCGTAACGAACGCGTCGCGCATCCAGCCCCACGCCTCGGTGGGGTTGTTGGCCCATGCGTAGTTCTGGGAGCAGCGCAGGTCCATGCGGCGGAACGACGACGCGCCCTCGTCGCCGAAGAACGGGAACTCCACGCGCTTCATGCCGTATTCGCTACGGAAGAAGATGCGGAAGGAATGCTTGGGATAGCTGGAGGTGCGGCTCGCCGCGCCGCGGATGCGCAGGCCCATCGGCGCAGAGAATTCGTTGGCCGCCCCGTTGACGGGGTCGATCTGCTCCACCATGCCCTGCCGCTCCCAGGCCTGGCCCCGTCCGGTGACGTTCACGTAGATGCCAGTCGATGCGTTGAAGAGATTCGCCGGATCGATCGCGATAGAGAGCGTGACGATGGAATTCGTGAAACCGCTTAGCATCTTCGCGCGCGCTGCGGGATCGGAGACGAGATCCGTGCGCATGCCGTAGCGCATCGCCTGGTTGTTGACGGCACCGCTCGACGGGAAGCCTCCGCCGGGCGAAACGGTGGAAGGCTCTTGGGTGAGCACATGGTCGAGGAAGATGTACGTGGCCACGCTCTCGCGTTGAA
This sequence comes from Kiritimatiellia bacterium, assembly GCA_017454745.1. GTDB lineage: Bacteria > Verrucomicrobiota > Kiritimatiellia > RFP12 > UBA1067 > UBA1200. The sequence goes on from JAFTCL010000041.1 coordinate 25,338, forward strand.
GAACCGCCGCCGGATTAACCACCGCAGCGCGCACCACCGTCGTTGACGGGATGGTGACCGGCGAGGTGTATCGCGCGCTCGCGGCCGACGGGGCCGTGCCGTCGAGCGTGAAGCGGATGTCCGCCGCAGGGTCGTCTGGACAGGTCATCGAGAGCGCGAATGGAGCCGTCTTGTACCCGTGCGCCTCGCTGAACACGACCGGCGCGGTTGGCCCTTCAAGCCCCTCTGCGCCGTTCGGCGCGCCCGGCGTGGGCGTGCGGAAGTACCGCAGCACCGGCTCGCCGTCCGTCTCAATAAACCCGTATGAGAAGTCGTCGAGCTGCTCGGGATAGGCGAAAGCGGAAACGAGCGTGCCGTCGGCACGCGCAAGCGCCACCGACTCGCCCGAAGAGGAAAAGCCCACATCGACATGCACAGTGCCGTTCGTGTAGGCGTTGATACCGTCGGCATAGACTACGAGGTAGCCGTGAGCCGGTACGCTCGCGCCGGGGGCGAGCCGCTTCCATTTTTCCGGTTTCTTCGCGGGGTTGTCGCTCACAAGCCAGTCCGCCAGATCCACGGGGAAGTCGTTCGGATTGTAGAGCTCGAACCAGTCCACGTCGGCCGCCGCGCAGACCTCGTTCACGCGAACGTCCATTGGCGCCGCCGCCGGCAGGACGAGGCGTCCCCCCACGGCGGCCGACGCCTTCCCCAGCGAGTTCGAGGCGAAGGCCGAATAGGCGTATGCGCCGCCGGGCGTAAGGTTTTCGGCCACGAAGCGGTACACTCCGCCGCGCACAAGGCCGGAAGCGACCTTCACAGGCGCCGGCAGGGGTTCACCATCCGGACCGAAGGCGAGATAGACATCGGCCGATTCCGCCCCCAGCCCCGCGAGCTCGAGCGCGCCGCCCACGGACGCGCGCGTCGGCTCCGCACCAAACACGACAGCCGTAACGAGAGGCTCCGGCGTCATGGGCGTTCCAACCGCCTCGATCTCCACATAGCCCGCGCCGTTGTTGTCCTGCGTGCCGAAGGCGATTCGCACGCCCGTAACGTTCTGGGCGATAAAGCCCGTTGCGTCATTGGCGAGCGTGGCAAAGGAAGCGCCAGTGCCGTCCCAGTTCCCGTTCGAGCCGCCAGTGCAGTAGGAAAGCGCAGGAGCGCTGATGTTCCGCCACTGCGTGTTGCCGTTGTACTGCACCTGCACACGCGAGACGCTTATGCCGTCGCGCCCGGAATCGGCCCACCTTGAGGATATCCTGATCTTCTCCAGCGCCTTCGGCTCGTCGAAGGTCCAGCTCAAGGCCGCGTTGTTCGCGAGCCCGACGACCTGCGACCAGTCGATAGCCGATCCCGGTACGGCGCCGTCGGTCAGCAGGAGTAGCGATGCACCGTCCACGCATCGGCCGGATTCGGCGTAGTAGTCGCCTTCCAGCGTGGCGTTGCGCCCGGCAAGGAGATTCGCCCCCGCGAGCGGCGCCCATGACTGCGGCGCATAGCCGCCCGTTTCCCAGATGAGCTCCGCCGAAAGCCTCCCGGCAATGCCGAGGAGACCCGCGAAGAGAATTTTGCCGAACCTTTTCATGATTTCATCAGGCATTCAGATACGCTCAGCGGATGATGAGACGGAGGCCGAACGACTTTGAGTTCGTCAGCACCACTTTCCCGCCCCGCACGTGCAGCGCGAAGTTGTTCGAATAATCGTTTCCTGCCTCGTCGAACACCTCCACGGGAAGTGTGTCCGCGCGCTCATCCGTAAGGCCGAGCGGCTGCTCGCTCAAGACGTACTTCGGGCTCGTAGGCCGCGTCGCGAAAACCGCTTTCACGCCGCCAAGCTCGGCAAGCGTCTGAGGATCTGGATTCTCGAAGACGACCACGTCAAGCGCTGGGTACTCTCCACCCTTGCCCGTCACCGAAAGGCGGCTGGCCTCGCCTACGAAGCGGAAAGCTCCGCTGAGCGTGCCCGTACCCCCAATGGTGCCGTAGATTGGATAAGGCACCATGCCCGTATTCTTGAGCACGGCCGTGGCCCCCACCTTGGAATCGCCGCCGAGACCGGCCCGCATGTCCGAGCCATCAGCCGTAGGCGCGAAGCGGAACGTCGGGTTCTGGAAGGCGATCGCCTCGTCGGCGCTTTCCATGCCCGGCAGCTGCACCTTCAGCATGCACGTCTGGCCCGTCGCGTCGGTGAGCATGCCGCCCCAGCCGCCCGAACCGTCATACGTGCGGATCTCGACGGTGTGCCAGCCAGGCGTCAACGTGACGCTGGCTGTTTTCGCTTCTGTCCAGCCAGTGGTCTCCAGCACCTGCCCGCCGTCCACGGTCAGCCTAATGCGGTCGTCGCACTGGCCCGTGAACGTCCATTCGCCGACCTGCTCTTCCTCCACGTAGAACGAGCCGGTGGAGCACGTCACCGCCTGCCTCGTCACGCGCAGCGCGTTCTGCAGCTGGAGGCGGTTCGGCGAAACGTAGGTGACGCGGTCGTCCCACGCCTCGGTGTCCAGATTGTCGGTTCCCGTCGCGCGGCGCAGGCGCAGGTAGGAGTTCGGACGCATCGTGAGGTGTTCGGGGTCGAAGCGCGTATAGTTGGCCGCAGTGTTGCCGCCGTCCGATCCGCGGCGGAAGCCGAGGCCCATCGTCGTAGAATTCCATTCTGTCTGGCGATATTGCGGCCCGGCTTCGCCCGCACCGTCGAAGCCGAATGCCTTGAACGTGTGCCAACCCGCCGAAAGATCTGTCTCGCCCTTCGTGACCGCCGTCCAGGTCGTTCCGTACAGCACTTCCTTGCCGTCGATCTCAAGATAGATTTCGTCGTCGAAGTTGCCCGCGAAGTACCACGTGCCAGCCTCGCTCTCCGCCACGGAGAACTCGCCCTGGTAGGCGTAGGTGTGGTAGGAGCGCTGGCCGTTGACCCGCCAGATGTGCAGAAGCTCCATCCCGGTGTTAAGCATCGGGAAGCGCGAATTCCAGAAGTCGTTCGCCGCGAGGTCCTTCGTATGCAGGTTGAAGAGGCCAAACTCGACCAGGTTGGTCGTAGCGTTGCCGACGCTTGCGTGTGCGCCGGGCGCAAGCTCAAGGCCTCCTGCGAAGCCGGATGCGCCGCGCAGGTCGGCGTTTGCGGAAACCTTCCATCTGCCAGAGGGGATGCCCTGACAGTCGGGGTTGCTCGCGAACGAACCCTCGCCATCGAGCGTAACATTCGCTTCGCCGGAGAGGCCCGTGTTGAATGTGATGGTGTTGCCGTTGCCGTTCACCTTGAACGGCTCCTCCCCGGAATCGGTCGTGCGCGTACCGAAGAGGATGGCTGTACCGTAGTCCGTAGTCCAGTTGTCCGTCGCGCGCAGTTCACCCGCCTGGAACACGTAGTTGGGAAGGTTGTGCTCAACGTGGGCGAACATCGTTCCCGTTGTGCCCATGTCCTTCAATCCGCCGGCGCCGACCTTGAGAAGTCCGCCTTCCTGACGAACGAGCTCTTCGTGCGTGAGCAGCTCCTGCGTGAAACCGGGCAGAGCGTCGAGCCGCGAGCGCGGATTGAGGCCCTGCACGTCCGCTTCGCCGGACGTTATCGTGAGATAGGCGAACGGAGAGTCATAGCCCACCTGTACCGGTGCGAGCGATGTAAAGGTGCCGCCAGCCACGATCACCTCGTGCTTCTGCGAAGTCGTGGAACCGCTCCATTCGCCGATCATCATGTTGTCGTTGACGGTGAGGGACGATTCCGTCTTCAGCGTGATGCGAGTGCTTCTTGGCGAGGCGCTGTCCGCGCCCATGCGTAGGTTGCCCGCCGTCAACGCCGCGCCGGGCTCTAGGTTGAGATACCCGTAGCGGTCGTTCTTGCCGAGGTAGAGATTCTCGATGTTCCACGTGAAGGCGCCCATCGTATAGACGTCCTCTTCGCCGACGCCCCGGATCGATGCCGAGGTGAAGGCGGTGTCCTTGAACGCGTCGGGGAGGATGTAGGGCTCCGTCGTGTCGAAGATCACCGATCCGCTGTCAACGTTGAAGGCGATCTTCTCGAAGTCCACCACGGGCGGCGTCGATTCGCCGGAACCCCAGTACACCGTGCCCTTGGCCATGTTGAACGTGAGCGCCGCCTCTGACCAGTCGGCGTCGTTACTGAAGTGCGAGGTACCGTCCGCCTGGTTCACCGTCACCTGTCCCTCGACACCGCGCGGGAACACGCGCAGGTCGCCGTTCAAGAGCTCGATGGTCGATCCCTCCGCGCCCACGTATGGCATCGACTTCAAATCAAGGATGCCGCCCCTCACCTGGATGACGCCGTTGTTCGTCAAGGCGCCCATCTCTTGGAAAAGGTTGCCTGTTTCGTGCGACCAGAACACGTTCGGCGCAACCGTCACGTTCGAGCGCAGATACGACGTGCCGCTGCCGAACGTGGTCGAGTCGCTGTCCACGCAGACGTCGGCCGTGACGCCCGGCGTCACCGAACCCCAGAAGCCAAGGCGGCCGCCCTGCAGGTGGATGCCGCCGGGTACCTGCGTGGAGGAGCCGTTTTCAAACACGATCGTGCCGCCCTCCGGCACATCGATGCGCCCCACGGCGACGTCGGCGTTGATGATGTTGAAGCCCATCTCGCGGGCGGGTTCCGTCGTCTTGATCGTGAGCGTCATATCGTCTGATCCCGTGAGCGACGCGCGCGCACCGTCATCCTGCGGACGCAGATCGATGCGTCCGACCGAGCCTATCGTCGCGTCTCCTACGAGTACGACCTTGCCAAGGTGGAAGCCCCAGTTGGAGCCTACGGTTCCGTTGTAGAGCGCACCTTTGCCGTCCGGACCCGCGCCTTCGATCGTGAAGGTGGTATACTGCGTGACCGCGGAGCGCGCGGCGCCTGCGGCCGTGTTGCCGCCGTTGTTTTCCGGCACGTTGTAGTTGAGATCGAAGCGCGCACCGTCGTTCACCTTCACCGAGCTTCCCGGCGCGCCCACGGCGAACGCCACCGTTTCTGCTCCGAGCGCCATGGTGCCGGCGTTGATCGTGATCTCCGTGATGTCGCTGAAGCCGGAACCCGTCATCGTGAGCTTGCCGGTACCGCTCTTGGTCACCTTCGGCGTGGAAATCATGCCCGTGCCGGCGAAGGAATAGCTGCCGCCCGTGATGGTGAGCTCGCGCACTTGCACATCGTCGTCCAGCCACACCATGCTCTGCGCGTCTGCGCCGTCGAACATCGCCTGGTAGCCGTTCGAGAACGCCACGAGGTCGCCCACGCCGTTCAGCAGCCACGCCGCAGTGTGCCAAGTATCCGCGCCAGACGACGGACGCCATAGCATGTACTCAAGGCCCTCCACTACGAAGAGCAGCCTGCCGTCGGAGTATTCGAGATGCCCCGCGCCGCCCGCCACGGCGACCTGAAGGCGCTCGGCGAGCGTTTCCGCAAGCGAAGATGTGGCCAGCGCGTAGCTGCCCGTCTCGGCGGCTGACGAGAAGGATATCTCAAGCGGCAGCGCGCCATCGGTCGGCAGCTCCGTGATCGCGTTTAGAACCGGCTGCGTCTCGGCGAGCGAGCCGAGCCGGAGCTTCAGCGTGGCCGTGCTTCTCAGCGCCATCGTCCAGGCGGGAAGCTGCGCAGGGAGCGCAAGCGTTGTCGCGGTTGTCGTGTTCTCCACCATCACCGCGCCGGCGAACGCGCCAAGCTCGAGCGACTGCTCCACGTCAGAGTCGGCCACGACCGCGAGTGTCGCCTGGTTCTCGGAGCCGTATTCAAACGCGTGCACAAGGGTGTCGTAGTGCGCAAGGCCGTTCTCGATCACCCCGACCGGCGCAACGACCACCTCGTCAACGGCGCTTGCAGTGTCACTGTCGCCGTTCTTAACGCCCACGAGCGCAAAGACGTGCTCGCCCGCCGTCGCCGTGAAATCCGCCTCGCAGAGGTAATATGCGCGACCGTCGGTATAGACTTCGCCAAGCAGGACGCCGTCGAGCTCGGCCCTCACCGTATGGCCGGTGTGGCCGCCGCGTCCCGTCGCGTGGAAGGAAATGCGGTAGAGGCCGTCGTGCGGCAGGGTGATCGTCTGCTCCGCCCTCGCCGTGCGCTGGAGAAAGAGCGCGTATGTGCCCACGTGGGGCCTGTCGGCCCATGTCGTATTGCCGTCCTGCGTGATGCCCGCGTCGCCGGAGCAGACCCACACGTCCGTCTGGGCATACGCTGCCTGGTCGTAGTTGACCGTCGTCTCCGTCTCGAAGTACTTCCAGCCGTCGATGCCCGTCGTGCCCTGCTCGAAGCCGGGATTGGCAACGAGGTTGCCGAAGGCGGGCTGGTGCACGGCCTTTAGCGAGACGCAGTCGAGCGTCGTCGCGCGGTCAACGCCGCGGTCGATGCCGGCGAAGCGCAGAGTGTAGGTGCCGGCGGCGGCGCGGAATACGACATTCTTGGTCGTCCAGCGCGTCGAAGTGGTCGTAACCGCAGTGAGCTCGCGCTCGTCCAGAAAAACCTGCATTTCGTGGTTGCCATAGTTTGGACGCGCCGCGCAGCTGAACGAGAGGCGGTAGAATCCGTCTGCGGGCAGCGTCACCGTCTGCCACAGAGCGCCGCCGTACTGTATATAGACGATGTGGTCGCCTTCGCATATCGAATTGCACCAGGGTTGGTTGCTGCTTGTCTTCTGGATGCCAGTGCGCGGGCTGTCCGTAGTGCCGGACCATCCCGCCGTCGTCGCGCCCTGCGACCAGTACTTGTAGTCGGTGCTCCCTGCGAGGTCGGTATCGGTTTCGAAGTTGCCGTTCACGATCAGCTCCACGGCACCGCTCTGCGCAACTTGAATCTGCGCCGGACACGCCGGCGCGGCTACAGGGAACGGGTCGGCAAGGCCGCGAATGCCAACCATGATTCCACACAAAAACAACTTTGCCCTATTCATGAATTGCCTACTTTCGTTTTATGAACAAACAGAATACCCAACTACCTGCCCAATTAGTCGCTATAATTAATTAAAACGCAGGCGAGAAAAGGATATTGGCAAAAAATACTTCGCCAAGCCCTACCACTCGTGGGAGCGCGGCACGAACGATAACCGCCGAAACCCCCTTGCTTCCCCTAATCGGTTTTGCTATAATGCGCGCCATGAGAAAGGAACGCACCGTCAGCACAAGGCTGCGCAACAGGAGTTGCCCTGGCTAATTACTGGCGGGCAAGGGTAGTAAATGATTACGGAAATGACCAAAGCGATAACTATGGCAAAAACAATGGTATTGATGTTGGCGGCGTTTATTGTCGCCGCGGCCAGTGCGCAGCTTACCCCGTCGCAGGTCGAAGAAAAAATACGCTGCTGCATGGTCGAAAACAAAACGGTTGGCATGGCGGTCGTGATGGTCAATGGCGACAAGGTCGTCTATCAGAAAGCTTTTGGGTATCGCGACAAAGACACCCATGAACCGCTTGGCATCAACGACATCTTCCGTATCGCGTCGATCTCCAAGTCATTTTCGGGGGTGTCAGTCATGCAATTGGTGGAAGCCGGGAAGATGTCGCTAGATGATGACATCAACAATATCCTCGGCATGGACATCCGCAACCCGCGCTATCCCGACGTTCCTGTCACCGTCAAGATGCTGCTCTCGCACACTTCTGGCATGAAGGACGGCGGCGGGGGGAACATGTATCGCGACCTGACATACGTGGACAAGTCCAAAACGGACATTGAAACCATCCGCGCCAAAGCGTGGTTGCCTTATCCTCCGGGAAAAGGGTACAATTACTGCAACCGCGCTCTCAACATCATAGGACTCGTCATCGAGAAAGTTTCGGGCGAACGGTTCGACGAGTATGTCCTGAACCACATCCTGAAACCAATCGGCGCGGACAACGCAGGCTTCAATCTCGATTCGCTCGACAAGTCCACCTTAACGCAACTTTACTCCTACAGCAAGAAAAGCGATCGGCTGGTTCCGGGCGGGGGATATGTTCGCGGCAACGAGTTGAAGGTGGCGAACGGAACATATAAAATCGGCAAGGACGGCTGCTACTGGTCGCCGACCGGCGGCATGAAGATGTCCGCGCCCAATCTGGCCAAATGGATGATGACGCTCCGCGATGGCGGCGTGGCCCCCAACGGCAACCGTGTCATCTCCGAGGCGGGATGCAGAAAACTTCTGACCCCAGTCATTACTGGCGATCCGGGTACGCAGTACTGCCTTACTACCCGCATCGAAACCCGCTTCATCGAGGGTAAGACGCTTAAGGGCCATACGGGAAGCGCGCATGGGTTGTTTAGCTGCATGTACTTTTGCCCGGACGAGGGATGGGGATTCGTCTGCCTTTGCTCCAGCGCCAAGCCCGACAAGGTCAACGGGATCCGGAAGTGCTATTACCAGATCATAAACTTGCTCTATGACCAGTATATCAAGCCCAATCGCCAGCAACCCGCCCCAGTTAAGGTGTCCAAGTGATTTGCGCGATGGTTCAACGCCATGCGGAGTCCGGCAGCGGTTGGTGCGGCACAAGTCCCTTAAGGAAACGTTCAACCGGCGCGACGAGGATTCCGTCAACCATCGTTTGCTGCCGTCCGCGATAGAGGAGCAAGGTGCGGCACTCGGGGTAGTCATCACGGAAGGCTTTGAGTCCCGCAAGGTCTTCGGTCTTGATTTTGGCGGCGTTCTTGACCTCAATCGCGGCGAATTCCGATGGGTTGTAAACGATGAAATCGACCTCCAGTCCGGCTCTGGTGCGCCAGAAGAAGAGAGCGTTGCGCTCGCCGGAATAGTCGAGCCATGCGCGGAGATGCTGATGAACGAGCCCTTCGAGGGCCATGCCGTCGATCTCCTCCGGACGGTCAAGCGGCCCCTTCGGGCGGAGGGCGCGAAACACGCCGGCATCGAAAAAGTAGAATTTTTGATGGGAAACGATAGCCCGCTTCGCCCGCTTTGAGAATACGGGGAGCCGACTTGTGACAAGCATTTCCTCAAGGATTTCGAAATAAACGTCCACCGTCGAGCGCTTGACATCGGCTTCGCGGGCGATCGCGCTTGCGGAAAGTACGGTGCCGTGGGAAAAAGATGCGGTTTCGAGAAAGCGCGAGAACACATCCAGTTTGCGGATGACTCCCTCGTTGACAACCTCCTCCTGGAGATAGAGATCAAGATAGGTGTTCAATACGGCTTCGGGGTTTTGTCCGATTGGGTAGCGCACGAGGGGAATCATACCGAGGCGTAATGCGTCTGCGAGCGTGAAATCGTTCCCCATTTCGGAAGCGAGGAACGGGTGGCATAGGCACTTTACGGCGCGGCCGCCAAGGAGATCGGCGTTCTGTGTGCGCTTCAGCTCGCGGGCACTTGATCCCGTTAGGATGAAACGGAGGGTCCGCCGTTTCTCAATCAGATCGTGAATCGTGTCGAGCAGGGCTGGAACGCGCTGGATTTCGTCGATGACGAATGTTTTTCGGTCGGCATTGGCATCAACGATATCGATGAGTCTTTCCGGTCTGGCGGTCAGACTTCGCCGTATGTCAGCTTTGAGAAGGTTGACGACAAATGCTTCTGGAAACTGGCTGGTAAGCCAAACCGTTTTTCCGGTACCGCGTGGTCCGAAAAAGAAGAAACTCCCGCTTGGAAAACCTATAAACCTTTGTTTCATGCGCATAGTGTAGCATAGACAATTTTCCATCGCTAATGGAAAAAACGCATTCATTTTTCCATTAGCGATGGAAAATTTAGCTCAGGGGAGCGGGATGGAGGTGACGGAGCGCGGGGCGAGTGTCAGCAGACGTTCGCTGTCCGCGCCTTCGGGCAGTTGCCATTTGAGGCGAAGTTCTGTCCCGGAGATGTTGACGAGGAAGGCAAGGCGGCGCCCGTCCCGCGCGCGCCAGACCGTTCCCATCGCCGCCGGCATCTTGAAGCGGCAGGCGGGCTCCCGGTTCCACATGACTTCGACCATCGGCGTGTTCGGTGGCATGGACAGGTCGCCGAGCAGTTCGCCGAACACAAAGAAATCCTTGTGGGCGAGCCGCTCGCGGCAGAGTCGGAGCGTGAAGGCGAGATGCTCCTTGTGGCTGGCGTTGAACGGCCAGGTGGAGTTCCATCCGAGCTGGCAACCCCAAAGGAAGTCGCGTCCCTGCAGGGCGCAGTAGGCGTCGAGGGTGTCTTGCGAACTCTGCGGGCTGCTGAAGTATACGGTATATCCCGAATAAACGGCGGGGAGCAGGGGCACGTCGTACGGCGTGCGCACGAACCAAGCGAGGAAGGCGTCGAAGCTGTCGATGTACGGTTCTGCGTCACATTCGGTGGTGAGGACGACGTTATTATCGAGTGCGGCGCGCGCGCGGATCGGCGTCATCAGCTCCCGGTAGGCGTCAACCCAGTAGCGTCCGCCGCCGAGCGGGTGTCCGTGCGCGGTGTCGTAACAGGCGGCGGGGCGGGCCGCAGCCACTTGGTCGAGGTAGATGGAGTTGACACCGATACGTTCCATGAGCTCCGTGCAAATGTCGTTTACACGCGTGCGCCAGAGCGGAGTGGTGGGACACATCGGCGAGAGACGGCGCTTGGAGGCGTAGAGTTCAACATAGTGCGTCTTGCCGTCCGGTTTCTTGCAGGCCGCCGGGAGTGCGTTGGTGAAGCTGGAGATGTCGGAGTCCCACAGGCGCGCGTTGATGTATGGCATCACAAGTACGCCCTTGCTCTTCATCCAGGCCACCGCCTCGGCCATGCCGGGGCGTTCGGGGAAGTACTCGGGATAGGTGTGGTCGAAGGGGATTTGGTGCCAACAGTACCAGTGGACGCCGAGCGGGATGTCGCCAAGGGCGGCGAGCGCCATTGCGGTGGCGTTGGTGACTTGCGCGGGTGTGTTGCCGGCGTTCATCCAAAAGCCGACGTCTACGATGCGGCGGTTGAAGTCGGTACGCGTGACGAGCGGGCCTTTCGCGGTCCATGCCTGCTTCGTGGCCCACGCACGGTATCGTTTGGCGGCGCGCCACCAACTGCCGGTGAAGGCCGCTGTCTCGACCGCGAAGTCGGGCGCGTGGGCGGCACCGGGACGGCCCGCGTCCGGGCAACGGTAGTCGATGCGCAGATCAAGACCCGTCGTGTCGAACGCCTTCTCCTGTGCGCCTCCGTCGAGTGTAGTGAACTGCAGACCCGTGCCGCCGAGCAGGAAAGAGATCGTCTGCACGGGCACACTGCCACTAGGATAGCCCATTCGTTGGCCGCTCACGTAGTTCGGCATGAGACGTGCACCCCAGTTGCCGATCGGCAAAAGGGCGGAGGCCGTGCCGGGGCGCACCACGCGGTCGATGACGGGGAATTCCGTGTTGGCAAGCCCCCAGTGTGCGCTACGGTTTGTCACGGCGAGACGCCACTCCGCCGCGGTGCCGTCCGATGTGAGGGTGACGGTGGCGAAGACGTCGATCGTACCGTTTTCATTTGTGGGCGAGAGTCCCTTCCAGCTGAAGCGAAACGCGTTGGGTAGATGTTCCACCGTGCGGTCGGCGCAGGGGGTGTGGTTGTCGAGCGTGAGCGTGTTCGTGGCGCAGCTGTCGCGCCAGAGGGTGAGTTTCCAAAGGTTGGCGCGTCCCGATTCGGCGTGTCCGAACGCGACGGGTTCGTCAAGCCGGTTCTCGATGCCGAGGCACCCGAAGCCGTTGGCGGCCGTGTCGAAAGCGATGCGGATACCGCGTCCTTCTAGCACGATGGCATCGGGCGGCACAACGAGTGGTTCGGTCGGCACCCACGGATGGCCGTTGCGTCGCACTGTCACGACGGAGGTGGCGTCGAACTGGCGGTTGAATCCCGTGTGGTCGAGCGATGGCCCGAGATACATGCGTACGGTGCGGGGAAGTGTGCGCGACTTCCACCCGCCGCGCGCGGCCACGATGTAGTACACGAACTCGTTCGAGGCGTCCCAGCCGGTGGCATGCTCCGCCGCCATGGCGATGGCGTTTGTGCCGTCCGAGTAGGCGACCCAGCTTCCGCCGAATCCCTTGCTCTTCTCGCCGGGCTTCTGGATCGGTACGGGTGCGTTTCCGTTGCTGGAGAGGTAGCGCGTGTAGCGCGGACGCGCCTGCGGCCAGCTGGCATGGAGGGTATGGACCTCGGACCAGCCGGTTTTGCCGTCCTGCTCGTGCCGTGTCTCGACACGCACGACGGGCGAGCCGGCCGTGTAGACGTAGCGGGAGAAGATGCGCACACCCTGCACAACGGACGAAGTCTCGATAACCGCGCGCAGGGGCGTGTTGAGGGCGATGCGCACGGTGGCTGGGGCGTTGCGGAGTATATACTGGTCGAGACGGCCCTCGGCATTACGCCGCACGAGACGGTCAAGGAAGAAGATGTCGTCATCGCGCTGCCCGCTCAGCGGGAAGGTGACGTGTTCGGGCAAACCGCCCCTTTTCGCGGAGTGGCGTAGCGTGAATGATACGTTCCGCACCGTAATCTCACCATCGGCCGCAGTGTCAACGGCGAGGAAGGGAACCGTCTCGGTCGGGCGGGAGATTGATCCTCCCGTGCGTGGGATGAGCGCGAAACGGGTGCGTCCATCTGCGAGGAACACGAGCTCGGGTTGTTCGCCCGTTGTGTCGAGGGCCCACGGAACCGGCGTGGCGGTGCCATCCTGCCCGATGGCCACCAGCGCGTCCGTTTTCATGCGTGTCGCCCAGTCGCGCCCCACAGCGCATGACACCACGCGCGGGGCGTTGTCAGTCACCTCAAAGGTCCACTCTTCCGCCGCCGCGCCAACCGTCGCGAACGCAAGAACCGCAAAAATGATCTTCATGTTATCCTCCAGTTTCAAATCGGTGGCCATTATAGCATGCCAATCGGTGTGACGGCAAAGACGTTTTTAGATCCCGCCAGTAAATTTCCGGTGCAATAATACTTTGTAGGGTTCAGAGTGATTATTACGTGCTATTTACGAAACTAAACAAAGGGTAGTAATTCCCGGTTGCACTCAGAACCGGATTTTGTTAAACTGACCATTGCCTTGTGAAAAGGTGCCGCGAGTGTGTGCGGACCGAATAAAGATGAAGACGATTGACCGAATATCCGTGTTGATTACCGCATATAAGAATGCGGAGTTGGTGAAGCAGTGCGTGGACTCGCTACGAACCGCATTCGGCGGAACGCTCCCTGAGGTCGTGATTGTTGACGACGCGGCGGGCGATGCCCCGACCCGCGAACTGGCGGAGTCTTACGCCGCCGAAGGCGTGAAGTTCGCCGTGATGCCGGAAAACGGCGGGTTCGCCGGAGCGAATAATTTCGGCTACCCGTTGTGTACGCGGGAATTCGTGGCGCTGGTGAACACCGATATCGTGTTTCGGGAGGAGCCGTTTACGGCGTTGGTCGAGTTTATGGACGCCCATCCGCAGGCTGGCGTTGCGCAAGGCACGGTGATCGTGCGGAACGGGCAGCAGGGCGCGGACGGCAGACTTAACGGTTGCGGGTCGTTCCTGACCCCGCTCGGCAACAACACCTGTCTGGGGTGGCTGGCCCCGGCGGACGATCCGGTGGGGAGCGAGGCCCGTAAATGTTTCGCCGCCTACGGCGCGATGTTCATGATCCGGCGCGGGGTGGTGGAATCCGTTCCCTGCGGTTTGTTCCACGGCTTTTTCCACACCTACTACGAGGAGGTAAACTTCTGCCACCGGGCTTGGCTTGCCGGCTGGGAGGTGTGGTACGTGCCGACACCCCCGGTGGATCACGCGCACGGCGCGACCATGGAACGGTTTTACGCCCGCGAGGATGTGCTGAAGCGGTTTTACCGGAATATACGGTTTTCTTACCGGACGTGCTTTGGCTGGCGCGGACGGCTAACAGTGGCACCGATGTTTGAACTATGCGCAATGGCGCAGGCGGCGCTGCAATTGTTGCGCGGCAATGGTACCGCTTTCCGCGCCCATTGGTGGGCGTTGCGCGATTTGCGGCGTTTGCGCGGCGAGGCGGTGGCGGTGCGGAAGGCCGTTCAGTCCGCCCGGAAGGTCAGCGACACGGAGTTGTTCCGGGTGGTGATGCGCCGTCGCACTTGGCGCGAGTTTTGGGATACGGTCCGCTCCAATGTGTAGCCGTCGGACTTCGGACGTAGCGGTGGATGGAGGTTTTTGAGATGCAGAGTGTGCTGGTTACCGGCGGGGCCGGGTTCATCGGTTCCCATGTGGCGGAATGGCTTGTGAAGGCGGGTTACCGCGTTGTGGTGCTGGACGACCTTTCGGGCGGATTTCCGGAAAATGTGCCCGAAGGCGCCGAGTTTGTTCGCGGCAGCGTGCAGGATGCGGCAACGGTGGACGCCCTGTTCGAACGGGAAAAGTTTTCTTACGTGTTCCATCTTGCGGCTTACGCCGCCGAGGGGTTGAGCCACTTCATCAAGAACTTCAACTACAGTAACAATCTTGTGGGCAGCGTTAACCTGATAAACGCCGCCGTGAATTCGGGTACGGTGAAGTGTTTCGTGTTCACCTCTTCCATCGCTGTGTACGGGCGCAACCAGACGCCGATGGTGGAGGAACTGGAACCGCGGCCGGAAGATCCGTACGGCATCTCAAAATACGCGGTGGAGTTGGATTTGCGCGAAACCAAGGAGATGTTCGGGTTGGATTATGTTATTTTCCGCCCGCACAATGTGTACGGCGAACGCCAGAATATCGGTGATCCCTACCGCAATGTTATTGGGATTTTCATGCGCCAGATTCTTACCGGTCAGCCGCTAACGATTTTCGGCGACGGAGAGCAGGTTCGCGCTTTCAGTTACATTGACGACGTGGCACCGGTAATCGCCAAGTGCATTGAGCGTCCGGAAACCTGGAACCAGGTTTACAATATCGGGGCGGACAAGCCGTGGACGGTGAACGAGTTGGCGACGACCGTGTGCCGGGCGATGGGCGCGGAGTCTTCGGCAATCCGGCATTTGGATGCCCGCAACGAGGTGGTTACCGCCTATTCCTGCCATGACAAAGTGAAACGGGTTTTTGGCGACCTTATTCGCAATGTCCAGCTGGAAGAGGGAATCGGCAAGATGGCGGCATGGGTGAAGACCCTCAAAAACGTGCCGGAACCCCGGCGTTTTGGCCACATTGAGGTTCCGAAGAATCTGCCGCCAAGCTGGGCTAAGCTCTCATAGCGTCAGTTGAACCCGCACTCGGCCCAGTCGCCGTGGTCGGATTTGTCGCCATCGTCGCCGTCGGTCACCACAAACTTGACCGCTGTCACGCCATCGGGAATCGCGGAGTCGAAATGCCAGACTTCGGTGCCGCCAAAACGGATGTATGGCGACACGGCGATTTCCGACTCGCCGCCGGGATGGATTCCGACGATCTTGAACACTACGCTCGACTGATCCTGTACCCGCTGACTTTCGTCAACGCCGACAATGGCGACCACGCGTTTCCATTCGGGTTTCCGTTCGAAAACCGCATATCCGGGACCGTGGATTGCCATGCCGCCAGGATAGGTTTTTTTGCCGATTCGGATTTCGCCGTCGTATCCTTTGCCCATGCGAATGCCTCCGCCCCATCCGGCTTTCTGCTCGGCGGGTTTAAGCGTTTCGATGCGCACTTTGGGCGGCGGCGGTAGCGGCGGCAGTGGGCGCGGCGGTTCCAGTTCCGGCGGCAAGGGGCGTTTCAGCGGCAGGGCCGCCAACGTTATCGGCGCCGCTGGCGTTTTCGGCTCGCCGAATACCGCGTTCCACTTTATTTCCCGGGCGGTGGGTGTGCTGAACGTAAGCCGCACCGTGCCGTTCGTTTCCGTAACGGTCAGCTTCACGCCGGCTGCGGAATCGTCTTCGGAGACGGATGCCTTGTCCAACTGGAATAGCGTGCCGTCCGGCAGATCGGCGGCGATGACCACACTTTCCTCCGTTCCCGGCGCGATATGTTTGGCGGTGCCGGAAAGTGTGCGCTTCGCCTCGTCCCAGCATTCGTCCGCGATGTCCATCCATCCTTGCAGAATATGGCGAGTCGTGGAAATTACCTGAGGACGCGCCTCGGCTCGGGTAAGACGAAACATTTCGCATTCGAGCCGGTTGAGCTCAATCGACAGTTCGTCCCCTGCACCAAGAATCCCGAGGTATGAGTCATCCCAAAAAGCGTGCGCCCGCCATTTGGCGTCAGGGTCAAGCCCGACGGTGCCATCCTTTGCCCGGTCGCCGCACAGCGCGACTTTAACGGTCGCCCGTTTGGTGGTGGGGTTAAAGAGCATCACTTGGTGCCAATCCGTGGTAAGCTCCAGATCATAGGCGGTGGGATTGACCGTTCCCGGCTTGAACGCGTCCAGCGGACGCGCCGCGAAGGGTTCGCGGTATTCGGGGTAGAGGCGCGAGAGGTCATGGGTCATTTCCGGGGTGAATAGCCGGAAACTGGTCGCGAGTTCAATGCGCCCGCTGGTGAGATACACCGTGGTGAGCATTGAGCGGCGCATGCCGTCGCTTAAACCGTGGATGGCTTTTGAATCCGGGTAATAGTTGAAAACCGTGCGCATTTTGAACCAGCGAAGCCCGTCGGTGGTAATCATGCGCGGATCAAATTTGTTCGAGTCGCTCCACGTGCGTTGCGTATCAACGATTCCGGCGGTGGCGTCGAGGCACGGCCGTCCGCACTCGCCGAGATTGCGTTCGTCGAGGTACGCTTCCTTGCCGAGACCTTCGCGGGCGATGGCGAAATAGCGGCGGTAGACCTGCACCGCCGTCGCGTGGATGTCGTCAAAACCGCCTTGGGTGTTGTATCCGGTTTCGGGGTAGTCAAATTTAATCCCCCGCATGCCGTCTTGGCGCAAACGTTTCCACACATTGAGCATGTGCTCGGACATCCCTTTGTCGGTGATATCATAAGTTACGTATGGCCGGTGGTGCATGTGCTTGCGCTCGATGCCGTCGATCGAATTGAAAATCATCCAGTCGGGATGTTCTTTCGCGAAGTCGTTGCTGGGCATCCCGACCTGAAAGTAGGTGTAGGGAATGCCGTTGCGCTCGCGGATCGCGGCGCACCATTTGGCGAACGTCTCGTAAGGCGGCCGCAGATGCCCGTATTTTGCCCAGTGGGCATCGTCGTACCAGCCCTGCTCGGTGTTGCCGTTGTCGCCGTAACAATAATAGTCAGGCTCCAGGCGCACTCCGACTTTCGAGTATTTCGTAAAGCCTTTTTCATTCGCCATGTCCAGTTCTTTGACTAGCGCAGGGGCGTTGTTGATGTTGCCGAGGTGGCTAAGCGCCCCGACCGCCCAGCCGCAAAGCAAGGGGAAGTCGTAAACGTTGGGATCGCAGCCGTTCACTTTGCGCATGGCGCGGCCGTACGTCTCAGCGGATACGAAAGGGTCGTCGGTAACGGCATCGATATAAAACGTGTCGCGGTCAAAACGCGTTTTGGAGCCGGGTTCGATAAGCGCGCCTACTTCATCCTGGGCGTAAAGGGTGAGGGCCCCGTCGATCAGCTCGGCAAATTTTCCGAATGCGTCGTATTGGAGTCCGCCCGCAACCAGAGAACGGCGTTTCCCGTCCACTAATCCCGTCCATACAATCCCGTTGGCGCTGCAACGGGTCATACCGGAACACAGGTGCGCCGGTTCCGCGCCCGCCGCGCTGTTGATGTTTTTGGCGTCGGTGATTTTCTCCCGATCCTCCGGCAGCCATTCCCCGCCGCGCATGACGGTGGCGGAAATCAGGCGGCGGCGATACCAAACCGGGGCGTCAACGCCGAAAGCGGCTACGAGCGCGGGCGAATTGTCGTATAAGGTGTAGGTGTAAACCGGTTCCCACCCCCCTTTGCTGTGCGGATGCTGGTACCCGGCATCGTAAAAGCCCCACCGCGAGCCTACCGAATCGTCGCGCACCGTGAATGTGATGCGTACGCCGTGGCCGAGCGCGTCGTTAACCTCATCGGTTTTGGCGGAGAAATGCGCCCCCCGGACGGTGGAGGTTCCGCCCACTCCGGCGTTGGCGATACGGGTGTTTCCGCTGGCGTCGCGGATTGAGAACGAGCCGCGCTCTATGTCAAAAACAACCGACGCGATGCCGTTTGACAGCGTGGTTTGCTTGTCTTTATTTATCGCCACCGCGATTCCGGCCGCCGAATCTGTCGCCATGAAAATCGCCAACAATGCGGCGCCGAATCCCAAACTGCGGAATACTCTGCAAAGGTAATGGACTTTGACCATCATTCCAGCCCTCCCGTGACGCCGCCGACAATGGTTGCGGCTTACTTGCGGAAAATCGCCGCCACTGCCGCACAGCTGTCCTGCACGGCTACCGCTGCCACCGCTCCTTGGTCTTCAAGGGACAGCGCCAGATCGAGCTGAAGCAAAAACGCCGCGCCGGCGGTTTCGCCGCACATCGACTCCGGTTCCACGCATTCGCGGCCGGGCAAACCGGCGGCGGCCAATGGATTGGCGTACCAGCGGAAATCCTTGCCGGACACGCCGGCCTCTTTTTCCGCCATTTCTGCGGCGGTTGCCATATCGCGCGCCACGCCGATGCCCAGCAACTGAGCACCGGAGCCGTCACGGCGCAACAATGCGGCGGCGGCGGCTTCGCCGCAGGTGCGTTCAGACGATGCCACCCCCAATCTGATCGGGCTTAAAGCGTCGGTGGCAGCCGCCACCATCATATCCGCCGCGTGGCGGCGCAACGCCCAAACCGACTGCGCGAAAGCCAGCGCGCCGGCGCTTTCCGGCGCGGTCAGGTTGAAGTGCGGGCCTTTAAGCGACCATTCCATCGCGGCCAGACTGATCGCGGTGTTGGAATAGGTGTGGGGGAAGAGGAAGGGCTTGACCAGCCGTGGGCCTTTGCGCACGTAGTCGGCAAAAAACAGTTCCGCCGTCTCCGCGCAACCCCAAGCCGTGCCGACGGAGATGCCGATACGACCGCTGTCCAGCGTATTGTCCTTTAAAATATCGCCGGCGGCTGCCGCCACCGCGCCGAGCAAATAACGGCTGGCCGGGTCGAGATACGGTTTGGGTGCCACGCCGAAATCAGTAACCGCAAACTCCGGGACTTCGCCGACTTCCGGGGGCGGGTCGCCGAATTCAAACCGGGAAAGTTCGAAACAGGCACTTTCACCCTCTTTCGCCGCTGTTTGGATTTCTTCCGCGTCCAACCCAAGGGCAGAAACCGATGCGTGTCCGTCAACCGTGATTACCGAACCGGTCGTCGCGTCCACCGGCACAGTCGGCGCGTCGGTGATCAGCAACGCGGCGTTGCAACCGCCGAACCCCGCCGAGTTGGACAATACGCAATGGCCTTCGAACGCTTCGGGGGCGGTGACCACGCGGAGCGGGCATTCCGGGTCGGGGTCGGTGAGATTCGCGGTTGGCGGGATCAGTTTTTCCCGCAATGTCAAAACGGCAACCGCCAACTCCACCGTGCCTGCCGCGCCTAGGGTGTGGCCGAGCGAACCTTTGACCGAAGTTACCGGGATTTCCCGTCCCCGTTCGCCGAAAAGATCGAAAATCGCCTGGGTTTCGGTGGTGTCGTTCGCCTTGGTGCCGGTGCCGTGGGCATTAATATGGGCCACCGAAGCGTCATCCAGTCCCGACATCGCCAGCGCATCGCGCATTACCTGCAACGATCCGGCACCGCGCGGGGCAGGCGCGGTAAGATGGTGGCCGTTGTTGCCGGTTGCCCAGCCGACCAGCCATGCCAGCGGTTCAATCTGCCGGGCAGAGAGGTAGTCTCCGGTTTCCAGAACCACCGCCGCCGCGCCTTCGGAAAATACGGTGCCGCTGCGGTTGCGGTCGAACGGGCGGACTTTTTCCTTGGTCATGGTGCGGAGGGAGCAAAGCCCGCTCCACGCGAAACGGGAAATAGCGTCAAAGCCGACTACTATTACCCGGCTGGCGGCTCCGTTGCGGATCAGTTCGGCGGCTGCCGCCACCGCTGAAGCTCCTGAAGAGCATGAAAGCGAAAGCGGGCACAGCACCCCGCCCAAACCGAATGCGGCGGCCAAGCGCCGGGCCGGTTCGGCGGCCGGGTACGCCAGTGCGGCGGCCGGGTCGCGGCCTGGACATCCGGGAGGGATCAAGGCCGGTTCCGCGCCATCGAGATCGCCGAAATTCGACGCGGTCACCAGCGCCGTTTCTGCCAGATCGGACGGCGAGAGGCGGGCCGCCTCAATCGCTTCTTGGCAGGCGGCGGCGGCAAACCTCAGCGCGCGCGGTGCGCTGGAAATGCCGGGCGGTGCGGGAACCTCGTGGCGGATTACGCCGGCCTGAACACACGACAGACCGCCTAGATCGAAAAGATCCATCGCCGATATGGCGCATTTCGCCGACAACACACCTTCCCAAAGCGCGTTAATACCGTTACCGTAAGGCGTTACCGCGCCCATTCCGCAAATGCCGATTGAGCTGTCCATCGAATCCCCCAGATTAAATTCGCCGGCTGTTAGCTGCCTTGCCCCGGTTCCGGCACGGTTTCGCCGGATTCGAGCGCCCGCAAAGCTTTTAAATCGTACTTTTCCAATTCGGTTAAATCCAGCGACTCCAAATTGTCGATCGCGTTGCCGTAAGTCTGCATTTCCTTTTCGGCGAACGCGATGCGGGCCGCCACGAAATCGAATCTCGGTTCATTGGGCACGATCGAGGTGGCTTTGGTGAAATTGCGTTTGGCATCGGCCAGCCGTCCGCTCCGCACATAGATATCGGCCAGCGTGACATACGCCTCGGCGCGTTCAGGGT
Organism: Kiritimatiellia bacterium; assembly: GCA_017454745.1. Classification (GTDB taxonomy): domain Bacteria; phylum Verrucomicrobiota; class Kiritimatiellia; order RFP12; family UBA1067; genus UBA1200. The sequence continues at coordinate 45,912 of JAFTCL010000041.1, forward strand.
TCATTTCGATGGCGCGGTTGACCGCCGTCTCGGCCTTGACAAAGTCCCCGAGACGAACCAGCGCGTCGGCGTAGTTATTGTACGCCTCGTAGAAGCTGTCGGTGCCTTCGGCGATTCTGCTGAAGTAGCGGCAGGCGTCGGCGAATTTCATGGAGTTTAGTCGGAATGTGCCCATCACGTAGTTGGCGTACTGCGCCTTGGGGTTGCGGCGCAGCAACTGGATGGCGTGCAACTCTGCGGATGCCGCGTCGCGCAATTTCATATCCGCCTGCAACGCCATTTCCAACGGTCCCAGCACGTCCGGGCGCTGGCTCAAAGCGTGCAATAGGTTGGCGCGGGCCTGTTCAAGGTTGTTGCGGCCGCCCTTCTTGAGGTAAAGCTGCGCCTGCAACACGTGGTAGAAGTACATGTCGGTGCCGTTGAGGGTTTTGCGCATCCGCGGCAAAATCACGTTTTCAACCTGCAGCATTTCGTCTTGCCGCAGCATCACCATGCCGAGCAGCGCCTGCATCGACGGTGAGGCTTTCTGCACGTCCAGGTTTTCCAACAGCATACGCACTTTGTCGTATTCGCCGACGCCGTAATAGTAAACCGCCCATTCGTTGAGGGTGAACTTTTCCGACAGTCCGGCGTCTTTGCTGGCCTTTAGCACTTGATAGGCATCGTTGAAACGGCCTTCCTGGAAGTAGAGCCGGGCCGCGCCGGAAACGGCGGCGGCATCGCGGGGATTGCGTTTGATCATCTCCTCGTATTTTTTCAAACTGGCGTCGAAATCGCCGCCGACGGCATACATCGTCGCCAACGCGACGGCGATGTTGTGCTGCGAGTTTTTGTCGCTGTTCTGCGGCAGGTTCTCGGCGTGGCGGAGCGTGTCCAGCGCCATTTCGGGGTTGCTGGAGGCGGCCCAAGCCAAACCGCGGCCCTGGAAGACGCGGTAGTTGCGCACATAGCCGTAGTAGCGGGAGAGCGCCCACAGCGGGTAACGGCGGGATTTGTCGTTGACCACGTCGAGGAACTCCGACTTGATCTCCGGTTCAGCCTCCTGGTGGACTTTGCGGTGGACCACCAGATCCACCAGATTCAGCAACGCGCTCACGTTGTCCGGATTCAACCGGCGCGCGAGGCGGTAGCATTCGAACGCCTTTTCAACATCCCCGATGTCGTCCAACTCGGTGCCGCGGTTGTTGACCTGCATCGAGAGCAGCCGCATCACCGCGTTGCGGGAGTTGCGGGAGAAATCGCACGACCACTTTTCCCCGTCGTCAATCTTTACCATTTTCAGGAGCGGTTGCCATGACGCTTCAAGCTTTTCCTGCGGTATGGAGACGGATTTGAAAGGCTCATCTGTCTTAAGGCGCACCCCGCCGAAACAGAACGGTTCCACCCGGGGGCGGAGTTTGCTGCTGTACCAGAAGTCCGCCGCAGAAATGGCCACCGCCCGGTTTTCGATGTCCGGCAGCGAGAGGAACACCTCTTGTAGGAACAAGAGCGGATGGTGTTCGAGCATCGCCAAGGCGCGGAGCCAAACCTCTTCGGTGAGCCGGCCCTCCATTTCCCGGCGGAGGAAGAGATCGTAGTTGGCGTCTTTGCTTCGGGTGGTTTGCATCAGCACGATTCTTTTTTTGCGCTCGTGGGCGTTGATGAGCAGGTTGCCGTCCAGAAGATCGCCGGATAGAATCCATTCGCGCTCGCCGAGGTTGTCCAGTACTTGGTTGGCGGCGTAGTCGGCGAAATCCCCGTCATGCAGCGAGAAGTGCCCGAAGCAGAAGAACGCCGCGAAAAGCATGATCACCACCATAGTCCAGGCTCCGGCCAGCCCCAGCCCGCGCCCGGAAAATTCCTGTTGCGCTTGGGTTTGCTCGGCGCCGTCGGCGGACTCCACGATTTCGCCTTCACTGGGCGGCACGGTGGCGAACATCCGCCAGCAGGCCAGCACCAGACCGGTCGAGAGGCAGGAGAAGATGGCGGAGAGGATGGGGACCTTTCCGGCGGCAGCGGTGACTGCCCACGCCGTACCTTGGGCGTTGAAGAGCGAGAACCCGGCCACCCCGGAACAGAGCAGCAGCATAATCACGACGGATTTGCCGCGAAGGTTGCTGAGCAGCCAGCGTGCCAAGAAAAATACCGCGATGAACAGACCGCAGCCCGTGGCGAAAATCAGTATGCTTCCCACTTCGGGCACAATGCCGAGAAATGCGTAATACTGCTCGCGGATATAATCGTACACCGCCTGTGACGATCCGGCGTCCGTGAACGGCACGTCGCGGAATTTCGCGTTGAGCCGCACCGACAGCGCGATGTCGGCCGCGTATGCAAAAACGCCCAGCAGGGTGTTCACAAAAATCGAGGTGCCGAATCGGCGTTCGTTGTTTTTCCACTCAACCGCCGCGTACAGGAATCCAAGCACCGGCAAAGCCAGTACGAAGTGCGGCGATTCTGCCACGCCGAAACCGAGGATGATGCCGAACAGCGACATCTCCCACCAGTGGTCCAGATAGCTGAACCGCACCAGCAGCAGTACCAACACCGCCAGCGCGGCGGCATCGACGATTTCAAAGGTGAACCGGGTGGAAGCGACTACGATCGGCAGCGAGAACATCATGCACAGCGCAGTGCCCCAGGCCGCAAAGCGGGCCACCCGCGGCGAATATTCGCGGGTACTGGGATGGGCCATCATCTTGGTGACCAGGAACCATACCGTGGCGAATGACGCCGCCACCAGGAATCCACCGCAACACACCGCCAGCAGGTTGAAACGTATCGCCAATCCGAACGGCAGCGGCAGGGCGGCGAACCACGCTCCGACCGTTCTCATCAGCGGGCGGGTAAAAACCATCGGCACGTCCAGACCGGCCACGGCGGCGATTCCGGATGCCGAACTGCCCGGATAGGCGCAACGGCAGATCAGCAAGGTATAAACCGCCATGGCGAGGAGTCCCGCCGACAGACTCATCAAAGTTACCCGGCGCCAACGTCCGGACGAAAGCTGAAATAAAGGAGCCACGCCATCAAACATTCTGTTAATCCTTTCCTCCGGCATCAACTGCCGGCACAGCATTCAAAATCCTCACTCCGGGTATCCGTTCTTCCTCCGAAACCCAACCGTTGGTCCAAACCGTACCCGGATCAAACATGCTGGCGGCAGCCACCACGTCGTCCTCCGTGCCCGGAGTCTTGTCCGGCCCGCAGGAAAACACCCGCGGCAGACCGTTCGGCTCGCTCGGCGGTTCATACACATAACCGGTACCCCACGGGTCGTTGACCAAATGGCTGATGTACGGTCCGTTCCACCCAGGTGCGGTGCCAAACCGCGCCGGATCGGTCTCCGGGCTGCGCACCAGCACTTTCAAACCCTGACCGGCGGTCGGGAACCCCCCGGTGTGGAACTTGAACCGCCCCAGCGCCACCGCCAGCACATCCACATTGTCGGCAGCCACCATTTGCGGTGTCCGGCGCACTGCCTTGCTCATGCTCGACCGCTCGACCGCCTTAAACAGAGCCGCGCCCAGCAGCGCCAGCAACACGATCACCCCAAAATACAACCGCGGCCCCCGCCACATTTTGACCGGGACCGCTGTCAACCCCGCCGCCCGTTGCTCGTACTCGCTGCGGATCTGCTGTATCAACCGGCGTTTGGCGAACCTTGGATTCGGCGTTTTCATCGCCGGGGTGCGCATAATCCTGCCGCATTTGGGGCAGCGCGGCGGCGGCTCGCCGTCAAACCGGGATTGGCAATACGGGCACCGGTAAGCAGTCATCACGCCGTCCCCGCGCATGGATACGGCGGTCTAAACGCCGCTGTTGCGCATCTCGTCCAAAATCGCCAACGCGGCGGCCCGGGGATCCGGGGCCTGCATAATCGGTCGGCCAACCACCAGATGGGTCGAACCGTCGCGAACCGCCTGTCCGGGTGTCGCCACCCGTTTCTGGTCGCCCACCGCCGCGCCCGCCGGGCGCACTCCGGGGGTGACCAACAGCGCGTCCGGCCCCAGCAGCTTGCGCATTGCGGCCACCTCCATCGGGGAACAGACAATGCCGTCCGCGCCGTTTTCGCAGGCCAAGGCGCCAAGCGCGCGAACCTGTTCCGGAACTGTCCGTGCCACACCCAGGTCGGACAGATCCGACTGGTCGAGGCTGGTCAAAAGGGTAACCGCCAGAATTTTTGGGGCGGGGAAGCCGCAACCGAGGGCGGCGTCTTTGGCGGCGCGGATCATCGCCTTGCCTCCGGCGGCGTGGATAGTCATCAGGTCCACGCCCAGCGCGGCGCAAGATTTTACGGCACGTTCCACGGTGCGGGGGATATCGTGGAGTTTCAAATCCAGAAACACCCGCTTGCCGCGGCTTTTGACCGCGCGTACCACGGCCGGACCTTCGGCGCTGAAAAGTTCCAAACCGATCTTATAAAACGAAACCGCGTCACCCAGCGCATCCACCGCCTGTTCAACGGCGGCGGCAGAGGAAACGTCCAGCGCCACAATCAACTCGCTCATCGATATATCGCCTTGATTATTCCGCTTTGGGGGACGGGGCCATCACGCACATGAAATCCGCCTCGGCGGCCAACTCGTCGCCAACAAACGCCTGTCCGTGCTGTTTGGCGATTCGGGAAGTGATGCGGACGTTCTCAATCTCCAGGCGGACCACGTCGTTCGGGCGCACCTGACGGCGGAACCGGGCGTTGTCCACGCCGGTGAGCAGGAAGATGCCCCCCCGGATCTGTCCGGCCGCCACCAAGCCGGCGCCGCCGCACTGGGCCATCGTTTCCACCAGAATAACCCCGGGCACCACCGGATAGCCGGGGAAATGTCCCTTGAAAAACCAGGTGTCGTCATCGAACACCATCTCGCCGACGATCTTATCCTTGGAAACGTAAGCCAGTTTCTTTACGAACAGGAATGGCGGGCGGTGCGGAAGCAACTCTTCCAGACTGCCCTCGAAGGCCCCGCCTTCCTCGACGTAACGCTTGGTGTTTTCAAACGCATTCCCGATTGCCATAACACTCCCCTTTTAAACTTTTTTAAAGACCAGGCAACCGTTGTGGCCGCCGAAACCGAGAGAAGAAGAAATCGCCACATTCATTGGCGCCGCCACGCCGTGATTCGGCACGTAGTTCAAATCGCACTCCGGATCCGGGGTTTCGTAATTGATGGTCGGCGGGTAGAACCCGTCGCGCAGCGCCAGGGAGCAGATCAGGGCCTCGATGGCGCCCGCCGCGCCCAGCATGTGGCCGGTCATGCTCTTGGTGGAGGAGATGCGCAGTTTCGAAACGTGGTCGCCGAACACTCCCTTGGCGGCTTTGGTCTCCATCGCGTCGTTAAGGTGCGTGGAGGTCCCGTGCGCGTTCATATAGTCCACCTGTTCCGGGGTGACCCCGGCATCCTCCAGCGCATAGCGTATGGCGCTGATCGCCCCGGTCGCGGTGGGCTCCGGCGCGGTCAAGTGGTAGGCGTCGCCCGAACCGCCGTAACCGGCGAACTCGGCGTAAACCTTGGCGCCGCGGGCCTTGGCGTGTTCCTCGCTCTCCAGGATCAGGATCGCCGCGCCCTCGCCCATGATGAATCCGTCGCGGTTGAGGTCAAACGGACGGCAGGCTTTTTCCGGGCAGTCGTTATAGCGGGTGGAGAGGGCTTTCATGGAACAGAATCCGCCGATGCAGTACTCGGTGATGGTCGCCTCGGTGCCGCCGGCGATTATAACGTCGGCTCGGCCGCAGCGGATCATGTCCAGCGCGTGTCCGAGCGCGTCAGTGCCGGACGCGCATGCGGTGGCGAGCGTGTGGACCGCCCCTTTGGCGTTCAACAAGATGGAAATGTTGCCGGCCGCCTCATTGGCGATCAGTTTGGGGATCAGCATCGGGGAGAGCCGGGAGGGGCCGCGGTCGAACAACGTCTTGTAGCCGTCCTGATCCACCTCGCGTCCGCCGATTCCGTTGCCGAGCATCACCGAAACGCGCTCCGGGACCGGGGGTACGGCGTCAAAACCCGCGTCCTGCCACGCCTGCTTGGCGGCGGCTACCGCATATTGGGTGAAGAGCGCCATGCGCTTCGACTCTTTGAAATCCACGTATTGCTTGACGTCGAAATCCTTGACCTCGCCCGCCACTTTGGCGTCAACGCGCTCGGGGTCAAACTTGGTGATGCGCCCGATGCCTCCCACTCCGTTGCGGATGTTTTGCCACATCTCATCGACGGTATTGCCCACCGGGGAAATCACTCCCAGTCCGGTAATCAGAACTTTTTTCTTATCGCTCATAACTATTCCCTCGAATCCTTTCTCTGCAAAAACCACCATGTGGAGCGGCTAAGCCCGTCCCAGCGCCCCCGTCCATTTAAACAGCATCCCGCCGTAAGTCAGTCCCGCGCCGAACGCAACCGTCGCCAAGAGGTCGCCGGGCTTCAGCTTGCCGGAGCGATTCAACTCGTCGAGCGCGATGGGGATGGAGGCGGCGGAAGTGTTGCCGGTGGTTTCCATGTTCATGAAAAACTTCGACAGCGGCACATTCATCCGGCGCGCGACCGACTCCACGATGCGAGAATTCGCCTGATGCGGCACCACCCACGCCAAATCCGAAAACACGTGCTTTGAGCGGACCAGCAGGTCGTTAAGCACCTCGTCGAAAATCTTCACCGCAAAATTGTAAACCGCGCGCCCCTTCATGCGAAGCACCGGCAGCACACCGTCGGCCTGGGCTTCCGCCGACTCCGGCTCGACCGCCCGGGTCCCGCCGGTGCGGGAAATCAAATGGGATCCGGAGCCGTCGCCGCGGAGCGTGGTCTCCATCAAGCCGCCTGGCTCGCTGCTGGGCTGCAACACCGCCGCGCCGGCACCGTCGCCGAAGAGTATGCAGGTGTTGCGGTCTTTCCAATCCACAATGCGCGACATCATCTCCGCGCCGATCACCAAAATGGGACGCGGATCCAGCTGAAGCAGGCCGCGCGCCACGTGCAGCGCGGTCACGAACCCCGCGCAAGCCGCCTGAAGGTCAAAAGTCCCGGCATGCTTGGCCCCTATCGCGTCTTGCACCAGGCAGGCCACGGACGGAAATGCCTGATAGTCGCCTGACGAGGTGGCGACGATTACGTTTCCCAAATCTTCTGCCGCGACGCCGGCGTTTTCCAATGCATTCTGCGCCGCCTTTATCGCCATGTCGGAGGTGTTCTCCTCCGGTGCGCCGATATGGCGGCTGTGAATGCCCGTATGGGAGAAAATCCACTCGTCGGTGGTGTCCAACTGCTGCGACAGCTCGTCGTTGGTCACCACCCGTTCTGGCAAGTATGATCCAGTACCTGTGATATGGACAAACATGAAAAACCCTTTCGGTCAAAAAAAGCATGCATATATTACATTATTCAGGGTGATTTTGTCAATACTGCGATTCTTCTTGTCTATCGCCGCCGCTTATGCTAGAATTAAAACGTTTTTCTTTTCAGGAGAAGCTTTATCGAATTGGAGCTTGAGATGAAGATTGTTATCGGATGCGACCACGGCGGATTTGAGCTGAAGCAGAGCTTGCTGGCCTCGTTGCGGAACCGGGGTGAAATAGAGGATTTCGGAAGTTTTAGCACGGACCCGGTGGATTACCCCGACATCGCGGTGCAATTGTCGGAGGCGGTAGTAACCCGGCAGGCGGATTTCGGCATATTGGTTTGCACCACCGGCATCGGCATGTCAATCTGCGCCAACCGGTTCGGCGGCATCCGCGCCGCGCTGTGTTCCTCCCCGGAATTGGCGGTCAAGGCCCGCGACCACAACAACGCCAACGTGCTTTGCCTCGCCAACGCGATTACCCCGGAAAACGCGGCGGCCATCGTGGACGCATTTATCTCCACCCCGTTTAGCGGCGGCGAACGCCACGTACGGCGTTTAAACAAAATCGACCGCTGCGGACGGCTGGACGAGTCGTCCTGGCTGGCGTACACCGACCCTGAGGTACACGCCGCGATCGTCGGGCAGATCAAGCAGGAGGATTCCACGATCAACCTGATCGCCTCCGAAAACAACGTGACCCGCGCCGTCCGCGCCGCGTCCGGCAGCGTCTTGACCAACAAGTACGCCGAGGGTTATCCCGGAAAGCGGTGGTACAGCGGCTGTCTCCCGGTGGATGCCGTGGAGACGCTCGCGATCGAGCGCGCCAAAAAGCTCTTCGGTGCCGATCACGCCAACGTCCAGCCGCATTGCGGCTCTTCCGCCAACATGGCGGTTTACTTGACGGTCCTCCAGCCCGGCGATACCATCCTGTCGATGTCGCTCGACCAGGGCGGCCACCTCTCACACGGTTCGCCGGTGAACTTCTCCGGCAAACTCTACCACATCGTTCCTTACACGGTCTCCCCGGAGACCGAGATGCTGGATTACGACGCCATCGAAAAGCTTGCCGATGAGTGCAAGCCGAAACTGATTCTCGCCGGGGCCAGCGCCTATCCCCGTACTATTGACTTCGCCCGCTTCCGCGCCATCGCTGACAAGGTGGGCGCGTACCTGATGGTGGATATGGCCCACATCGCCGGTTTGGTGGCGGGCGGAGCCCACCCCAGCCCGGTTCCGTATGCCGATTTCGTAACCACCACCACTCATAAAACCCTGCGCGGCCCGCGCGGCGGTCTGGTGCTCTGCCGGGAACAGTACGCCAAGCAGTTGGACAAGGCGATCTTCCCTGGCATGCAGGGCGGCCCGCTCGAAAACATCATCGCCGCCAAGGCGGTCTGTTTCGGCGAGGCGCTTCGTCCCGAATTCAAGGCTTACGCCCGCGGTATCGTGGAGAACTGCAAGGCCCTGGCCGAAACCCTGACCTCACGCGGCTTCCATCTGGTCTCCGGCGGCACCGACAATCACCTGATGCTGGTGAATGTCGCCCGTAACGGTTTGACCGGCAGGGATGCCGCCGCCGCTCTGGACGCGGCCGGAATCATCTGCAACAAGAACGCGATCCCGTTCGACCAGAACAGCCCGTTCGTCACCTCCGGCATCCGCATTGGCACCGCTTCGGTGACCACCCGCGGCATGGGTGTGGCGGAAATGCGTAAAATCGGCGGCTGGATCGCCGACATTCTTGACGATCTCCACAACGAAGCGCTGATTGCCTCCGTTCGCCGGCAGGTGGCCGAGTTGACCGCGCTCTTCCCGGTTCCGTGAGCCGGCAGAAAGTTTCCAGACCCATGAACCAGACGAAAAAGAAAATCTACCTCAGCGGGCCGATTATGGACGCGCTGGCCGGCAACGAGGCGGCTTCCTGGCGCGAGCGCGCCAAGGCGAGGCTGGCGGAGAACTTTGTGCTGCTCGACCCGATGCGCCGCAATTTCAAGGACCGCGAGGTTGACAGTGCCAATGAGATTGTGGAATTCGACCTTCAAGACGTGCGCGACGCCGACATTCTGTTGGTCAACTACAACAAGCCCTCGATCGGCACCTCGATGGAGGTCTTTTACGCCGCCCACGATTTGGGCAAGTTTATTGTGGCGTTTTCCCCGTTTTCGTTCAAGGAGTGCTCACCTTGGATGGTGCGCCATTGCACCAAGATCCTCGGCTCGCTCGATGAGGCGGTGGACTACATCCGGGAAAACTTCATCGCCTGGCATGTGGATTGAGAACCGGAGCCGCCGGCTGGAGGATAATGGCGCATGAAAATTTATATTGCCGCGCTGTTGGCCTTCGCTGCCCCGTGCCTTGCCCAGGACCCGCCCAAGACCTACACTCCCGACGAGATAAACGCGGCGGTTGACCGCGGTCTGGCGTGGATCGCCCGCGGCCAGGCTGCGGACGGAACCTTTGGGCGCGGCGGCGGCGCCAAGGAAACCAGCGGCATTTGGGCGCTCTGCGGCATGGCGTTCCTCGCCCGCGGCCATTTGCCGGGTTCCGAGCCATACGGAAAAAACATCGAACGGATCATAACCAAGCTCGCCGAAGTTCAGCGTGAGGACGGTTACCTCGGAACCCGCGACGGCAAGATGTACTCCCACTGCATTTCCACGCTCTTCCTTTCCGAGGTCTCCGGGATGGTTAAGCCCGAACTACAGCGGGTAATCGACAAAACGCTCCCCAAAGCGTTGAATCTGATCCTCGACGCTCAGGCGGTGGCAAAGGATCCCGACCATTCCGGCGGCTGGCGCTATCAGCCGGATTCGCGCGACAGCGATCTGTCCTGCAGCGGTTGGGCGCTGATGGCGTTGCGCTCGGCAAGATTGAACGGGGCGCAGGTTCCTCCGTCGGCGATCAAAAAGGCCGTGGATTACATCATCCGCCGTCAGGATGAAAACCAGGGGTGTTTCGGGTACCAGAATAAGAACCAGTACGCGGTCACCCTTACCGGAGCCGGCATCCTCTGCCTCTCGCTGTGCGGCGAACACGGCAATCCCGCCATAGGCAAGGCGGCCCGTTTCCTGATGGAAAAATACCAAGCGCTGCCTGACCAGCAGTACTGTTTCTACGGACTCTATTACACCGCCCAAGGGCTTTTCCAGCTGGGCGGGCGCGAATGGGCGGAGTTCTCCCGCTGGATGTACGACAGCTGGATTCCCAAGCAGCATGCGGACGGCTATTGGGAACGCGGCGAGAACGACCGTTATTACCAGACCGCGATGGTCATTCTGGCCTTTACCGTTCCCTATCGGCTGCTTCCCATTTACCAGCGGGATGAGACGGTGGACGAAAAACCCTAACTCGGACTTTTCAATTCGCGAGGATTTTTGCATGATACCTTCAGAGCAACTTTTGGCGGTGGCGGCGTTGGCCGCCCGGCGGGCTGGCGAACACGTGTTGTCCCAGCTGGAGCGGCGTTCGGACGTTAACCGCGCCGACAAGGCGGATGTGAAACACAAGCTTGACGTAGAGGCGCAGGAGGCGGCTATGGGCGTTATCCAGTCCGCTTATCCCGACCATCCGATATTGGGCGAGGAAACCTGCGACCGCGATTTGCCCCCGCATGATTACCTGTGGGTGGTTGACCCGATTGACGGCACCATCAACTTTTTCCACGGCTCCCCCTGGTGGTGCTGTTCCGTCGCGGTGCGTTATCAAGGCAAAGCCGCAGCCGGGGCGGTCTTTGCGCCGGAATTGGGTCGGCTCTACACCGCCACCTGCGATGGGATTTCCCGCTGTAACGGCCGCCCCATCCATGTTTCCGGCACCGCCGATCCCGCGCTGGCCGCGTTTTCCACCGGTTCCGGCGGCTTCACCAAAGGCTGTTTCACTCCGGTGTTCATCGACACCTTTGGCAAAATCGTCCAGCGGGTGCGGGTGAACGGCGCGGCGGCGTTGGATCAGTGCATGGTGGCGGCGGGAGCGTTTGAAGGTTACTTCGAGCCGGGCATCTACCATTGGGACATGGCGGCTGGTTCGCTAATCGTGGAACGCGCCGGCGGCCGATGCACCATACTGCGCGAATATGGCGGCTACCGCCTTTCAATGCTGGCCTCCAACGGCATCCTGCACGATCGCTTCATCGAAGCGATAGAACCGCTCCTCCCCCAAAGTGACCAGTAACGTTGTCTGTGGCGTATTATTTCTAGCCGGGAGGAACGTTTTTACGCCGCTGAAAACTGCGCGGCGGTAACATTGTTTCGGTACAAATTTCAAGTGGCACTTGAAATTTGTGCCGAGATATGGTCTGCTAAATCAGAAGTATAGCCAATCCGTCTGGGGATTTTAACTCCAAAAGGCGAAAATCCGCAAGGTCTGCGACGTCAAGGGCCTCCTGCGGAACAGGAACCACCTGGGCGTCTGCAATGGCCGGTTCAAGCAGAGATGCCAGATCGTGCCGTTCGTGCGCAAGACGCTCAAGTGTCCCGTCTGCGGCACGGAGATCGTCTACGACAGGTTCCATCTCATGAAGATGATGAACGGCGGCACGACGGCATGCGGACGAAGACAATGTTTTGAAACCCTATACGCCAATAGGGTGCAAATGCGCAAGCACATTTAACGGGGGATTTTCAATATGATTCCGGGGTTGGGCCGCTTTGCGCGCCTGCAAAAAAGAATCACCCCACGCTGAACAGCAGCCCGGGGCCGGGGGCGGGCTTGACTTCCCACCGCTCCAGATAACGCACCCTTTTGCCGGCGTTGCCGCCGTTCAGCAAGGCTTGCCACTCCCTGCGTCCGGCAGCATAGCCGCCGGTGCTGAACACCCGGTTGTTGTTTGAATCCAGAATCCACACTTGAAAAGTAAAGCCGCTCCAATCGGTGTTGCCGTTGTATCCCCAGCGGTCGTCCGCCGGACTCGCGGGGTCGTTCCCCGCGTCATAGGCATACATAGCCTCTTTCAAATAAGTCCGCTGGCTCAATACCGCGCCGTTGGAATCCAGTTTCACCGGATTCTTCATCACGCAGCAAAGCTCTTCGCCGTCCACGGTTCTCACCGCCGCCAAGACGGCGTAATAGGCGTTGCCATCCGTCGAGGCGAATTCCGGCAGCTCCACGCCCCACATCAGGTAATCGGCCCGCAAAAGCAAAGCCGACAGAAACGCCATCGCAAAAACGATTTTTCTCATCCCAAGCTCCCTTTCCAAGCGTCACTCGTGAAACACGGCATTATCGTTAACGTACCAGAAGGCGGCCCCGGCCTGAACGGCGAGTCCGGTGGTGACCTTCGTGTCGGCCTTACCCCAGCCGCCCTCGCTGGTCAGTTTCATGTAATACCACTGCGCGCCGTCCCACTTCAGCTCGCGCAGCACCCCGTCCGACGCCGTGATCCACAGCGTGTCGCCGCCGCCAAGCCCCAGATACGGGATGTCCTGCACATTCACCGCCGCCGGGTCGGCGCCGCGAACCAGATTCCACCCGTCGCCGCTGTCAAGCTTTGCCGCCCAGCCGGCCGGGTCGGCCCAGGGCTGCGCCCCGCCCCAGCTGCGGATTTCGCCGTTGATGCGGACCGTGCCGCCGCCGGCGCGGTAAAAAGCGACCGCCCCAAGGCTGCCGATATCCCGCGCGCCGGCATCGACCGTTCCCTCGGCGTTCCACGTCCGCGTCCTAACGTCATACCGGCACTCGCGCCAGAAGCCGCTACCGCTGTCCCACTTGTACCCCCGCGGCCCGCCGGAAGCCGGGAACACCCGGACCAAATCGCCATCCTTGAGCGCGGAGGCCTGAAACAGCCCGGACAGCGTTATGCCGCCATCCCCGCCGCCAATCGGCGAATACGGCACGGCGACCGGGCAGTCCTCGTTATCGGCAAGCGCCACCTTCAGCGTCCCGACCACGTTGCCGCCTTTCAAATCCAACCCGCTTTGCACGCTCGCGCCCACCGTGGCGGTGAACATGGTGTAGTGGAGCAACTGCGCCCCCGCCACCTCCGCCGCGGAATCGGCCGCGCGCGCCTCCCCGATCTGGGACCAGAAACGGTCGGAGTAGTTCACCTTGCCCCACACCTTCACCACGCCGCTGCTCATCCCGTCCGGCAGCCGCACGGTGAAGCCAATCCTGCCGCGCGCGTCATCCGCCTCAATCGCGGTGATGTATGCCTCCGTGCCGGCCGCCTTTACCGTCCACGGATAATCGTCTACGGTCGCGGGGTCGTTGTTCGCCACCGCCACGCAATCCTCGGCCACGAAATCCGCCCCCGGCGCCTCGCTGTAACATCCGCCGGTGAGCGTCACCGCGTTTAAGTCGATTAATTGCGGCTCGCTGCCGTCAAGGGTGGTGAACAGTCCGCCGCTAATGTTAAGCGCGACCCCGCAAAACACGTCCGAATCGCGAACCAGAAACATGTCGGCGTTCCCTTCGTCGGCAAAGAACCGTCCGCCGGTAACCGTCACCGTCGAGTCAATGTCACAAGGGTTTTCGCTGGAGTAATCTTCCGCCCATTCGGTGTCGGGCACCACCGCTGCGCCATGGAAAACGCCGCCGGTGATCACCAGCTCGGCATCATTTGCCCACAGCACGGCCACCGGGTTATAATATGTACCGCCGCCGATAGTCACCGTACCGTAGCCGTAACCCGTCCAAACCGCGCCGTCAAGAAACTCCTCGCCTTCGACATCATCGCCTTCCGCCAGCACGGGCAACTCTATCGAACCGGAATCGTCGCCCGAACTGTCCAGCACGGTAAAATCTTCGTCCGGCAGGATAACGCCGGTGAGAGTAAAGCCGTTCAGGTCGAACGCACACTCGAAAGAAACGTAAAGCGGATATTCGGTAACGCTGGCCAGCAACTTGACCGTCCCGCCGTCATCCACCGCGTCAAAAGCATCCTGAACGGAGGTGAAATTCTCCGTTTCGCCGTCAACGGTTGCGCTGGCAACGGCCCCGCCGCGCGCCTGCGCCGCCGCCGGCATCAGCAACAACGCCGACAAAACCGCCGCTCGTCCGACAAGCTTAAACATGGCGAGCATCCTCTCCCTTTGAATCATTAACCGCAAGAGTTTCCGCCGCGGCGTCAACCAAATGGCGGGTCTTGGAGTCGAACGACAACCCGATCAAATTGATGGGCTTGCCGGCAGCGAGATACGGTGCGGCGTAGTTCTTCTCGCGAATCTGTGCGAACGCCCGGTCAACTGGCGAGTCAACATTAAGCTCGAAAATGTATATCCCCGCGGCGTGCTCCGCCACGATGTCGGCCCGGCCGTCTGCCTGCACATCCTCCATAGTGAACCGGAAGCCGCTTCCCGCGAGCAAGAACGAAAGGCAACGCCCGTAGGAATTCTCGTGGACACGCGATTCCGTCGGCCCGTAAGCCATAGCGGCATAAAGGGATTTCAACCCGATGAAGAAATCCTCCCACTCGCGGCTGATTAGCTGCGCCCCAAGATCGGCAGCCCAATCTACGCTCCTGTCCGCCGCGACGCCAGCCAAAAGAATGTTCAGGTCCTGGCGAACCTCCTCGTCGGGAACACCTAAAGTATAGAGCCCGTTCGAGAAATCCTTGATCGTAAGGTAACCGGTCTGAAAGAGCAGCCCGACGGGCTTGAGGTCGGTAAGATTCACAGTGTCAAACGCGCGCTCGGTCACGTTTCTCGTGCGCTCCGGATCGATTGCCAACACATCCCGGCGATTCAGATAATTCATCAGCGTGGAGGGCCGCCCGGTCGACGACCATGTGGCGCGGAAATCCCTTTGTTTCCGGGCGAGAGTCAGCGCAACCGAAATCGGGTTGTAAACGGTGGTCGCGTCATCCGGCGAGAAACGGAAGCCGTTATACCACCGTTTCATCTCGGCGCGGTACTCGTCGTATGGTTTACCCATAATCCGTGCGTGCTCACGCAAATGCTCCTCGAAGTTTTTCTCAAGCTCGTCTTCTGTATAACCGAGCATCGTAGCGAAACCCTCGTCCATCGAGATGTCCACGATGTTGTTCAGCGACGAGAACACCGAAAGCTTGGTGAACTTCGAGACACCGGTCATCATCAGGAAGCGGATGGCTCCGGTACGCGGCTTCATCACGCTGTAGAAAGCCGACATCCGCTTGCGGACAACATCGGCAAACGCGATGTCGTCAAGGGCGTGGGACACCGGAGCGTCATACTCGTCGATCAGAACCACGGCGCCCCTGCCCCCGTTGGCGGAGGATAGCGAATCGATGGCCGCGCCGAAGTTCACCGACGGCGGGACCATGTCGTCGTAAGCGAAGCCAGTGTCAGCCAGACGTCTTTTGACTGCCGCCGTGAACGTGACATCAAACGCCTCGGGGCCCGTGGCGTCAACTTCGGAGAAATCGAAATGGATGACCGGCCACTTTTCCCACTCCCAATTCGTCCGGGAGATGTCCAGACCGTCGAACAGCTCGCGCCGCCCCTGGAAGATCGCCTTAAGCGCGGTAATCATCAGCGATTTTCCGAACCGCCGCGGCCGCGCCAGAAAAAGGAAACGTGAATTACGGTTCTTAACAAGACGGTGGAAGTACGCCGTTTTATCAACGTAAATACCGCCATGAATGCGAAAATCGGCAAAATCGCCCGTAGATGTCTCAATCGGTCTCATTGCTGGAAATTATAGCAAAACCGCCGCCGGAGGGCAAACGCAATCGCCAAAATAATGAGGAAAATTTGTGCGCCGGAGGGGAAGGGAGTGACGAGTGACGAGAGGTGGGAAACGGGGAGAAACAGGGAGAATGAGGGAGGGACGCGCTCTGTCGCGTCCGTGTTGGCAGGATTGGCGACCTCCCTACCTTTGCGATTCTCTGCGTTATTTGCGGCCGAAAACAAACGGATTTGTTCGTGACTGTGGAATGTTGCCATTGTGGAAGTGTTGCCAGTTCCAATGTTGCCAATATCCAATTAGGAATTGGTATTCGGATTAACCCCTTTGGCGCTCTTTATGTCTTGTTGGTGAACAGAACGGAAAGAGCCAACGGTATGACGTATATTATGCGGTTAAAAATCTCATAATCCTGTTAATTCTGTAAATCCTGTCTGAACAAAAAGGAAAAATCGAGAATTAATACGCGAACGATGTTTGCGCAGGCCGGCGCGGGAGCGGCGATGCGCAATCAAAAAACAATATTTGTGTCAATTTTTGGCATCGGGGTGCGAATTATGCGTCAAAAATGTGCAATTCGTGGTTGTTTATGCGTCAAAAATGTGCTACATTATTGCGCGAAAGGTTGATATCAGATGAAAAGAGACATTGAAACTGAGTTTTTAAGCTGGAAAGAGCGCAAGAATCGCAAGCCTCTTGTCTTGATGGGGGCAAGACAGGTGGGGAAGACCTGGCTTATGGAGAATTTCGGGAGGGAGAACTTTGCGAAAGTCCATTTCTTCGATTTCGCGGCTACGCCCGACCTGGCGACGATATTCGAGGGGACGAAGAACCCGGACGAGATTCTGCCCAAACTGGAGATAGTTGCCGGTTCGAAGATTGACCGCCAGAATGATGTCATTGTCCTGGACGAGATACAGGATTGCGGCGATGCGCTCAATTCGCTCAAGTATTTTTGCGAGAAGTGTCCGGAGTTGGCTGTCATGGCGGCTGGCAGTCTCTTGGGCGTCAATCTCAAGAAAAAGAAGGGAGGACGAATCGAGCCTCCGAAAACATATCCCGTTGGGAAGGTCGAAATCGTTGATGTTGAGCCGGTGTCTTTCCCGGAGTTCCTTCGCGAAAAGGACAATGCGCTTTGGGAGTATTACATGTCCGTTCGCGGGAGCGATCCGCTGCCCGAGATATTTCATCGTAGGCTTAGTGATGTTTACAGCATCTATCTTACTGTTGGCGGCATGCCGGAGGTCGTGGCGAGCCATCTTACGGAAGGCGATCCGGCACGTGTGCGTAAATTGCAGCAGGATCTTATCCGGCTTTACGAAAACGACATTGTGAAGTACAATGGCGAAATCGACGCGGCGAAGATACTTGCCGTTCTAAGGTCGGTCGTTCCGCAGCTTGCGAAGGAGAACAGCAAGTTCATCTACGGTGCGTTGCGCGAAGGTGCGAGAGGGCGCGGATACGAGGAGGCGATAGAGTGGCTGGTGTCGGCGCGGATGGTCAGGCGGGTACGGAATCTCGACGCAATCGGGTATCCGCTTTCCGCGCATGATGCGCGAAATGCCTTCAAGCTTTATCTCAACGACATCGGTATGCTCAAGGTCACGGCCGGCATTACCGACGAGTCTTTGATACTGGACGCTGATTTCTCTTTCAAAGGGCGATTCGTTGAGAACTACGTGTTGCAGCAGCTGTCCGGGAACACCGTCGGTCCGGTGCATTATTGGGCGGAGCGAGCCGACAGGGAGATTGATTTCGTGTTCCAGTACGGAGACAACGCCGTGCCTGTGGAGGTCAAGTCCGGCGGTGGCAGACGCGCATCGTCATTCAAGGGCTATGTCAATTCCCACAAACCGAAGTTCGCAATCCGCTTTTCAGAGCGCAACCTCAAAAAAGACGGCGCCTTTGTCAACATTCCGCTGTATCTGGTGCCGCGGTTTGCCGCATGTCTTCAATAGTAATATAAGATGGAAAAGAGCGAAACGGGCGACGAAAAGAGCAACGCCTAATGGGTTGATCCGAATGCCAAATCCTAATTGGATATTGGCAACATTGGAACTGGTAACACTTCCACAATGGCAACATTCCACAGTCACGAACAAATCCGTTTTTTTCAGCCGCAAAGGGCGCAAAGGTTTACCCGATCTCCACGGTTACCGATATTAAAACCGTGTAGAACATGCAGATCGTGCAGAAATTGGTTAAACTGTTATTTTTTATCCGCAAATAACGCATAGAATCGCAAAGACCTACCCGGTTTTTCTTCCGCCCTAACCACAAATTCTTCACTCATAACTCGTAACTCGTCCCTTCCCCGCTCTATCCTTCTACCCGTTTCTACACGATCTCCACGGTTCAAATCCTGTGAATCCTGTCTATAACCTTCTCTGCGGCGCTGTGAGAGATGATAAATCAGCGACACAAAAAAAATCACACGGAGTTGCGCGGGCTTTATCCCGCCGCAATCTCCGTGTGACCCCTGTTTCCAAAATCATGCGCCTAGCGCCTGCGGCGGCGAACCGCCACCAATGCCGCGCCCAGCCCGAACAGCAGCGCGCAGCTCGGCTCGGGGGTAACCGCCCAAACCTTAAAGCCGGTATAACCAAAACTCCGGAGATCTGTAAAACTCATCGAGTTCCCGTCCATGCCTTCCGTGCTGAGCAGGTGGTTCCCCGAACTGTCAACCAGCAGAACATGGAAAGAATAATTACTCCAATCGACGTTGCCTAGTGGTTTATTGCCAGAGTATGCGGCGCCGGTAACCTGGGTGCTGTTAAGGTTCGGATCATATTGTTCCATATCGTTTTCCAGATCCGTCTTGATATTTTCCCCTAAGTTGCTATAGCCCCCGGACAAGTAATAGGTCGCCGGGTCGCCGTTGCTTACCGCAACCAATATGGCCGAGTCCACGTCAGTGGCGTCGCCGACATCCACATTCCACCGCAGACTGTAACCGTGGGTAACAACCGCCGCCATCGCCAGCGACGCCATAATCAAGTATCTCTTCATGCTCTTTTTCCTTTCATAATCCAATCAGACCCAACATGGGGTGGGGGGGGGGGGGGGGGG
>JAFTCL010000042.1 GCA_017454745.1 Kiritimatiellia bacterium
GTCACGAATGGCAACAAACGAATACATTGGGGCAAAACGCCGCACGTATGCGGAATCGAGCCCCGGCAAGCGCAGGCGGATTCTCGGCGAGGTGTGCGAAACAACCGGCTACTCGCGCAAGTACGCGAACCGGCTTCTGACGGGGAGCCGGAAGTTCAAGGAGCGCAAAGGGCGGGGGGCGACATACACCGAGCGGGACAAGGCCGTCCTGATACGGATCTGGCGCGAGGTGGAGGCGGAGCTGCGGCGCCTGTGCGAAGACTATTCGGCCTGGCGGAACTTCTGCGTCCCCTGCAAGATGCTTGTGGCAAAGATCAAACGCAGGGACTCCAAGGGCTTCGCATGCCGGTACGACAAGCCGCAGACCCCGTATGCGAGGGTTCTTGCCGATCCCGACGTGCCGCAGGAAGCCAAGGATGCACTCAAGCGCCGCAAGGCGAAAATAAACGGCATTGAACTCTATCACCGAATCCTGAAAAGGCTGCGCCGCGTCCGGCGACTGCAAGGTGCCGCGAAGGATTCTTCCCCCGTCCGCTCGGCCTTGGCGCCTTGCGGCGCCACCCCTCCGGGGACGGCCTTCGCCCCCGGGGACGGGGGCGGGGCAACATCACTGTCCGGGAAGAAAACCATTAGGAAAGTGTCCAGTATTTGACGAACGCAATGAACTCATCATTCATCAAAGAGTGTCCATTATTATGACAAACTGCGCATAACGGTGAGGACGGCGAACGGTGAAAAGAGCGTGCCGTCGGGATGCCTGTCGGAGATTCGCTCAAGGGGCGTGTATATGTCGAGATTCTTTACCCGAGTGGAAGTTTCGAACCCGGCGACGGTGATCCATTTGCTAACATCATTAAAAGGCGGCTACGGGGAGAAAACTAACGAAATGTATGCGCGAATGATGTATGCGCGGACTGTCACGGGAGCGAATAACCGTTGCTAATGTGGAAACGTCGAGAGATCAATAGGCGCGGAGGACCGCTGTTATACGCGCTTCGATGCGGCGCTTGATTTTACTGGCGGTGTTGGCCGGGATACCCAGTTGTTTTGCGGCCACCTTAACCGGAAGGCCATCTACGGCGACAAGCCTCCACACCTCACGGCTCTGGTCGGAAAGAGCAGACTCCTCCATCACGCGCCGCTCGGCAGCCATGCGGCACGCGACGAGCCACTTCGCGTCCATCCATTCCCCCGGGTCGCTCTCAATCGAAATGTCCTCTGCGGCGTCAAGCCCCACCTCGCGGCTCTGCCGCCTCGCGGACGCGCGGTAGCGGTCGATAAGAAGCCGTCGCGAAAGCGTGGAAAGATACGTGCGGAATCGGCTCTTCGAGGGATCGTACGCGCCGGAACGCAGGATATCCACAAGCTTCACGAACACGTCCTGCACGGCCTCGTCGGTGTCGGCGTCCGACATGCCCGGCGAGAGAAGCCGCACCAAATGGTGGATGACCGGACCGTATATATCGACGAAACGGGCCCAAGCGGCGTCATCGACGCCGCTCCGGGCCTCCCGGAGCGTCCGAAACATCGTTACGGACGTCTCCGGATAGCTCCATTCGTTTCTTGCGGAGTCAGCACTCATCGGTTCTCGCCTGCGGTCGGCTCGGCAACGCCGGTCGGCATCAGATAGACGAGGGGCGGATCGCTCTTCGTCGTGTCAAACGGCTTATGGCGCTGGTAGATATTGGAGTATGTGAGATCTTTCGCCTTAATCTCCTTCCGCATGCCATTCTTGTACACAACGGCGATGCCCTCGTCGTCGAACATCGACCTTGCTGCGCCCGACGCCGGGCCGATCGGAAGAATCTTGTCGGCGTCCGTGATACCGTCCCACTTGCGCAGCAGCAGGGCGGGGTTGAAGTTCGCCGAGACGAGGACGGGGACATTGTCCGGCAGGTCATCCGGGACGTTCGCCGCGATACACCAGTCCAATGCGTCGGCGACGATGGCGTTGTTGACGACGGCGTTCTGTCCGAGCAAGCGGTGGTTTGCCTCGACATACGGCGCCCAGTCCGCAGTGCCCATGTTTTTCAAATCGAAGAGAGCCGTGAAGTAGTCTGCGGCGGACTTGAAGCCACATCCGGCAATGTCGTCCTCATCCGCGCCCTTCCCGGCCACCGTACGGGGCCAAGCGGACGGAAGGTGGCAAGCCTTACGTTCGCGGTTGGCTGACTCGATGGCCGCACGGAGATAATTGCCGCCAAAAGACAAATCATCCATGGCGCACGAACGGGAATGGGCTCCTTCCACTTTGCGCCTGATATCCGACATGCTATTCCTGGTTTTGTTCTTATCGAACACGGCTAAGGCAAGTTTCGCCCTATCGGGACGTATGCCAACAACGGGACCATCCACCTTGAACTCCATATCTGCCTCCCCCGTAACGGTTTTCACCGCATCGTAGAAGCTTATCGCGCCTGTGCGGATGGCCGGCAGAGTCGGCATGGGGACTCCGAACTGCAAGGTCTTGGACAATATTTCCTCGATCATTCCAAGGTTTTCGCTCGTGTTCTTGACAATGAGCTTGCCGCTCGTCCCCTCAAAAACTAGCGAACTGTCCTTCGGCCAGAGAATGCCAAACTGGCTGAAAATAGTCATCAAATTCCGGGAGGACGGATTCGCGTAGCACTGGCTGAGTCCTTCGGGTGGGAGCGTGTATTCGCGCGTCTCAAACCCATCTCCGGCACCGTTCGCAGGTAGGCGACGGACTTTGAGCGGCTTGTCAAACGCCACACCTCCGACAATGACATCGAAGCCCTTATCCTTTTCATCTGTCGCCACGGAATCGTATTTTCTGCCAAGATCCCGCAAAATCCCGACGGCATCCGCCAGCGTCGTATTCTCCTTTATGCCCAGCGACGGAATGATGACCATATTCATCTTGGCAATTGTCTCCGCCGTCAACTCAGAAATGCCCGTTCCGCGTGCAAGCTTGACACGTTCGGTCTCAAGCCGGTAACGGAACGCCTTGGCCTTATTGGCCTCCACTTTCGCGAGCGATCTGTCAACGAGCGATTTTTCGGCCGCTTTGTCGAATCCCCTGATTTCGGAGACGATCTTCTCCAAGGCGGTCGCCGCCATGGACGCCTCGCCGGCGCGGGCCGCGGCCGCGAAAGCTGCCTGCAGGCAGGCGTAGCGCCGCGCCTCGTCGTCGAACTTGCGGGAATGCATAAGCATGAGCCCCGAAAACTCGCCGTCGGAGAGTTTGCCGTCCTTCCACGCGGCGATCTGCGCCTTGAGCGACTCGCGAACCTCCTTGTTCGCCTCCGCTATTTCTTCCTTTGTGGGCATCGCCGCTGCCACACACGCGGCAAGAGCCGCCATTGCCATCAGTTTCAGCTTCATGGTTTAATCTCCTTTCCTCTCTTCCTTTGGGGTATCCATCATCCCCTTCTGTCGCTATATACGAATCGCTCCGGGAAAAGGGACACGAAAAAATTACGGCACGAAGAAAATATCCTCCTCCAGCCTTTCGTACGGCATATCGTCCGATGGCCGGAGAAGCCACCACGCCACAACAATGGCCAATGTCGCGGCAACGGCAGCCGCAAGAACCCACATGATTTTCCTTTTCCGGCGTCGGCGCGGAGCGGGAAGGGAACGGTCTCGCGGGGTGACGGCAAGCAGCGCGGGGAAGATGCCGCGTCAGACGGGGTCGTAGCCGTCCAGAAGGTCAAGCGCGTCGGAGTCCGGCTCGTACCACACCCCCGTGAGCAGGCGGAAGAGCGTGACGCCCAGCGCGTAGATGTCGACCGCCGCCGTTGCGTCACTGCCGCCGCGCACTTCCGGGGCGAGGTAGTTCGCGGTTCCGAAGACGATGCGGGCCGCGGAGTTGGCGTCCGTGGCCATCGTGGCTTCGACCGCCAGATCCCTGCGTAACGTGTCGTCGCTGATGCGCGACACGCCGAAATCGGTAAGGACGGCATGGCCGCCGGCGTCCACAAGGATGTTTGAGGGCTTGATGTCCCTGTGGACAACCCCTGCGGAATGGATGTACGCAAGCGCGTCCGCGAGGTCGCCATACCAGGCGAGGAGCTGCGGTTCGGTGATCTTGCGCTCCTTGTGCAG
Source organism: Kiritimatiellia bacterium (assembly GCA_017454745.1). Classification (GTDB taxonomy): domain Bacteria; phylum Verrucomicrobiota; class Kiritimatiellia; order RFP12; family UBA1067; genus UBA1200. Next base: position 4,069 of record JAFTCL010000042.1, read on the forward strand.
CGACGAGAGCGTGTGCGGTTCACCGTCCGATCCGACGACAAGGTCCATCGTGATGTACGGTGCGAGAGTCGCCTGGTCCACGTTGCAGTCGTAAACCCTGACGAGACGCGGGTGGTCGAGACGTGCGAGAAGCCGACCTTCCGCGAGAAAGCGCGAGCGCAGGAGCTCCGCCCGCTCGCCCTCGGCCTTGAACACCTTCATGGCGCGCCGCACGCCGAGCGTAGGATGCTCGACCTCGTACACCTCCGCCATGCCGCCCTTTCCAAGCAGGCGCACGACGCGGTATCCGCCGATAGACGCATCATCACCAATTTGCTCTTGATACATATTCAACTTCTATACCATAAGAATTTCACCCGCAGTGCCGTATCGCGTATTCGCCTACTTCACCTCAACCATACGAAATAGTTGGCCGTGAACGCACCGTCACTTACCCAAAAGGCAGTCAAATTATACTATATTTCTTTTTTATCGCGCAAGGGAGAAAACGAACCATTTTGTTCATAATCTTGAAATCTGGTCAAAGAGGTTACCACATTAGGATAAAGTTCGCTTCGTTATGATTTTCTTTTAAAAGATTCGGTATTGAAAACATAGGCGGTGAAGGCGGCAAAATCCGCCGGAGGAGGGGCTTCAAACCGCAGCGGCTGCCCGGTAACGGGATGGGCAAAAGCCAACAGCGCGGCATGAAGAAGCTGGCGATCCGGGACAACGGCAAGCTGGCGGTCGGCGGCAGGTTTTCCGTAAACCGGATCTCCGACAATCGGGCAGCCAATGTGGCGCATGTGTACCCGAATCTGATGGGTCCGGCCGGTTTCGATGCGGCAACGCACCAAGGCAAATGGGTCACACCGCTCCTCCACCCGGTATTCGGTCACCGCAGGCTTACCGTTGACCGGCACCACCGCCATCCGCTGACGGTGGCGAGGGTCGCGGCCAATCAAAGTGTTTACCGTACCCCGTTCCGGCGAAGGCACCCCACGCGTCCAAGCCAGATATTCCTTGCGGATACCGCCGGACTGAAAAAGCCGGACTAATCCCGCCATGGCGGCATCGTTCTTGGCAACCACCATCAAACCGGTAGTGTCTTTGTCGAGCCGATGCACAATCCCGGGGCGCTCTACCCCGCCCACCCCCTTGAGGTCGCGGCAATGCGCAAGCAACGCGTTCACCAATGTGCCGCCGGAGTGACCCGGCGCGGGATGTACCACCAAGCCGGCGGGCTTGTTCAGCACCAAACAGTCGGAATCCTCGTAAACTACGGACAGAGGGATCTCCTCCGGGGCAGGCTCGGCCGGAACCGGCGGAGGCACGGAAACGACAATTCTGCTACCGAGCCGAGCCTTGGTGTTGGCCTTGACCGGAGCGCCGTCCACCGTTACGTCCCCCGACTTAATCAACGCCTGAATGCGGGCGCGTGACAACTCCGGGGCATGGGAGGCCAGCCAAGCGTCCAACCGCAGACCGGCACCGTCGGCCACCACAAACACAACGGCAGAGTCAGGCATCAGCGGTCGTCCCGTTGGATGTCAACGCGGGTTTTGCCACCCCAGCGGTCGTATGGCGGCGGAGAGATAACCGCCTTGCCGTCATCCGGCGGCGGTTCTTCGCGGTGATGGAAAACGCGTCCCAACGGCGAACATCCGGACGGCGCGGTGTCGCCGTAATACCCGGCCTCGCGAAGCGCCAGCCGGTATTCGCGGTCCGCATCCTGATAGATCACCCACGCAATCAGCAACCGGGTGAAATACCATGACGTCCAGGTTTTTGTAAAGATCGATAACAACACCGAGAGCGCCATCAGCATAGCGATGAACCGGCCAATGCGGGATGCCACCCAAGTGGCCTTGACGCGGCCCATGAAAAACTGCTGCAGAAGAGAACGCAATACCCGACCGCCATCCATCGGGAAGGCGGGCAGCAGGTTGAACAAGCAAAGCGTGAGGTTGGTGTAACCCAGAAATTGGAAACAGAAAACCGCGACGTTATCCAACGCAGGAGAGCGGGACAATAAGCAAAGCCACGGAAAAACGAACATCCCCAACACGGCCAACAACGCGCTCACCAGCGGTCCGGACAGAGCGACCAGACATTCCTGCCACGCCTTGCGGGGCATCGAGAGCATGGTTGCCCTACCGCCGATAATCATTAGCGTGATGTCCTGCACTTGGCAACCGAAGGCCATCGCAGTCAAACTGTGTCCAAGCTCGTGCGCGGCTATCGAAAGCAGCAGCACGATTCCAAACGCGATCCCGACCACGGGGTCGCTGAAACTCCCGACCAGCATAACGAAGAGCAGAACCAACGATATGTCCAGACGGATCGGGATCCCAAACAGGGTACAGATTTGATACGAGGTCTTAAGCATTAATACTATTTCTCCAAGTGGAAAGCGTCGATAATATCATCTATCACCGCTTTGTCCATCGGAACGTGGCCGCCCAGCGGAGCACTGTCGATAATCGCCTCTGCAGAACATTCCAAAACCTCCAACCGGTCGAACGCACTGAGCATGTCCTGCCCCACCACCATAACGCCGTTGTTGCAGAGTACGGCGGCAGGATGCCGCAGGGTCAGGTTTTCCACCAACGCGGGATAGTCGTTGAATGTCCGCTCAAACGGGAACAACCCCACCTCGCGCAGGAAAATGTAGCATTCCGGCAGGGTTCGGGTGTCGATAGTCTGGTGGCAACAGCTGAACGCCAGTGAATTCGGCGGATAGGCGTTGATGATGGCGTTGATACCGGGATTGGCTTGATAGAGCGCATGGTGGGAGAGTACCGCGTGACTGGGGGTTTTGCCGAACTCGCACTTGCCGTTGGAGACCAGCACAATTTCCTCCGGGCGCACTTCAAAGCGGTCCAACGGACGCGGGGTAATCAGGAAGGAATCCTCGCTGACGCGCGCGGAGAAGGTGCCGGTGGAACCGCTAAGCAGCCCCTGGCGGTAGCCACGCTCCACGAAACGGCAAATCTGATTGCGCAAGTCTTTCTCTTTCACTGTCATCTGGCTGATTTCGCGCTCGAACACCGGTAGCATAACCGCGCTGCGACTCTCAAGCTGGAGCTGTTCCTCGGTGAGGAACTGCGGGGTACCCAGGGTACGGGCTTTGATTTCGGTCTTGCAGCAAAGTTCAAGGGTCTCGAATCGCTGGAATGCATCTTGGAGATTGCACCCGCCGCAACATACGCCATGGCTTTCGAGCAGGACGCTGTCGTAACCGGCGGCGAATTTCGCGGCGATTTTGTCGCCCAGATCCTTGCTGCCTGGAATGCCGTAGGGAGCGAAGCCGACACTACCGTTCCAACGATAAGTCTGGGGGATCAACTTGGCATCGGGAATTTTTTTGGAGACCGAAAACGCCACCAGCGAGACCGGATGCGCGTGCACCACGGCGTGGATGTCGGGGCGGGCATTGTAAATCGCCCGGTGGAACGGATATTCCGAAGATGGCGGATACTGGCCGACCACCGTACCGTCGGCCTTCACGCACACGATATCGGAAGGCTTCAAGGTTCCCTTGTCAACACGGGCGGGGGTGATCCAAATGTCGCCGTTCTCATCGAGAATCGAGAGGTTGCCCCCCGACGTGGTGGTCATTTTGTACTGATAGATACGGTGCAGGGTGAGCGCCAACTCCTCCCTTGGATGCAGATACGAATAGTTCATCTACGTTTGTTCTCTTTTCTTTCGCCGGACGAACACGCGAAAAAGCATTCCGGCGGCCGGACACCCAAAAGAATGCCGGACGCCGGCGATTATGCGGCATCTTTACCTATTAAACCTTCCATCCGTTGCGGTATTCGGGACGGACCAGCCATTTGGCATCGCCGGTACCGTTAGCGAAGGTATTGATCTCCGGATTCCAGTCGAACGACACGTCGCGCACATAGGAGAGATTGCAAAGGTGGCACAAGACTGCGGCGCGCCCGCCAACGATCTCGTTGGAGCATGGTTTCTCGCGGGTCTTGAAACACTTCACCAAATCGGCGGGATGCCCACCCTTGGTCTGGTAGAGTTGAATCTTGGCTTCCTTAAGGAACTCACGGCGGGCCGCGGTGGCCGCGCCCTCGCAGGAGCCGCCATCTTCCTTACGGGTGTAGAACGCCACCTTGCGGGCTCCGTCAAAGGTGCCTTTTTGAATGGCCTCGCGAACGGTATCGTCCGGGGTGCAAGCCTTGTCATGCCACATGGCGAACTTGCCGCGGTTGACCGCCACGATTCCCTCAGTACCGTAGAACACCGTACCCCAAGTGGAGAAGGGGTTGTGGCGAAGGATGGCACCGTCAGCGAAAACCAGTTGGACGCCCTCTTGGCGACGGCCGCCCAGAATCGGATCGGACGGGATTTCGGAAGTGGACTTTATTACTTTCACCGGTCCGCTGTCATCCATGCCCAGCCCCCACTGGGCGATATCAAGGTGGTGGGCACCCCAGTCGCCGCAGTAACCGGAACCAAAGAGGTCGTCCATACGCCAGAACATCGGGAAGAAATTGTTGACGCCGCGCGGGGCAAGCCGGTCACTGTACTTCACCAGCGGGGCGCCGCCGCACCACATATCGAAATCAACATCCGGATTAGGCAAGCCTTCTGCCGGATTATTGGGATTTTCGTAATCACGGTGCGGGCGAGAGGGTCCGCCAAAATTGCAGTCCACATGGGTTACCTTGCCGATGCAGCCATTGCGCACCAGTTCGGCAGCGGTGCGGAATTCAAAAGCGGAACGCTGCATGGCGCCAGTTTGCAAAATGCCGCCGCGGCTGTCCGCCACCGCCTTCATTACCGCCTTGGCCTCGGCAATGTTGTAGGTGAGCGGCTTCTCGCAATACACATCCTTGCCGGATTTAATGGCGGCGATGGTGATGTAGGAGTGCCAATGGTCAGGCGTCGCAATGCAGACCATGTCGATATCGTCGCGGGCGATAACCTCGCGGAAATCGCGGTACATCCGGCAGTTTCCTGGAGTACCCTTGCCCGGATTGCGGGAATAATAGTCATCGACCCGTTTTCTGGCATCGGCGCAACGGACCTTATCGACATCACACACCGCCACCACATGCACATCCTGGTTGAGGAAGTTGTTCAGCAACCCGCGGCCTTGGATGCCAATACCGATGAACGCCATGTTGGGGATTTCGTTACGGGTACGGGACACGACCGGCGCGTCTTTGCCGGAACTGACCGGGCCGGAGGAATAGCAACCGGCGAATGGAAGAATCATCGGCGCACTGAAAAGCGCGGATTTTTTAATGAACGAACGGCGATTAATCATTTTTTTCTCCGGTTGAGGGTTAATCCAGTCCTTGAAGGACGGTTACGCAAATTGTGCCGACGATATCGTCAGCCGAACAGCCGCGGGAAAGATCGTTGACCGGTTTGGCCAAGCCTTGTAGGTTCGGCCCGAACGCGGTGGCGCCCGCCAGACGCTGCACCAGCTTGTAGCAAATATTTCCGGCCTGAAGATCCGGGAAAATCAGCACGTTGGCATCGCCCTTGATAACGCCGTCCTTGTTCTTTTGAGCGCCAACGGAAGGCACCAGCGCGGCATCGGCCTGAACCTCACCGTCCACCGGAATATCCAGCCCCAGTTCCGCGAAACGCTGCTTGGTGAGTTCCGCCGCCGTGCGGACTTTGTCCACCAGCTCGTGTTTGGCGCTGCCCTTGGTGGAGAAGCTAAGGAAAGCCACTTTCGGGGCCTTGCCAATCAGCTTCCGGTAGGAAAGCGCGGTGGCGTGCGCGATGTCAACCAATTCCTCGGCGGTCGGACACGGCATAACGGCGCAATCGGCGAACATCAGCGTGGTGTCGCCCGACGGGGTCGGGGTCTTGAGATCCATAATGAAGTTGGACGACGCGGACTTGATACCCTTGGCGGTGCCGACGCAATGGAACGCGCCGCGCAGCATATCGCCGGTGGAGGCGATCGACCCGGCGACGAGTCCGTCCGCCTTGCCCAGCGCGACCATCATGTTGCCGAAGTAGATGCGCTTGGCGGTAAGGGTCTTCAGCGCCTCCTCCTCGGTCATACCTTTGGCCTTGCGCTTCTCGTAAAACGCCGTCGCCAACTCGCCCAGCATCGTGTCGGTGGTGTAATCAACGGCGCGAATGTTCTTAGAGGCAAGCGTCACACCGGCCTCGGCCTCCGCCGCCGCGATTTCAGCGGGAGTGCCCAGCACGATGGGAGTGCAAAGCCCCAAGTCGGCGGCCTTGACGGCAGCCAGAATCACGCGCTTGTCCTGGCCTTCGGGGAGAACGATGGTTTTCTTCGCCGCTATAACCCGCGGCATCATCTCATCAAGAATTGACATGTTTTAGGTCCTTTCGGTGTTTAAACGGTTTTACTTGCCTTGAAAAATCCGGTAGGTGTCGCGGGCGATCATCAGCTCCTCGTTGGTCGGCATCACAATGCACTTGACCTTGCTGGAGTCGGAACTGATCACACACGCTTTGCCGCGCTGCTGGTTGCGTTCCTCGTCCAACTCCACGCCCAAAGCTTTCAGGCGCTCGCAGATAATCTTGCGGGAGTTGACGCTGTTCTCGCCGATGCCGCCGGTGAAGACGATCGCGTCCGGGCCGCCGACCAGCGTGAAGTATCCGCCAATGTAAAAGGCGATGCGGTGGGCGAACATATCCAGCGCGTTCTGGGCGTCAGGGTTGCCGGCCTTGGCGGCAGCCTCGGTGTCGCGCATATCGGAGGAATTAACGCCGTTAATCGCCAACAGCCCGCTCTGTTTGTTCATGATCTTGTCGATCTCGTCGATGCTGTATCCTTTGCGGGCCATGGTCAGCACCACCGCCGGATCGAGGTCGCCGCAGCGTGTACCCATGACCAATCCGGCGAGCGGGGTCAGTCCCATCGAGGTGTCCAGCACCTTGCCGTTCTTGATCGCGGAAATCGAAGAGCCGTTGCCAAGGTGGCAAATCACCGCGTTCAGCTCATCCTTCGGCTTGCCGAGGTATTCTGCGGTGGCGTAGGTGACGAACTTGTGCGAAGTGCCGTGGAAACCGTACTTACGGATCTTGTACTCGTCGTAGAACTTCTTCGGAAGCGCGTACAGGTAAGCGTATTTCGGCATGGTCTGATGGAATGCGGTATCGATCACCGCCACGTTCATTACGCCGGGAAGTGCCTTTTCGCAGGCTAAAATTCCCTGCAGGTTGGCCGGGTTGTGCAACGGCCCCAACTCGAAGCAGTCGCGGATTACCTTTTTCACGTTCTCGTCCACCGCCACGGAATCGGAATAATACTCGCCGCAATGCAGTACCCGGTGTCCGACCGCGTCAACCTCGGAAAGCGATTTCAAAACCCCAACTCCGGGATCGCAAAGGGTCGCGCACACTTTGTCCAACGCCTGCCCGTGGTCGTCCGCCTGAATGGGCTGTTCCAATTTGTCATAACCCGGACGCTGGTAAACCAAATTCGCCTGCGGGGTGCCGATACGCTCCACCAACCCCTTGACCACCATGGTTTCGGTGGACATTTTGAACAACATGAACTTGAGGGACGAGCTGCCCGAATTGATGACTAGAATCGTGTCTTTTTGATCGCTCATAAACAAACCTTCCTGCGTTGACGCAAATACCCGAAAAAACGGTCTAATATTTTGCCGTTTTCGCGTCAAAACCGCAAGCTTAAAATGGATTAATCAAAAAACTGGTGCGGGCCATCCGGGAAAACCGAGGTTATTGGACGACCGCGTTTGCGGAGTTGAATCCAGAGATTTTCCAGCATAGCCAAGCGGAGAGCGTCTTGGAGTCGAATATCGCGCCGTTGCGGATGCCGTCCTCGACCTCCGACTCGGAAAGAATAACGGGATAGACGTTCTCGTCGGGATCCTGATCCTGGGCGTGGGCTACATCCGACAACTCCGCATAATAGAGGTGGATGCGTTCTTCGCAGTAGCCGGGTGTGCAAATGATCGTCGTGAGGAACCTTATGCCGGTCACCTCGTAACCCGTTTCCTCAGCGGTCTCGCGCTTTGCGCCATCTATCGGGTCTTCGCCCGGTTCGAGTCCGCCCGCGATGACCTCGATAAGAGCCTCTTCCGCAGCTTTACGGTATTGCTTCACGAACACAAATTTGCCGTCGGGGCGGCGGGCGAGAATGGCGACGGCGTTGCCGTGACGTATCACCTCGCGCTTCGCCCGGCGTCCGTCGGGAAGCTCGATGTCGAGAAGATCCACACTGATGATTTTCCCAGTGTACTTGCGCTCTGTCGCGAATGTCTTTTCTGTCAAGTCTGCCATAATTGCACACTCCTCATGCTTAATGGATGCGTTTATCAGTGATGTGTCTAGGAACCGGTTTAGGCACGGTAAGCGCAAAGGCGCTGTTTGCCAAAGCCATAAGCGCCGCTGTGGCGAAGAGGGAGCCAGGACCGAAACGGTCCCATATCCAGCCGCCGAGCAACGCATAGAACACAGTAACAAGGTGGTTAACGGAAATGCCGGACGAGAGTGTCGCGGTAAGTTCCTCCTGGGAGTCGGAAAGTGTGCGGGCATAGAGGTTCGTCGCCATTGAGGCGTTGCTCAGCACCGCATCGAGAACATAGTTAACGCACACTACCGCCACCGCCAGACGCGACGGGAACCAGTCCTTCGCAAAGCCGTAGAGCAGGCACACAAAGAAAAGCACGACGGTGTCCCAAATCATCACGTTACGGTACCCCCAGCGATCAACAATCCGCCCGATGAGACGGCCACCCCAAAGCGCGGTAAAGAGCGCCGCGATGGCGAAGAGAGTCGCAACGCGTTGCGTGTCCATGCCATATACGCGAATCAACACGAACGGGCCGAAGGTGAAGAAAACCTGTTTGCGCGCTCCGTAAAAAAGTTCCAAAATGTAGAATGTCGCATATTTGCGTCGGAAATAGAACGATGGCCGCGGCCGTTTTGCTAGTCCCGGTTCTTTCACGGATCCAGCAACGGCAAGGCTTACAGCAAGGAGCAACGCCACAAGCACCCAAGTAGCTTCATAAAGCGCCCGGCGCGGCGCGTCCGGCCAAAAACGTACACCGAGGAAAAATAATGCCGCCACAAGTACGCTCCCCGCGACAGTACCGGCACTGATCGCGCCGGTGACGATACCGAGTGATTCGCCACTCCTACCCTCCTTGGCAATAGACAGCGCAAGAGACTGTCGAACGGGCATAACGAGATGCTCTCCAAGCGCCCAGATGACGATAAACGCTACTGCCCAGGCCCATCGAACCGGCACCAACAGCAACACCGCCGCGACCAAGGAGCAAACCGTACCAATCCGAAGGACTTTCCAGTCGGAAAAACGGTGTAGCGCGGCAAATATCGCCACCAGCAACACACCGGGCGTCTCGCGTAAAAATTCCAGAACACCCCGATCAAAACCGTTGATGTCGTAGGTTTCCACGAGGAAGTTGTTGAACGCCGCGCCAAAACATCCGATACCTATCCCCCATACAAGGATACTCACGAAGAAAGCCCCCGCCCCGGTTCCAGGGCGGCACACGGTTTGATATGATGAAAGCGGATTTCTCATTCTATTTTCTCTTTACCGTTCAACGGGCAGGATCGGTTAGACCGGGAATCGCGCCGCCCGAGACCTTCCAAAAGTATAGACTCGCCACACTGCCGCAAGGCGAGAGGCGACGGCGGTACTTATCGAAAAGAACCTTGGTAATCTTGCGATGACGATAGACCATCCTCATCCCGCGAAGGATTCCAAGGTCTCCGTAGCTCAAGACATCGGGGCGCTGCAACGTGAAGAGTAAAAGCATTTCCGCTGTCCAAACGCCGATGCCGCGCAGTGACGAGAGTGTGGCGATCACCTCCGCATCGGGCATCTTGGCGACGGTGTCAAGATCGAGCTCGCCCGACACGACCTTGGCAGCGAAGTCCTTGATGTATTCCGCCTTGCGTTGCGAAACGCCGCAAGTGCGGAAGGCCTGTATGTCGGTCTTCGCAACAGACTTCGGCGTAATCTCCACAAGCGCGGCCCCGATTCTTGCAAGAATCGACTCCGCCGCCTTGCCGGAAATCTGCTGCGAGACGATGTTCTGCACAATCGCCGAAAAGAGGTCGGGTTCGACCATCCAGTGGATATGCCCGATCCTGTCGATGACCTCCCCAAGCCGCCGATCCCGCGACTTGAGATATTCAATCTCTTTCTTACCGTATTTGAAGTTCATAAGATTCTCCAAATTAAATTGTATATCCTTGCCCCTTCTCGCATTGTGTAAGGTTTTTAATCCGTATCAACCTCTTGGACGCAATGAAAGCAAAGAATTGGTTGGCGTTTCTCAATTCGTTTGGTGCAATTGCGTCCTGCGGCATCACGCCCTAGCCATTTTGACATGACAGACTTTCCACAATGTGTGCAACGTGAACAACTTAACATTTTAAAGCTCGCGATTGCCACAACCAATCCAATAATGGGAGTAATCCAATTGTTATGACGACCAAAACCGGAAAATACGGACAAAACTATATCAGCAACAGCCAAAACCACCAGCACTTTTGCACTGGACACTTGATAGTGGCGCCATTTCCTAAACTTGTAGAAATCGGTTTTCATGGTTGGTATCTCCTTGCGAATGTGGAGGATGTTTCGGGCGACTACTTCAGATACTTTTTCCCTTCTACTTCGGAGAGGATGCGCATTTGCTGGATGGTGATTTCATTCGGTTTCTTCAAGCGTTGCGGCTGGAGAACGTCGTCGTTAATCATGACGGCGTTGATGTTTTCCATGTTGGAGATGCAGATAAGCTGGTTAATTGTGGCGTAGTCGCGTTGGTTGCCTTTCAGTGTGGGATTAGCGGCTTGCCATTGTTGATGCGTCATGCCGAACAGCGCGACATTCAGAACGTCTGCCTCGTTGGCATAAATAATGTTCATCTGTGCACGTGAGACAGTAGCCGGAATGAGATTCTGCTGTATTGCGTCCGTGTGGATGCGGTAGTTGATCTTCGCCAGCTCCCGCTTCGCCGACCAACCAATAAGCTCCTGTTCCTTCGCCTTGAGACGCTCAAACTCTGTAATGAGGTATAGCTTGAATTCCGCTGACACCCAAGAAGTAAACTCAAAGGCTATGTCTCGATGCGCGAATGTTCCGTCGCCACGCCCGAGTTTGCAGATGGAACCAATCGAAATAAACTCGTCAACCAAGCGGGTTGGACTCATTGTAAAGGCATTGTCGCCCGCCTGTGTCAAAAGGGGGTCGAAATCGACCCCTTTAAAGTCAGGGTTGCGCAACTTCTCCCAAAGGCCAAGGAATGAGATTGTTGCACGGCTTCGCATCCAATTCTTGACGACATCCTTAGGTTCAATTGGATTCTTCAATGCGGCAATATCCGTAATGCAGACATAATCCGCCCCGTTATGGCGAATCACTCGCACAATCGTGCCATTGACATTAAGTTCATTTTTGTTCTTCATTTTGCCGGCTGCCTTTCTACTGTTCCAAAAATTCAGATACCGTTTTCGGCCCACGAACAAGCACAGCCCCCATGTAAGAGAGTTTATCCGCTAAAACATTATCCGCAATTCGGTTTTTATACGCAAAATTCATGCCATGGTAAATTTTGACACTTCTCACAGGGGAGTTTGACGCATTTTCGCGGGGGAGTTTGACGCTTTCGGCAATGATTCTACGCACGGCCACTTGAAACCGAAGTCGCTGCGCTTGATTTTGCACATCGGTTCACCGTCTAGCCAAAAAACAATCCCCTCAATGATATGCGATTCTAGGTAGGCTCGCAACCCGTCGAAAGTGCGGGGGCAATCGTATATGACTTCCGCGCCGTGGCGGACGAGGATGTCATTCGTAAGACCGTAAGGATTGTTCTGGAAGTGCGGTCCGATCGCCTCGTATGTGCCCGGCTTAAGGTTGAAGCCGCCAGCATTGTAGAATGCGGCAAGATGCCAGTTGTCAGCGGTGTTCCTGAAGTCACACTCCAACCAGTGCGGCCAATGCCCCGTAACGGGATCGGGGTCACAACATGGGACCGCTCCCACCGGAGGTGTTTTGCCTTTCTTAGCGTCATATCGGCGGTAAAACTTGCCGTCGATAATTGCGCAACATGTGCCGTCGATTTTGACCGTGGCGACGCCACGCCCGTCAATCACCCATTCAAGACCCGGTGTGACCTCGTTTACGATGCCTTTGCGGTGCTGGGCATCGAAAGTGCGTTTAAATAACGTCGGTATTTTCTTCATGATTTCCCTTTCAGCATCTGTACGCCTTTGGCGGCGTTTTCACATCTTATTCTTTTGTTTTTCTCTTCATGGTAAAGGAGGAAGAACTCACTTCGTTAGTCTCCAACCAAAATCATTGTGATAAATCATGTTGCGGGTCATACCGCCATCAATGCAAATGTTCTCGCCAGTAATGAAACCCGCCTTGTCAGAGGCAAGGTAAAGAACCATGTTCGCAATGTCCATCGGATTGCCGACGCGCCCGGCAAAGTGCTGTTCGGCATCAGGGCCATCGAAAGTCCCGCCCGTTGTATCTATCCAGCCCGGTGAAATCGAATTAACGCGGACGCGCCCCGCAAGGCTGGCGGCAAGTGCGTGGGTAAGCGCGGCGATTCCACCTTTGGCGGCCGTGTAGCTCTCCGATTGCGGTTGGCTCATCCGGTCGCGGGAGGACGAGATGTTGATGATGGACGCGCCTTCGGCGAAACTGTCCTTAAACAGTTTTGCAAGATAGAACGGCGCAATGACCCCGACCGCCTGCGCATAGGCGAACTCTTCATACGAGCATTCGTCGATGCCCTTGAAAAGCGGCATCGCGTTGTTAACGAGGACATCGACATGACCGCTCTTTGCGATTACATCCGATGCAAACCGTTCGAGGACTGTCTTGTCCGCAAGGTCGCCCACAAACCACGGTCCGTTCTTGATGTCGATGACATGGACTGTCGAACCCTCGCGTTCGAAACATTCCGCGCAGCACTTGCCGATGCCCTGCGCCCCGCCAGTCACAACCACGACTTTGTCTTTGAACATCATTTTGCCTCCTCCAACAGTTCGAATCGCTTCATCTTCTTTCCGTTCCTCGCCATCATCTTGCAGATGATCTTCTTCACGTCGTCCTTAATCGCGCACTTACCGGTCTTCTGGCAGGCGTAACATCCTGCGGACATTGATTCTTTTCAGCGTTGCCAGCCCTCTATCTTACAGATACGTTCTGTCAACTTGCGTTCGGGTTTGCCGGAGTCTGGTCTGAACCACACTTCGATTCGTGCCGCATACGGCTTGCCCCAGTCACCTTCGTAAATCGTGAACTCGTTTTCATAGAGGAATTTTTCGGCTGGATCTTGCGACCAGCCGATACGTTCGTTGGAACTGTCGTAAAGGCGCTTTTCCGACAAAATCGTTCCTTTTGTAACCTCGTATGCTTTCAGATAAGTCACACCAGGCTCACCTGGATTGAGCCGTAATGTCAGATTGTAGATGCCAGGTTGCATGCCGTTACGCAGAACAAATTCCCCAGGGCCATGTCTGGCCGCATCCTCTGGTAGCTTGAGTGCGGCGAACTCCGCCTGCAAGAACGACATCGCGGCATTCGTAATGCGCCTCGCGCGTACCGTAGACTGTTCGAACACCTCTACACAAAAGTCTTTGTCTCCAAAACGCATAAAACTAGTAAAATTGTCCGGGGACGAAGCAGAACCGTCCTGCTCGCTGAGACTCGCCTTGACCGTTGTCGTTACTGGATGTTCAGCGCCCTTCTTGCGACCGAACGGCGAATATGGGAAACCGATCGTCGTCCGCGTCTGGTAACTCGTCTGCTTGAGATATGCTTCATAATCCTCGTTTGGACCCGCCATACGCGAGTTGCCTGAATAATACCCGTGCAGAGGATGGTTCCAGACCCCTCGCACGCGCAAACGGCGCGTCGCGCAAAGGTGTCCATGATCCTCGTGTAACCACCAGCCAGGATGACGAGCGAGATATGTCATCAATTCATCACGCCGATTATGGACGAGATCCGCAAGCCGGGAAAGATCGCACGTCACCGTGGCATCGTCTCCGCCTTCGTCCGCAAGGCTCCTGAAAACGCTCATGGAAAAATCATCGTCATAGACATCTGTAGTGCTAAAGTGACTGCTTTCATATCCGCTTTCAGGTTCGACTATGTTCTTTGCAACTTCAGGCGGAATCGTCAGTCCGTCGGCAAAATGGTCTGTACTGGGGCCAAACATTGTCGCGCACAACAGTAGTGTGACTGCACAAAGAAAGCCTGCCGTCCATATCACCCCAAGTACCGTCTGCAGTATGGCTCGCTTCCACCGCCGTTTTACTAGCGAAACGATCCAGGCGACAATGAACACGATTCCCGCAGTCAGCAGTAACGATAACAACGCAAACCCGACATAAGGTGCAATAGACTCCAGTATCCTCCAGACAAAGTAGTCCTCAAGCAACAACTCGGCAACCAGTAGAGCCGAAACACCACACAACACGACGAACGCGCCATACCACGTGTCAAATAAAAACTTCTTCGCGGTGGCGATGATGGTTGTCTGTTTCATTTGGGTACTCCTTTGATTTTCATGACTTGCTTGGCATTGATTCTTTCGGCAGCAAAGGTTTCCAATGCGGCTATACTCGACTTGATTGATGAGCCGACCGATACGCCGACAAGTACAAATCCTCGTTTCATGTCCGGCTCAAGCAATATACGCCACTTACTGCGGCTTTGTCGCCTGTACTGCCGTGGCGGCTATGGTGTTCACGATGTCGTCGACGGAACAGCCGCGAGAAAGGTCGTTGCAGGGACCGGCAAGTCCTTGAAGAACGGCGAAGCACGACGCGCCGCACAAACGCTGGGCGATCTTGTAGCCGATGTTGCCCGACTGCAGATCTGGGAAGATGAGCACGTTCGCGCGCCCGGCTACAGGGCATCCCTTCGCCTTGAGCGCTGCCACCTCTGGAACGAGGGCGGCATCCAGCTGTAGCTCTCCGTCAAGAAGAAGGTCAGGTGCGAGGGCATGGGCCAGTTCTGTCGCCTGGCGCACTTTCTCGACGAGCAGGTGCTCCGCGCTGCCTTTAGAAGAGAACGACAGCATTGCGACGCGCGGCTCTTCAAAGCCGCAGAGCGTGCGAGCGGTGTTTGCCGTCGCCACCGCGATGTTCGCGAGCTCCTCCGCGTTCGGACACGGGTTTACCACGCAGTCCGCGAAAACGAGAAGTCCGTTCTCTCCGAACTCCGCAAACGGCCACTCCAGTAGGAAAGCGGAAGAGACGAGTTTCATCCCCGGCGCGGTCTTGATGATCTGCATCGCCGGACGAAGCATATCTCCCGTGGAGTGAACGGCGCCAGAAACTAGACCGTCCGCATCGCCCTCCTTGACCATCATCATTCCGTAATACATCGGATCCGACACCAACCGTACGGCGGCTTCCTCGGTGAGTCCCTTCGCTTTGCGGAGTTCGTATAGCGCGGCGGCGTATGCATCGAAACGGGACTTGTTCTCCGTGCGCACGATAACTTCGGGCGTGAGCAAGACCGGATCCGCCACGCCTTCCTCCGCGACGATCCTCGCTGCCTCGACCGTGCGCGGTTCGTCGCCTTCGGGCAGCACGATGCGTTTCACCGAGGCGCGAGCCTTCGCCTTGATTTTTTTCACTACTTCCACGCCAGTCTCCTTCCGGATCAAAGATCCATCCCTTCAAAACCTTGCCACACGTCGCGCCCAGTATACGTGAGCGCGACGCATTCACCTCGCAACACCTTGAGCGCGGACAGCCCAAGCGCCTCTTGCTCCATCTCGCCCGGATACGCGCTGACCGGCGCGATGAACCCACATTGCTTCTCTACGCCTTCGACGATGTCGGCGAAGCGGACGAGTCCGCCGGTGAGGAGGATTCCGTCCACCTTTCCGCAAAGGACCACCGCCATCTCGCCGATGAGCTTGCTGATCTGGTAGATCATCGTGTTCCAGACGAGCGTTGCCTTCCTGTCGCCCGCATCCACAAGCGCATGGATCGTGTCGGAGTTGGACGTGCCGAAGAAATCGACGAATCCGCCGGACCGCGTGCAGCGGAGGCGCAGTTCGTCGGCGGAATGCGTTTCAAGGTAGTTTAGCACCGTCAAGACCGGCAGCGATCCGATGCGGGTGGGGGAGAACGCGCCGTCCCCGTCCGCGCCCATGTTGCTGTCCACCGTCCTGCCGTGCTCGTGGGCGGCCAC
>JAFTCL010000043.1 GCA_017454745.1 Kiritimatiellia bacterium
AGAGCGGAGGGCGTTGTTTCGGGTTTCATACCGTCCGGCGGAGGCGGGGTCAAGCCCGCATACGGTGGCGACAGCGCCATGCGGGGGCGATTCCGGGATACCGGACGGTGCGACGTCCGTTTTTTGTCCCACCGCCCGGACGCGCACATTTGTCACCGCAACCGGTTCCGGCACCGGGACCTGCAAAGAATCCTTTTGGAACATATTCCAAACAAGCGCGACAATAATTGCGGCGGCCAACATGACCGGAAAGACCAAGAAAAGAATCCGTTTGCCATTCATGCCGGTCATTCCAGACGGATGCGGGGATCAAGCCAAGCGTAGCACAAATCCGTGAAAAGCTGAACCACCTGGTACAGCAGCGCACCAAGTATCACCACCGCGCGCACTACCGCCATGTCGGAGGAGTGGATGGCGTTGATGCTGACATTCCCCAACCCCGGAATGCCGAAGAAACTTTCGAGCATCAGGCTGCCGGTAAACAGAAACGGGATGGACTGCGACACATACGTTACGATCGGGATAAGGCTGTTGCGCAACACATGGCGGCACAAAATAACCGATCCGTCCAAACCCTTGGACTGCGCGGTCCGCACGTAGGGTTTGTAAATCTCGTCCAAAATGGCGGCGCGGAAAAACCGCACGTCCCGGCCCAGTCCGCTAACAATGCCGATCAGCACCGGCAACGCCAGATACACCGCCGACTCGAACCCCCAAATGGGGAAGAGCCGCAACTTGAACGCGAAGAAAAATTGTCCGGCCAAAACCCACACCACATAGTTGACGCTCATCAGAACGGTGGACACCACCAACGCCGCCTTGTCAAATCCCCTGCCCCGCCACGCCGCGCACAACAGGCCGAGCATCACCGCCACCAGGGTGCCGCCGATTAGAATCGGCACGGTCAGCATCAGCGACGGCCCGCAGCCGTTGCGCAGAATCCGCGCAACCGGCAGCTGGTGTTCCGAGGACATCCCCAAGTCGCCGCGCAGCAACGCCCAAACGTAATTGACGAATTGGGAGTCCCACCATCCGGCGTTGCGTTTTTCAAGGGTCATCTTTTTGCCGGTGGGACGCGCCACCTCGACCTTGGTGGCTTTCCAGCCCTCGCGCACCGTGAACTCAATCGGCCCCGGACCGTCAATCAGCGCGTCGTCGTCCGATTTGCCCTCGATGTCCTCAAAATGCAGCTGCACCTGCCCGGCCGACAAACGATAGGTGCCGGCCGGCAACGCATACGTCAACGGCAACGGCGCCCGCCCGCTTTTCCCGTCCGGATCCAGTTTGTCGGACGGGAACGCGGTCATGGCCCGGATTTCCGTCCAGCGCCCCGCGATCAGCGGTTTGTCGTAACCGAACCGGGAGTCGAAAGCGGCCAGCGCTTCCGACGAGGCGTTTTTGCCCAGCACCACCTCGGCCGGGGATCCGGACACCACGTTGAACAGCAGAAAGGTCAGGATCAGCACCCCCACCGTGGTGGGGAGCATCTCCAAAAGCCGCCGTATGATGTAACGCCGCACCTTGCCCCCCTTACTGGATTACCACCAGCGAAATGCCCGAATGGCTTTCGCGGGGTTTCATGGACTTCAGCCACGCCGGCATCTCGGATGCGAGGTTGGTCACCGTAGAGCCGTCTTCCGCCAGCACCTCGGTTTCCGGGCGTTCCGACACCGCAAGCGAATCCATCACCCGCTGCAGGCTCGCCCGCTGTTGGCGGGTGATGTGCATGGAGGTGGAAAACGCGCCCAGAATACCCCCCGTGAGCGCGCTGATGATCGACACGAGAATCAGCGTGGAAACGGTAACCTTTAACTTGCCGGACGCGGTGTAGCTGATTTGCGACTGGCTTTGCAAGCGATCGCGGGCGGCGGAAAGACGCTCCTGTTCCAACAGAAGCCGCTCGCGCTCAAGGCGCAGTTTCTCCTGTTCCAGCAAGAGTTCGGTGCGGGAAAGGGCCTCGTCTTCCGTTTTGGCCGCCGCCGTATCGGGGTTTGCCGCCATATCCGTCACCTTCCCTACTTTTTCCTCATGCCCTCAAGCCTCGCCCCGAGCGGCAAAGCGCCGACCAGCGGCCGGGCGTAATCAATGAACGCCTGGGTAACGTTGTTGCCGGAACGGTTGATGAACTCCTTCGGCATGCTGCGGGTTTCCCGCGCCACCATGCGAAGCGGCACCACTTCAAACGTGACGCCGTATTTTTTGGTGGGTTTGCGCCGGATAACGACCGAACCGCGGGAGATGTCCTCCTCCACCGCGGCCTGCACCGCCGCCACGCCGACCAGCCTCGCCTCCAGTGCGTCGGTCTCGGAGGCGATGCCCGGGAAGGAACGCTGGAGGTAACCGAAGGTGTCGGCGCGGACCCGTTTGACGTTCGCCCGCTCTTTGACCACCTTGGCGAGCAGATCGCCCAACGCCCCGGTGCCGCTCAACTGGACGTTGCCGTGCGAATCGGTCTCTTGGGTGAACTTGGCGACGATCGGGGTGCCGTTCTCATCGGCGATGCCCTCGGACACCGCCACCACGCAACGACCGTATTTGCGCATCGCTGCCTTTACGTCGCGGACGAACTTGTCGATGCTGAATGGGCGTTCCGGCAGGTAAATCAAATGCGGGCCGTCGTCCTCGTCCACCCGCGCCAACGCCGCCGCCGCGGTCAGGAAGCCGGCATTGCGCCCCATGATCACGTCAATCTTAACCCCGCCCAGAGCGCGGTTGTCCAAATCGTCTCCGCGCACCGCGCAGGCGACGAATCGCGCCGCGCTGCCGTAGCCGGGAGTGTGGTCGTTCTCGCGCAGATCGTTGTCGATCGTTTTTGGGATATGGACGCAGCTGATGCCGTATTCGGACTTGACCGCCTCTTCGTTGATGATGTAGGCGGTTTCGGCGGAGTCGTTGCCGCCGATGTAGAAGAAATAGCGGATGTCGAGCTTTTTCAACACCGCGAAAATCGCCTGGCAGTCTTCCGGCGTCGGTTTGCGGCGCACCGACCCTAACGCCGATGACGGGGTGTTGGCCACCAATTCCAGCGTTTTGCGCGTTTCCTGCCGCAAATCGATGAAGTCTTCGTCCAAAATCCCCTGGATACCGTGCAAAGCTCCGTAGATTTTACCGACCTTGCGATTGCTCCGTGCCGCCAGCACCGCCCCGACCAGGCTTTGGTTAATCACCATAGACGGACCGCCGCTCTGGGCGATCAGCATGTTTCCCTTTTGTGACATAGTGGCATTCCTTTCTTGAAAACAGAATTATAATGACATCGAGGTCAAATCACCAGACCGGGGATTTTGGGCATCAGCTTCTCCATCTCCGCCCGCCATTTGACGATCTCCGGGTCTTGGTCAACCAGTTTGGTAACGTTGACGTTCGCCTTCTTCCAATCGTTGAACTGCTGCCGTATCTCGTTGTAGTTCTTCAACAGCACGGCTTGCTGGTTCTTGATCACTTGCAACTCGTCCATGTATTTGTCGCGCAGCATTCCCTCCGCCTCGTTGCGCTTTTTTTCCAAATCCTTGGCGCGGGAAGTCAAATCGTTGACCTTTTTGTACTCTTCCTGGTATTGCTTGAAGTACGGGTTCTTCTCCGCCGCCGCGCGCAGCAAATCGTCTTTCTTTTGAGTCGATTTGCCGCGCAGCAAATAGTAACGCTGCAAATCGTCCATCTGCCGGCGGGCGAGTTTCCGCGGGTCGCCGGTGAAGAGCAGAACCTCATCCTTTTTCACCAGATAAAGGGTTTCGGTGTCCGCACCGGTCAGCCAATAACACGCCGCGAGCGTTCCCTTGGAGCTGTTGCTGAATTTCTTGAATTTGACGAAGGTGCCGCCGTCAACCGTACCCATGTTGCTGCCGGCGTCGTTATAATAAACGGCGGGACGCATCACCACGCCCCAGGTGGGGTTATCGCCGCTGCGGGCGATGTAAATGTCGTGCATGGAAGGCGGAAGGATGTCCTCCTCCGCCACTTCGGCGTTTTTAAACTTTGCCGTGTTTTCGGACGCGGGTGCCGGCGCGGGTTGGGCAACGGCGGCCGACTGAGCCGGTTCCGGCTGCGCGGCAGCCACCGGGGTTTCCGCCACGGCCGCGTCCGGCGGTTTAGAGACGCTTTTTTCTTCTGTCGGTTCGGATGCCCCATCGTTTTTAGAACCGACCAATAGTGGCGCGGCATACCACACCGCAGCGGTACCGGCCACTGCGACCGCAAGATAAATCGGGACAAAGTGTTTCATCGCAAACACAACCTCCTAATGTTGGCACTTAGGGCAGAACACGCTGCCGCGCCCGCCCAGCTTGACATTCACCAAAACCGTTCCGCATTTCGGACAACACTGCCCGGATTTACCGTAAACCATCAGCTTCTGCGCAAACTTGCCTTCGCTGCCGTCAACGTTGAGGAAATCGCTCACCGTGGTTCCGCCCATTTTAATCGCGGCGCGCAGTATCCGCTTGGCGTTTTTAACGATCGCGCCGCACTCTTCCAGCGTCAGCTCCGACGCCGGACGCAGCGGCGATATTCCTGCGGCGAACAGAGTCTCCGCCGCGTAGATGTTGCCGATGCCGGACACCACGGAATTGTCCATAATCAACAACTTGGCCGGCCCGCGGCGGCGCGCGGCGGCGGCGTGCAGCAGTCCGGCGGTGAAAGCCGCAGACAACGGCTCCACCCCGATCCCGGCCAGCGAAACCGGCCAACCGTCTTCTCCCAACGGCTGCACCTCAAGCAGACCGAACCGGCGGGGATCCTCGAAGCGGAAGATTTTACCGGACGACAGCCACAGGAAAACGTGCTCGTGCTTGCGGCGCGGGACTTCCGGCCCCTCAACCCGCACCACGCCGGACATTCCAAAATGCATCAGCAGCGCCCGGCCGTCGGAGAGATCCGCCACCGCGTAACGCGCCCGGCGGCGAACCCCGTTGATACGGAGCCCGACCAACCCGGCGGTCTCCAAAGGTTTAATCGGGGTGCGCAATCTGGGCGAGAAAACCTCGACCTTCGTTATGGAGCATCCACGCAACGCCCGGTCAAGCGCGGTAGCGATCGATTCGGCCTCTGGCAATTCGGGCATGGCTACCGCTCTCCCTGTAGAACTTGAAGTGCCATGGAGAAACGGCTTGTCTCGCCCGGCTTCAAGGTGACAGACTCGCCCCGGAAACAAACCGGCTCAACGCACAGGAACCGGCGTTCCTCGCCCGACTCCATATCGTTCGCCGACGAAGTGCCGACCGCCCCTGGATTCCACACCACCAGCTTGCGGGCGCCTTTGAAAGTCACCAGTACGCTGCGGTCCAACCCCCGGTCGTAAAGCACGTAACCGCTGGAACCCGGCGACACCACCATGTCCGCCGCCCCCGTTAAGGTCAGCGTCCCGGACAGCACCGACTCCTTATCGCCGTTCAGCAGATCGACGACTTTGGCCGCCCCCAAGCGGCGAATCTCGGCATCCGCCAAATCGCGCACCAGCAGGTACGGGTGGAAGCCTTGGGTAACAGAGAACGGAGCATCGCCGGGATTGGCCATCGCGAGGTTGAGCTGCAGGCTCTCGCCCAATTTGATCTCCAGTTTTGCCTCGAACCGATGCGGCCAAAGGGCGCGGGTGGCCTCGTCGTCCAGCAAACGCAACGAGATCTCCGTTTCGTCACCGCTGTAGGCCGATCCAACCACCGTCCAGCGCGAAGTCCTGGCAAAGCCGTGGTTGGGAAGGCCGTCCGCCTTGCCAAACCACGGCCAGCAGACCGGTATGCCGCCGCGAATGGGTTTTCCTGGCTCGAACCGAGCGGCTTTGCTGACAAACAGCGCGGGACCAAGCCCCACGGGACGATAAGTAAGCACCTGCGCCCCCACCACCGACACCTCGCAAGTACCGTACCGCCCGGCCAGCACCGCCACCGGGAAACCGTCGGAACGTTCACGGAAAGCGATCCTGCCGGGTGCGCCGAACTTTCGATTCAAAAAATCCAGATCTTGAATCATGACTTGCCTCAAAATAAGTTCCGCCGCCGCTAAAACTATGGCGGACAAGTGGGTGGTTCCGCTGTAGCTAAAGCTATGTAGGTGGCGCCCCTCCGCTACTTTGCCGCCGGGGCCGCCGGTGCGGCGGCATCGGCGGTGGGAGCGACGGCTTCCGCCGGAGCGTCCTTTTTGGCGTTGCAACCGCCGCAATAGCGCGGGCAGATCACAAAGTACCAAAGCGCGGCGGCGGCAGCCAACAGCAGCAACAGCCAAAGACCCCACGGCTTGGAATCGGCGTAGGGATCGGAGAAGTTGCGCTTGGCGCCTTCCGGCAGTTTAGCCTCGGAGGTGAAGAGCCGCCCCAGCTTCAGCGAGAAACCGAGCCGATGGTTGATCGCCCAACCGCAGGCGTTAAGGATCGGGGCCAGGTCGCGGGAACGCAGCTTGAACCAGGTAAGAGCCACCGAAGGCAGCGAAACCACCAGAATCACAGCGGCTACGCCGAGCAGCGATTTCCACCAGGGCAACCCGCTCGCCAACTGGAGCAACGCGCCGATCGCGGAACCGATGGCGCCGATCGCGATGCCGATGACCGCCACCGAAGACGCCAGCGCCGCGCCCTCAAGCTTCTTGGGGGCCGCCGCCGGGGCTGCCGCCGCGTCATTCACGTTAGCGGTGACGTTGGATACCGCCGCGTCCTGCTTCGAAGCCAGGAACTTGTTGATCTGGTTGCCCAGCGCCTCGACGATCTTGCGCCACGGGCTCCAGAACGCCTCTTTAAGGCTGATCGCGTGGTCAACCAGCTTGACCACCTTGGCCTCCCAATCCTTGCCGTCCACGTCATAGAAGACACCATTACGCCCAACATAAAGCGTGCGGGCGACGCCGGCGGTGACCGGAGCGCAAATCGTGCCGGCGTCGCCGCTTCCCGGACGGCTGATCGAGCAATAAACCAGACAGCACTTGCTGGCGTCGGCCTGCGCGGAGTGCGCACCGGCATCGGCCACCTGGAAGCAGAGCGAGCAGGCCCTGCCGTCAAGGTACAGCGTGCCGACGCGGAAAACCGGCCAGGCGTTGGGGTCGTACAGCTTGCCCATATTGACCATATTGTTGAGCAGTTCCAGCAGATTGGCGTGGTAACGGATCAGCTGCTCCACCTCGACCAGTTTGGCGTATTCCGGGGCGAGCGCGGCATCCTTGGCAATCAGCTCGGCCAGTTTTGCGGCGTCATCACCGGCCGCCAGTTTCGCCAGCCGGTCCGCGTCCAACGCGGCGATCTCTTTCCCGGACTCACCGCCCTGCCAGCCGAAATACGGGGCGAAGGTCGCCTTCACCCGCTGCCATTCGGCGGCGGCCAGCGACGCGATACCCATCGGCTCCATCACGGCGGAACGGAACTCGGCAACTGCCGCCGCCCAATATGGGTTGATCGCGGTGGTGGCGTCGATAACGCCCCCCGCCACCGGGCGGGCCAACGGCAAATCCTTGACGAGCGCGAAATCGGTGGTAAGCGACTTGTCCGTCAAGGCGGCGAACGCGCCTTCGCTCCAATCCAGCGGCTGCTGGGCGCGGCCGTCAAATGCCACCAACCCGCAACGGGCGAAATAATCGTCAAACTTGCTCTCAACGGCCTTGACGGCCGCTGCCGCCTTGGCCGTGCCGTCCGCCAGCGGAAGCACGCCGGCTTCCTTGGCGGCATCCTGCCAAGCCAGACGCGCCTTGACGGCGGCGAAGAATTCATCCACTTTCGCCTGATCAACGCCGGTCTTCCCTCCGACATCCGTTACGCCGCCGACCGTGGCGATAATGTCCGCCACCGTTTGGCGCAACGCTTCGTCGCTTACACTGTCGGGCGGCAAAATGCCGTCACCGTTGAACGGAGTGTCCGCGAAAGCCTTTTTCTGGCTCTCCAAATCCGAAAGGGTTATTTCGGAAGCTTCGGGGCGGCCCAAATCTTTCAGGATCCGCTTGACATTCGCCAACAGAGCCTCGCCTTCCGGGGTGGCACCGTTGATGGCGGAGAGTTGGACTTTGTCGGTGCCGATTAACAGCGAGTCCAGCGAAGTCAGACGAACCTTCATCCAATCCACCGCCGCCAGAATTTCCGGCACGCGCACCCGCTGGTCATGATCGGCATCCAGCATCTGGAGCGTTTTGGCGTCAAACCGGATTCCGGTAACCGGACAACTCAAAGCCGCCCACAGTTTCTGGTCCAGTCCGGCCAAATTCGCGATGTCGTCACCGCTCTTCAGCATCACCTGATTGGAACCGCCCATCCTAAAAATCTGCCACACATGGTTCTTACCAGCCATATCAAACCTCCAAAAGTCACAATAAGTTGATAGATATCGGTATTTTAAACCAAACGGGGTACAAAGGGCAAGCAGTATCCAACCAAAACAGGGTAAAAAATACGGAGGAAGCGGTCTGACGAACGGCTCGAAATCTCATCAGGCGTGACCGGGCGAAAAAAATATACAAAGATTCGTCTTGAGTTTTCACCGTTTTTTTTGCATTCTATTGCGCCTTGGATAACAGTAGTAGCAGTTAGGAGTTTTCAGTTATGGGGCAGAATATTGTTGAGAAAGTTCTTTCCGCGCATTTAGTGTCCGGGAGATTGGAACCCGGTACGGAAATCGGCATCCGCATTGACCAGACCCTAACCCAGGATGCCACCGGAACCATGTCATATTTACAGTTTGAAAGTATGGGGTTGGATCGCGTCAGGGCGGATCTGGCCGTGAGTTACGTTGACCACAACACCATTCAGGTCGGTTTCGAAAACGCGGACGACCACGCCTACCTAAAAAGCATCGCCCAACGTTACGGCATCGTTTTCTCCCGGCCCGGCAACGGTATCTGCCACCAGCTCAATCTGGAGCGTTTCGGAAAACCCGGCTCAACCTTGCTCGGTAGCGATTCCCACACCCCGACTGGCGGCGGCATCGGCATGATTGCCATCGGCGCGGGCGGGATCGATGTTGCGGTAGCGATGGGCGGCGGCCCATTCTATCTCACCGCCCCTAAAGTCACGCTGATTAAACTCTCTGGGAAGCTTCGCCCCGGCGTCTCGGCAAAAGACGTGATTCTTAAGGTACTCTCGATTTACGGGACCAACGGCAATGTCGGACGGGTGCTGGAATACGGCGGCCCCGGCGTGGCGACGCTGGGCGTGCCGGCCCGCGCGACCATTACCAACATGGGCGCGGAGTTGGGGGTGACCACCTCGATCTTCCCCAGCGACGAAGTGACTAGAAAATTTCTTGCCGCCCAAGGGCGGGCCGGGGATTGGAAAGAACTGCTGCCCGACCCCGACGCGGCTTACGACCAAGTGCTGGAACTGGACATGGACAAGCTGGAACCGATGGCCGCCTGCCCGCACTCCCCCGGCAACGTAAAAACCGTGGCCGAACTGGACGGGATACGGGTGAACCAGGTACTGATCGGCTCCTGCACCAACTCCTCTTACCGGGACCTTAAAACGGTAGCGCTCCTGTTGCGCGGCAAAAAGATCGCGCCGGATGTGGAGGTCGGAGTGGCGCCGGGTTCGCGCCAAGTGGTGGAAATGCTGGCCCGCGAAGGGTTGCTGAGCGATCTGGTCGCCGCCGGGGTCCGCATATTGGAAAACGCCTGCGGTTTCTGCATCGGCAACCACATGTCGCCGGGCACCAACGCGGTCAGTTTCCGCACCAGCAACCGTAACTTCGAGGGGCGCAGCGGTACCCGGTCCGCTCAGGTTTATCTGGTCAGCCCGGAAACCGCGGTGGCAGCCGCCCTCACCGGAAGGGCCACCGACCCCAGAACGGTTGAGCTGCCTGTTGAAGTGACCGATCCGGCGGTGTTCGACATCGACGACAGCATGTTCCTCTTCCGCGAAACCGCCGGCACCGGGGTTCCCGGCACCGAAATCGTACGCGGCCCCAACATCGGCAAGGTTCCAAAAGGAAAGCCGCTTCCCGAAAACCTCAACGGCGTGGCGGCCATCAAGGTCGGCGACAAGATCACCACCGACCACATCATGCCGGCCGGTGCGCGGCTGAAATACCGTTCCAACGTGCCGCAATACGCGCATTTCGTTTTTGAAAGCGTAGATCCCGACTTCTACCGCCGGGCCTCTGCAAACCGCGACGGCGGTCTGGACAACGTAATCGTGGCGGGATTGAGCTACGGGCAGGGTTCGAGCCGCGAACACGCCGCGCTTTGCCCGATGTTCCTGGGCGTAAAGGCGATAATCGCCAAAAGCATCGAGCGCATCCATCGGGACAATCTTATCAACTTCGGCATCGTCCCGTTCATTTTCGACCGTCCGGAGGATTACGACCTGATCGGTCAGGACGACCGTTTGAAAATCGACGGGTTTAGCCTTGCCATCCGCAACGGCGGCAAAGCCACGGTAAAAGACCTTACCCGCGGGGTAGAATTCACGGTAACGGCCTCGCTCAGCGAACGCCAGAAAAACATCCTCCTTAACGGCGGATTGCTGTCGGCGGTTGCCTCCGGGGCGTTAAAATAGGCCAAAATCTGGACGCAAAAGGTTTTTTTCGTTTTTTTTCGCGATTCTTTCGCATTTAGTGGTTGACTTACAAACGAAAAACAAGGTACTATATCAATACTATGAGCGAGAAAGATAAGGCGAAAACTGATTTGGCACTGGACTTGAACTTTGCACCGAGTTGGGCGCGTACCGACCCGGACGAGAATATCCAGCGGTATCGTGACACGGATTTTGAGCAGGACGCACCCGACAGCCGCCGGGGTGGCGACGGTTTCCGCGACCGTCGCCCGCGCCGGGATTTCGACCGCGACGAACGCGGCGGAGAACGCAGGCGCGGGCGTGACCGCCCCCCGCGTCAACGCCGCGACGACCGCTTCGAGCGCCGCGACCATTCTGACATGCCGCACCCCGAATCCAGGGGGGCGGTGGCGGATTTGCGCGGTCCTTCCGCCCCGCGGCAAGAGCGCCCGCCTCGCGGCGGCGACCGCGGAAACCACCGGCAATTCGATCGCGGCGGAGAACGCCGCCAGTTTCGCCATGATATCGCCCCGCTGCCGCTTGACATCCGGGTTCTGCCGGAACAGCACGCGCTCGGCGCGGTAATCCGCCGGATCCAAACCTCGCACCGGGCGTTTCCGCTGCGCGACATCGCGTGGCTGTTTTTGGACAACCCCGCCTCCTGCTTGCTCCGGGTCGAACCGCAAAAAGACCAGCAAATCCCGCTCTTCCAGTGCAAGGTTTGCGGAATGCCGGGGCTAACCGAGGAGGAAATCCGCAGCCATCTCCTCGCCAAGCATTTTAGCGACTTCTTCGAGGCGGAGGAAATCACCTGCGATCCCCCGTCCGGAACGTTTGTTTGCGTCTGCCGCTGCGGCTTGAGCGGCGAACTGCTCGGCCCGCCAAACCACCACAGCTATAAGACCAAAGTGCACGAGATGTTGCGTCGTTATCCGAACATGACAGAAGACGCATACCGATCCCGCATCGAGACGGTACGCGACCCGGAGGCGATTGAGCAATGGCGCCAGCAATGCACCAAGAAAAAGGTTTACCGGCTGAAAACCGCCGAACCCGCACCTCAACCGGAGAACAGTGAAAACGCGGATGAAAATGCGGCACCCCAGCAGGCCCCGCAACTCGACCATGATACCGCCGAAATGAAGTTCATCTCCGAGATCATGCCGGGGCAAATCATCAGCGCGAAGCATTTGGTGTGTACCGCCGCCGTGGCGATGCAGTGCGCCAACCAGCAACTGGTTTACGCCTTGCGCGGCGCCATTTTGCGGGAACGCCGTTTCCCGGTGTCGCTGTTCTTTGCCTTGCGCGGCGCGTTCCGCCACCGTAAGCTTCACCTGTTCCGGGTGAATGACGCCAAAGGGCAGGATTTCGTCATGCTCCGCCAGCCGGTCCAGTTGGAATCGGAAAACACTGTGCCGGTCTTAAAGGATACGTTGGCATACATTGTCGACCACCCCGGATGTACCAAGGCAGAATTGCTCGACGCCCTTACCGGTGACGGCAAGAACACCTCCAACGATGTGCTGGTGCAACTCGCCTGGCTGGTGGAAAAAGGCCACGTCATCCATTACTACAATGACGTGCTGTGCGGCCCGATGGAGTATCCGCATTTCCACCTTCTTCCCGGCGAAAAAGCTTCCAAACAGCAAGGCGAACCCAAGACGGAAACGGCAAATTCCGAACCGCCCGCCGTCGAGGCGGCCGGCGAGGTTAAAGCTAAGTCCGCCGCTGCCGAACCCTCCGCGCCAGTTCAGAGCGAAACGCCCGATGCGACTGCCGCTGAGGCCGCTCCCGTTCCCGAACCGCCGACGGAAGTTATGCCTGAGGCCGACGCCCCGGCGGCAACGGATCCACAGGCTTAATCACAAAGAGCAATTTCGATTAAAAAAGCGCCGGTTTTTGGCCGACGCTTTTATTGTGCAATGACATAACTGCGCGATAACACGCGGGCGGAAATCCGTCACTCCCGTTCGTCAAGAAGTTTCTGGATGTCCGGACGGCACAATCCGCAACCGCCCCCGGCTTTGCAAAAGTCAGTGACCTGCTCCACCGTGTTGAGGTTGTTTTCGGTGATCACCCGCTTAATCTCGTTGCGCGACACGCCGAAACATTTGCAGACTATATCCGCCTCAAGGTTTTTAACCGCAGTTTCGCCGGTCCGGTAATTGCGGATCGCCGCCTCCATGGCCTCGCGGCCCATTACGGAACAGTGCATTTTCTGTTCCGGCAGACCGTCTAAATAGGCGGCGATGTCGCGATTGGTGATTTTTTCCGCCTCTTCCAGCGTCTTGCCCTTGATCATCTCGGTGAGTGCCGAAGACGAGGCAATCGCGCTGGCGCAGCCGAACGTTTGGAATTTCGCGTCCGCAATCCGGCCCTCCGAGTCCAGCTTGAACATCAAAGTCAAAGCGTCCCCGCAGGCGAGGGAACCGACCGTCCCGACGCCGTCCGGATTTTCAATCTTGCCGACATTCCGCGGGTTGCGGAAATGATCCAACACTTTTTCAGAATAATCCCACATGGCTTTCCAAAATCCCCAAAACTTCAGGAAAATCAGTGCTTGAAACTGCGCTGACCGGTGAACACCATCGTAACGCCTGCGTCGTTGCAGCAGTCGATCACATCCCAGTCACGGATTGCGCCGCCGGGCTGGACGATTGAAGTGATGCCTTCGTTGATGCCGACCTCTGCGCCGTCGCGGAACGGGAAGAAGGCGTCGCTGACCATCGCGCAACCGGGCAGTCCGCCCTTTTCGGCCTTGGTCTGCTCGTCAATCTCTTGACGAAACTTCTTGCCTTCCTCGCCGAACTTAAGGATAAGCTCGTTGTACGGGGTACCGTGCTTGCACCAGGAAATCCAGTCGGCGTGCTTGCGGTACGCCTTGTCGCGCGCGATCTCCGCCACGCCCACCCGGTCTTGCTCGCCAGTGCCGATGCCTACGGTTGCCCCGTCCTTGACGTACAACACCGAATTGCTGGTCACGCCGGCCTCGACCAACCAACCGAAAATCAGGTCTTCGCATTCCTTTTCGGTCGGCAAGCGTTTAATGCGGTGTACGGTTCCGTCCTTCTGGACGCACTCGGCCGGAATCAGCTGCGCCGGAGTGCGGGCTTCCGGAACGAACGACCACTGGGCGACGATACCGCCGTCGATAAGCGACTTGAAATCGACCACCCGTTGGGCGACGAATTTCTGAAGGTTGGCCATGTTGCCGATCCGCATTACGCGGAGGTTCTTCTTGGTCGCGAACAGATCCATCACGCCGGGCGCGAATTCCGGGGCCACCACCACCTCGGCATAGTTCTCGATAATCTGGCGGGCGGTTTCCAAATCGACCTCGCGGTTCAACGCGATCGCCCCGCCGAACGCCGCCAGCCGGTCGGCCTTGTTGGCGCGGAAATAAGCATCGGCCAGCGTCTCGCCCAACGCGACGCCGCATGGGTTGTTGTGCTTCACGATTACCGCGCATGGCTTGTCGGTAAGATAACGCAAAATGTTCAAGGCGTTGTCGGCATCGGTAAGGTTGGTTTTTCCCGGATGCTTGCCGGACTGCAGCAATTCCGGATCGGACGCCAACGGCTGGTTGGGGCTGATGCTAACCACTTCGCCCAACGCCAGATTGCCGTTGACCAGTTTGTAAACCGCCGCCTCCTGGCCGGGATTCTCGCCGTAGCGCAAGCCTTTGTTTTCGCCGTTGATAACCCACGAAACCTTTTCATACCGTAAGGTTTGACGCTTGTCGCCATCAATGAACGATATCTCCATCTGCGGAGTGAAATGGTCATCCATAATCGTCTTGTAAGCGGCCTTCAAATCAATCGCCATGACAAAACCCCTTCCTGATTAAAATCGTCAAAACATGAAACAAGTCTGTTTCACCTTCACAAACGGTATTAAACCAAAAAACGGCGAAAAACGAAAGCATTTTTTGCCGGACGGCTGAAAGAAAATGAGTTGGCTACTTTTAAGAAAACGGATACAGTTCATTCGCTTTCACTTTTAGTGCAGTCGGGGCGCATATTGGCCTGCCGCAAGCGGTGGATAAGATAAGTCACCGCGCCAAGAACAAAGCACACCGCGCTGAAAACAATTGTCGTCAGTACCGCCAACTTCTCGATTTCAAGCGCAATAACGTATCCCGGATCAACGTCCAGATTACGGTTGATGATGTTGATCAGCAAGGTCAAGGAATTGTTGGCCAGTCTATAAAGCGCGGAAAACAGCAACGCCGCGGAACACCCCATTAGCAACAAACTAGACAACGGCACCTTCGGACGCCGTTTGCGCACACACGCAAAAACCGCCGCCACCGTCAACGGCAACACCGCCGCCAAACACACCATGTGGACCGCACCGTAAACAGCGTGGGCCGTGTCAGGGAATGGGTTAACGAACATTCTCAGCCTCCTTCGCCTTCTTATCCCGCTCCGCCTTAAGGCGGTCATACTCTTTCCAGAACTCCTCCGGCTTCATGCCGTTTATCTCCAACCGTTTCTTGGTCCGCAGCCGCTCCAAGCCCTTCCAATCCTTGTCAATGTCGATGCGGAGCTCGTCCAGTCCGTCAACCGGCACCGGGGAGAAATCGTCGCACGGTATGCCGCGTATGTGTAGCGTTCTTATCTCCTTCAGGTCACGTAACGGCGACAGATCTGCGACCTTGGTGTGCTCGATAGATATTAAAGTGAACCGCAACGCCGCCGCCAAGGGGGAGATGTCGCAGATACCGGTGTTATCCGCCAAGAAGACAATAGACCGATAATTATCTTTCCATATAATGGCTAAGGGCAACAGGTTCGTGACTTGGGTATCAGATATGTCTAGACTCTCAAGGTCGTATACCCTCGACAACGGCGATAAATCCGTGACTTTGGTACCGTTAAGCGTAAGACATTTAAGCGCGTTGTCTCGTCCCAAAGGTCCTAAATCCTTAACCGGAGTTTTGCCAATGTCTAATTGCACAACGTTTCCGTTGTTACCGATCGGAGTAAGGTCTGCCACTTTGGTATGGCTTAAATCAAGACGCCAAATAGGCATATCTTTAACCCAATCTAATTTTGCGCAGTCATGGTCATTGATCGTAATTGCAAATCCTTTTGGGTATAATTCGCCCCCGACCGCATCGTATATTATATTGCCATGCGATTTGGAAAGCCCATTAGACATTAGATATTTAGTCGTACGCTGCCTATCAAGAATGCTATTTCCGGAGGGCAACGGCCATCCGTTTTTGGAGCGGCATCCCGGAAATAAAGCCATTTTCACAATAACCGCCACCGCCGCAAAAAAGCAAACCCTGAAAACCCAAATCCCTTGTATGCGCATAATCAGAACGCTCCCGAACTCTTGTAATTCTTCACATTGTACTTCGACTTGAACTCGAAGACGCCGTCATTTCCCATCTGAACCTCAACGACATCGCCGCACTCAACATTAATCCACAAATTACCAGGGGAACCCTGAGGCGTATGCCACATGGTTCCCCATCTGGTAAATAACTCGTCGTCATAGAAATCTTCTTTAATTTCTGATCCGTTAGTGACTTTCCACTTCCGCGCGATAGCGAATCTAGCATTGTCATACCTGTACATTGGGTAAGCGTTTGGAAACATTATCGTACCGTCATTCCCAATATGCGTTCCCTTGCCCCAAAGTTCATCCACTCCAACTCCAGTGGTGTTTTCTGCCGTGAAGTTATTTGGAGCCCCAACTAAAGAATAAAACGGGGTTCTGATCACGTTAATATGGTACCCCGCAGGAGGGCCAACCTCGGACGGATACCAAATCTTGGGCACCATTTGGAACAACATTTTACCGTTAGCACAAGGAGCATCAAAATTCATGAAGCCATTTATACTAAAGTCTGCCTCAATTGCTTCATACCCACCCCAATAAAATGTTGATAATACATTGATGATGGGATCAAAGGCCCGGTTGCGCTTCCTTACCATCCAAACTGCAAAATCAAATTTAACAAGCACACGATTATCATTTGGTTTAGACTGGTCAACGCTCGTCATCCCCAAATAGTCATATTCACAAACGGGGTTATTATTGACGAAAGAGTAGAAATTTATCTCCAGTTCATCGTAAACCGGATCCTCCGACAGCCAGCGGCCAAGCACCGGCGAGTACTCGCGGTAGATGTAGGTGTAGGTGCCAAGCTCTTCGTTGTAGGGCTTGGTGCTGAAGCGGTGCTCGAAGTCCATCCCGGTGCGGGCTATGGTCTCGCCGAACGGGCCGTAGGCGTAGGTGGCGGAGACGGCACCGGCCTCGCTTATGTACGCGGTGATGTTTCCGTTGGCGTCATAAAGCGGGAAGTGCCACACCCCGCCCCGGCGGACGGCCAGCAGCCCGCCGACCCCGCCCGCGCCGTCCATGGT
Organism: Kiritimatiellia bacterium; assembly: GCA_017454745.1. GTDB lineage: Bacteria > Verrucomicrobiota > Kiritimatiellia > RFP12 > UBA1067 > UBA1200. Next base: position 16,837 of record JAFTCL010000043.1, read on the forward strand.
GCCGGAAAGGTCCGCGCCCCACACGTAGTCGGAGGTTTCGGTCGCGCACCCGTCGTCATGGACGCTTCTGACGATGTTCCAGCCGTCGTAAAGCCACTTCCGCGTCTGGTCGCCGACATACGACAACACCGGCCGGCCGGTGTTGTCGTAGCCGCACCAGCCGTACCCATAGTCGATATCGCAGACGCGGTTGCGGGCGTCCCACCCCAGCGACATACCGTTGATTTCGGCGAGGTTGCCGTCGGCGTCGTAGGACAGGCTTTCCTGAACGCCGCC
>JAFTCL010000044.1 GCA_017454745.1 Kiritimatiellia bacterium
GCAACTTCGCGACGATCACAGACGTAGGGAGCATCGCGAACGGTTTTGACTACACCTTCACGGAGGGTACGCTTGCGGAGAACTACGCCGTGACCTGCGTGACGGGCACGTTGACGGTCGCTGCGGCGGACATCGGCGGCTGGACGGACGAAACGAAGTGGTCGGTGACGCTCGCCGGGGATGGCGCGATCTATGACGGCACGGAGAAGACGTGCGCGGTGACAACACTCGCCTACGACGGGTTCGCGATTCCGACCTTCACCGTGACCGGCGATACGGCGACGGACGCGGGCGACTACACGCTCACGATAACCGGAACCGGAAACTTCGTCGGCGCGCATACGGTGCCGTGGTCGATCGTGAAGCGCACGGTGACGCTGACGAGCGGGAGCGCGGGCAAGGTGTACGACGGCACGGAGCTGACGAAGCACGAGGTGACAGTCGGGGGCGATGGTTTCGCCGAAGGCGAGGGCGCGAGCTACACTTACACCGGCACGCAGACGGATATCGGCGAGAGTGAGAACACCTTCACCTACACGCTCAATGACGGGACGAAGGCGGGGAATTACGATATCGTCACGGCGAACGGCAAACTCACGGTGGAGACCTTCCCGTATGCCGTCACCTTCAACGCGAACGGCGGCAGCGGCGCGATGGAGGATCTCGCCTTCACCTATGGGCAAGACGCGGCGCTCACGGTGAACGCCTTCACGCGTACCGGCTACACCTATCAGGGATGGGCGACCTCCGCCGAGGGAGAGGTGGTCTATACTGACGGGCAGACGGTGGGCAACCTGACAATGACGCCGAACGGGACGGTCAATCTCTATGCCGTGTGGCATCCGAACGCCTACACGATCCGTTTCCTGCCGAACGGCGCGGAAGGGGAGATGGCGGACCAGGCGATGGCCTACGACACGGCGGTCGACCTAGCGGCCAATGCCTTCGTGAAGGAGGGCTTCTGGTTTGTCGGCTGGTGCGCGGAAGGCGAGGAGGCGGTCAGCTACACGAACCGGCAGCAGGTGGTCAACCTCGCGACGAACGACGGCGCGGTGGTGACGCTTATCGCGAAGTGGGCGGACGCATGGTATGTGGACGCGGCGAACGGCGATGACGCGAATGAGGGCATCAGCGCGGAACAGCCGTTCAAGACGATCCAACGCGCGATCGATCGGGCGGAAGAGGGGCAGTTGATTGTTGTCGCGGACGGCGTGTATGCGCCGATTGCCTCGGGCGACAAGGCGATCACCATCCGGTCGGTGAACGGCGCATTCGCGACGGTCATCGACGGTGAGGGAACGGCGATCTGCGCGAATCTGGGTCGTGCGGAGGCGACAGCCGCGATGACGAACACGGTCCTGTACGGCTTTACGGTGCGGAACGGTTCCTCGCCGCTTGACGCGGGTGGCGTCCTGGGCGGCACGGTTTACAACTGCCTGATCGTCTCGAACCGGGCGGAACGCTGCGGCGGCGGCGCGGCATGGGCGACGCTCGCGAACTGCGTCATCGCCGACAACCGGGCGCTCACCGGAAATGGCGGTGGCCTCTACAACAGTTCGGCCAACGGCTGCACGGTTGTCGGGAATGTCGCGTCCGTCGAGGGCGGCGGGAGCTTCGCGGACATTTCGGATGTCGCCAACAACAACTGCATTGTCTTCGGCAATACCGCGACGAGGAATGCGGCCATTGCGGGCACGGTGACGAAGCGCGGCTGTTTCACCGGCGATCCGCGTTTCGTGGATGCGGCGAACGGTGACTTCCGTCTCAAGGGCGACTCGCCATGCATCGACATGGGCAACAACCGGTATGTCACGGGCGAGACGGATATCCGCGGCAACGCGCGCATCCAGAACGACATCGTTGACATCGGCGCGTACGAGTTCACGCTCCCGGCGGAGCTGGGCAATGTGCAGGTGGAGGGAGAGGATGCGGCGGTGCCGGTCGAGTGGCTCGGCGCGTACGGATATGTGGACGAGGATTCGACCGCCGAGACCCTGCAGCCGGTCATGACGCAGGTCGGGGATAACGGAATCCCGCTTTGGGAATCTTGGGTCGCGGGATTTGATCCTTGGGATTCCGATTCGCGGCTGCTGGCCTATATCCGGGCCGTGGGCGATGAGATCGAGATCTCGTGGGCGCCCGATTTGTCCAACGCCGAACCGAAGCGTTACTACACGGTGATCGGCAAGACGAACCTGACCGACTCGGCGTGGGTCACTCCGGTGAACGAGGCGCACCGCTTCTTCAAGGTGCGGGTTTCGATGAGTGAACCCGGACTCGCGAAGGAGGTCACGGCGACGGAGGGAACGTCTCCCGTAAATGTCTCGCTCGCCTGGCAAGCGGCCAAGTGGGCGCTCGGCTACAACATCTACCGCGTGGCGGGTGACGACTTCAACCGCGCGACGCTGATCGCCTCCGTAACGGAGACGGAGTATGTCGACGCGACGGCGGTTCCCGGTACGCTCTACACCTACTGGATCGTCTCCACGGCGAACGGCGGCGAGTGGGTGAGGAGCGAGCCGGTGTCCGGTTACCGCAAGATCGGTGTACCGCGGCATGTGTCGGCCTCCGACGGCAGTTCGACGGAGTGGATCTCGGTGACCTGGGATGCGGTCGAGGGCGCGGTGTCGTACCGCGTGCTTCGCGCCACAACGGGGTCGCTGGAAGAGGCCGTCGAGGTCGGGACATCGACCGGTACGAGCTGGACGGACAACGATGTGGAGAGCGGCGTCATCTACACCTATTGGGTCGTCGCGGTCGGTGCGGGTATTTCGAGTGAGGTGTCGTCTTCCGACGAGGGTTATCTGCGTCTTGGCGTGCCGGGGAACGTGACGGCCACGAACGGCGGCTTCGTCGACCGCGTCGATGTCGCCTGGGACCCCGTGACGGCGGCCAGCCACTACCGCGTCTTCCGCAGCACGTCGGCTAGCGGCTCGAAGACGGCGGTCAGCGAGTGGCAGACGGGGTTGACCTATTCCGACACGACGGCCGAGGCGGGCGTGACCTACTACTACTTCGTCGCTGCGGCGCTGGACGACATGGGGCTGAACGCGAGCGGCTACAGCGCGGGCGTGGTCGGCAGCCTCAGGCTTGGCGCGCCGACCGTCTATGCGACGGACGGAACGTCGGCTTCGGGCGTGACGGTCTCGTGGGTTGAGGTACCCGGCGCGGAGTCATATACGGTCTATCGCGGAACCGTGAACGTCCCGGAGGCGGCGCAGGTTGTCGCCACAACGGCGGAAGCCCTGTTTGAGGACACGACCGCCGAACCGGGAACGCTCTATTACTACTGGGTGGTTGCGGCGAATACGGTTTCCGAGAGCGAGTGGAGCGTCTACGAGACCGGATTCCGTTCGATGGCCGCGCCGACGGGCGTCACCGCGACGACCGGTTCGGGTGCGGACGCGGTGACGATCTCGTGGACACCGGTTGAGGGTGCGCTCTTCTACCGTGTCTATCGCGGCACGCGGAGCGGTACCGTCTATGCGGTTGAGATCGACACCACGACGGAAACGACCTATGTGGACGAAGGCGGGGCGGCCAACCGAACCTACTACTACTCGGTGAAGGCCGTCGGTGCCTCCTGCGAGAGCGATTTCAGTGCGTTCGTGCCCGGCAGCAGGTAGTACAGCAGAGGAAACAGGGAAGAGGGGCAGTCTTTGTATGTGCATCACGTTTTTTCTGCGTCAGCGTGGGTGTGCATGGAACGAAACAGGCGTGGATGGAAAGGCAGGTTACAATGTACAAGAATGGATTGAAAGCCAAATCAGGATTTAGAAAAATCCAGAGTTTATTCGTGAACAATTGGAAGAGTGGCACTTCGTGGCGAAAGGCCTTGATCGCAAGCTCGGTTGTTGTTTTGCTGCTGGCTTCGTTTTTTGGCGGTTGCGCAGGGAAATCGGATACGCTTGTTGTCAAAGGCCTGTATTTGGGGATGTCGGGAGACGATGCGCTTGAAGTCTGTAAGAAGATAGCCGCTTCCTCAAAAGATTTTGTGGTTGTTGACTTACGTAATGGAATAGAAGTTGAGAGAGAAGTCGGTTTAGGAGAATATGAAGAAAAACAGCAGAATGCGTGGCATGCCCACATGCAGAAGCGTCGACAGGCATTGAGCGACGGGGTTGCAGAATGGGATCTCCCAAAGAAGGGTCTCAATAACTACACCTGGGAGGGATGGAAGGAATCACATCCGCCAACGGAAGAGGAATTGGCTGCGAGTAAGAAGAAGATAAAGGAAATCGTCAGCAAGAAAAATGTGATTAGAATTTCGAATAATGAGAAAAAAGAAAAAACGCGCGAAGATAATTTGCCTGGTCTGGTTTTTGTATGGATCAACGATGAAGGTAATGTGAAAGAGGTTTATTTCAACGAGGATGGTATGGCTCGACTCTTCAATGCCGGGGATCTCTCGACGGAAGAGTTTGCGCAGCTTCTTGTGAAGAATTACTCTGGAATCCCAAGTTTAGAGCCAGAGGTAAAGAAGGAAAACCCTGGAAGAGGGATTATACAGGAAACAACTTGGACGCACAAAGACCCGAGAGGATATCAAGTTAAGCTCTTCGAGCGTGCCTATTTTGATAACAACGGGGTGAGATATAATGCAAAGACGATTGAACGCAATGCTGAACTGGCACTCCCACTGAGCTTGGCTGATAAACTTCCCACAAGGTATTTTACGGTCTTTGCCATCAAGCCCGAATCGGCGCGTAAGTTTGACTAAACAAGCGGTGATTTGAATACCAGAACCCGTGTCCGGATTCCCGCGATATGTGCGGGAATCCGGATGTGGGTTTCATGTTGGTGCCGATTGGGAAATGACAGAGGAGACAACGATGATAACGATGAGAAACGTGCTGGATAATGCCAACATTGTCCAGAAGGAACAGATGGGGTGCTTCATGGTCTTGGAGCACAAATCCGACAGAAGCGTCACGCCCAAAACCGCCATGAAGGAGTACTTCATGGGGAAGATGGGCTTTGCAAAACGGCAGTTGTTGTGCGAACTGAACGGTAACGCCGTGAAGATCCAGGCTGGTGCGATGCAGTGGATCAGCGGTGCCGTGGAGTCTACGACCGGGATCACGGGAGCCGGGCAACTGGCGAAGAACTGGCTCAAGGCCGCCGTCACCAAGGAGTCCGCCGTAAAGCCCCTATACAAGGGAAATGGATGTGTGATGCTTGAGCCATCCTATCACTACATCCTTCTTGAGGATGTCGCGTCATGGGGAAGAGACGGGATCGTCCTCACGGACGGGATGTTCCTCGCGTGCGATGCCGGTATTCAGGAGAAGATCATCATGCGGAAGAATCTCTCCTCTGTCTTCGGCGGCAAGGGGTTGTTCAATCTCTCCCTTATCGGCGAGGGCGTGTGTGCCCTCGAAAGCTTCGTGCCACGCGAGGAGCTTTTCGAGTTTACCCTCGAAAATGACGTGATGAAGATTGACGGCAACATGGCGGTTTGCTGGTCCGGGTCGCTCGACTTCACGGTGGAGCGTTCGTCCAAGACTCTGCTCGGATCGCTGGTCAATGGTGAAGGTCTCGTCAACGTTTATCGCGGAACCGGCAAGATCCTGATGGCTCCGACGCTTCCCGGAACGCTTGACGAAGGTTCTAACGCTCCCAAAGCCGAAGATGCTGAAGCGAGCAAGGGTATTGGCGCAAAGCTTCTGAAGGGGGTATCAGAACTCGTGGATTGACGACAGGTATCGTTTTGCGGTTAAGTACGTTATCCGACGGGTATGTTAAAGTAACCACAGACTTACACGGACGGATCTCGCCCTTGTTTGAGTGGTGCGGGAGTTAGGTGTCGCCTAGGGTTTGGGCGCGGGCGCAGAGTGCGGCGGCGAAGTTGTTCATGGTGTTGCAGCGCTCGCGGAGGTTTTCGCGGGAGTCCGGGGTTCCCTGCGGGAAGCCGCTCAGGATGAGCATCCGGTCGGCGGCGAGTTCGCGCGAATCTTCGGCCGAGGGGTCGTAGCGCAGCGGGAGGGCGAAAGGAACGGTCTTGATAAAACGCGCGGCAGGCTCGGCCTTGAGCCGCCGCAGCAGTTCCTTTTCACCGGGCGAGATGAAGCCGCACACCGGCACGACACCGCGCTTGGCGCGCTCGATGGTTTCGGCGATTTCGGCGGCGTGTTCCTCGGCGGTTTTACGCATGGTAAGACGCACGTGGTGTAGGAATGGCGAGCCGAGGAGCGTGAGATTGCCCATGGCATCCCATTGGCGCGCCGGGTCGAGCACGGGGTGGCGGATGTCGGCGAAACGTATGAAGCGGTCGGGATGGTGGGCCTTCCAGAGGGCGCGTGCCGGATTGAGCCGGATGTAGCGGCGGATGGTCTTGAGTTGCCGGGAATCGAAGGAGAGTTCGATGTAGCAGTGGCGGTCCCAGCGGGGAAGGGACGGGAGGCTGCCGCCCCCGAACCCCTGCTGGATGGCGGGCGCGTGATGGCTGCCGCCCCCGAACCCTTGCTGGATGGTGGGCGCGTGATGGCTGCCACACCCGAACCCCTGCTGGAGGAAGGGCGTGTTCGCTATTGTGAGTTGGCCGCGGTTTTGGCGGGCGGTGGCAATTGCTCTTGCTAGAAGTTCGGCCGGGGGTTTGGGGGCATCACCACCGTTCTGTTGCCAAGCCAGCTCAACGGCATCCATAAGCCGGTGGCTTGCCCACAGCGGGCTAAAGGCGGGGTCGCGCGAGTAATCCACTATGAGCAGGAAATGGATGTGGTCGGGCATGATCACATAATCGGAGACCGTGGCGCAAGGGAATACGCCGTGCATTGCGACCAACACGGCCTTTGCCGCCTCGCCGCCGGGCAACAGAACCGGGCGGGAGGCGGTGTCGATAAGGCGCGACAGGGCTTTTGGGCGCCCTTCAAGCGCGATAGTGATGAAGAAAAACTGCCGCCCGGCGCGGTTGAAATGCATTATGGAAGAACTTGCTAATCCTTCTTGACCCGGATTACCCGAACCGCCTTGCCCTCGTTGCGGGGCAGGGTACCGGGCTTGAACACGTCACCCTTAGGCAGGAAGCCGAGGCGTTCGCGCAGATGTTTGGCCACGGTGTGCCCGGTAACGCCCTCCTCGGCTTCCACGTTGATGATGACATCCGTCATGCCGTGGTACTCTTCGAGGATAATCTGGAATTCGTTCAAGACACCGGGGATTTCCATCAGCGCCTGTTCCACTTGGCGGGGATAGAAGTTCACCCCTTTGACAATCAGCATATCGTCGGTGCGTCCGGTGATGCGGTCGATACGCAGGTGGGTACGCCCGCATTCGCATTTTTCACGCGAAACGATGCGCGAAATGTCGTGGGTGCGGTAGCGGATTATCGGCACCGCCTCGCGGGTCAAGGAGGTGAACACCACCTCGCCGTACTCGCCGTCCGGAACCGGTTCGCCGGTGCTCGGATCCACGATCTCGGTCAGGTACTGGTCTTCCCAAACGTGCAGTCCGGCGTGGGCTTTGCAGTCCTGGCCGGTAGTCCCGATGCCGCCCGTTTCGGTCATGCCGTAAATGTCGAAGCACTCGATGTGGAGCCGTTTCTCAATACGGATGCGCATTTCGTCAGAGAAGGTTTCGCTGCCGAAAATGCCCACTTGAAGCGACGGGATGTCGTGGTTGCCGGAAGCGTCGGCATCGAGTTTTTCGATAATCCTCGGCACATACGACACCACGGAACAGAAACCCTTGACGTTAAAATCGCGCATCAGTTTGATTTGCCGGTCAGTGTTGCCAGAAGAGGCCGGAACGCAGAACAATCCCGCCTTGCGGCAGCCGTGGTAACAGCCGAAGCCGCCGTTGAAAAGTCCGAAAGTCGGCATAATCTGGAACGCGTCGCCCGGCTCCAGGCCCGCCATTGTGAAGCAACGCGCCATGCAGTCCGCCCACTGGTCGATGTCGGCCTCGGTATAAGCCATCACCACCGGGGTGCCGGTGGATCCCGAACTCATGTGGATCTCGCGGATCGAACGGCGGTTTGCGCAAAGCATATTCAGCGGGTACTGGTCCCGGAAGTCGGCTTTGGTCAGGAATGGCAGATGCTTTAAATCCTCGAGGGAACTGATGCCGTCCGGGCCGATGCCTGCCGCAGTGAGCCGCGCGCGGTAGAAATCGTTGTTCGCCCACGCGTGTTTAACCACCCATTTCAGCCGTTCAAGCTGCAATGCCGACAATTCATCGCGGGACATCGTTTCCGCCCGCTCGTTCCAAAACTGTAGTCTGCCCATCATTAACCCGCTTTCCTTGTCATTGCGCGTCCCCACCGCAGGGACCTAACGCAACTATCAATAGTAACATGATAGCGGATTTAATCGGCGAAATCAAGCTCAATCGCCCAAAAACCGCAAATCGACTGAAAAGGGCCGACGGACAAGCCAAATTCTGCGTATTGGATTTTTGTCATTGATTTTGTGCGCCGGTTAGGAGTAAAATATCATTGTTTGTTTGGCGAGTATGTTCCGCTGATGGGCTTTTTGTTGACGGTTTTATTTCTTGGAGAAGTGCGATGTCGGTTTTTGAGAAAATTCTGTCGGATCCGGACGAGTTTACGCTCAACGTGGACCGTTTGGGGGAATGCAAGATTGATTCTCCGGTGCGCAGCCGCGATTTTATTGACGACAACGATCGCATACTGGTTACTGAAAACGCGAGTTTCCTTAATTACGCGGCCAAGCGCATGGGGGTGCAGCCTTCGTTTGAACGCGCCGGGGCGCACCGCAAGATTTTCCACGATCCCGCGTGGAGCCGGGTGGCGATTGTCACGGCGGGCGGGCTGTGCCCGGGGTTGAACCATGTGATCAAAGCGCTGGTTGAGATTCTTACCTTCGATTACAACATCCACACCATTTACGGCATTCGCTACGGTTACGCGGGGCTGATCCCAAAATACGGCTACCGCCCGATTATGCTGGACCCGGACACGGTGGACACCATCCACGAGCGCGGCGGAACGATGCTGGGATCCGCCCGCGGCCAGCAAGACACCGGAGAGTTGGTCGATTCCCTTGCCCGGATGAACATCAACCTGCTTTTCTGCATCGGCGGCGACGGTTCATTGCGGTGCGCCCACGACATTGCGCAGGAGTGCAAACGCCGCAATCTGGCGATTAGCGTGGTGGGCATTCCAAAGACCATCGACAACGACCTGATGTTCATCGGCCGCAGTTTCGGTTTCGAGACCGCGGTCGGAGAGGCAATCCCGATTATCCGCGCCGCCCATACCGAAGCCAAGGGGGTGTTCAACGGCATCGGGCTGGTTAAGCTGATGGGGCGAGATTCGGGATTCATCACCGCTTACGCGACGCTGGCCAATCCGGTGGTTAACTTCTGTCTGGTGCCGGAGCTGGATTTTGAGCTGGAGGGCGAGAACGGGTTGCTGCGGGCGCTGGAGCGGCGTTTTGAATCCGGCAAGGATCACGCGGTTATCGTTGTGGCCGAGGGCGCCGGCCAACAGCTGATTAAAGACAGCCGCGAGGTTCGCGACGCCTCCGGCAATCTGTTGAAAAAAGACATCGGCGAGTTCCTGCGGGTGAAAATCAACGAGTATTTCTCGAAAAAAGAACGCTCGGTGACGGTGAAATACTTTGATCCCAGCTATACCATTCGCAGTGTGCCGGCCAAAGGTACCGATGCGATCCGTTGCTATATGCTGGCTCACAATGCGGTCCACGCGGCGCTGGCGGGCCGGACGGACTGCGTGGTGGGCAATCAGGGCGAATGGTACACGCTGGTGCCGATCCGGCTGGCAACAATCGAACGGCAGAAGGTGAGCCTGCGCGGCGACTTGTGGCGCGCGGTGCTGGATGCCACGGGGCAGGGGACGTATTTTGGCGGCAATGTGGTCAATCCCGCCGCCGTGATGCCGTAAGGAGCGGTTATGGAGAATCTGGAGAATACAGGCGAAAACCAAACCCGCTGCGCGGTGGTGGGGATCGTCGGGCGCACCAATTCCGGGAAATCGACGTTGCTCAACGGCATGGTGGGCGAGAAAATCAGCATCGTCAGCCCGGTGGTGCAGACCACCCGCAACACGGTTCGCGGCATCTTGACCGAGCCTCGCGGGCAATTGGTGTTTTTGGACACCCCCGGACTGCACAAATCCGAGGGTGTGCTGGGGACGCTAATGAACCGCATGGCGCGGCAGGTTTCGGCCGGGGTGGACGTGCTGGCGGTGGTGTTCGATTCTTCACGGCATCCGCGGATGGAGGATGACGGCTGGATGCGGCGGGCGGTGTTTGCCGAACAGCCGCTGGTTTTCGTGCTGAACAAAAACGATTTGAAGCCTTCATACGCCGAGCGGTTCCAAGAGCTTTGGGAACAGATTCAAACCGAAAAAGGAATCCGGCGCGACGTCAAGTGGGTTTCGGTGTCGGCGTTGCATCCCAAGACCGTATCTCCGCTGATTGACGAGCTGTTCGCATTGGCGACGCCCACCTCCGGTTTGCTCTTCCCGGAAGACGTGGTTACCGACTATCCGCGCAAATTGGCGATAGCCGACGCGATACGGGAAAAACTGCTCTTTAAGCTGCGCGATGAAGTTCCCCACGAAATCGGGATTTTGGTGGAGCAGATTACCGAAACGGACGATGCGTGGAAAGTGGTGGTGACACTTTATGTGAACCGCCCATCGCAAAAAGGCATTGTGATCGGACCGAAAGGGCGGATGATACGCTATGTGCGGAGTCAGGCGGAACCGGAACTTTCGGAAATATTCGGCGTTAAGGTGGAGCTTGATATCTGGGTAAAGATCGAGCGGGACTGGATGAAAAATTTCTGGCTGTTGCAGCGGATGGGGTATGCCGGACAGCTTTAGGTGGCGGGGTGTGCGATGCGGGTGTTTTACGATGCAATGGTGTTGAGGGAGCCGTATTCGGGTGTGGAAGTGACCGTCCACCAGTTGGCGGCGGCATTGGCCCAGTATGGCAAACTGCCGGTTTGCGCTTGTGTGCCGACCGGTCACCGCCCGATACCGGCACGTCCGCATCTGCGTCTCCGCGAGGTGCGTGGGGTGTCAAAGTCGAGACTGATGCGCATCCTGTGGGAACAGACCGTGCTTCCGGTGTTGCTTATGCGTTCCCGCGCTTCGCTGCTGCACGCGCCAGCCTATGTGGCTCCGATGCTGTCGCCTTGCCCGCTGGTATTGACGGTGCATGATTTGCACGTGATGACCCATCCCCAGTTTTGCGGGCGTGAAAACCGGATGCATTACAAATTGCTGATGCCGCCCTCCATCCGGCGGGCCAATAAAATAATCGTATTTTCCGAACACACCCGCCGCAACGTGGTGGAGCGTTTCCCGTTCGCCGCCGATCGCATCCAGGTGGTTCCGCCCGGTCTTACTCCTGGACTTGCCCGCTGCGAAAATTTCAGCCGACAGCAGCAGGTGCGTCAGAAGTACCGGTTGCCGTCATCTTTCCTGCTTTTTGTGGGTGACCTTACGTCACGCAAAAACATTACCGGGTTGATCAGCGCGTTTGATATCGTCCAAGGCGAACGCCCCGATCTGCATCTGGTGTTGGCAGGCGCGGCGGACCCGGAGTCGATAGCCGCAATCGACCGGGTGGTGCGCCGTTACGGTATCCGGCATCGGGTGATGCGAACTGGTTACGTGGAGTTGGACGACCTCGGCGTAATGTATTCGCTGGCGCAGGCTTTTGTATTTCCTTCTCATGACGAGGGGTTCGGTTTGCCGCCGCTGGAGGCGATGGCTTGCGGTTGTCCGGTGGTGTGTTCGGGCGGAGCGGCGGTGGAGAACTGCGGCGACGCGGCGGTTTCCTGCGACCCCAGCGACACATCGTCAATTGCCAGCGCGGTGAGTCTGCTGCTGGATCACCCATCCTTCCGTCGCGACAAGATCCGCGCCGGCTACGTCAAGGCCGCGGGTTTCGTTTGGGACCGCGCTGTGCGGGCCACGGAGCAGGTTTATCTGGAAGTGATGCGCAAAAACGGACAACAGGTGGTTGACCCGTACCATCATTGGGGGAGGTAGTGTGGTCAAAACGTCCGTAACCATGTTTCCGGTGGTACTTGCGGCGCTTGCCGCCTTGGGGATTGAACCTTGCCGGATTGAGGTGGTTGACCGTGAAAACGGCTGGCCGGTGCCGTTGGTAGAGTTGCGCACCACCCATCAGTTGCGGTTTTTCTCCGACAACGCCGGGGTAATCGCGATGGACGCCCCGGAGCTGATGAACCGCGAGGTGTGGTTTGATATCAAAGGCCACGGGTACGGGATCAAGAAGGACAATTTCGGATACGCCGGAGTGCGGTTGCGGCCTGAACCCGGTCGTCGGCTAAAGGTGGAAGTGGACCGTTATTGTAAGGCGAAACGATTGGGTCGCTTAACCGGCGGCGGTTTGTTCGCCGAGAGCCAAAAATGCGGCGAACGCTTGGATTGGAAAGAGAGCGGCGAATTCGGATGCGACACGGTTCAGGTGGCCAGTTACCGCGACCGCTTGTGGTGGTTTTGGGGCGACACCAATGTGCCGGGTTATCCGCTCGGCGTTTTCCAAGCCTCTGCCGCTACCACCGGTTTGAAGCCTTTTGAAAAATTCGAGCCGCCGGTGCTTCCGCCGTACCAATGGTTTCGCAACCGCGAAGGCCGGGTGCGCGGGGTGGCGCGGATGGATTCGGAGGAAGGACCGACATGGATCTTCGGCACCGTGGGGTTGCGCGACAAGTCCGGCGAAGAAAAGCTTTGCGCGTCATATTTCCGCATCGCCAATCCGATGACGCCCAAAGCGATTGGCCAGTGTGTTTGGAACGACCGGCTTTCCAGGTTCGAGTCGGTAGAAGTGCTGTGGCGCCGTTCGGAGGCCGGTGAAAGGGTTCCGGTGTTTACGGACGGGCACCCGGTGTTTTGGACGGACGGCGACGGTAAACGCTGGCTATTGTTTGCCGATCCCTTCCCGCATTTAAAATGTCCGGCTACGTATGAGGGATGGCGAGACCGCAGCCAGTGGGAAATACTGACACCGCAGCGCAAGGTGCGTTCCGCGGACGGCAAGCGCGAGGTTACCGCAGTGCGCGGTTCAATCGCATGGAACGCTTACCGGAAGCGTTGGGTTTCAATCTTCTGCGAACGGGGAGGCGAGGGCAGTTTTCTCGGTGAGATCTGGTATGCGGAGGCGGCTGAACCGACCGGGCCGTGGGAAAACGCGGTCAAGGTGCTGTCGCATGACAACTATACATTTTACAATCCTCTGATGCATCCGGAGTTGACCGCCGATGACGATCGGGTATTGCTTTTTGAGGGGACATACACTTCGTCGTTCGCCGACAAACCGCCGAAGACCCCGCGATACGACTACACTCAGATTCTGTACCGGTTGGATTTGGACGAGTTGTTCCGTTAGCGATTTTTGTCGGGCTTTTTAGCGGATGATGCCCCGGTTTCTTTTTTCGCCATATCTTCCAACCGGTTTTTCAGGAACACTCCGTGTTCGCGCCGGTTGGTGACCCGGTTGTTCTTCATGTCCAGTTTTTGCTGCGGATGCGGCGGCGATTCTTCGCCCACCGCCACCATTATGGCGTTGGAAGCTTTGGCGGATTGGTGGAATTTGCAGTTACGGATGGTGATGATCCCGCCGTTGGGGAAATCGGCCAGATAACTAGACGTGCCGTCTTTTCCGTCGTCGAACTCGCTGTCTTCCACCACGCTTTCCAACGCCCGGCTTTTTAGGTTGTGGCCAATTCGTGCATGATGGGATTTGCTGTTTTTGAAAACCAGTTTTTTGATTTTTCCGATGTAGAGATTGTGGGAATATCCGTCGCCGGCCCCGTTGGAAAAGAACTCGCAACGGTTTACGGTTACGGTGCAGTCGGGTAGCGCCCCGCACAACACCCCGTTTTCGTTGTCGTGGAACACGCATCCGGTCAGGGTGAGGTTATCTCCCTCAAGTCGAATCCCCGCGCCGTTTTTGTCGGGCGATTTCGCCCCGCGGAAAGTAATTCCGCTGATGTGTGTGTCGTTGCCTTTAACAATCCAAGTGGCTTTACCTTGGCAGCATTCGCCGTCGGCATCGATGATGGTTTTGCCGGTCCCGGCGCTTTTGATGGTTAACCGGTTTTGTCTCCAAACGCACACGTCGCCACGGTAGGTTCCGTTGCGCAGCACCACGGTATCGCCATCGGCGGCGGCTGCTGCTGCGGCGCTGGGTTTGGGAAATTCCTCTCCCGGCCCAACGCGCAGCTCCCGTCCAGACGCGGACAAGGCGGTAGCCGCCATCAAATAAACGCTGGTCAAATTTGCGGTTATGCGTTTCATGTTCAGAAGTAAAGCTTTATGGTTCTGATTGCAAAAGGCGCGAACTCCAACGGTTTGTCGGCATCAATCTCGCCCAGATCCTCCCATTCCATAAGGTCGGTTTCCGCTAGTTTAACATTTTCCGCCGCATGGAGTTTCGCCAATGTGCGGACACCGCGGCGTTCCACCAGCCGCGCCACCAGGCAGTTTTCCTTTTCCGCCTTTTTGAGTACGGTAAGTTCCACCCCTTCGGCCTGTATCGGAAGGGCGGCCGGATTGGTTGCCGCCATGTTTTCAAATCTTGCCACGCCTTGGTTAAGCGCGTTGGCTTCGTCCCAAACGTTGGAATCCGCCAGTTCGCCTTGATGCGGCAGAAATGCGTAACGGAACCGCTGTTCACCGATGTCGGCAACCGGATCCGGTTCCGTGGGGGCGCGCAACAACGATAGTGACAACACGTGTCCCTTGACGCGGTAACCGTACTTGCAGTCATTGAGTAACGCAACGCCGAAGTTCGGTTCCGACAAATCGGCAAACCGGTGCCCGACGCATTCAAACTGCGCGTGCTCCCATTTGGTGTTGTCCGTGGCGGGTCTGGAAACCGTGCCGTACTGGATTTCAAATTTCGCAACGTTGGATTCGACCGCCACCGGGAAAAACACCCGCAACAGTTTATGCCGCTCCTGCCAGTCCAACGATATTTCAAAATCCAGCCGCGGTGAATCCGGCAACAGCCTTGCGGTCAGGTTTAATCTGGTGCTGCCGATGGCCATAATCGCTTTTGCTCCGCAACCTGCCACTCCGTCAAACCGCGTTACCTGTTCAGTTTTAGCGGTGCCGAGACACATTTCCTCGGTGTATTCTTCGATGTCCCACGCGTCCCAGCGGGGCGGGATATCGTGGAATATCCGCAACACGTTGGCGGGTTCGCCGGGACGGATAAATTCGCGTCCGGTCTGGAGGTCAACGCAGGAACGCAATGTCATGTCTCCGGGGTTTAATGTGTAACGGACAAATCGGTTTTCCAATACTATGCCATTGCCGTCAATGGGGCTTTCCACAGTTGGCGGCAACGGGTATTGCCGCAGGGTGGCGAACGACATTGCCGGAACATGTAGCGTGCGCCGCATTCCGTCGGCCATGGTCACCAAGCCGTAATACGGGGTGGGGGATGGATTGAACCAGGTGGTGGCGCCGGGTTCGGGAGTAAGCAGTTTGGCGGCGGCGCTTTCTTGCATTGCGTTAAGCTCGGCGATAATGCGTTCGATTTCCGGAACCTGTTCGGCATAGACCCGGTGAATGCAGGAACCGGGCAGAATGTCGTGGAACTGGTTGGTGAGGAAACGTTTCCAAAGCTCAAGCATTTTTCCCGACGGGTAATCGGCGCCGGTGTTGAATGTCGCGAGCGCTGACAGCGTCTCGGCGGCATGGAACGCCTCTTCGCATCTGCGGTTAGCCCGTTTGATGCCAGCTTGTGAGGTAAGCGTGCCGCGGTGCATCTCGAAATAAAGTTCGCCGGACCAAGTGTCAAGCTCATCGCCGTATGCCGCCATCTTTTCCAATACCGGCTGGGCGAACCCGAAATGGAATTTGGGGCAACCGTTCAGTGCCCGGCAACGCAAGCCGCGTTCGACATGGTTTTCACTCGGGCCGCCGCCGCCGTCGCCGATTCCGTACAGGCAGATCGCCTCCTGCACCAGACCGGCTTCGGCGTTGTTGGTCTCGTGGCGGCGCAACAGTGCCGGGGTGAGATCTGAGTCGTACGCATCCTCCGGCGGGAAGTGGGCCAATACGGTCGAACTGTCTATTCCCCGCCACCAGAAAGTGTTGTGCGGAAACTTGTTGTATCGGTTCCACGAGAGTTTCTGGGTCAGGAAATAGTCGATCCCGGAACGCTTCAAAATTTGCGGCAGGTTGCCGGAATAACCGAACACGTCCGGCAGCCAGAGGTTGCGCACCACAACGCCGAATTTGTCGCGGAAATAGTTTTTGCCCACCAGCAGCTGGCGGATGAGCGATTCTCCGTCCGGCAGGTTGCAATCCGCCTCCACCCACATACCGCCCTGGATCTCCCAGCGTCCGGCGGCGACTTGGCGTTGGATTTTTTTGAAGAGGTCCGGGTGGCGCTGTTCCATCCATTCGTAGAGCTGCGCCTGTGACGCTCCGAAAACGTAATCGGGGTACTTGTCGATCAGTGCGAGCTGGCTGGAAAAGGTGCGTTCGCATTTGCGGACGGTTTCGCGCAACGGCCAAAGCCAGCCCACGTCGATGTGCGCGTGGCCCACGCCGTAAACGTCAGGTGCAGCCGGATCCGGGCCGACCGCCCAAGCGTTGGCGATGGCGCGTCGCGCCGCCGCCGCCCCTTGCGTGGCATGGATGCCGGCGGCGCGGCTGGCGGTGCGGAGCAACCCCATACGGCGTGCGGTACCGGGCTGAAGCGCCTTGATGAGGTTCACCGGCACTCCGAAATCCAGCCACAACTGCCAGGCGTCATAATCGAACCGGCAAACCCTTGCGCGGCGGAGTGTACCGTCGAAAGTCCCGTGGAGCGCGGTTTGGTCATCGATCCAATCGGGATCGATACAACGGTCCACGCCGAACAGGCCGTTTGCCCCCGCATCGACCCACAGGTCAATCGGTTCGCCGCCTGCGGCGTTGTCCAAAAACGGGAAAATGTCCTTATTGAAAGCGTGGTCAAATACCGATCCGTTGGTCAGCCCGTAAGCGGGACAGCCGTCGGCGCCAAATACGCAAGCCTCGCCGCCGAAATTGAGATGCAGTGCCACCCGGCCGCGCCATTCCGGCGGGACCTGCCCGGTGATATGGAACCACCCGCACTCCCATGCGCCGCCCCAATGTTCGCCCTCTCGGATCGGGCGGGTGGCGGCGGTGGCGCGTTCGGAAAACGGCACCGGCTCGCGGGTGGTCATTACGGTCAGCGTCAGTGGCCGCTCGTCAAGCAACACCTCATGCTTAAGCCGCTGCAAAAGCGCTTCTATTCTTGCCAAATGTATATCCTGGTAAAAATGCGACATAGGATGCTTCTTAGGGGTTAGGGTTTTGAGAATGAAAAATGAAGAGAGAAGAATGAAGAGTTGGGGAGTTATGAGTTACGAGTGACGAGTGACGAGTTTGGAAATGAAGAATGAAGAATTCTGTCATAATTTTTCACTCATAATTCTTAGTTTTTCATTTTCCCGACCGTCAAACCGTCAAACTGCTATACTCCCCCCATTCGTAACCGCTGCTCTTCCCGGTGGATGAGTTCTTCGGTTAGCGCCCCCAGGGCGTTTAAACCGCATTGGTCGGCGACCTCCAGCAATCGGTCCAACGCCGGCGCGATATGGCGGGTAAAGGCGGTTTGTCCTACCGACGCCAATCTTCCGTATGCGCCCAGCGCTTGAATGAGCCGTTGCACCGCGCCCAGCGCAAGTTCTTCTTCCGTTGGGGCGTTCGGGCCGGTTTTCGCGTATTCGTCCAACAGTTTCTTGCGGGCGGCTTCGTCAATTTCCACATAAGGGTCGTACAGCAGCGAGGCTAAATCATACACCGCCGGTCCCATGCGCATTCCCTGGAAATCGATCATTGCCGGTGTCTTGTGCCGGAACAGGATGTTGCTGGACTGCAAATCCCGGTGTACCACCACTTGAGGCATGGACATGAGTTTTTCGGCCACGGCTTCCAGCTCTTTGCGGACATCGGCGGGTAAACCGTCCTCGAACCCGAAACGTTCTTTCAACAGATAGTCTTCAAAAAGCCGGCGTTCCCATTTGTACAGGGCGCGGTCGAACGGTGGTTCAAGGGCAACGCCGTCGGTCTTGACTTTGTCCGTGACCGGGCCATGCAGTTTGGCAGTAAGCGCCATAACGGCGGGATACCAATCCAGGGCTTTGCCGGGGTTGCCCAGCATCCGCTGTTGCAGGGAGTCCTCGCCCCAATCCTCAAACGCCTGGCATTGCGATTCGGGGATGTCGGCCAGTACCGCCGGTACGGTAACACCGCATTCGGCTAGCAGTCTGGTGTGTCCGGCGTAACGGGTGTTTTCAAAACGATCGGTGGAGTAGGAGACGGCGATTGCGGTGTTCTCGCCGTGCCAAAGCCGCCAAAACGTGCGGTTGGAGCCGCGGGCGCCCAAACACGACACTGCGGTTTCTCCGGCCCAACCCAGTTGCTCCAACAGCGGCTTAAGCGCGGGTTCGTTAATGAGCGTGTCCGCCAACGCCAGCTGACCGTTAAGCTGGTTGCTGCGCTTTCCGCCGACGGATAACGGGTGTTTGGGATCGTCGGAGCCGACCAGAACCGAGTTCGTGGCCGAGGTGTTTCCCTCTACCCGAATGTTTCCAATCAGTATGCTGTCGGATCCTTTAACATCCGGCGCGGCTTTGGCGTTCGGCCCGATGCAGAAAAAGTGCGGCAAATCCAGCGGCAGCCGGTCGGCTTCGGGCGCGTATAGTTCTCCGCCCGGCAGATTTTTACGGGCGCGCCGTTTGGTCTCTCGGTGCACGTCCAGATAGCTCGCCGGTGTGCCGGTATCCGCCCAATAGCTGCCCTGCACCGCCACGCCGCGCATGAACCGGTTGTCATACATCGCGGCCTCAAAGGCCTCGATGATCGTGCAGAAATTTTTCTCCGGCAGGTATTTGAAAATTTCCGGCTTAAGCAGACTCAATCCGCAGAAGGTATAGTTGCCGTCCACCCCTGGCTCGATGCTGTGGTAGCAGGTGATGCGTCCGGCGTAATCGATTTCCACCGTTCTTGGGCCGCGGTCGGGTTCCAGCCATACCGCGCCGAGCGAACCGGGCTGGTTTGCCGCTTCGATAAAGGGCTCGGGTTCCACCGAGAAAGCGATATCGGCGTTCAGCAGCCAGAATTGGTCATTCCCGATTTGACGGCGCAACGGTCGAAGCGCCCCACCGGTGCCCAAAATTTCCTTTTCCTTAGACAGCGTGATTTTCGCTTCGCCCTTGCGGGACAACAGATAGCGTTCAAGCGCGTCGGCTTTCCAGTGGAGGTTCACCATGATATCTGTCACCCCCCAGCTTTCCAACCGGAGCAGCGCGTGTTCTATCAGCGGCACGTTCCATAACGGCAACAGCGGTTTGGGGATGGCTTCGGTGAGGGGGCGCAGGCGCGATCCGAATCCGGCGGCGAGCACCAGTGCTTTCTTTACCATGGCGGAAATCCGTAATTATTGTTTTCGGCGGCGGGTGATTTCCACCGCCGCGTTGCGCAGCCCGACCACGGTACCCGCCTTCTCAATGCGGACGCGCACCGTTTGGACGAATTCGGATTCGAGGCACGCCGCCGCCACAATGCCGGCGGCGTGCTCGATCATGCGGCAGCGCGCGCTGCGCAGCCGTTCGCGGATCAGCCCCGCCAACGCCGAGTAATCGATGGTGTCGGCCAGCAGATCGCTCGCCTCCGCCGCCGACAAATCGGCGAAAAGCGCGACATCCACCAGCAGCACCTGCTCTTGGCATCGTTCTTCCGGAAGGTCCCCGATAATGCAGGAGACGCTTAACCCGTTTAACTGGAGCTGATCCAACTCTTCGTTCATAGCGGCTGCTACTTCCTGATCAGTTTGGTGAACTTGGAGTAGGCGGCATTCCAGCTTTCAGCGTCTTCCGGTTTGAAAGTCTTGATCGGGAACGCCGATTTGATCAACGGCATCGCGGCCTTGAGGTCGGGCAGAATCCCGGCGCCGATGGACTGAACCATCAGGTTGCCTACAGCGGTGGCCTCTTTCGGTCCAGCCTGCACCGGTACTCCGACGGAGTTGGCGGTGAACTGGTTGAGCAGCGCGTTGTTGCTGCCGCCGCCGACGATGTGCACGACCTCCGTGGTGGTGCCGGTCACGCGGTTGATCATTTCATTGACCATCCGGTACTTCAGCGCAAGCGATTCGTAAACGATGCGCAACACCGTGCCGCGGTCTTTCGGATCGGACTGCTTGGTCTCGGCGATGAACTCGCGGATGGCCTTTTCCATGTTCTGGGGATTGTAGAAGCGCGGGTCGTCGGGATCGATGAACGCCGTGAAGGGTTTAGCCGCCGGGGTGATGGTGTCCACCTCGCTCCACTCCATCTTTTTGCCGTCCTCGATTTCCCAGATGCGCAGCAGTTCCTGAACGATCCAAGTGCCCATGCAGTTGCGCAGGAAGCGGGTGTTGCCGATGCCGCCCTCGTTGCTGAGCCCGCAGGACATCGCTTCGGGGGTGGTGATGGGCTTGCGGATAAGTTTGCCGACCAACGACCAGGTGCCGGAGCTGATAATCAGCGCTTTCTTGGTGTTCTTGACCGGTGCGGCGGCGAAAGCGCTGGCGGTGTCGTGCGAGCCGACGGCGATCAGGTCGGTCGGCTTCAGTCCGCATGCCGCAGCCAGCGGCGCGTGTAGTTTGCCGATTTTGGTTCCGGGCGGAACGATTTCCGGCATCAGCGATTTAGGGATGCCGAGTGCCTTGAGCATCTCCTCGCTCCACTGGCACTTCTTGGCGTCCATCATTTGGGTAACGCTGGCGAAGGTGGAGTCAACCGCAGTGCACCCGCCGAGATAATAGTAAAACAGCGCGGGGATGGGAAGGTAAATCGCGGCGAGTTCCATCAGCTCTGGATGGCGGGTCGCGGTCCAAAGCATTTGGTTGGATTGGTTGAAAGGCTGGAAGTGGTTGCCGGTGATGGCGTAAACCCGCTCCGGCTCCAGACGTGCTTTGACCTCGTCGCACATCGTGTCCAGACGGTGGTCACGGTAGCAGTAAACTTTGCCCAGCACATCGCCGTCCTTGGTCACGAAATGGCCGTCAGCGCCCCAGGTGTCGATGCCGATGCCGTCAAGCTTTGCGCCATAAGCGCGGCGGTAGGCTTGGAGACCTTTTACGATATTCTGGTAGATGCAGGTGTCGTCCCAGTAAGTCCGCTCGGTAAGTTTGCCCTTACCGTCCTTCAAGAAGAAAGACACCCCTTCGTGCGCGAAACGGTGGATCTCCTCCATCCGGAAGGTTTTGTCGCCAAAAAATCCGATAAAGCACTTGCCTCCCGATGCGCCCAGATCGACGGCAAACAGTTTTTTCTCTTTCATGTTTAACTCCTGGTTGTTAATGAAACAAGTCAGCCACAATGAACAAAAGAAGCTTACCACAATAATCCGTTGGAATCAAGCGTCGAGTTGAAATTAGTGGGTAGTGATTAGGGATTAGCGGCTAGCAGCTTGTCGCTAGTCGATTGTCGCGTGTCGTCTGTCGCTAATTACAACCGTCAAACTGTCAAACGGGCAAACATTCTCTCTGCCGTTTGATTTCGCGATGCGGCGCGTTATTCGAACAGGGTTCTGGCAAGGCGGAAGCCGATGCTGTTGCTCCGGTACGCCGGGTTGAAGTAGTCCCGGTAGGACGAGGTGCAATAGACCGCGTAATGGCTCCAGCTGCCGCCGCGAATCACCCGGAACGACCCCGAAGGTGAACCTTTGGGATCCGTCACGCCGCTTGACAGCCTGCCGTACCAGTCCAGACACCACTCCCATACGTTCCCGTTCATGTCGTAAAGTCCCCATGCGTTCGGCTGATAGGAACCCACCACCGCCGTACCGTACTGCGGCGCGGTGTTTGGACTATTATATCCACTCCCGCCGTTGTCCCAATACCTCCCCGCCTGTTTCAGGTCGTCCTCCGAATCACCGCCGTTGTTGTATTTGCCGGTTTTTCCCGCCCGGCAAGCGTAATCCCACTGCGCCTCCGTGGGCAGGTCAAATTCGTCAATCCCCGTCTTAACCCGCAATTTCCCTAAGAAACTTGATGCGTCGTCCACCGATGACGAGGTCCAGCTTGCGCCGCTTGACGAACCCAAAATTACATTGTAAGAAACCAGCTCGACCGGTCTCATCGCAGAATGCGAAGCATCGCCGAAATAACTTGGCTTTTTATCCATCACCAGCTCGTACTGCCGTTGCGTCACCTCAAAGATGCCGCAGTAGAACGCATTCGTGAGTGTAACGTTATACGACCCGCACATCATGAAGGTTCCCGGCTCAATCCGCCGCAGCACCAGTTTCGTGGTCTTGTACTCGTCGGTGTTGAACCCGCCACCGGGGGGTGAATCCATATAGGTAACGGGATAATTCGTGGCGCTCGCTCCCGCCGACAGATCGATCACGCAATACTTTAGGTAATTCGGGCGTGGTTCCGTATAAGAGACATTAAACATCATGTCGGAAGGCCTGAACATGAGTCCCTGCGCACGCATATCCCAGATGACCTGGTGCGCCCCCGCCGTTATCCCCATGTCCCCGGTAACCGCGGACGCGACCGCAACGCAGTTCGATCCGGTCGCGCGATCCGTTACCGTTAACGATAATTGGTTCGTATTCCCAGCCATCACGACTCCCGCGACCTCGAACGAGATATCCACCTTCCCGTTCCACGGGTACCGCGGCTGCGCCTTCACGTTCATGATCTGCGGCGTGGCACCGAAACACCGTCCGGCAAATATTCCCGCCATTAGTAGCGTAATGACCTTTTTCACAACATTCTCCTTTTCAGTCGACTTTAAAACCCTGACCCCCAAAACAAGGCTTTCCTCCAATTAGGGTGAGGAAAATATTACCATATTCCGTCTGTAGCAAGCAAGCTGGAAATAGGTGGGAGGGATTAGGGGTTAGGGAGGAGTATGGGAATGAAGAGTGACGAACTACGAGTGACGAGTTTGGAAATGAAGAATGATATAGGGATTAGGGGGTAGAGGTGTTATACGGTTTATGGCTATATGCGACTGGCTACTAATAATTTCACCTGCGAACAGGATTTTTTGCGGGTTTGTATTGCATTACGCGTGGAAAAAGGTTAAAGTAACTCCTTGTTTACGCAAGGAGGGGTATGCGATTTCGGGTTTGGATTTTTTGTCTGCTGGCGGCTTGCCGACTATGCGCCGCGCCGGTGGTGGTGGTACCGGGACAAAGCTCGGTGCAGGAGTCGGAGCGACGGTACGCGGCTTCGCTGGCGGCGCATGTCGAACGCTGGTACAAACAGGCCGGGGTGCCGGTGGACCGCGGGGACGACACGAACCTATCTTCTGCGCTTCGTAATCGCAAAGTGGCGGTGCTGGTTTACATGGCCTCGCCGAGCGCGGCACAGTTGGCGGAGTTGACCGCCTTCGTAAAGCGCGGCGGCAAATTGATTGTCTGTTACTCCTCTTCCCCGGGTTTGGCCGGATTGATGGGGGTTAAGTCCGTGGGCTACAAGAAAGGCACCTCGGATGGCCGTTGGTCGCAGATGCGGTTCACCGATGACGCCCCGCGCGGCACTCCTCGCAGCGTGGCCCAGATTTCCCGCAATCTTTTTCTGGTCGCACCGATACCGGGCCGTTCCAAGGTGTTGGCCTGGTGGCACGACCGTGCCGGCAACCAGACTGCCGAACCGGCGTGGCTGGCCTCTTCCGCCGGTTACTGGATGACCCACGTGATGCAGGCGGACGGCGATTCGGAGGCCAAGGGCCGGCTGTTGCTGGCGCTGGCCGCTTCCCATGACGGGACAATCTGGCAGCAGGCCGCCGCGTCCGCGATGAAACAGTCGCTGGCGTTGAAAAACCAGCTCGCGCCCCGGCTCGCCTCAAACCATACGCCGCGGGTGATCAAAGCCTGGCAATCGGTTACCGCCGCCGCCCGGACCGGCGAGGCGCAGTTGCGGTCGGGGAAATCCTTTGAGGCGTGGAACACCGCCGCCTCGCTCCGCGTGCTTTGCTACGAAGCTTACGGGGTGGCGCAACTGCCGCGCAAAGGGGAGATCCGGGCGGTCTGGGACCATTCCGGCATGGGGCTCTATCCCGGCGACTGGCCGCGGACCTGCTCGTTGCTGAAATCGGCGGGCATTTCCGACATCTACGTTAATGTCGCCGGGGCGGGGTTTGCCCGGTACGCCAGCGAAGTGCTGCCGCGTTCCCAGCTGTTTCAGGAACAGGGCGACCTGCTTGCGGAGTGCGTGAGGGCGGCCAAGGCCAACGGTTTGCGGGTTCACGCGTGGATATTGTGTTTCTCCACCGAGGGCGCGACGGCCGACCGGATCGCGATTTTCCGCCAACGCGGCTGGCTGTTGAACCCGGATAACGCACGGCCGTGGCTAGACCCATCGATACCGGAGGTCCGCAACTATTTGGTGCGCGCGGCGCGGGAGATGGCGGTAAAATACCGGATCGACGGGGTGCATCTAGACTTTGTGCGTTACCCGGATTTCCCATCCTCGCTGGGCAACAATGTTAAATCGCGCTTTCGGATGTCCTTCAAACAGGACCCGGTGCTGCCTAATTGGCCGGAAGAGGTGAAGAGCGGGGCGTGGCGGCAGCAGTTCATCCAGTGGCGGGCGCGCCAGATTTCCGATTTCGTCCAGGATGTGCGCCGGACGCTGCGCCGCGACGCGCCGGGCAAGACGCTGACGGCGGCGGTGTACGGCAAGTATCCGTCGTGCCTCGACGCAGTGGGGCAGGATTGGGAAGCCTGGCTGAACATCGGGCTTGTGGATTACGTCGCGCCGATGAATTACACCGGCTCGTTGGCCAAGTTCAACGAGTGGTTGGCGATGCAGACGCGCACCCCGAAACTGGCGTCAAAGGTGTTGCCAGGAATCGGGGTGACCGCCGCCGAGAGCCGTCTCGACGCGATGCAGGTGGTGGACCAGATTTTATCGGTGCGCCGGGCGGGTTGCCCGGGGTTTGTGCTGTTTGACCTTGACACCACGTTGCGTCAAGAGATTCTGCCGGTTTTAAGGATGGGGCTGACCGCCCCGGTTAAATAAAATACGTTTGGGAGATTTGCCATGTTGTATTGGTTTGCCGACCGTTTGTCGGAGCTGTGGGGGCCGTTGCGTCTGTTTTCGTCGCATTTGGTGCTGATGTCGTTCGGGTCGCTTTTGGCGGGATTTTTCACTTGGTGGCTGTTACCGAAGTTCTGGGACCGGTTGCCGCATGACCGCGGCAAGGCGATCGCCGCCGACGGTGGGGCGAAATCCAAGAACAAGCCGACCGGCGCGGGGCTGGTGTTCACACTGGTGATCCTGGCAGTCGCGCTGCTGTTCGTGCCGTTTCAAAATTGGGAGTACGGCACGGTTGCCGCGCTTTACGCCAGCATGGTGTTCGGTTATCTGGACGACCGCAGCTCCGGCGCGTGGGGGGAGTGGCGCAAAGGGCTGCTGGATCTGCTGGCCTCGCTTGCCGCCGCCACTTGCATTTATCTGGCGCAGGGCGGACACGTTTGGGTGCCCTTTGCCAAGGGGTTGTACCTGATGCCGGCATGGTCGTTCATACCTTGCGCCACGATGGTGCTGTTGGTCAGCATCAACGCCACCAACTGTTCCGACGGCGTTGACGGTTTGGCCGGTTCGCTGGCCATCGAGGCGTTGCTGTCACTGATCGTCCTGCTCTATTTGGTCGTGGGGTACGCCCCGGTGGCGTCCTATCTGCTGATCCCGTTCAAGCCCGACGCGGCGCGTTGGGCGGTGTTCGCCCTGACCGCGACCGGTTCGGTGGCGGGTTACCTCTGGTACAACGCCGAACCCAGCAAGGTACTGATGGGCGATGCCGGGTCTCGTTTTCTGGGGATGCTGATCGGGGTGTTGGTGCTGGTCTCCGGCAACTTGTGGCTGTTGCTGATGGTGGCCCCGATGATTATCCTCAACGGCGCCACCGGTCTGGTTAAGCTTACCACCCTTCGGTTTTTCCGGGTGCTCGGATTCGATGTGCGCATCACTTCCAAGATCCCCGACGAGCGGGAGCGGCGCAAGCAGTTCGTGCTGATCCGAGCCCTGCACAAGGTGCGGCTGCCGTTGCACGACTTTTTCCGTAAGAAAGAGCGCTCGGAGAAGAGTTGGAGCAATGCGATGGTGCTGATGCGTTTTGTGTTGATCCAAGGTTTTCTGATCCCGATTTTGTTTGTCATCATGATTAAGCTGCGGTAGCCGTCGGCATTTGGCAGTAAGAAATTGGAGCGGCCGTTATGTACATCGTACTTGAACATCCGTTGGCCGAGCACCGGATGACCATGATGCGCGACCAGAACACGCCCCCGAAAATCTTTCGGGAGCTGGTTAATGAGGTTACCACCTTTCTGGCCTATGAGGCCCTTAAGGATATCCGCACCGAACGGGTGGAGGTGGTGACACCGGTGGCGGCAACCACCGGATTGCGTATTGCCGACGATGTCGTGGTGGTGCCGATTCTTCGCGCCGGTATGGGGATGTTGAACTCCATGCTGGAGATCTTGCCGTCCGCCAAGGTAGGGGTGCTGGGGATTCAGCGTAACGAGGAAACCGCCGAGCCGGTTCCATATTATTCCAAGGTCCCGCCCGCCAAAGCGGAGGAGCTGGCGGTGGTGATCGACCCGATGCTGGCCACCGGCGGCAGCGCTTGCGACGCGGTGGCGGAGCTTAAGAAATTCGGCTACCGCCGGATTAAGTTTTTGAGCCTGGTTTCCGCCCCGGAGGGAATCGCGAGGTTCGAGCGCGAACATCCCGACGTACCGGTTTACACGGCGGCGCGCGACGAGCGGCTTAATTCCAGCTTCTACATTGTGCCGGGGTTGGGCGATGCGGGCGACCGTATTTTCGGCACGTTGTAAACGGGAGCTGTTATGAAAAATCTGGAAGATTACATTGTTACGATTAAGGATTTCCCAAAGCCGGGGATTATGTTCCGCGACATTACCGGAATCTTGGATTCCGCGGCGGGATTCAAGCTCTGCATCGACCAGCTGGTTGACGCCCTGCGCAATGTTGATTTCGATTTGGTGACGGCCTTGGATTCGCGCGGTTTCGTTTTTGGCGCTCCGGTGGCGTATCTGCTGAGCAAGCCGCTGGTGTTGATCAGAAAGCCGGGCAAACTGCCCCGTGAAACTATCGCGGAAAAATACGATCTGGAATACGGCACTGGGGAGATGCAGATTCACCGCGATGCAGTGAAGCCAGGCCAACGGGTGGTGGTAATCGACGACCTGCTGGCCACCGGTGGCACCGCAATGGCGGCGGTGCAGTTGGTGGAAAGATTGGGCGGGAAAATCGCCAAATTGGCCTTTGTCGTTGAGCTGGCGGGCTTTGGCGCGCGCGAACGGGTGTTCAAGGATTACGAAGTCGTTTCCCTCTTGAAGTATGCGGGCAAGTGACGATAGTGAAATCGCAACTAGCGACTAACCCCTAACCACTAGCGACTAACCGCTAACGACTAACCACTAACGACTAACCGCTAACCCCTATCGACTAACCTAGCTTAACAACCCTTTGGGGGAGCTTTCGGAATCATCCCACCAGCTTGGCTTTTTCGATGAAATCCGGGCGATGTCCTTGGAGGTCATCTGGATGCCCTTGGCCCCGACGCCCTTTTCCAACACCTCTGAAGGTACGAACATTTGCTGGTGGATGCGTTGCGCCTTGGCGGGCTTGTACTTGACGTAGATACCCTCCGGCGTGCCCTCCTCCAGCAGAATGATTTTGCTGTTCTCCGGCGCCAGCCGGTAATCCTTGTTCTGGATGCAGCCGCTGAACTTGAACCGCTTGATGTAGGTGAACCCGTAGTGCGGTTCCGTGTACACGGCGGTGAACAAAATCTCCTTGCTGAAGATTTTGCAATACAGCATGGTCTTATCGACGAAAAACTTGTCCGGCGGCGGCATCATGCGGTAACGGCCGTCCAGCCAAACCACGATCACGCGGTCGAGCGACGAGCACTTGAAAAGTTCTTCTCCTCCACGCACGTCACTGCCGATGTATCCGTTTTCCTTGTCGTACCGGATGGTCAGTTCGGTCGCGGTCAGCGCCCGCACCTCGATTTGCTGGAACGCGCCGTTCTGGATGGTGGTGCAACGCGGATATTTGTCGCGGTATTTCTTAATCAACGCCTTAAGATAACGCACCGCGTAGCTTTTGAGCGACTTGATGTTGGATTCAACCTCGGCCTCTTCGCGCAGGATCGCCTCAATCTCCTCGCGATTCTTGTTGATGTCGTAACGAGAAATTCGGCGGATCTTGATTTCGAGCAGGTGGTTGACGTCATCGAGCGTTACATCGCGGCGCAACCGCGGCCGGAACGGGACGAAGCCGTCCAGCACCGCCTGTTTCACCGCTTCGTTGGTGGTTTGCTCTTCGATGAGTTTGTAGATGCGCTCTTCGATGAAGATTTGCTCCAGCGTCTTGTTGTGGAAGGCGTCGTCTAACTCCTTTTTGCGGATTTCCAGTTCGCGGTTGAGCAGGAAGAGCAGCCGGTCGGTGTTCTTCCGTAGAATCTGCGACACCGTCATCTCGGTCGGGCGTCCGGCATCCAGTACAATCGGGCGCGAAGCAATGGTCTTCTCGCAGGTGGTGAAGGCGTAAAGCGCCTTGATGGACTTGTCCTGCGATTCGCCTGGGGCCAATTCAATCTCGATGTCCACCTGCTGCGCGGTCAGATCGTGGATGTGCCGGATCTTGATCTTTTTCTTTTTGTACGCGTCTTCGATGCTGGTGATTATCGAATCGGTGGTTTCGCCCCACGGCAACTGGGAGATGGAGAGTTTGTTCTTGTCGCGTTTCTCGATTTTGGCACGGATCTTCACCCGCCCGTTGCCGTCTTCGTATTCCGAAACATCCATCACCCCGCCCAGTTGGAAATCGGGGAAGATTTGGAACGGCTTTTTTTGGATGATGTTGATTTGCGCTTCCAGCAGCTCGATGAAGTTATGCGGCAGAATCGCGGTGGAAAGACCGACCGCGATACCGTCCGCCCCCAGCATCAGCAGCAACGGGATTTTCGACGGGAGCAGAATCGGCTCCTGGTTTCGTCCGTCGTAGCTGGGCGTGAAGTCGGTGGTCTTTTTGTTAAAGATTTCGTTTCTCGCCAGATCGGTGAGACGGCACTCGATGTAACGTGACGCGGCGGCGGGCATACCGGTGTAGAGGTTGCCGAAGTTTCCCTGCCCGTCGATTACGTATCCCTTGCCTTCGCCCCAGAGTTTGTTTGCCAGCACCACCAGCGCGTCGCCGATCGAGGCGTCGCCGTGGGGGTGGTACTGCATGGTGTGGCCGACGATGTTGGCGACTTTGGTGTAGCGTCCGTCGTCCTTTTCCCATAGCGCGTGGAGAATGCGGCGCTGCACCGGCTTAAGCCCGTCCTCCACCGTGGGAATGGCACGGGAGCAGATAGAATAGGCGGCAAATTGAAGGAAGTTTTCATCCATCAGGTTCCGCAACGGCCCGATGCCGGTCAAACCGTTGTCATGGGGAAAGAACGAGGTGGGGGGCGGGATCGCCACCGGCGGTTCGTCGGGATTGTCGGTACCGGCGACCGGGGTTTGCGGCACCTTGGGAATCATGTCCACAAAATCGTCCAGATCAAACAGGCTGGGCGGCGGTTCGTTTTCGGGGTAGGGGTTCTTTTTTTTCATTTATTCAAAGCTCTCTTCGTTGCAGACCAGGTTTTTCATGATGTAATCGCGCCGTTGCGGCGTGTTGCTTCCCATATAGAAATCGATGGTTTTGTCCGCCTGAAAATCGTCGGTGCAGGTTACCGGGGTTAACCGCATGTTTTCGCCGATGAAGTCCTTGAACTCCTTGGCGTTGAGTTCGCCCAACCCTTTGAATCGGGTAATCTCGGCGTCGCGCCCGCATTTGGCGATGGCCGCCACGCGCTCTTCCTCGGTGAAGCAGTAGTGCTGCTCCTTTTTGTTGCGCACCCGGAAAAGCGGAGTCTCCAGAATGTAAACCCGCCCGTCCGCCACCAGTTGCTGGAAGAAGCGCATGAAAAAGGTGATCAGCAGGTTTCGGATGTGCAACCCGTCCACATCGGCATCGGTTGCGAAAATGATTTTGCCGTAACGCAGCCGCTGCAACGACTCTTCAATGTCGAGCGACTTCATGAGGTTAAAAAACTCGACGTTTTTGTAGAGCGCGTCGCGTTTCTGGCTGCAAACGTTAAGCGGCTTGCCGCGTAGGAAGAACACCGCCTGGTTTTGGGGATTGCGGCATTGGGTAAGCGTGCCGCCGGCTGAAAGTCCCTCGGTGAGGAAGATCATCGTGTCCTCGCCCTCGGTCAAACCGGTCTTTTTGTCGATCTTGTCCAGCCGCAGGTGGTCTTTGCAGTCTTTGAGCTGCGGCACCCGAACCGACACCGCATTGGAGCGCTCGCGGGAGAGCTTTTTGACCGCGTTCAGTTCTGAGCGCAGTTTTTTGGTCTCGTCGATCTTCTTGATCAGCTTTTCCGCCTCGGTCGGTTCGCGGTGGAACATCTCGACGACGGCTTTCTTAATTTCCGCCACCAGATCGGAACGGATCTCCTGATTGCCGAGCTTGTTCTTGGTCTGCGACTCGAAAATCGGGTCCTTCAGCCGGATCGCCACCGCGCCGATGATTCCCTCGCGAACATCGTCGCCATCGTACTTCTTCTTGCTGAATTCGTTAACCGCCTTAAGCAGCCCCTCTTTGAACGCCGAAAGGTGGGTACCGCCGTCATGGGTGTACTGGCCGTTGACGAAAGAGTAGTAGATTTCGCTGAACCGGTTGGTGTGGGTGAACACCAGCTCCAGCGTTTTGGTGCGGAAATGGAAGGGCTGGTATAGCCGCTCGAAACGCGCCTCGTCGTTAATCAAGTCCAGCAGACCGTTTTCCGAGACGATTTTGCTGCCGTTGATGTTTAGCGTCAACCCGGCGTTCAGGTAGGCGTACATTCGGAGCCGGCGTTCGACGTGATCCTCGTGGAACTGGAAGTTTTTGAAGATTGTCGGGTCGGGAATGAACCGCACGTAAGTGCCGTTGCGTTCCGGGCGTTCTGTTTTGCGCCGCAGCTGGGAAACCAGCTGTCCGCATTTGAAAAATGCCTCGGAAAATTCCCCTTCGCGGTAGGAGCGGATCTCGAAATCGGTTGACAGCGCGTTCACCGCTTTGGTGCCGACGCCGTTCATGCCGACCGAAAACTGGAAGACGTCGTCGTTGAATTTGCCGCCGGTGTTGATCTTGGAAACGCAGTCCACCACTTTTCCCAGCGGGATGCCGCGCCCGTAGTCGCGGATCGCCACCGCGCCGGAGTTGTAGTCAAGAGAAATGTCGATGCGCTTGCCGCAGCCCATGATAAACTCGTCCACCGCGTTGTCCAACACCTCCTTGAGCAGGATGTAGATACCGTCTTCGTACTGTGAACCGTCGCCGGTGCGCCCGATGTACATTCCGGTACGTTTGCGGATGTGCTCGATCGCCGACAGGGTTTGGATGGATTTGTCGTCGTAACTCTCAATCGACATATTGCTGTTCCAAAATTCGCTGGTACTTAAATTTCCACCGGCAGGGTGTCGCCTTTGCTGAACGGCGACAGCGCCCGAAGTTTTTTGACAATCCTGGGCATCTGCTCCAGCACGTAGTCAACCTCTCGCTCGGTGTTGTACCGGCTTAGCGAGAAGCGGATTGAGCCGTGCAGTGCGGTGAACGGCACCCCGAGGGCACGGATAACGTGCGACGGTTCCAGCGAGCCCGCCGCGCAGGCCGACCCGGTGGAAGCGCAGATCCCGGCGTCGCTCATGTGGTAGATGATCGCCTCGCCCTCGATGTACTCAAAGCTCATGTTGCTGGTGTTGGGCAACCGGTGCGCCGGGTCGCCGTTGACCCTGGCGTCCGGGCAGGTGGCGAGCAGCCCCTGTTCCAACCGGTCGCGCATCGCGCGCACCTTCTCGGCCTCGCTCGCCATGGAGGCGGTGGCCAATTCGGCCGCTTTGGCCAATCCGACGATATAAGGCACGTTCTCGGTGCCGCCGCGGCGGCCGCGCTCCTGATGTCCGCCAATCATATAGGTCGGCAGCCGGGTACCTTTGCGAATGTAGAAGATGCCGATTCCCTTGGGGGCGTGGAACTTGTGTCCGGACATGGATAGCATGTCCACCGGGACCTCGCGCACGTCCACCGGAATCTTACCCGCCACCTGCACCGCGTCGGTATGCACCAACGCCCCGGCTTCCTTGGCAATTTCGGCGATTTCCTTAATCGGGAACACCACGCCGGTCTCGTTGTTTGCCCACATCGCGCTCACCAGCGCCGGGCCGCCGCCTTTGAGCGCCTCGCGCAGCGCTTCCAAATCCAGATTGCCGCCGTTGTCCACCGGCAGTTCCACCTCCGGGTGGCCCATCCGTTTAAGCCGCCGGCACGGGCCCAGCACCGCAGGATGCTCGACCTTGGTGGTAATCACCTTCATTTCCGGGCCCAACGCCTCCGCCGCCCCGTGGATGGCGGTGTTGTCACTCTCGGTGGCGCAACTGGTAAAGACGATTTCCGATGGGTCGGCGTGGATAAACTCCGCCACCCGCTCGCGGGCTTCGTTGACGTATTTGGCCACCCGTCCGCCAAAAACGTGCATGCTCGACGGGTTACCGTAGAGGTCGCCAAAAAACGGCATCATTGCCTCGCGAACCTCCGGTGCCACCATCGTAGTGGCGTTATTGTCAAAATAAACCGTATCCATTGCTGAAGTACCTCAAAATCGTGGAAATCCTCAAGGGCACTATTTCAAGTCCGCGCTTGCCGCGAAACCGTTTTTCCCTATGGTTGTGCCCCGGTCACGAAAATGCGGCATATTATACTAAAACGGCCTCCTGCAAGCAAGGGCAAACACGCTTTAATCGAAAAATGGTTGTTTTGCATCAGATTGAGTTTTGTTGTCTGGAAGCTTCTTTGCGCGTTCCCGGCGGCATTTGGCAGATTGCCTGTGTTGATAACTTTTTTCGCTTTATCAACCTTTTTCGCTTGACATGGGGGGGGGGTATTATCCATTCGCGTGTTGGCGCATGGTGTCTTTTCGGCAATTTACGGCGGATGATGAGCCGTTGCGGCAACAAAAGGTGGTAAAGTAAATGCAAAGAGAAATTAATGAATATCTGTTTGACTTTAACCATTGTTCGCTGGTAAAATAACACCCGTTTTTAGGGGTATTTTGCAATCGCGTAATGATGACGGGAAGGAGAAGTTGGGATGTCGATACGAAGAATAAAGCTTAGGACTGCATTGTCCGGCGTGCTTTTATCGATTGCCGCCCTGTTTCCATTAGCGGGACGGGCGCAATGGATGGAGCAGTCTATTTCGCTCCAAGCGGGGTGGAACGCCATCTATTTGAAGGTAAATCCGGCGGAAACGGAGTGCGCTAAGGTCTTTTCCGATACGAAAATTACGCAGGTGTCGTGGTGGAACCGGGATCGGTTGGACGACGGCACGGGTTCGGCGGTGACTGACTTCTGCAACTGGTACCGCAACAGCGGCGAACCTTCGACCTTCGGGCGGGTTATCGGCGGCAAGCGGTATTTGGTCAAGACGTCCGCCGCAACCACCATCAAGATCAAGGGTACGCCCGCCATCCCCAACGGGAAGATCTATCTGGGCGAGCTTAATCTGGTGGGCGTGGACGCGTCGCCGTACTCGTCGTCGGACTATACGACCTACTACGAGTATTTCACGCCATTCCTAAGTTCGCTCACTTCGCCGTACTTCTATTCGGTGAACACTTCAAACGCGAGCGTTGTTATGAGCGTCAACACCAAGGTAACGGCACCTTCGCAGGCGATTTGGCTGACCACGACCGGCGATGGCGAGGCGACCTACATGGGGCCGTTGCAGATCTCGCTCGATTCTTCGGCGGCGGTGATGGCGTGGACCTCTACGGCGGTGGCGCGTTCGCTCCTGATCAAGAACGTCACATCGTCCACGCGCAAAATCACCATCAAGCGCGAGGCTTCGTTAGCGCCGCCGACAGGGCAGGGGACATCAGTCGGTAACGTGGAGCTGATGATTGAGTCGATCGATATGTCGTCGGGTTTCGCCAAGCGCGTTTACACCCCGATTACCTTCCCCTTCACCACCAATGTTGCGGCGGGAGCCACCTTTGAGTTCCGCGTCCGCCCGAATCTCTCCAAGATGCCGGTTAAGACTACGCTCGGAGCGGCATACCAGAGCATTCTGGCCATATCCGATGCCGGCTCCGTGATCGACGGTGTGACCCGCGCGCAAGGCACCTGCCTTTATCGTGTTGGCGCCAGAGTTGACGGCGCGCTGGCCGCAAGCGAGTCAAATCCCGCCGGACTCTGGATCGGCACGGTTGTCCTCGGCCAGGTCAACCGCGCCAAGACGCTCGGCAGCGCCCAGCCGGAATGGGACGCGGAGGCGCTGATGACCGCGCCACATCCCTTCCAGTTCCGCTTGATCGTCCATGTCGCTGACGACGGTACCGTGAATGTCCTGAAGGAGGTCTTCACCGCGATGAAGTCACCCGCCGCGTCCGGTTCCGATCTGCTTACCGACCGGAACACCGCGATTGCCTATCGGGGACTTTACCCGAACGCGACCATCCGCCGCACGGCGAGCGCGAATTACCCCTTCATGAAACCGCTCACCCTGAAGGGCGGCGATTTTATGACCGCCGGCGCGGAGCTGTCCGCCACTTTTACCCAGGCGTATGACGACAAGACCAACCCCTTCGTCCACGCCTTCCATCCGCAACACGACAACCTCGCCTTCAACAACAAGAAGCCTTCCAAGAAAGAGTCGGGAGACGAAGGATACGGCGAGTACGAGTCGTGGGGCGTGACGCGCACCGTGACGCTGAAGTTCCTCGCCGACGACCCGTCAGAAGCGGCAGGCGAACACTGGAACCGCACCGTCACCGGCGGCGAGTACACCGAGCGTATCCAGGGCCTTATCGGCCAGGGCAAACCCATCATCACCCGCGGCATCTTCCGCCTCACCAAGGTGAACGACGCCGCCGATTTGACAACGGAAGTCATCCACTAGTCAGACTGGATTTTCTAGAGGTTCTAGACAATCTGAAAGAACGACAGCAAACCCTTTCACAACAACCCATTGACACACGAGAAGGAATCAACACCATGAACACGAACATCATCAAGACCATCTGCGCGACAATCGCCGCTGCCTTTGCTTCCGCCGCTTTTGCCACGGCGCCAACCTCCGCCACCCAGTTCACGCCAAAACTGATGAACTACCAAGGGTATCTCGCCAACCCATCCACCGGCGCGGCCTACACCGACGGCATCTACCAGCTTGAGTGCCGCCTCTACCGGCAGGCCTCTGGCGGCACGGCCATCTGGGGCGGCCGCTACTCGGTCTACGTCAAGGGCGGCTACTTCAACCTGATGCTCGGCGACACCTCCGCCACCAACCTCGGCTACACCTATGCGAACAACGATCTCTGGCGCGCGCTCTGGAGCGACACCGCCGTCGCCGTCGCCTCGCGCAACGACCTCTGGCTCGGCGTGACGCCGCTCCAGGGACCGACCGGCGCCAGCATATCCTCCCCGACCGAGATTTCCCCGCGCCAGCAGCTTCTTGCCGGCCCTTACGCATTCCGCGCCCAGGCGTCGGAGTACGCCAACCAGTCCTACAGCGGTTTCACGGTGAACGGTAAACTGACCGTGACCGGATCGCTCGCGCTTCCCAATTCCTACTCGATCCCATGGATGAATGTCACCTCCAACGCCACCACCACCACGGTCAGGATCGGCGGTTCCTCGGCCAGCTCCACCGCCAATCCCAGTATCTCCAATTATGCGAGATACCTCTATAACTATTCTTACTATGATATGATTTTCTCCCCCTACGCTGGTAATATCAAGTTCACGGTGCCGAGTGGCAAGTCGTTTCAAATCAACAACAACAACTTCGCCGTCACAAATGCTACCACCACGATGAAATCGTCCGGCACAACCGGTATATCCGGCAGTTCCGTTACCCTGACAGCCAGTTCAGGAAACGCCACTTTGAAGTCATCCAGTTTGAATGCCTATGTCGAGGCGCCTTCAGCCAGTGTTTATCTATTACCGAAGACCAATCAATGTGTCTACGGCAAAGGCTTCGTGATGTGGAATCCCCCCGGTGTCACAACCAGCACAACGTACTCCCGTCCGATGATGCTCAAGACAATCAATGTGCGCAACAATGTGGCAACCCTGATCGCCAGC
Organism: Kiritimatiellia bacterium; assembly: GCA_017454745.1. GTDB lineage: Bacteria > Verrucomicrobiota > Kiritimatiellia > RFP12 > UBA1067 > UBA1200. Next base: position 36,182 of record JAFTCL010000044.1, read on the forward strand.
GATGCCGGTGCCAGTCATTATGTATACAGTGTGGTCGGTTTCGAGCGCCATCAGGTCGGCAGCACCTACGACGGGGCGGTTGAGTGTTATACGTATCTCTCAAACGGGAAATGGTATGTCAAAGCCAGATGGCTCGGGGGGAGCCAGGAGGACACCTACAATGTCCAAATCCTCGGTATTCACAAAGCGTTCGTAAATGACTCACGCACATGGTAGATGTTTTCGGCCCGTAACTCCCATGACGAAAGGAGGATTTTATGAATAGACTTTACCTATGGCTGATCGGGTGCGCGGCGGTCTTCGCCGCCCTCGCCGACGGTCCCACGGACAATCTCCGTGCGGATTGGCGTAACCCGGTCCACACGCCGAGCGCGAACGGCGGCGTCAGTCAGAACGCCGTCATGATCGGGCCTGGTTCGGGCCGGTATTTCACAACGAACCATTACTACTATTCGGTAACGGGCGGTTATTGGTATCCTACCACGCTTAGTACACTGGAAAGTTACATCAAAAATAACATGAAAGTGTACAACCTGCGTTCCACGATCGGTGCGCCAATCGCGGCGGTGACCGCGAACAAGTTTCTCGGCGAACCGCTTGACCCGCCGGCGAACTGGAATGGCTCGGAACCGGAGATTACTTCGAACACCGGAGGGCGGGCGGTCTGGATCGATTTCGCAGGGGTGGTCATCACCACCCAGGCGGGACCGATCGAGATCAAATGGAAGCTGACGGGCGGCGCGACGGAGACCCAGACCTTCGTGGTCGCGGCCTCGCCGACGAAGCGGCCCGTGCGCCTCTACTGGACTCACCAGCGGCCCGCCTCAGCCTGGACTGACACCTTCAAGCCGCTCCAGAACGCCGGGCCGACCGTACAGTTCGGCTCCAATTACAAGGTCCACCTCTACGGCACCGACCAGATCCGCATCTGGAAGGAGGATTCCGGCTATGAGGACAACACCTATGAGGACGGCAGCTATTACCAGGTGGACGACGGCTACGGATATGTGCGGCTGAACGGCGCGGAACTGCAGGCATTCGAAGGTTCCTACGGGACTTTCTTGATCGTCTATTCCCGCCTGGACGAGGCGCTGAACAAGCGCGTGATGCTCGCCTACGAGCTGGTGAACGTGCTGGAGCCGACCCAGACCCAGATCAATGTGGGCATTGGCGATCAGCTGCGGCCCTACACTCGCAGTTTCGACACCAACGAGCTATTCCCGATGGTGACGCGTGGCATCACGGACGAGAGCGAGAACGACGAGGTTTACGTTTACCAGCACGGCAGCGGCAAGCAGAAGAACTACCTCTGGGCGATCCGCGACTCCAGCGCGAACCCGTGGAAGATCGAGGTCTACTGGCGCGCGAAGGAGGAGCTGGATGTAATCTGGCCCTTCGAGGTGGACATCTACTCCGCCTCCTGGAAAGACCAGAACGCCCAGTACTACCTGCGCAACTGCAAAACCGCCAGCGGCGGCGAGGCGGAGGTCGAACCGAAGGTCTTCATCCCGGGTTCGCTCGCCGTGGAGGCGATGGATTACCAAGTGCCGAAGACCCACGTCCATGTTATCAACGGCGCCTTCTATACCGACTACGCGGACAGCGCGACCTACGCGCTGCTCAAGTACACCAACGGCGACACGGTCTGGTTCCAGACGGTGAAGTCGGTTCCGAACTCGGGACCCGACTCGGACTACGCCTACCTCGCGCAAGAGATCACCGCGCCCGAGGCGTACCGGATGGGCGATGAAGAGGACGGATTCTTCTATCCCGGCTGGATCCGGACGGATTTCAAGACATCCAACCCCACCCGGTATCCGGTCAAGAACGCCTACAACCCCACCTTCTACACCTATCCGACCGAGTGGATGGCGACGAACAACCTCTACTCCCCGATCTTCCCGGTGAACATCGGCGAACTGGAGGTCTGGTGGTCGAAGATCTGCGATCTCAACGAAGAGATCCGCGACGGGTCGGGCCACATCGAGAAACTCTCCACCCCGATCTTCTTCCCGACGGAGGCGATCCGGTACGGGATCTCCGTGCCCCACCAGACGACTAAATGGGACACGGCGACGCCCCAGATCGTCCTCGCCTCCGGGTTGGGGAGCGCAGGCTGGACCCTCCCCGACCAGGAGACGGAAATCTCCGGGCCGATTATCCAAATCAACATTAATGAATACGATCTGATTCCTGAATCGGCATTCATAGTGAACGTGCCGGGCGGGATTGACGGTCAGGCCTTCACGATCGAGAACTGGATCGCATTCAATAGTGACTATTACAATGAAGATCTGCCCGCCGCTGGTGTGCCGTGGGTGGCGTTTCATCCGGTCGATGATGCGGGGGAGGCGGAGTGGTTCCCGCGCCTGACGCTGGCGCTCGACGCGAACGCGAACCTCTGGGTCAACGGCGAGCAGAAGACCTATTTCAAGACGATTCCGGTCCCGCTCTTCCACAACGATACGGATGACAACGGTTATGATCTCCATGCCTTCCACGCTGCGCTGACCTGCTCGGACGACGGCCACTGTACCTACTACGTGAACGGCATGCCAGTCTCGACCTTCACCGCCGAGGAGGATCAATACATCGTCAGCGGCGACCTTATGAAGATCTTCCCGGCGGCCGAGGATCCGGACGATAATACGGGCAATTATCTCTTCAAGGGCGACTGGCGGCTCTTCCGCCTCTGGAAGAGCGAGCGGAGCCACAAGCAGATTTACCAGAACCGCTATGTGCAGCTCGATCCAGTAAACGAGATGCTGATCCAGTACGGTGAGCAGGAGGTGGAACTTGACGAGGGAGAGAGCGGCAGCCTGAAGGGGCAGACGCTGGTCGACTCTTCCGCCAACGCCGCCAACGCCTCGCTCGGCTACCGGTTCGATCCGGAGACCTACCCCAACTCGCCCTATTGGATTTGGGTCGGCAGAAATTGGTCCACGCTGATTCCGCCCGTCGAGGGGCGTACCTTCCCGACCAGTGCGCAGATCTACCGGCAGAATGATCCGGACCAGGACGGCTACAACCCCAACGAGGAACACGCCTTCATGGTCGGGAACGTGGCCTACGCGATGCGCTGCGACCTGAACAAGATGGATCGGAACGGCGGCGATTTCACCTCGCTGCCGTATGTGCTGGTGCAGTACGCCGACCCGGACAATCCGGGCAAGTACGCGATGCAGGCGCTCCGGGTGGTGCCGGAGAACGACATGTACCGCTTCCGTTCTTTCCTTGACGCCGGTAACAAGATTCAGAGTATTTCGCCGCTGGACCGCTTCCAGCCGGCGAACCTCCACACCTTCATCTCCGGTCCGCTCTATGAGGACACTGAGGAGTGTTTCAAAGACCGCAAGGGATGGTACTGGGCACAGCAGGCCGGTAACGACGGCGGCACAACCAACTACGTTTTCGAGTTCTCCTATCCGCATCAGGAGCAGTTCGACTATCCAGACGGCGATGCCCCGGAACCCGGCACCGTCATCGGCTGGATGGAGGGATACACCGGGCGTGACGACACCTACCTTTCGAGGTGGTGTTCCGCCGTGAACTACGTGGACGGCGGCTTCCTGGCGCGTCCGGCATCCGACCCGGCCGACACCCCGGTCGACTACACATTCATCGTGAAGTGGCCGGACGACGTGAAAGGGTTGTATATTAACGATACATTGATTGACGCAAAGGACGGGCTGCCTTCAATCGATGGACAGCTCTCGGTCAAGATCGCCTATCAGCAATCGATCGCGACAAAAGAACTACCGAGCGTTAAGCTTATCGATCCCACACGCATCCAGTACGGTTCCCTCAAGGAGCTCCCGGATGACGTGAAGAATTACCGCGATGCAAAGACCAACAAGACCAAGTTCAACGATTTGCCGCCGTATTTGCGCGACCGTCTCGTTTGGAATCCGATGGCGATCTACGACCTTGATCATGGCGACACCCGCGAGCTGGAGCTGAGCGGCAAGATTATCCGCGAGACCAGCTACACCTACGCTTGGCTGAACGTGATGGACGAGCGTTCGAAGGACGTGTTGACCAATCCCGAGATCACCCCCGGCGGTGCTGATTCGAACTGGTCTAGCGCCATTAACTCGATGCCGGGCACACCGGTAGTGTTAGAAGATGACACCGAGCCGTTCGACTCGCTCGCCCTCACCACCACCGGCAAGGGCGCGGGGTATGTCACCCTCGTGATGAACAACTCCACCAACGAGGAGATGGTGCCCAAGAGCGAGGTCGTCTCGATGTACGTAATCAAGGTGGTGCCGGAGTTGTATAACGGTTATTTGCACCCGATTCAGAGCGATAACCCGCTTGACCAGCAGATGAACCTGAAGTACACCTCCGACTTCGGAGGTATGCCGGAGCAGTGGGAGTTCGAGTGGCGCTACTGCGAGCCGGTCAACGGCACGTGGAACAGCGACCAGAACCAGTGGTTCGTGCTGGGCAACTCCTCGTCTTCCGAGATGCTGGATTGGGTGACCGTTGGTGATGCGGGCATATTCGGCCTCTCCGACCACTATGTGCGCTGCCGGTACCGCCCGAAAGCGGGAACCGACGCCTACAATCTGTTGGGCGACGGTTGGAGCAAATGGTCCACGCCGTGTCTGGCGGAAGGGTGGATCAAGCGGGTGCTGAAGGCGATCAACCCCTTTGAACAGCGGATCAAGGATTACTATAACACCTCGATCTCCACCGAACTCTCGATGATCCAGCAGGTGGGTGCGCCCTACAACGGCGATATCCCGCTGAATCTGGAGGCGTTGAACGAGAACGGGCTGCTCTCCATCTACGAGACGGTGCTGAACCAGGCCAAGAAGCTCTCGATCGATTCCGACAAGCTCTCCACCGGTTCGCTGTCGCTCGCGTTGCAGATGGCGGCGGGACGCATTGCGGAACTCTACATGGTCCTCGGCAACGAGGCTTTGGCGGACGCGATGAACCCGACGGTTGATCTGGGCAGCGATTCGCCCGTGGACGATGGTGCGGAAAGCTCGATCTTCCCGTTCATGAACCAGTGCGAGAACCTGCTGGACGAGGAGCTGGCTTTGCTGCGCGGCCGCGACCTCGCGACGCAGTACGAGCGCGCGTGGGTGGAGAATGTCGAACCATGGTCCTACCCATACTACAACCGTCTGCAGTGGAACATCACGGCGGACGTGATGGGCGGGCAGGTGGCCTATATCCTGAACTACGGCATCAAGGATATCGCCAGTTCCGCGACGGCGAAAGACCCGGATTCGCCTGACGGTTCCGTCGATGTTTACGACGCAGTGAAGCTTTATCCGCAGGGGCACGGCGATGCCTATGGTCATTACCTCTCCGCCGAGAAGGGCTACTACTCGCTGTTGCGGCATCCGTCGTTCGGATGGACTCCGCAGATCGAGTCGATTCTCGCCGGGACGGTGGACATCATGATGAGCTACTTCCACGAGAAGCGGTTCGCCCTTGCCGCGCAGGCGAAGGCGCGCACGGCAGCGATGATTGTCTCGCGCACTTACCGGCAGAACTATGTGGCGGGCGAAACCGATCCCTTCCTCCACGCGGAGGATGAGGACGTGGACCGCGCTTGGGGAACCGACGAATGGGCGACCCGCGGACATCTCGGCGCCTACTACGATTGGCTGACCGTTAACGCGCTCTTGCCGACCCGCGAAAACGAGGACCACACGCTGGTCAAGATGCTCGACCGCGAATCGACCTACGAACTTGGTTCCATCGCGGCGAGCGCGAAGACCATCCAGTCCACCGCCGATTACGCGGATGTGGGGCTGAACCCGATCGGCTTGGCTGACAACGCGATTCCGTTCGACATCTCGCCCAGTGAGATTGATTCGGGCAAAACCCACTTCGAACAAATCTACAGTCGTGCCGTAAAGGCCACCTCGGTGGCTCACGACATCTTCAAACGGGCGAAAAAGAACGCCAACGCACTCCGCGACCAGAACGAGTCTGCCGATTTCGAACACCTGGTTGCCGAAGAGGAAGCCGCGATAGACCGTCGCCTCAAGGAGAACTACGGTTATCCGTATGCAGACGACATCGGCGTCGGGAAGCTCTATCCGCAAGGTTATTCGGGGCCGGATCTTTACCACTACAACTACATCGAGACTTACGATCTCGACAACTCCGGCCACGAGTTCGGACGGTACTACGACGTGCTGGTCAACAACTACCAGTTGATAGCCACCAACTGTGTTGGCACCTTCGTCTCCGACGCGGAGCGGATGGAGGCCGATTATGGCGTCATCGGCAACGTGGTGGCGGGGGCGATCAAACTCTACCAGCAGTATCTGCCGGAGGTCGCGTCTTGGGTCGATCCCTATCTCGCCTACGGCGGGGTCTCGTCCGTAACGAACTACCTCACGCTGCCGGTGGCGATTATCGACACGGGCGCGGACCATCTGGACGGTGCGGTGGACTACAACTTCTCCGTCGCCGCCTGGTCCAACGCCGCATTCTACGCGAGTTACTACGTGGGGGCTTACGGCTTCACGCCGAAACCGTCCACCTACAAAGGCCAGCGCCGCGCCGAGGGCGAGGTGCAGATTGCCCTCACCGACTATGCCGCCGAGTTGGCGGAGATCGAGAAGGAGGCCAAGAATGTCGAGGCCGCCGCGACCAAGCTGCAAGGGTTGATTGACGAATTGACCACCAAGGATTACGATGTCCAGATGGGCTACGTGACCGATGCGGCCGCCGCCGAGGTGCAGGCCTACAACGACGCGGTGGCGAAAAACGCCGCAACGGTGAAGGCCACCTTGGAACGGTTGAAGGACATCAAGTCCATTATTGCCGAGGTGGCCACCGAGGCGCTGCCGAAGGTGACGGGCCTCTCGTTCGATTTGACCTCGCTCGGCCGCGCCGCGTTGCTCGCCCTCAAACAAGCCGCGCACGAACTGCTGAACCAGCAGGTCAGCCAGCAGGAGCAGATCATTGAGAAGGCGAAGACTGAGGCGGAGATTCTTCAGGAGCAGCTGAACCAGAAGTTCTCGACCTATCAGGCAAACGAAGAGCGCCAGAAGATGGTCAACGCCATCAACGAGCAGATACCGGTATTCAAGGCCGCGCTCGCCAAGCTGGAGGTGGTCTTCAACACCGCCAACGCCACGCGGATGAAGTATGCCAAACTCGAGGCAGAGGGCGACGAGCTTCAAAACGAGCGCGAGCGTCTGCGCATCCAGTGGGCCGCCGATCTCTCCCAGAAACGGTACCGCAACATGATGTATCAGATTCTGCGTGACGATGAGTTGCAGCGTTACAATGAGGCGTTTGAGCTGGCGGCGAAGTACACCTTCCTCGCCGCGAAGGCGTATGACTACGAGACCGGTCTGTTGCAGAGCGACTCCTCCGCCACGAGCGGATCGCAGTTCCTCTCCGAGATCGTCCGCAGCCGCGCTTTGGGACGTTTCTCCGACGATGGCGCACCGTTGGGCGGCGGGGCGCTGGGCGATTCCGGTCTTGCGGACATCCTATACCGCATGGATGCCAACTGGAGCGTGCTTAAGGGTCGTCTGGGGTTCAACAATGCCCAGAGCGATATGGATGCCTTCTCGCTGCGCAAGGATCTGTACGGCAAGGCGACCGGTACCGCCGGAGACACGGCCTGGCGCAACATCCTGGCCTCCTGCTGGACGGACGATCTCCGCACCCATCCGGTCTTTAGCCAGCACTGTCAGCCGTTTGACCCGATGGAATCCTCCGAACCCGGTTTCGCGATTCCTTTCCAGACGGTCATTGCGGCGCGCAAGGATCTCTTCGGCAACGATCTTGCGGGCGGTTCCACCGCTTACTCCTCTACCTATTTCGCCACCAAGGTGCGCGGGGTAGGGGTATGGCTGGAGGGCAGCAACACCGCTTTGCCGCTCCGTCCTGAGGTCTATCTAGTCCCGAGTGGACTCGACTACATGCGGGTGCCGATCCGCAGCTCCTCTTCAGCGCTTACCGCCACCAGGGCGTGGCAGGTGGTTGATCAGGTGTTGCCGGTTCCGTATTCGCTAAACGATTCCGATTGGGACTCCGCAGACTGGAGCGCTCTGAAGGACATCTGCGCGAACGAACTTTGCACGGTGCGCAAGCATCCCGCGATCCGCGCCCGCGTGGCGACGACGTTCGACGATAGCGTAATGACCTACAACGCCCGTCTCATCGGCCGCAGCGTCTGGAACGACCAGTGGTGGATCTTCATCCCGGCGGCTTCGCTCAACGCGGACAACGCCACGGCGAAGACGCAATTCCTGAACAACGTTAAGGACATCCATCTCTACCTGAAGACCTATTCGCTGTCAGGGAACTAGGAGTAAGATTGCGTTCGACCGCAACCGGCAAAACCGGACGCGGCCGAACGCGGATGCTCAGAATGACGAAAGGCAAATGTCATGAAGAAAACAATTGAAATCGTAGCGATTGCCGCTCTCTGCGCGGCGACGGCCTGGGCGGCATCCATTCCTCAGGCTCCGGTGGTCACCTACGGTCTGGTTCGCGACATGTACGGTTCGCCGCTCACCACAAACGACGGCGCAACGATGAAACTCGTGAAGAACGCCGATCCCAACGGAACCGTGTATGCGTCAACTGCGGTGGGCGCTACGGCTTACCCCGGAATGAACTACCGTCTCTCGCTGGAGATTGACAGCGAAGGCCCGAATCGTCCATACGCAGTGGTCAAGGGTACGGTAATGCTTATCCGGTGCCAGATTGCCGGAGAAGACCAGACCCTTACGCCAAGCCCGGTCTTTACGACTCCGGCAAACGGAACGGCGCAACACATTGACTACTCTTTTGGCGGTGACTCCGACGGCGACGGTATGCCCGACGAATGGGAAAAGTGGGTGTTGGAGTTGGCGGGACGGGATTACTCCAACTCCGCCGTTGCGGCGTTTAAACCGAATGGCGATGCCGATGGCGACGGCATGACCAACCTTCAAGAGTATCTGTCTGGAACCGATCCCTTCCTCGCCACCGATTTGTTGACGATAATATCGGTGCGTTCTTTGTCGGATTCGGGACGGATCGCGGTTACCTTCACTACTGCGGGAAGCCATACCTACCGTTTGCTCATGACCGAGTCGCTTACGAACCCAAACTGGATCCCGGTGTCCACCGCTGCTGAACCGGAAGGCGAATTGGAGTATAGGACATACAAGGGCAGCGGACGCAACATCACGGTTTATACCGATAGGAATCTTGAGTCGATGTTCTTTAAGGTTGCCGTCCAATGACGAGATGTTTTGCGGTATTCATATTGACGGCGGCGGCGCTTTCAGCCACCGCCGGTGTATGGACCAACGCGGTCGGTCGCGCGTTTTCGGCGAAACTGTTGTCGGTTGATGACACTGCCGCCACTTTCGTTTTTGCAGAAGACGGCGCGACCAACCGGATTGAGTTGGCAAAACTCGATCCCGCCACCCGGCAGCGTGCCTGTCGCGAGGCGGGTTATCTTCCGGTCCCTCCGGCGTTGGCTCCCACCTTTCGGCGCGCCTCGGAAGATTGGGTGCAAACGCAGTCGCTTGAAGAGAGCGGACGTCTGGAACCGGAAAAAGCCGCCGCCCGCCGCAAGGCGATTCTCAACGCATTTGCGCGGCGTTGCCGCGAGGCCGGAATTGAAGATGCCGACATCAAGATGCTTTCCGGCCGTATCGGCAAGTAGCTTTCGGCAAGCAGTCAGATTGATTATTCCATAATTGCGAACGCCGGCAATCCGCGGTTTTTTATTTCTTTCAGAATTCCCCGCATTTCATTTTCGCTCTTGGAGAAAGTGCGTGACAAAACCGGGATGGAAACGGGGTGCCGGCTTAAAAGATTTAGCAGCGCCGTTTCGGAAAAGGGGATGGTGACGGCTGGCGGTTCGCCGCCGCCGGCGTAGGCGTTTGGTCCGAAAAGCCGCAATAGCGCCCTGATACGTTCGGGCGGGCAGGCTACAACCCCGGATTCGGCCGGGGGACGGATTGCGGTGTTAAGGGTTATGTAATCGGGGGAGAAGCTTTTCACCAGCTCCGCGGTTTTTGAAGCCGCTTCGTCGGAATCGTTGATGCCCGGAATGATGAAAACCTCGCAATCCAAACGTCCCGTGAACTCTTCGCGGAATTTACGGTAACCATCCACAATCCGGTCGAGCCGCAGGGTAGGGTGGGGGCGGCAGATCCGTTCAAACGAACTCTGGTCCCAAGCGTGAAGAGAAACCTTGACCACGTCCGCAAGTTTCGCGTCGCGGCGCACTTCGGGATCCCAAAACAGTGAACCGTTGGAAAGTAGCAAGGTACGGCAGTCGCCTTTCTCGTGCGCCCATTGGAAAACCTTGCCGAAGTGCCGGTGCAGCGTGGGCTCGCCGGAACCGGCGGCGGTGATGAAATCTGCGGTGCCGCCGGAATCTCGCCAAAAGTCGAGTTCTGCCAGCACTTCGGATATCGGCGGGATTTCATTGCGTTCCGCCACGGTGGCCGGAGTGGGGCCGATTTGGCAGAACAGGCAGTTGAAACTGCAAGTCTTAGGCACGGAGAGATCCACTCCCAGCGATTGGCCGTAACGTCGCGAAGATACCGGACCGTAAACGTGTTTTAATGCCGGCGGGTTGATGTCGGCGGCGGTATTGTGAATGTCAATCATTTGTTGTTAGCCTCGCGCATCGGCACAGATTGCAGGTCGGTCACCATCACCGGCGAATCCCACATCGGCACGTCGCGGATAATCGTAGTGTTGTCGGCATGGGTGACGGTTTCGGCGGGGATTTCAAACACCCGTCCGGTGATCATCTCCACCCACACCGGATGCTCCACCCGGCCGGGCAGGTTAATCTTAACCCGGTCGAAACCGAGGGTGGAAGATGGTCTGCTGTCGGAAAACCACATAAAGCGGAACAAGCTGTCGCCGCGGGCAAAGCGGACGGAAAAGAGCGTGCGCTTGCCCGTGTCTTTGGGGTCGAAGCGTTGTTCGATTGGGAATCCCGGTTGGGACACGATTTTAACCGGATGCGCCTCGTCGTCAAGGAGACTGAAAACGTTCTGCATCGCATAATAGCTGGGACGGCGGTAAACAAACTCCTTGAGGGTGTTGGATCGGATAAGCCCGAAACTCTGGAGCATAAAGGTGTATTGCAGGTCGATCATCGTAAAAACATTGCAGGGAATCTCTCGCGCCGCGTCACCGATGGTGCGGCGGAGATCCCATTTCGCCTGCGCGTATTCCGACCATTCGATATTGGAAAGCGCGTGGGCAAATTCAAGCTGGGAAGGGCATCCGGTCTCGCCCTGCATGATGTCAAACGCGTCACTGTAGCTTTTGACCAGCTTGCGCAAAGGCACCGCGATTTTGTCATACGCCGTGTCGGGGTTCGGATAGTACGGGTGATAGATAAAGTATGAGCCTAGTTCGAGCGCGTTTTCCTGTTTCAGCTTGTCAAGCACGCAGGTGTAGTCTTTGGGGAAGTTTACCGCGGTGCAGAATATCTTGGCGTTGGGCTGAACTGCTCGAATCGCCTTGGCGGTGCGGTAGAACATTTCGGCATACTCCGGTCCTTGTCCGAAAGGCTCGTTCCAGATCTCCCATTCGTCAACCACATCCTTGTAGCGATTTACGCACGCCGTACAGTAACGAAGCCACGCTTCGAACGCCTCCGGATTATCGGTGACCTGTTTCACTTTCATGCCGAGGCGGAAATCGCTGCCCCAAACCGGATTACCGTAAGCAAGGCAGATCCACGGTTTTACGCTCATCGCCGCCATTTCGCGGACGTGGGGATCGAACCAGGTGAAATCGTACACCCCTTTTTCCTGCTCGGTTTTCGCCCAGCCGGAGAACAGGCGTCCGTGCTTAACGCCCAGCGGCCCCAACCACGCTTTGTATGCGTTCCAATCCGCGTAATCGCGATCCATGGTTTCGCAGCCAATCGACCATTTGGACGATTTGATCTCTTTCGCGTCACGAACCGCCAACCGTCCGATCTCTTTAAGTCCGGGATTAAGCTCGTTCAACCGTATCCACGTCACACACTTCCGCTCTTTCTTTGGGGCGGCGGCGCGATTCGCAGTGTTGGTGGGCGGGGCTTTGTCGCCCCAGGCGTCCCAGCTCTTGATTTTAGCCGCATCTTTGAACTGCACAATCTCCGCAAACGCGGCGGATACGATCAAACTCAGAGAAAAAAACAGACAGGTAACGTTGATTTTCATGGCGTTTCCTAAGTAGGTTAACGTCCGAGCCAGCCGCCATCTACTGGCAACACGATGCCATTGACATAATCCGAAGCGTGAGAAGCGAGAAACACCGCCGCGCCTTGCAAGTCTTCCGGGCGTCCCCAACGCCCGGCGGGAATGCGTTCGAGAATCTGGCGGCTGCGATCCGGGTCGGCCCGTAGCGCCGCGGTATTGTCGGTGGCGATGTAGCCGGGAGCGATGGCGTTGACATTCACGCCGCGTCCCGCCCATTCGTTGGCGAGCGCCTTGCATAGTTGCGCCACGCCGCCTTTGCTAGCCGCGTAGCCGGGAACGTTTATGCCACCCTGAAAAGAGAGCAGCGAGGCGGTAAAGACGATTTTACCCCAACCGCGCTCCAGCATCAGTTTACCCAGATCGCGGCTCAACAGGAATTGGGCGTTAAGGTTGATTTCGATGATTTTGTCCCAGTATTCTTCCGGGTGTTCCGCCGCCGGTTTACGCAAGATGTTGCCCGCGTTGTTGAACAGGATATCGATGCGCGGATGGCGGGCGGTGACGTTGCGGATAAATTCGCGCACTGCGTCGCGGTTGGAGAAATCGCAGGCGTAGCCGGTGAATTTGCGTCCCCGGGCGGCAACCGCCTGTTCGACATCGCTTCCGGTCGGCTCCAATGAAGCGCTGACCCCGATAATGTCCGCGCCGGCCTCGGCCAGCGCTTCGGCGATACCCTTGCCGATGCCGCGTTTGCAGCCGGTCACCAGCGCGGTAAGCCCGTGTAAGGAAAATTGGTCGATAATCATGATAGGTCCCCTTTGTCGCGTTTCAAGTCGATGAAATGGTTGCGGATATAGAAACAGATATCGAGCGCGACCATTGTGGCGTTGGCGATGTACAGCCACACTACGCCGTCCACCTTCTGCTGCCAGCAAAGCTTATGGGTCAGTCCGCTGGCGTAGCCGACGGCAACGATAATCAGAAATGAAAGACTCTTGCCTTTGTTGGTACGAGACCGCCAAGATTTCAGCAGCGAGGCCGGCCAAGCCAGACCGAAACAGAGCATCATAGCGGCTTCGAAAATAGGAAAATCCATTTGATACGGGCGGTTGCGGGTTATTAATTGCAAAAAACGCAAATGAATATGCGAGGCACACTCATTTGCGTTTTTTCAAGCATTCACCTACGGGTGTTTACTTAGACTGAATGGCATCCGTGAAAGCCTTGGCGACTTTGAATTTCACGACCGTCTTGGCCGGGATCTTCATCGTCTCGCCGGTGGCGGGATTGCGGCCCTTGCGGGCAGGCTTCTTCTGCTTGGAGAACTTGCCGATGCCGGGAATAACGATGCCTTTGGCATCCTTGGCGCCAGCGTAAGCGATTGCGACCAGACGATCAAAGACCGCGGTAATCTGAGTCTTGGTGATTCCGCCGGTAGTGGCCAAATCAGCAAGAATGGCAGACTTGGTGGTCGGGGTGGCAGCCTTCGCCTTCTTGGCGGGAGCCGCTTTCTTGGCAGGAGCTGCTTCCTTGGCGGGAGCCGCTTTCTTAGCAGGAGCCGCCTTCTTCGCGGGTGCTGCTTTCTTAGTTGCTTTTGTAGCCATGATGTTACTCCTAATTGGTTAATCCAATGTGCTGGAACTTCCAACAACACCAATAGCATTAACTATTTTTGCATAATAATCAACATTAAAATGCAAAAAAATCAAAAAAACCTTTAAAAATAGGGCATTTGGGGGGTGATAATCGTTTTTAGCCCCTAAAATCAAGGGTCTGAACGCTGTCGGTTAACGATTATTGAAGATTGTTTGACTTAAACTTTCCAATAATTCGCGCAAAGGAACTGCCGGAATTTCTGCTATCAGACGCATTATTTGGCCGCGATAGTCATCGCACATGCGGTTGATTTGGGTGGGGATATCGGAACGGGCAATTAATTCGCCGAGGCGCTGCAGCGGCAATTGACGGTCGTTATTGATCCAAAGCTCGTCAACCGCGGCCTTTATCGCCGGATCGGAACTGGCGCAGGCTGCCGCCAGATACGCGGTGGGGCGAATGGATTGAAGATCGCCGGTACGCCCGGGGTGCGGCGAGAAATCGTCACGGTCATCCATCAGCTGGTAAGTGATGCCGAAGAACCTGCTTAACACGGATAGCCGCGAACGGATTTCCTCAGTCGCTCCGGCGGCGGCGGCGCCAATCTGCACCGCGACTTCAAATGCCGAGGCGGTTTTAAGTTCGTAGAGCCGGATGGCCAAATCAAGCGTAAGCGGGGCAGGGGTACGGCAGTATTCAAGTTCCCAACCCTGTCCTTGCGAGAGCCGCGAGTGGCCGTCGGCGGCGATCCGGACGAGTTCCGCCCGAACCTCGGGATGGAACGGGGCGGCGGTCAACAAACGATATCCCGCACCGATCAGCCAGTCCCCGACGTTGATCGCGAACGGAATCCCGTAGCGGGCGTGAACCGTTGGAAGGCCGTAGCGTTCGTCGTCGTTGTCTTCGATGTCGTCGTGGATGAGCGACGCCTTGTGGAAACATTCCACCGCCACAGCGGCCGGTATGATGGCTTGGGTGTCGGTACCACCCAGCGATTGAAATACCTTATAGGTCAGCAAGGGCCGCCAGCGTTTGCCGTCGGAACCCACCCAGGCGATGGCGGCGCGTTCGGTTTCGGTGTCGCCAACGCCGATTATCCGCGACAACGCGGAGACGGAGAACCATTCGGCAAGCGGATCGGTAGGGGAGGTCTGTTCGGTCATGGTCAGTCACGCGCTCATTTGCCGCCGCTGAGGGCCTCGGCGATGTTAAGGCCGTGATCCTTGATTTTACGGTAATCGAGCATTGCGTCCAGCAGGTAAACGCAGGAAA
The DNA here is from genome assembly GCA_017454745.1 of Kiritimatiellia bacterium. Taxonomy (GTDB): domain Bacteria; phylum Verrucomicrobiota; class Kiritimatiellia; order RFP12; family UBA1067; genus UBA1200. The sequence continues at coordinate 51,196 of JAFTCL010000044.1, forward strand.
CCGGTGAGCAGACTTTATTAGCCAACCGGTCCATGCTCTGCTTGCGGTATTCCTTGAAATTGCCGGTGAACCGGTCACTGGCCGTTCGAAGCGCCAAAAGCTGCTCGGCATTTCTGGAGAGCAGGACTTTACGCAAATTGGACAGATAGTCGGTGACCTGGTTGTGCAGGGAGAGAATCTGGCTTTTCCCGACTTCCGAGAATTTGACCTCTTGGTTGCTGCTGCGGATGATGAGTTTCTGGAGCGCGGCGATATAGTCTCCGACCGATTCGTATTCGCCGGTGATGCGGAGCTGGGTACGGGCATCGTTCATCTGGTCCTGAGTCATTTCGCTGGTTAGAATCTGGCTTAGGAAGGTGACGATTTCGCGCTGCATCTGGTCAAGGTTGTCCTCGGACTTGAAGATGGCCTGCTCGCGGTCCGGGTCACGGTCCTCGTTGTTCCAGTTCTCTTTCAGGTCATCGAGCATCTTGGCGCAGATATCCGCCATGCGCAGAATCTCGTGTTCGGATTGCCGCAAAGCCAGCACTGGGGTTGACAGCAACCGGGCGTCGAAAAAGCACAGATGCGGGATCCCGTCGTCCTCGCTTTCCGGACAGATCAACATCAGCAATTTGATAAAGGGCGTAACCAGAGGAAGGAAGAGTAGCACCAGAATAACGTTGAACATCGAGTGGGCCAGCGCGATTTCGTTGGCGATGCTGATTCCTTCCGGGGATACCAGTTTAACCAGTTTCACGTATACGGTGAAAAACGGGATGATTACCAGCACGCCGATAATCTTGGTAAGGGTGTGCGCCCATGCGACGCGAACTCCGGCCCGGTTCGCGCCCAGCGAGGCCAGGATGGCCGGCATGGCCGCGCCGATGTTCTGCCCCAACACCAACGCGGCGGCGGTATCAAAGGTCATGAAGCCGGTGTTGGCCATCGAGATGGTAATGCCGACGGTGGCGGAGCTGGACTGCATGATGGCCGTGACAGTAGAACCGAGCAATACGCATTTTAACAAACCCCAGATGGTGTTGGGGTTAAGCGTCTTGAACCACTCTTTTACTTCCGGGAGGGCCGCGAACGGCTCCATGCCGGTCTGCATCAGTTCCAACCCGTAGAAGACCATGCCCAACCCCATAACCAGCAGCGCGGTGTAACGGATCCGGTCTTTTTGGGTGAACAGGAACGCGAATGTCGCCAACCCCAGCAGTGGCAGCCCGTATTTGGTGACGTTCAAAGCCACGATCCAGGCGGTAACCGTGGTGCCGATGTCTGCGCCCAGAATCACGCCGATGGCGGGCTTGAGCGACATCAGTCCGGCGGTGACCATTGAGATAACCATTACCGAGGTTACGGAGCTCGATTGGATGATGCCGGTAACTCCCGCGCCGGTCAGACAGGCTTTAAAGCGGTTGTCGGTGACGCTGGCGATCATGTGGCGAAGCTTGGATCCCGCCACACCCTGCATACCGTCAGACATGTTTTTCATTCCGAGCAGGAACAGGGCCAGACCGCCGATAACAAAAGAAATCGTCTTAACAATGTCGATAGTTTCGTCCATGGCAAGATATCATACCTAAAAAATCGCCCGCAAACAAGCGCAAACGCGGTTTGAGCCGAATTTTTCAAAACTGTCGCACGGGACGGGGCAACGGAAGCATTTCACACTTGCAAAATCGGGGGCGGTTTTGGTAAAATAACACTACCTTTTAACTCTAATTGGGAGTAGTTATGAAAAAACTGTTGTCGTTTTGTTTTTGCACCGTTTTGGCGGTTCTGGCCAGTGCCGACACCAAGGTCTGGCTGGATGAGTTGGACTTGACCAAGATGGCCTGCGGCTGGGGTAAGCCCAAGGCTAACAAGTCTGTCGGCGGTAATCCGCTGCACGCGGGGCGGCAGCCGTTCGAACGCGGCGTTGGCTCGCATTCCTACAGTATCATGGTGGTGGAGCTTAACGGCAACGCGCTCTCTTTCGAGGCGGATGTGGCGGTGGATGACGAGGAAATCAACAACGGCCATGGTTCGGTCTCTTTCCGGGTTTATGCCGACAACAAGGTGGCGGCCGACACCGGCGTCATGAGATCCCGCGATAAACCCAGGCACCTGAAGGTTGATCTGACCGGCGCAAAAACCGCGATGCTGGAGATCTCCGACGGCGGCGACGGCGACACCTATGACCACGCCGACTGGTGCAACGCTTTCTTCACCGTAAAGGATGGCGCGAAGATCAAAGCCGTCGATTCGCCAACGACCGAGCAGTTCGGTATCCTCACCCCGGCCGCCCCGATTTCCCCGCGCATTAACGGGGCAAAGGTGTTCGGCGTTCGTCCCAACCGCCCGATTCTATTCACGGTTCCGGTCACCGGCGCCGAGCCGGTCAAGTTGTCCGTTAAAGGTTTGCCGGATGGGGCAAAGTTCGATTCCGCTACCGGACGTGTCTCCGGTTCGGTCGCTGTTCCCGGCACCTATGACGTGACCATCACCGCCAAAAACAAGCACGGCAAGGCAGAGAGCGTCCTCAAGCTGGTGGTTGGCGATACGCTGGCGCTGACCCCGCCGATGGGCTGGAACTCCTGGAACTGCTTCGCGAGCGCGGTGTCGGATGTCAAGATCCGTCAGGCCGCCGAAGCGATGGTCAATAGCGGCTTAATCAAACACGGTTGGTCGTACATCAATATCGACGATTTCTGGCAGAACCGTCCCCGCGAGAAGAACGATCAGACTTTGATCGGGCCGGAACGCGACGCCAACGGTAAAATTGTCTCGAACAAGCGCTTCCCCGACATGAAGGCTTTGGCCGATTATGTTCACGGGTTGGGATTGAAGATTGGTCTGTACTCCTCGCCCGGTCCGACCACCTGTGGCGGTTGCACCGGCAGCTGGGAACACGAGTGGCAGGATGCGCAAAGCTATGCCGAGTGGGGTTACGACTATTTGAAGTACGACTGGTGCAGCTATGGCGGAGTGGCCAATGTCAAAGGCGGTAAGGGCAGCGACCTGCGCCGCCTGATGTACCCGTACTTATTGATGTCCGAGGCGTTGCGCGCGCAAAACCGTGACATTATCCTCAGTCTGTGCCAATACGGTATGGGTAATGTGTCCACTTGGGGCGCGGTCGCCGGCGGACAGTGCTGGCGCACCACGGGCGATATCGTCGATACTTGGGGCAGCATGCGCCGGATCGCCGACGCGCAGGACGGTTTGGGGCTGTTTTCCAAGCCCGGCGCGTGGAACGATCCCGATATGCTTATCGTCGGCAAAGTCGGCTGGGGCCCGAACCTCCGCCCGACCCGGCTCACCCACAACGAACAGTACACCCACATCTCGATCTGGTGTCTGGTGGCGTCTCCGCTGCTGATCGGTTGCGATATGACCGATATGGATGACTTCACGCTTAACCTGCTCACCAACGACGAGGTGCTGGAGGTTAACCAGGATCCGTTGGGCTTCGGTGCGGCGGTGGTGGAACGCGGCGACAACAGCGAGGTTTGGCTTAAGAAGATGGCGGACGGTTCTTATGTCGCCGGTTTGGTCAACCGCGGCATGTTTGAAAGCCCGGTCAGCTTTGACCTTAAGGCGGCCAAGCTTGACGGCATCTACCGTGCACGCGATTTGTGGCGTCAGCAGGACATCGGCCAGATCCAAGGATCTTATCAGGTCACGTTGCCCGGCCATGCCCCGCAGCTGATACGCCTTTATCCGGTACGTTAACCATTGGGAAAACGAGTATGGGAAATCCGATTGACACTCTGACCGCGCTTTCGCCGTTGGACGGCCGTTATGCCGCCAAAATCGAAGAGTTGCGTCCGATTTTTTCCGAGTACGGTTTAATCCGCCGCCGGGTGCTGGTGGAGGTCGCCTGGCTTGAGGCGCTGTGCGACCATCCCGCCATCGTCGAGGCGGCAGCCCTTTCCGATGCCGAGTGCGCCATGCTGCGCGGCATTGCCGACGGCTTCTCGCTTGACGATGCCCGCCGGGTGAAAGCGATTGAGGCTACCACCAATCACGACGTGAAGGCGGTGGAGTACTTCATCAAGGAAAAATTCGCCGGAACGCCGCTTGCCGCACGTTCGGAGTTTGTCCATTTCGCCTGCACGTCCGAGGATATCAACAATGTCGCTCACGCCCTGATGTTGAAGGACGGGCTGGCGGTGTTGCGTCCGGTGCAGGAAAAGCTGACGGCAACGCTTTCGGAAATGGCGGCGGAAAATCGCGATGTTCCCATGCTCGCCCATACCCATGGACAGCCGGCGTCGCCCACCACGTTGGGCAAAGAGCTGGCGGTGTTTGTCCACCGTTTCCGTCGCCAGGCGGAACAGCTGGACGCGATCGTCATGCCGGCCAAGATGAATGGCGCGGTGGGGTGCTACAACGCCCACACCGCCGCCTATCCCGATGTGGATTGGCCGGAGTTGGCGAGGTCGGTGCTGGAAGGCCGGCTGGGGTTGCGGCAAAATCCGCTGACCACGCAGATTGAGTCGCACGACGGGATGGCGGAATTGTTTGACGCCATTTCCCGGTGGAACACGGTGCTGCTGGATTTGGACCGGGATTTCTGGACTTACATCTCCTTCGGCTATCTGGGGCAGAAAACGGTCAAGGGCGAGGTCGGGTCCTCCACCATGCCGCACAAGGTGAATCCGATCGACTTTGAGAACAGCGAAGGCAATCTAGGTCTGTCCAATGCGGTGTTTGGTCATCTGGCCCGCAAACTGCCGGTCTCCAGACTGCAGCGCGACCTTACCGATTCCACGGTGCTGCGCAACATGGGCGTGGCGTTCGGTTACGCGCTCACCGCCTATCAGGCCACGCTTAAAGGTTTGGGCAAGGTCAAGGTAAACCGCGAGCGGCTGTTGGACGATCTCGACCACGAATGGGAGGTGTTGGCGGAACCGGTGCAGACCGTGATGCGCAAACTCGGCAAAGCCAATCCTTACGAACGGCTCAAAGAGCTGACTCGCGGTAAGAAAATTTCGCCGGAAGATATGCGCGGTTTCATTTCCGGCCTTGACATTCCGGAGACGGAGAAGGCGAGGTTGCTCGCCCTCACCCCCGCAACTTACATTGGCATCGCCGAACAACTGGCGGTGCTTGAGCAATAATCTAACCCGTTCCGATTGGGAGGTTGTGACATGAGCAGATGGTTAATCGCGATATTGGTGTTTGGATTGGTGTCCGCCGCCGACGCGCAGATGAAACGTACCCTGACGCCTTTGAACACCAGACGTGGGGGGCGTAGCCGTGACGTAATGCAGAACGGCGGAATGTCCGGAAACAAAGGATCGTCCGCGGTTAAGCCCTCGACCCCTTCGGAATCATCCGAAGAACGAAAGGTTGAACATGTGGATTTCCTCGGTCCGGAAAAGGGGTGGGGGTTCGTTACCAAGGGCACTCCGTATTTTGGGCAGGACGGGAAAAGCCGCGGCAAATTGGACGCCGGCACCCCGTTCAAATACAACGGCATCAAGAACTCGAAAGAGGCGTCGATGCTGGTCAGCCAGGCCAAGCTGTCAGACGGCACATGGGTTGGCCCGGTGTTGATCGACTGCCGCGAGGTGACGGTGTACAGCGGCGAGTACGAAAAAATCGATCCCGGCACTTTGGGACGGCTTCAGCGCTATTACGTGTTGAACGGCAAGGTGGCGGACCGCAGGAAATATTTGGAAGAGCAGGAATACCGGAAAAACCCGCATTTCGAATCGGCCAAGGCGGCGGTAAAGAAGTATCAGGATTCGATAGCGCTGGCAGCGGAGAAGGAAAAGGAGATGAACCGCCAGACCGGCATACGGCGCTCCAAACTTCAGGATGAGCTGCGCACGATGAAATACGAGCAGGAGAAGCTCAAAACGGCGGCCACTGCGGAAAACCGCAAGTACAAAGAGTGGAAAGAGAGCCATCCGATCGATCAGCAAAAACTTGACCGCGATCCCGAATTGCAAAATCTGCTTAAACAGCAGGCCGAATTGGGAATCAAGGTGAATGAAAAAGGGAACTGACACAGCAATGAAACGGAAGGACGGATTACGCCCGGTGACGATTGAGCGGGGGTACACCTGCCATGCGCCGGGTTCGGTCTTGATTAAGCAGGGCAACACATGGGTGTTGTGCACCGCCAGTGTTGAGGATAAGGCCCCGCCGTTTCTGCGCGGTACCGGCAAGGGCTGGCTTACCGCTGAATACGGAATGTTGCCGGGCAGTACTGTGACGCGGAAAGAGCGCGACATCAAACGCGGCAAGCCCGACGCGCGCGGCACGGAGATCGGGCGGCTGATCGGAAGGGCGTTGCGGGCCGCGTTGGATTTGGATAAACTCGGCGAACGCACCATCACCATCGACTGCGATGTGTTGCAGGCGGATGGCGGCACCCGGTGCGCGTCTATCACCGGCGGTATGGTGGCGTTGGCCGACGCGCTGGACAAGCTGGTGGCGGACGGCGTTCTGGAATCCTCTCCGCTGTTGCGCTGGGTGTCGGCGGTTAGCGTGGGCATTTGCGGCGGCGTGCCGACTTTGGATTTGGATTACGAGCACGATTCCAGCGCGGATGTGGACCTGAATGTGGTAATGACCGACGACGGTCGTTTTGTCGAGCTTCAGGGCACCGCCGAACACGAGCCGTTCACCGATGAACAGCTGGACGCGCTCAAAACTTTGGCGAAGAAAGGCAACCGTCAACTGTCAAAACTTCAGAAAGCGTGCAGAAATGGTTAAAAAATCGTTAATCACCGGCGGCGCCGGATTCATCGGGTCGCATCTGGCCAAATGTTTGTTGGACGCCGGCCACGAAGTCACCGTGCTGGACAATCTTTTCACCGGCACCAAGGCCAACATATACCAGTTGTTGGACAACCCGCGCTTCACCTTCATGTTGCATGACGTGACACAGCCGTTCTGGGGACAGTTTGACGAAATATACAATCTCGCTTGCCCGGCCTCGCCGATCCATTACCAGCGTAATCCGGTGGAGACCATCAAAACCTCGTTTCTGGGCATGATGAACGTTTTGGAACTGGCGTTGAAAACCAAAGCCAAAGTCTTCCACACCTCGACTTCGGAAATTTACGGCGACCCGTTCGTCCATCCGCAACCGGAATCCTATTGGGGTAACGTCAACACCATCGGCATCCGCAGTTGCTACGACGAAGGCAAGCGTGCGGCCGAGACCCTTTGCTCCGACTATGTGCGCGAGTACGGATTGGATGTCCGGATGATCCGCATTTTCAACACCTACGGACCGCACATGCATCCGCAGGACGGCAGGGTGATCAGCAATTTCATCATGCAGGCGCTGCACAACCGCAACATAACTTTGTTCGGCGACGGTACCCAGACCCGCAGTTTCCAATACGTGGACGACCTGATCCGCGCCGTCCGGCTCTTTATGGAATTGCCGCACAGCAGGGTTAAGGAATTTTTCAAAGACCACGGAATGAGCGTTCCGGTGTTGAATGTCGGCAACCCCGGCGAATACACCATTCGCGAGTTGGCGGAAGAGACGCTTCGGCAGATTCCGGAAAGCAAGAGCCAGCTGGTTTACGAGCCGTTGCCAAAAGACGACCCTAAGCGGCGCAAACCGGATATTTCTTTGGCGGGCGAGTTGTTGGGGTGGACTCCTGATGTTCCGTTGCAGACCGGGCTGGCGCGCACCATCGAGTATTTCCGTAGCATTTAAGTGACAAGGCAGGGCAGGCATGACGTTTAAATCGACTAACCGGGCGGTTGAACATTGGACAAGGTTGTGCGCGGCATTACTGGCGGCGTTGACGCTTGGCGGTTGCGCGCTGCCGCCGCGCGGCGATTCCTCGGCAATGTCGATTCCCTGCACCTACCGGTTCAAAATGTTGAGCCGGCCCGAAGATCAAAGTCGGGTGGAGGCCGCCATCCGTTCGGTGGCGGTGCCGGGCACCTTGACCAAAGGCGGCAGCAACTCCTATCCTGAATACCGTTTCCGCGTGGCACGGATGGCCGACCTCGACCGGCTCAACCCGAAACTGGTATTCGGTTCTTCATCGACGCTGTGGCATAAACGCAACCGAGCGTTAAATGTGCGTACGGCCGGGGTTGAGTTCACTTTTGACTCTACCGACGTGTCCGCTTCGGCGGTCACCACCGTAACGTTCAACGTGAAACCCGGTTCCCGCCTGTACTACAAAGATTCCGGCAACCGGGAGATTGACATTACCTCCAAGGTTGATTCCTCCGGTCGGGTGGTTCTGCCGCTGACCTTGCGCGAGGGACAGAAATTCGTTTACGCCCGGGCGATTAAGGGTATGGTCACCAGATACATCCGCATCAACATCTTCACCAATGAGGTAAAGGATGTGTCGGCGAGCGAGTATTGATTTTTAGCGGTCGCGTTTGCCATGCGGCGGAGGGATTTGAAATGTTGGACAAGACAGCGTTGGTAACCGGGGCCGGCAAAGGAATCGGCCGGGCAATTGCGAAGTCGCTGGCAGGTGACGGTTTCCGGGTGGCGGTACATTACCGTAACTCCAGCGAAGCTGCGGAACGCACCGTGGCGGAGATTAACGCTAACGGCGGTTGCGCCCGAATGTTTAAGGCCGACCTTACCGATCCGGCGGCAATCGACGTGCTGGTAAAAGCGGTGGAAGCCGATTTCGGCCCGCTCCACACGCTGGTGTGCAATGCCGGGATAATCCAGTCCATGCCACTGTCTTTCACCACCATCGACCAGTGGCGGCAGGTCCACGCCGCCAATCTTGATGCCGCCTTTTTACTGACCAAGGCGGTGTCGCGACTGCTGGCCCGTCGCAAATGCGGCCGTATCATCTACATCTCGTCCGACGCCGGACTGATGGGCGATCTGATGCGCGGCGCCTACAGCTCGTCCAAAGCGGGGTTGCTGGGGCTATGCCGAACCGCGGCCCGCGAGCTGGCCGCGTCGAACGTAACCGCCAATGCCGTAGCCCCCGGTATTATCAGCACCGACATGACTGCGGACACGCCGGACGCGCGGCGTCAAAAGCAGTTGGCAATGATCCCGCTGGGCCGTTACGGCGCACCGGAGGAAGTCGCGGCGGCGGTGCGTTTTCTGGCATCGGATGACGCTTCGTACATTACCGGGCAGACGCTGGTGGTGGATGGCGGATTAAACACCAAGTAGAAGAGAGGTGCGCATGAATTTTTTTGGCTTAAAATTGTGGGGTTTGCTCTTTTTGTCCATATCCGTCAGCGCGATTGCCGCGGAATTTACCGGCCCGGCCGAATGGAAGCCTGTCCGCACCGATGCGATTAAAAAGTGGAATTCCGAGCAGTTGAAAAAAGCGTCGCCGCGTTATGCGGTCAACGACGGGGTGGTGGCGGATCTCGACCGGCGCGAGGTCAAAGTATTGGCCGAAGCGGTCGGACACCGTGCGGGGATAACGGCGGAATTCCTGCTGGTCGGACCGCTCAGCGACCGCGCCTACGAGGCGTTTGCGGTTACGGTCGCCACGCCGAGCGCGATAATAAAGGCGATGGAGTCGCTGGGGGTGGAACGCGGCGGCGGAGTAGGCAGCGAGTCGTTCCGGTTCTGGCCGATGGGCGAACGGGTGACGTTGACCGTGCGGGAGTTGGAACGCGACGATTCAAAACCTCTCCCTATAACCGATTTCATTGCCGACCGGGATGGGGAATTGTCAAAAATCGCTACCGAGGGTTTGATTTTCACCGGCGGCGGTTGGGATGGTTCCGGCCACTGCTTAACCGACACCAATATGCCATCATCCGTCTGCTCGCTGTATAACGAACAGTCAACGGTCTTTGATTTGCCGGGCCAGTTTTCGCAAAGCTCGGTTTACGGCCGTCTCTCGATCGGCAAAAAGTTGGATCACGGCGCGTTGCTGGAGATTACCTTCCGCCCGCTGTTCCCGGCCGACGGTAAGAAACGGGTGGCGCGTTACATGCTGTCGGTCGCGAAATCTCCCGATGGCAAATACTCCGTATCGCGCAAAGCGTTGGGGGCCACCCCGGCGGTGGATGCCGCCGCAATGCAGTTGGAAAAAGCGCTGGATTGGATGAAGGGCGAATCCGCCGCCGGGCGGGATCTGTTCGTGCGGATCGCGATGGACGGCAAGCTGACGCTTAAAGAGGCGGCAGCCGCCGCCAAGGTGTTTTTAATGTTGGACGGCAAAGGTTTGAAGTTGGACGGCAAAGTTGACGGCGGGGTTTATCCGATGGCGTTTCAGCCGCAGGATAAGTGGCGCGACCGCAAGGACCGGGTGCCGCAGCCTTTTGAATTGCATTTGACGCGGGGCACCGACGGCAAGATTGCGAAAAAGTTGACTTTCATCGAGGAAGACTGGTCGGGCGAATCGCTTGATCCAAAGTTAACCCCGAAAGATTACCCGTTTGAAAATTGGAGCGAACTGCTGCCGTTGGTGCGGAAGACCGGCGGCCCGGAAAACAAAGTCCATCTGCTGTTTGTCTTTGCGCCGGGCGATTCTGAGTTGAATGAAATCATGCCGGGCGTCAACGCGGTGGCATCCGAATTGCAGCTGGTGTATTTGTTCGCCGATTGACGGCGGCATTGAGGGATTTGCAGTGTATTTAAAACAGATTGAGATAACCGGATTCAAAAGTTTTGCCGATCGGACGCGGTTGCAGTTTGAACCTGGCATGATTGCCATCGTAGGCCCGAACGGTTGCGGCAAAAGCAATGTTTCCGACGCGATCCGTTGGGTTTTGGGCGAACAGCGTCCGACAGCGTTGCGCTGTTCGCACATGCCGGACGTGATTTTTAACGGTACCGACGGAAGGAAACCGCTGGGTATGGCGGAGGTGTCGATTACTTTCGCCGATTGTGAAGGCGTTTTGGATACTGAGTTTAACGAAGTCACCATTACCCGGCGGGTCTTCCGTTCCGGCGAGGGACAGTATTTTATCAACAAAACGCCCAGCCGGTTGAAGGACGTTAACCGCCTGTTTATGGGTACCGGCATCGGCACCACCTCCTATTCGGTAATGGCGCAGGGTCAAATCGACGCCATTTTGTCCTCCAAACCCGAAGACCGCCGGGCGGTCTTCGAGGAAGCCGCCGGGATTACAAAATTCAAGGCCGACCGCAAAGAGGCCATGCGCAAAATTGAGCAAACTGAGGCCAACCTGCTGCGGTTGGCGGACGTTATACGCGAGGTTAAACGTCAGATCGGCACGTTGCAACGCCAGGCCGGCAAGGCTCAGAAATACAAAGAACTGCGGGACGAGTTGCGCGGTCTGGACATTTTCTTGACCCGTCGGCGGCTGGGCGGTTTGGAGGTGCGGATCCGGGAACTGGACGCGTCGATAAACGAACTTCAGGAACAGTTGCTCGACCGTCAGGATAAAGTCGCGGAGTCCGAGCGCGAGTCAGCCCGCATTCACGGTGAGATTCACGAGACGGAAGAGCGTATCGCGGTTCTTACGGAACAGGCGGCTCAGGCGGATAACCGTTATATCCGCGCCCAGGAAGTGATTAAGGTCAACGAGCAGCGCATTAAGGAATACCGCGAGTGGGCGGAGCGGGACAACCGCGAAATTTCCGAAACCGAGGAACAGATCGCCACCCTGAAAATGCAGGTGGAGTCGCTGGAGCAGAAACGGCTGCTTACCGAACAGGCGTTGGCGGCGGATAAAGTCCGTCTGGAGGAAGCCCAGGCAAAATTCGACTCGCACCGGGTGCAGATTGACGCCACCCGCGCCGACTTGCAGCAGGAACGCCAGCAGATTGTGGCGTGCGAGCGTCGTTCCTCCGAGATCCAAAAGACCCTATCCGAGATGGAAGCGCGGCAGCGCGATGTGCTGTTGAAACGCAACCGCCTAGTTGCCGAGCACAAACAGTTGGAAGAAAACGTCGCTTCCGCCAATTTCGCCCGCTCTGACGCCGAAGCGCGGCTGCAACGATTCCAAAACGAGTCCGGGCAGGTTCAAGCCCGTTTGGAAACGCTGGAAGACGAACGCGGAAACGCGCAGGAAGAGTTGCGCGGCTTGCAGGAATCGGTCTCCGGATGGCAGTCCGAGGCCGCCGCCAAACAGGCGCAGTTGGATTTGCTAAATGACACTGCCGAGTCGTCCGACGATTACGGCGCCGGCACCAAAATGCTGCTCGACCCGGAAAACCCGCTGGGGGTGTCGTCCTCCGCGGTTTTGGGGGCGTTGGCGGAGAAAATCACCGCGGCATCCGAGTTGCGTTTGGCATTGGAAGCCGCGCTGCGGGCTTGGCTGGACGCGGTGGTGGTGAACGACGCCGGCACCGCGGTGGAGCTGCTGCGCAAATTAGGCGGACTCGGAACCCCGGCCGCCGCCAGAATGATTTTGGCGGCAGGCAATCCGCCGCCGCCGGTGACGGCGCCTGCCGGGTTGACCCCGCTGTTGGATTGGGTGCAGGTAGATGACGATTTCGCCGATGCGGCGAAGCGGCTGTTAGGCAACGTGTATCTGGCGGACAAACTGGAGGACATTCCGTTGCCGTTGCCGGCCGGATGCACCGTGGTGACATACGGCGGCGCGATTTTCACCGACTGCGGCTGCGTGGAACTGTGGATGCCGGACAGCGCGGTTTCCAGTCCGTTGGCCCGTCGGATGATGATTTCCGAAACCTCCGAACAGCTTGACGAATTGTCGGGAAAAATCACCAAAGGCAGACGCCAGCTGGAAGCGTTGAACGCACGGGTGGGCGAGTTGACATTGCTGATGAACCAGACCCGTCAGGAGCTGGATTCGGTGCGTCGCAAGGCCGCCCAGGTGGAAGGTGAGTTCCAGACCGTTAAGCGCGAGGAAGAGCGCGTACAATCCAGATTCGACGTGGTGGCAAAGGCGTTGGCCGAGATTACCGAACAAACCTCCGGCGACGACGAACTGCGGACCGAGTTGAAGGTTGAGCTGGAGGAACTGATTTACGAACGCAACGAACTGCTGGAAAAAACCGCCGACAAATCTTCGCGTCTTCAAGAGATGGAGAGCGTTTACGGCGAATTGAGTCAGGCCCTCACCGAATGCCGCATCCAGGTTTCCGGCAACACCCAGCAATTGGAGCACGCCGCGTCGCAAAAGGAATCGGTCGAGACCCGCATATCGGAACTGGAGCGCACCGTGCAGGGGCGCCATCGCGGCGTGATGTCGTACGACGAAAGCATCAAACGGTTGACGGAGGAAATCCAGACCTTGGAAGCCAGCTTGGACCCGTTGCGGATCGCGGCGGAAAGCATGCACATGAAAATCGAGGAAACCCGCCGCGAGCGCGGGGCGCAACAACGGGAGCTGGAGAAATCCGAAGCCGTGCTGGCCGAGTTGCGCCGGGCATTGGACGGATGCCGCGATTTGAAAGGCAAGGCGGAACTCGATGTCGCCGAATCGAAAATGCGGCACCAGAATCTGCTTGAGCACATTTACAACGAGTACGGTCTGTCGGCAGACGAATTGGTCAACGAACCCGACCCGCAATGGAAAAACGGCGAAATGCCGCCGATTTCCGAAATCGAGGAACGTACCGGTAAGCTGACTGCGGACATCCAGGCGCTAGGTCCGGTCAATCTGGTGGCGATTGAAGAGTACAAAGAGTTGGAGGAGCGTTACACCTTCCTGAAATCGCAGGAAAGCGATTTGTTAAACTCCAAGGCCCAGATTTTGGAAATGATCACGATGATCAACCAAAAATCCGGGGAGATGTTCCAATCCACATTCCAGCAAGCCTGCGCCAATTTCGAGACCATGTTCACCAAACTCTTCAACGGCGGGCAGGCCAAGCTGGTGTTGCTTAAAAACGAGGAAGACCCGTTGGAGTGCGGCATCGACATCATCGCCCGTCCGCCGGGCAAGCGTCCGCAGTCGGTCACCCTGCTTTCCGGCGGCGAGCGCACGATGACGGCGGTAAGCCTGCTTTTCGCCATCTTCATGATCAAGCCCGCGCCGTTCTGCATGTTGGACGAGCTGGACGCGGCGTTGGACGACAGCAACATCGGCCGTTTTGTGCAGGCTTTGAAGGACTTTCTGGCGCATTCCCAATTCCTGATCATCACCCACAACCAGCACACCATTGCCGGATCGGATCTGGTGTACGGCGTGACCCAGCAGGAAAAGGGCATCTCCAAGATCGTCTCGATGCGGCTCAAGGAGATCGGTTCCAAAGATCTGGAGATGGGCGAGAAAGAACCCGAACCGGAACCCGAACCGACCGTAAAAAAGCGCCGCAGCCGTAAACGCGACGAAACCGATTCCGATAATGAAGCCAGCTAATTTATTTCACCATCGCCGGGACAGCGGACTGTGTCCCGTTTTACGATAGGTTGTCACTTGGTTAGCCTGCCGCCCGCTTCGCTTCCCGCACGGGAATGTAAATGAGGAACCGTGTAGAACGGGTAGAAACGTGTAGAAATCAGAGGTTTTAACCGCAGACCAACACAGACCCGCCACTCTTTGCGAACTTTGCGCCCTTTGCGGTTAAAAAGCATTGTGGCAATACTGCGCGTAATCGCGGAACTACTCCGTTCGCTTGACTTTGCACACCGTATTTTGTACCATTTTGGTATGAATTGTTTGGCAAAAACTCCGAATAAGCATCGCGCAAAGTCCGAAAAGTGCGCAAAGGTCTTTCGTGTCGAACATCTTGGCGAACTTTGCGTACTTGGTGCTGGACAAAAAGGGGATGGTGGCTCCACAAACACCCTCTACGCCGTGGCCGTCCCGCAAGGAGAAAATCAATGAGATATCTTAGACTTATTGTGTTGTTATTAATTGCGAATATCTGTTCTTCTTGTTCGACCGCAGCTTTATTTGTTGTTCGTAATCATTCTAATTCCCCGATTGTTTTAATAACGGAGTCGTCGGGACGAGATGTATTTCGACACGTTAATAAGATTCTTCCAAACGGTTCTAGCGAGAAATTCCCGTTAAATCGCACGGGGATGATAATTGTCGTTAATGATATGGGAAAGGTGACTGCTTTCGATGTTCTTTACGGATTACGTTACTATGCCCTGTCCAAAGATAATCGTCATGATTATTCCCCACTTCAGTTGCGATATGAACCGGACGGGCGGTTGTTTTTTCTTGGAAGAGACGGGTTGCCTTTATTATCACTTCCGTCTTTCGGAGAAAGCAATGTCCCTACTTATATTCGCGAGGAGTTGGAAAGGGTATTGTTTCCTTCAACCAGTTGGTTTTGGTTAGTTAGACAGATTGAGAATTATGTCTCTGAACGCCATCAATTGCCGCCTTCGCTTGCATATCTTGGTATGCCTCAGGAAAGCTGTAACTACTATTCTAAAACCCATACGCTTGTATCGACAAATATCAACGAATTTCTATCAGGCAAAGCGGATTTTGTATATTCCCGTGAATTGAACGATGCTCAAAACCGCATCGCCAACAAGCTTTTGCGGGTGGATATTGAGCGCATAATGGAACGTGAAAGGGTTATAGCCCGTGTTGTAAGAGGCATTGCGGCGCACATGGTGAATAATGACTCATTCGTATTCCCCGGGGATTTACATGAATTGGTCACCGCAGGAAGAACCAACTTGTTTGGAGAGGTTGTAGATAAATTTGACATAGGTATTTTTAATGGTTATTGGTTTCCGCATTCTCAATCATTAACCAATTCTGTATTGTGGAAGACGGCATGGTTTTCTCCTACCACCACCAATAAGTCATTGTGTCTGGACAGTATTCTTGTCGAAACTCTTTATAAAGCGACAGGTAGCGAATGGCTGCGTGAGAAATGGGATGAACGTTTAAAAAACTATTACCATACAGACATCCCAAAATCCGGCCAGCCCGACAAGTAGTCATAATGTCTCGTTTTAGATGGGTTGACACTTGGATAAGTCAATTGCCCACTTCTTGCGCAAGGATGTTTTGAGGAAATTTTAGCCGTGCAGAGCGTGTAAATCTTTGCGTCCTTTGCGGCTAAAAACAATTGTGGTAAGACAGCGCGTAATCGCGGAACTGCTACGTTCGCTTGACTTTGCGCAACGGATTATGTACTATTACGATATGAATTGTTTCGCAGGGAAAAGACTTGTAGTCTCCAGAAGGCGTAGGCGTACGGACGCACGGATTTCCGCCGTTTCAACGGGCATCAGCGGAGACTGTCCCATTCTGGCCGTCATGTTTGAGGCGGTTGCAAAACCTCCGATCCAGCATCGCGCAAAATCCGCAAATTGCATTTTAATAATATAATGGCAAATTAATGAATATTCATCGCAATATCGTGAGAAGGATAGAAACTTATTGTGAAATGTTGTTTGTCCTGATATTTCTTTCCTGTTGTATATTTGCAGGAATGTGGGGATGTAATCACATGAAAGTAGAGTCGCTGTATGCTTTTTCTAGGGATCTAGCTGAATATGTTGCAGCTAACAAAAAGCTACCAGAGAATTTCACCGTTTTTTGCGAATGGAAGGTCGATGAAAATAACCGACCGATTTGGGATATCGATATTATTACTAAAATTGTAAAGTTGAATACTATGCCGTTGGAGGAAATGCTACAAGGCAACAAACCAATAATTATTATCAAAGATGAAAAATATTCGAACTTAACATATTCAATCAATTGTCATTTTGGCGGCCACCTATACCATGAACTACACAAATCTGGTGAAGAATCAACGTTTTCAACAAATATGCCCCATGATGTCGATATTTTGATTAAAGACACGTGTCCCGTTTCACGATAGGTTGTCACTTGGTTTAGCCAGCCGCCCGCTTCGCTTCCCACACGGGAATGTAAATGAGGAACCGTGTAGAACGGGTAGAAACGTGTAGAAATCAGAGGAGAGAATGATGAGTGACGAGTGACGAACTACGAGTGACGAGTTTGGAAAGGCAAATTTAAGCACGGATCAACACAGATATGCCGCTCTTTGCGAACTTTGCGCCCTTTGCGGCTAAAAAGCATTGTGGCAACACTGCGCGTAATCGCGGAACTGCTCGTTCGCTTGACTTTGCACACCGGATTATGTACCATTTTGGTATGAATTGTTTCGCAGGGAAAAGTCTAATTGTATCCAGAAGGCTTAGGCGCACAACCGCACGGATTACCGCCGTGCCCCATCCTCTGGGGCGGCACGTCTCCACCACGGATGCCGGCGGCACGGTTTACCACGCCTACGACGGCATCCACTGCGTCGCCGACCTGGACGGCGACGGCAGCCTCCTCCGCGCCTACACGTGGGGCGCGGACGTGGACAATCTGTTGGCTGTGACGCTTGTCGACGGCGCGGCCACCAATACCCTCTACGCCGTGACCGACCCGCTCGGCACCGTCCACGCGCTGATTGCATCCGACGGGACCGTCTCCGTTTCCTACACCTACGACTCGTGGGGAAACGTCCTGTCGGTTTCCGGCGACCAGGCGTTGATATCCGCGAACCGCTTTACTTGGCAAGGGCGCGAATATTCATACGCGACTGGTCTCTACAACTTCCGGGCAAGGTGGTACGACCCCGCTGCGGGGCGGTGGCTGTCGAAGGACCCGATAGGCCTTGAGGGCGGGTTGAACCTGTATGAGGCGTTCGGTAACAACCCGGTGTGCTTTGGGGATCCTTTGGGAGAGACTGTATATTATTCTTCACTTGGAGGGACTCATGCGGAATTGATGTATACTGATTCACAAAGTTCAACAGGTTATGATTTATTCAATTTTTACGGACAACAAGACGCACATTGGCCGGGTAAAGAATACACTGTTACAGATAATATTCAGGAAGTTATTAATGCGTTTTGGTCAAAAGGAGTATTGGTCGTCAAATCTGAGCCACAATGTCGGATTACAAAAGATTACATAACCATTCATATGACAAGTGATGAGGAAAAACGATTACATACTGTAATTGCGAGTTAT
The DNA here is from genome assembly GCA_017454745.1 of Kiritimatiellia bacterium. Lineage (GTDB taxonomy): Bacteria > Verrucomicrobiota > Kiritimatiellia > RFP12 > UBA1067 > UBA1200. Next base: position 69,004 of record JAFTCL010000044.1, read on the forward strand.
GAAGTAGAAAATTACAGCGTTATTGGCAACAATTGTTCAACTGTCATTCGAAAGGTATTATACGAATGTGGGTTCTTTTCTTCTCCTCATTTTACCGGATGGCCAATTACGCCTGACGGTTTGCAAAAGGATATTGAAGAATGAAACAGAGTACACGAATGAACTGAAAATTTCAAACAGCGCATTCGGAGAAAGATGATAAAATGATGGCAATCGGACATTATATTAATTACTCGTTCCAAATATTATGCGCAGCTTTGCGTATTATATTTGGTTTCGTTTCAAAGCATTTTATTCTGGTGATGGTGTCTTGCTTTCTTTTGGCAAGAATGCCAGCTTATATTCGAGAGGTGCGTCTCATGTTGCGCGGAAATCAGGAGGTTGCGTTATCCCGTGATTTGGCTTGGTATTTGTCGGCACATGATTACCGTTTCCCGGACAACGCCGAAGAGTTCGTCGATGCCTTAAGGCAATCTAGGCGCGAAGATGATTATGTGCCGTGTAATAGCGTCTTATGGATAAATGAACACTATTCGCTACCTTGGGGGCATTCTTTGACCGACAAAGTGTCTTTGACGGAAAACTGGTTTAAACGTCTCGACAATGACAAAATGGGGTTTCTTGCTGACGGACATCTTACTCAACGAGTTTGGAGTGATCTGTATCAATGCAGTTCGAATAAGGTTATAATTGATAAACTGTGGGAAATTTGGGCAGAAAATCAATCCCGCACAAGTTGTGTTAATCATGTTTCGTGTGATGTAAAATGAATTAGTCAATGCTCGGGAAGAACAGAGGACAACGATGAAAGTCATAATACCGCATATACATCGTCTTAGGCGTGTCATTTTTGCAGTGTCTATGCTTGTTCTCGCTACGTCTGCGGTTGTGGCGGTCAGAGAAATCCGCAGGGGGGGCAGCCATTGCAAGCGCGAAGGCACAACATCGTAAGATCTATTCGTTAGTGACGGATCATCTTGCATCATCCCAACGGAAGCAAATGGTTGATACTGATGTTATATTGCATAGGTTTAAACGGTACATTGACGAAGTATATGGTTTAATGGAGGAATCTCACCGTGATTTTTTGGAGATACTCACCATTATCGGCCTTTTTTGCTTATATTTGTGTTATATCGCATCTAGCTCGCGGCGGACAAAGTCATTTATGGATAATTTTCCCTATGTCTCCAGTTGCATGATAATCGCTTTGGGGATATCGCTGGCCCTGCTAACTTTGAAGTTTAAGTGTGTATCCGGAACAATCCAAGAAAAGGGATCGGAGGCACTGACGTTCTTAAATCAAGCCATCAACGTTATGGAAAACAATGCCGGGGAAAAATATGTGGGTAACGAAATAGTGAAGGACGTTTTCGCCTGGACCAATACCGTATACCGGTTAATAAAAGTTATTGATCTGGACACAATGTTTTTCCTTATGGGAACAGGTATCGCAACAATCGTGTCAGGAGTGATGTTGTTTGCCGCAACATGTAAAAATAATTGCAATGGGTATTTTAATGAAAACTAAAACAACATCGGCTGCCTCAGTAATCATGGTTATGTTTCTTGGATTCGCTTGGCTGCTGTGCCGAGGTCTTGGCGGATGCCGCGCGGACAGTCTAAACCATTCCGATTTGGCGGCGCATACCATCCCCGGAATCGCCGAAACCAACCGTTTCATTCAGGTTCTCGTGATTTGACACATTAGGGATTGGACAAATTCGGTGGCATCCGCAAATCGTGCAAACACGGTGGACAGGGTGGGAGATACGGGAGGGACGCGCTCCGTCGCGTCTGGGTTGCAGGGTTGGTTGTCTCCATACCTTTGCGTTCCATGCGCTCTCTGCGGTCGAAAACAAACGGATTTGTTCGTTACTAACGCCGCTCACGGGAATGTTGCGTGGTCGCCGATTGGTGTGGATTCGTGTCACCTTGCGGTTCACAGCGGACGCGACGGAGCGCGTCCCTCCCTTTGTGGCTCCAACTTTCGCGGGTTTGCGTTTGATTTCTTAATCATGAATACCCTAAAATGTCTTTGTGCCAAACCACTAGGATAACAGTTGGCATCATAAACCACCGTTCCGGTAAACCGTATCCAGAAATTCTCTGGTGCGGACGTTGAGAACACTGAACCCCATGCATTTCGCGGTTTCACGGTATAGAGTGTCCGGTTCCAACGATTGGTAGTCCTCGGTCAGTTCGCGCATCACGTTAAGCAGTTCCGGCGGCGGGATCTCATCGATCGCCCGGCGGTTTTCCTCCCGGTCCGGAATGCGGTATTCGCGATATTCGGACGGGTTCTGGTTCGGAGCCCAGTAGATTTTTTCTCCGCCGTTAAATTGCGTAACCGGGCATTCCGAAGGCATGCACTGATTCACAATGGACATAATCTGGCTGCCGCCGCGATTGAAACCCCAGGCTCGGATCAGCCGGTTCTGCGCCACGCTTTCAAACACCGGCCCTTCCTGGGTGATGATGGCCAGCAGCTGTTTCCTGATGGTGGTCTGCTGGCGCGGTTCGTAGAAGTTTTCCGACGACAGTCGTGCGCTTGTAGTCCACGCTTTGTAAAACGGATGCTTGCGTATCGTCGGGGCCAGTTGGGGCAGGGGTTCAAGTTTTGGTTCGGCTTTTTTAGCCGACGGTTCGTCCGCTTCGGTCAATGCCTTTTGAATCGCCTCCAGCAATTGGTTCTCGGCGCGAACCCGGTCGAAAGCCCAGTCCACGCTCCAGGCGCGATAGGTGTGCCAACCCAAACCGCGCAGCACGGAGAACCGCAAATGGTCACGGTCGCGCGTGGTGCGCTGTTTGGCGTATGCCGGGCCGTCGCATTCGATGCCAAGCAGATATTCGTCCGGGTGTTCGGGGTGTACCACCGCAAGGTTGATCCGGTAGCCGGAGTGGCCGATGTTGGTCATGACGGTGTAACCTTTGTCAACAAGGAATTTGCGGATCACTTCCTGAAGTCCGGTTTCGAGTTTCGATTCGGCCTTTGTCCCGGCCTGCATTTGTTCGGACTTGGCCCCGCTTTCGGCGTATTCGATAAAGTATTTCAGATGGGCCGCGCCAACCGCCTTGGTACGGTCGAGGTTGATTTGGTTGCCGTGGATTGACGAGAAGAGGACAACCTCTTCTTTGGCGCGGGTGACCGCCACGTTTAATCGGCGTTCGCCGCCGTCGCGATTCAGCGGGCCGAAGTTCATTGCGAACTTGCCGTCCGCGTCCGGAGCGTAGCCCACCGAGAACAGTATGGCATCGCGCTCGTCGCCCTGAACGTTTTCCAGATTCTTGACGAAGAACGGCTCCTCGCACTGCTCGGTGAAGTAATCCTCAAACTCCGGTTGGCTGGCGCGACGCTCTTCAACCAAGTCTTCGATAAGTCCGCGCTGCGCCATGCTGAAGGTAACCACCCCCATGCTCTTTTTGCGCATCTTGGGATCGGCCAAACGGTCAAAGATGTAATCCACCACCGCTTCCGCCTCCTTGCGGTTGCTGCGCGATTTGCGGCGGTCGTAAATACCGCCCTCGACGAAACGGAAGCTCACGCCAAGGTGTTCGCCGTTGCGCGCCGCCGGGAAGGTGAACAGTCCGTTGCCGTAGTAATGGCAGTTGCTGAAGGCGATCAGCGACTCGTGGCGGCTGCGGTAGTGCCAGCTGAGATAGGACGAGTGTACGCCCGCCGCGAGGCATTCGTCGAGAATGCTCTCCATATCCTCTTCCGGAGCTTCGGCGGCTTCGTCGCTGTCGTCCTCTTCCAACCCCTTTTGGAAGAAGTTGGTCGGCGGCATCTGTTTGGGGTCGCCCACCACTACCAATTGTTTGGCGCGGGCGATAACCCCGATCGCGTCCCAAACCGGAATTTGCGATGCTTCGTCGAACACCACCACGTCGAACGGCTCGTGGTTGGGCGGCAAATACTGCGCCACCGATAGCGGGCTCATCAGGAAACAAGGCTTGAGCGAACGGAGCAGGGTGGGTATCTGCCCCAACAGCTGGCGCACCGGTTTTTGCCGGGCGCGTTTTTCGCATTCGCGTTTCAAAATGCCCAACTCGGTGCCTTCGGGACACGGACCGCTGCGGCGGCGCGGGAGCCTCGACGCCAGTTTGGCGTAAACGATTTGCCGCGACACCGAGATGTACCGTTCGTCCAATTCGCAGAATTTCTTGATGCGCTCGTTTTGGGTGCTTCCCACGAAGCGGCATAGTACGGGCTGGGATTCAAGGATCTCCTCCAGCATTTTTTTGCGGTAGGCGCGGTCAAAGGCATCGGTCAACTGACCGGGGGCGACCGTTCCGTCTTCCAACGCGACGGCGAGTTTCACCAACTGCAAGTCAACCGCGGATTTCCGCTGTTGCAGGTAAACCAGCATTACCCGCAAATCCGGCAAATTGTTTATGCAACGGTTTAGCCGGTCTTCGGTTGCGGCGAGTCCGGATGCGGCGTCAAAGCCGTTCGCGTATTTTTTCAATTCATCCAGCTTATCCCCGAAATTCTTCAACCGCTGTTCCAAACGGCGCAGCGTTTCGCCGTCAACGGCATGGAACAGCCGCTGCGATTGCGCTTCGGTGCGCAGCGACTCCAACGCGCAACGGTATTCCGCGCCGTCGGGATTGAAGATTCCCGCGAGCGCGTTGAAAACCTGTAACGCCGGTTTCGCCGCGGCGTCAACCGCGTTCCAATCGGTTGTCCCGCCGGAGGCAAACCCGGCCACGGCGACGGAAAGGCTCTTTTCCGCGGCGGCGAGTTTGCGGCGTTTCGTTTGGTGCTCTTCCAAGGCGTCAAGCTGACCGGTCAGCTCTTCCAGAGTAAGCTTGGCTCCGCCGGGACGTTTTAAGCCGGACATTTCCTTGAGCAGCGAACGGTTGGCGAAAAACCGCGAGATGAAGAACTTCGCGCGGTTGGTTTGGATGCGGTTGCGGATGCCGGGGTAATCAAGCTCGTCGGAAAAATCCAGTTTATACGACGCGAGCTGACGTTCCAGCTCTTGGCAGCGGATTGCGGTTTTTGCTACGGAAGCTACTATGGGACACTCTTTGGCGCCGCTTGGGGTAAGCCACTCAGCAGGGAAAGATTGTCCGCCGGAAGTGGCGCGGGCCAGTTCCGAAAGACACTTTGCCGCGTCGTAGGATAAGTCTGTAGCCGTTAAGGCAAAGGCATCGGTAACACTCTGGCAGCTTTCCCGAAGCGCGGAACAACACTCTTTGGAATCGGTCAGACAGGCCGAGAGCTCGCGTTCGAAGAGCGGAGTCCATTCGGCGGGGAGGAAATCGCCGAACGCTTCGCGCGCCGAAGCGGAAGTGCTGGAAAAGGCGGTGGACAGCTCTTCGCAAAATTGCCGCATGGACAGATATTCGTCGCGGGACTGGCCGGAACATTTAAAAGCGATCCAATCGCGGGCCGGTTCATCCTCGGAGGCCATTTGCGACGAGAAGCATTCGTAAGGGGTGATGCCGTTGGGGCATGGGGCGTGGAGGGCGTTAACATAGCAATTCAGCTCATCGCGCACCGCTTGCAGCTCTTTCACCGTTTCATCCCAGGACTTGGGTTCGGCGGTATCGGCAACGGCAAGCGCCTCGGCAAACTGCGCCAATACCTCGGTCTTGCCGGATTTGTTGGAGTGCAGCTCCAAACAGAAGGGGCGAAGGCCGATTTTCTCCAGTCTGCGGTGCACCACGTCCAGCGCGGCGCGTTTTTCGGAGACGAACAACACCCGCTTCCCGGTGGCCAGCTCATGCGCGATAATGTTTGTGATGGTCTGGGATTTGCCGGTGCCGGGCGGCCCGTGCAAGACAAAGCTTTTCCCAAGTTCAGCGTATTTAACGGCGGTCAGCTGAGAACCGTCGGCACTCATCGGACAATAAAGCGAGGCCAGATCCACATGCTTGGCAATCTCTTCGGGCGGGAACACCTCGATACCGTCATCAAAAAGTCCGCCGCCTTCAATAAGATGATTCACCAGCGGCTGCTCTTTGAGGTCGTCGATGCGGTTGGACAAGTCGTTCCACATGATGAATTTGTTGAACGAGAACAGCCCCAGCCAAGCCTCTTCGCGCACTTCCCAACCTGAGATGTTGCGGATACGCTCGCGGAAAATCGCCAACACCTGTTTGACGTCCACGCCGTGGTCGTCAAGCGGCAGGTCTCCCTCCAGTTCCGGTATCGCCAGATGCTTCTCCCGTCGCAACAGCTCCAGCAATGTCACATTGATGGTGGTGTCCTCGTCCAAACGGGCGAGCGTGATGCCGTCAGCCATCGATTTGCGCTGCAACCGCACCGGAATCAGTAGAATAGGCGCGAGGTAGCTTTTGGCTTCATGGTCGGACATCTTCCATTCCAACATCCCCACGCCGAGGAAAAGGGTGTTGATGCCGCCGTCTTCGAAGTCGGCTTTATTTTGGCGGAAGATGGCTTTTAACCGTTTAGCGTTCTCCTTATCCGGAACTTCCGTGTAGATGTGGCGCTGTTTTTCAAACCCTTGAACGATCAGGTTCTGGATATGTTCGGGGTAGGGGTCTTTGGGATGCTGCGAACGGGCGAGCCGGTCGGTATCGTTGAGGATCGTTTCTAACGAGACCAATGTAAAGGTCGCTTTGTCGGCAAGACGGTCTTCGAGCATCGACACGTCCGGACAGGCGAGCGGAAGCACTTGGGCGCTGTTGCGCACATTCAACAAACGGTTGCGCAACGAGAGGTCGAGCAGTTTCTGCTGCCAGCGCGCCACGCGGGCGCTGGGCGCTTCCTTGGGCTTGGCGGGGGCGGTTGCCGTCGGCGATTCCTCCAATTCCCGCAACGGTTCGCCATCGGAAGAGGCGGCTGCCGGAGCGGAATCGGCCGGCATTTCCAGTTCGATGCCTTCGGCGTCGGTTTTCAGCGGCAACGGGCGGATTTTGCTCATCCTGGCGCGATAGATATCGATCGCGCATTCAAAATCCTCGTCGTGGTTTAAGTTGACTCTGCGCGCCTGGGCCTCGGCCTCCTTGAACGCGGTATGTCCGGTTGCCAGCGTGGCTTCGATTACGCAGAAATTGTCGGAGGCGGCAAGTTTGCGGATCTGCTGCAGATCGTCAACCACGGTTTCCGGGAAATAGGTGTCGGTCAGATGACAGCCGATATAGGCATGGCCGCGTTCCAGCATCACCACCGGATGCAGTCCGCACTGCTCCATCACCGCCGCGAAGAGCAGGGTGAGGTCGAGACAGGTGCCGAGCTTGAATTTCATGACCGCGCCGGGAAGCCGGACGCGCTGGCCAACCGATTCGAAAGACGTCGGCGGCTCGCAGTAGGCGATTCCGGCGCCGGCGATGGCGTTGTAAATGGAGGCGCAAATTTCGTAGGCGCGTTTTTTACCCTGCTGGTACCCGGAAACGGCGGACGATTTGGTTCGGCGCTCAAGGTCGTCCGCAGCCGCTTTCATCAGCAATGCCACTGCGGTGAGGTTGGGGGTGACGAACGCCGCCAACAATTCGGGGAAACGCGACGTGCCTAACCACTGGTCGGCCGCGCAGGCGGTAACCGCAGCCGTGGTAGCTGACAGCTGGCGCCCATCTCTGTCGGTGAGCGCGAATTTTATCTCGCCTTTAACGGAGTCCGACAATTCCGCCAGCCATTTGTGGTCAAGCTCAACATTGAGGTCATGCAGGACAATCGAACCTCCGGCAGCCAATTCGGCGATATTAACGGTTTTTTCTTTCAAGAAACCGGGCTCGGATGTTATCTCCACCTTCAGGTCTCGGTATGCGGAAACTCCTGGGTTGGTTATCGCGATCTCATGTACCACGGGGAATGCGTTTTGCTGCAAAGCCAGATCCACGGCGTCAACCACCGTGGTGTCGATTTTTACGGGAGTAGGGTCGGTTAAGGTCTGATCATCCATAAAGCACCTCAATTACTAATGGTAAAATTTTACCATGCCGCACCGCTAATTCGCAAGTACAATCACCGTGCGGCGGCAAGAAAAAACCGCTTGTCTAGATCCCGTTTTTTTGGTAAATTACCGACCACAATCTAAAGGTATTTGTCCTTGTGTGTTTTACGCTATGCCAATGCCATCGCTGGTGGTGAAAGGGTCTGGCTATGAGATTATGTCTTTTTTGTTTTGCGTTATTAGCGGTGCAAGGTCTTCGTGCGGACGGGGTGGGATTTCCCAAACCAAATGCCGCCGATACTTTGCGCGAGTCATTCGTAACCCCGCCACCCGGCTATGGCGAGGTGCCTTTCTGGTGGTGGACCGGCGACAAGCTTGACAAACGCCGTCTGCTTGAAGAGCTGGAAGAACTTCACCAAGCCGGAATCTCAGGCACCCAGATCAACTATTCACACCGGCGTTCAAACGGTTGGCCGACCGAGACGGTCGATCCCCCCATCTTCTCCGACGAGTGGTGGGACATATTTGCCTTTGTTGCCGAAGAATCTGCCAAACGCGGCATGGGCATCGGATTAAGCGGTTACACTTTGGATTGGCCGGGCGGGGATAATCTGTGGACGCAACTTGGCATCAGCGCTCCAGACACCCGCGCTCACGAGTTGACGATGAAAAGTTACCGCAGCAAAGGCGGTGCGGTTAAAATTGACAAGACGGACGGCCTGGTCTCGGTAACCGCTTACCACGACCGGCCGGAGATCTCCCATGTGTTGCTTTATCCGGGTAACGAAAAGCCGGAACTTCCTGAAGGGGACTGGACAATCTATTCGGTGAGTCAGAAGCCGCAGAACGGAACGTTGGATCCGCTCAATCCCGAATCGGCCAAACGGGTGATAGAGCGTTTCCTGAATCCGTTTGAACAGCGGTTGCCGGAAAGCGCGCGAAAAGCGTTGAACTACTTCTTCCAAGACGAGTTGCGTCTAGGCGGCGATTTGCGTTTGTGGTCGGATGATTTCGCGGCAGAGTTCAAACGGCGCAAAGGTTACGACATTTTGCCCCTGTTGCCCCGCCTGTGTGCCACCGGTTTGGTGGCGGAAACGGTTAAGACCCGTCTGGACTACAACGATGTGCAAGTGGCGTTGACCGAGGAACGTTATTTCAAGCCGATATTCGATTGGCACAACAGCCGCGGGCTGATTTACGCCTGCGATCCGGCTTCGCGAGGGTACAACGTGATGTCGTTCGGCGACTACATGCGGTCGATGCGCTGGTACACCGCGCCGGGGTTTGACACGCCCGGAACCTCGGCTGACGTGATTAAGAACAAAGTCGGTTCGTCCATCGCGCATCTATACCGCAGGCCGCGGGTTTGGCTGGAGGGATACCATAGCCAAGGCTGGCAGGCCTCAACGGAAACCATCTTTGATTCCAGCGTCCATAATTTCGTTTACGGTTCCACGTTGCTCAACCTGCACGGGCTTTACTATTCCACTTACGGCGGCTGGTGGGAATGGGCACCGCCGTGTTACCACTTCAGGATGCCATACTGGAAACATCTCAGCGGCTATCTGAAATATTTTGAACGTTTGTCGTTCCTGTTAAGCCAAGGCGACCACGTGGCAGACATCGCGGTGGTAAACCCGTTGGAACCGGTGGTTGCCGACCGGAATTTTGGCGCAGGGGCGGTAAGCACCGCGCATCAGTTGGTGCGGAAACTGGTCACCGAAAAGTCCTGCGACGTTGATTTCATCGATGCCGACTCTATCGCCAACGCCAAAATTTCCGATGGACATTTATGCGCGGCCGGCGAACGTTACCGGGTGGCAGTGGTGCCGGCAATGCCGGTAATCAAGGCGGCTACCGCCAAAAAATTGGCGGAGTTCGCCAAATCCGGCGGACGGGTGGTGTTGTTCGGAGAACCGCCCAAGATGACCGACGGTGATATCGGAACGCTTGACGAATTGTCCCGTTGCGCCACGCTTAAACTGGACGGAAGGTTTACCGACGAATCTATAGACAAGTTGCTTGAACAGCGCGGGACGGCAGATTTTAACGGGGGGCCGGACGGGGTTAAGGTTTTGCACCGGCGGATTGGCCCGTACAACGCCTATTACATGGTCGATTTTAAAAACGATGCCGTTTGCCGTTTCCGGGTGGCCGGGGAACCGGAAATCTGGGACGCATGGACCGGGAAGCAGACCAAGGTCAACGCTTGGCGAATGGAAAATGACGGAACGGTTTCCGTTCGCCTGTCCGCGACCGGGCAACCGTTGTTGGTGGTGTTTGTGTTTGCGCCTTCATCCGGCGTTGCCGCGTCACGCGGACCGGAATGGGATGCGGACGTAAAAACCAAAACAATCGCAAACGAAACGGTTTTGGACGGCGAATGGGATTTTACGCTGATTCCAACCATGGACAACCGCTGGGGCGATTTCCGTCTACCCGCTTTTGACGGAAAGATCGGCGCGGAGTTGCGGTGGATGACCGCCAAAGGCCAGCGTATGACGCTTGGCTTCGGGCCGCAATTCCGCCGATACGGCCCGTTTAAGCGGGGCGCGGAGCTGGATGCTAAAACCGCCGAGTTGGGTGCGATGCGCAATCTCGACCCAGCCGCCGCCGGTTGGCAGCCGGTGACATTCTCTTGGCGGTGGGGCGATGAACATTGTCCGGCGTATCAGGACTGGCACCATGGGCTTAACCGCAAAGTCGGCGACGACTTTTTTGTCTTTGGCAACTATAACCGCGGGCTGTACGATGTGGTGCCGAGAAAAGAGAGCGAGGCCGATTCATGGTTGTGCCAGACTGCGGCGTATGTTCCGGAAGTATGCGAAGTCAATGTTGAAACCAGCGGAATCGCCCCGAGCGCGGTCTGGGTTGATGGACAAGTCCGCCAGATCGGCGTTCCTTTCCGTCTGGAACCGGGTTGGCGCACCCTCTTGGCTAGATATGACCGCGACGGCCGGGCGGCAGTGGTTTTGGTTCGTACCGACATCAGGTTGAAGACGAAAACGATTCCGCTCGCAATGCGCTGGTACAACAATCCTGCGGTCTTGACGTTCGATCCGTTTGGCGGCCAGTCGGAGAAAACAACCGAATGGAACGCTTCGGTTCCCCCGGCTTTCGAGTCCGCCGAACTGGTGGTTCGCGGCACTGTTGAATCGGCTTCAACCGAAGCCGGGGTTGCCAAGGTGACCGCCGTCAGAGACGAGGGCAACGGGTGGCGGCGATGGCGTGTCGATGCCGGGCGGGTGGACGAACACAGCAAAACGCTGACGCTGCGGATTACTGCCGCCCCCGGATGTCCCGGCGCTACCGTGTTCCGAGGGCCGATCGCACTGCGTTGCGGTACCGGGAAAACCGTACCCGGCGATTGGGCGCAAAATGACGGTCTCGCCTGTTACTCCGGCGGCGCGGTTTACCGTAAAACCATCCGTCTGGGCCGTCAAATGTCTGATATGGCAGAACTTGACCTTGGCAAAGTTTCCGCCACTTGCGCGGTGCGGGTGAACGGCCATGATGCGGCAGTGTTGACCGCCCCGCCTTGGAAGACCGAAATCGGCAAGTGGCTCAAAACCGGTGACAATGAAATTGAGGTTACGGTTTACAATACCCTCAACAATCATTACCAAACTATCCCGACGCGTTACAAAAAGCCGATATCCCAAGTTCCGAGCGGATTGCTCGGGCCGGTGAAGCTGCGGGAAATCAAAATTGATGTTAAGCAACCAGCCTCATGAACCCCGATAAAAACGATAATGTGATTCAACAGCGGCGCATCCGTATTGATGTAGCATACGACGGCACCGCGTATGCGGGTTGGCAGGTGCAGCCGGAATTGGTGAGCGTGCAGCAGCGTTTGGAAGAGACATTCGCTGGGGTGGTTGGGCATAGCGTGAAAATCCACGGCAGCGGGAGAACCGACCGGGGAGTGCATGCCAAATGCCAAGTGGCGCATCTGGACGTTACCACCCGCATTGCCGACATTTCGCTGCAACGGGCGGTTAATTCGCGTATTGCGCCTGACATCCGGGTTACCAGGCTGATTACCGTTGCGCCGGACTTCCACGCCCGCCGTTCCGCCCATGGGAAAGAGTACCGGTATTTCGTATGGTGCGGTGAAATAATGCCGCCGGAAAAACGCCTTTATGCGACGCATTGCCATCATCTTTTGGACGTGCCGGCCATGAGCAAAGCGGCGCAATGGTTCGTAGGCACCCACGATTTCGCGGCATTCTCCGCCAACCCGCAACGGGAGATTGACACCACGGTACGGACAATCTTCAAATTTACGGTGACCGGACGCGGACCGCAGGTTACATTCGCAGTGCAAGGGAACGGTTTCCTGTACAAGCAGGTGCGGAGCATGGTTGGCTTCTTAATGCGCGTCGGGGTAGGGGCGGAGCGTCCGGACGCGGTCAAAGAACTGCTTGATGCCGCCAATCCGCGAGTGGCGCGGGTGCCCTCCGCGCAACCGCAGGGATTGTTTTTGTGGCGGGTTTGGTATGGCGGATCACGCGTACGTGTGCATCCCGGAAAAAATCCTCGATAGATTGATCCACGTCAGCGTCAGCACGATAAACAGCAGTCCGACGCATAACAACACGGCCAGCGATCTGGGACGGCTGACGCCGTAGCGTTGCCGGAAATGGAAGTAGGCGGCATACACCAGCCAAGTGGCGAGCGACCACATCTCCTTGGGGTCCCACGCCCAATAGTTGCTCCAGCAGACCTTGCCCCATATCGATCCCAGCAGCAGACCGGCGGTGATCAGAACAAATCCGGCCGCGACCGACTGCCGTACCGCCAGATCAATCCGAGCCAGCCGTTCGGCTGCGGTATCGCGGCGGAACATCGGCAGCGCAATCGCCGTTGCGCGCGTCATCATCACGTATCCGGCCACATAGGCCGCAACGTGCGGAACAAAAAACGGGCTTTGCAGCGCGGGCATCAAATGGCGCATCTCTTCTTTGAAAACGAACCCGGCGGGAAACAGGATAACTAACCCGATTACGGCATCCTGAAATTTGGTGTCCAACCCGTGGCGGCGGAGATTCCACCAGGACAACGGTGCCAACGCCGCCGCCATGCACAGGAAAAATTCAAAAAGGTTTTGCATGGGGGGATGCCCGGTGCTGAATCCGCGCCACGCGACCGAGAGCAACGCCACCGTAAATCCTCCGATCCAAAATGCGGTTGCGTTTTGATTGCGGCGGAGTCTGGCGGCAACCAGCGTTGCGATGAAAAACAGCATGGTGAGGTAAATCAGCCCGCCCTGAATCGTTAATTTTACCGCCATGGCTAGCTTTTACCTCCATGTTTGAACGCAAACATTGTAACACCGGCAAACAACAGGAGGTAACCGGCATACACGAGCGGGACGCCGGGATCGCGCTGGAACTGCAAAACGGTGTAGACCAAGGGTCGCCCGTACATATCTTTCGCTTGACCCCAGCTCATTTGGTAGATGTCATAGCCGCATACCCGCGCCGGGTGGTTGACGCGGATGTTTCGCACGTAAGGCTCTTTACCCGGTTCGGTTATGGTAACCCGGCTCCGGTATTCACGCACCGTATCATCGGGATAATAATCAATCTTGAACCTTTCGAGACGGATGGAAAACGGTAGTTTGCCTACTGGCTCGGTTAGGTTGTCGCCCGTATAAAGCGTGTTGCTCTCATCACCGTCAATCATCGCCACCGCTCCGTAAACCGGAAGCCCGTCAGCGGGATGTTTTGCGACATACTGGCCAACCAACCAACCGACGCCGACCAAAACGCATCCGCCATGCAACAGGACGGAAATCCACCGCCGGCGGATCATCGCGCGAACAGCGCAAAAACCAAGCAACACCGCGCCGCATACTGCAAGAGCATAACCGGGTGGAGTGGCAACCGCCTTTGACGCGCGGTCCGCCTGCATAAATGCCAATGCGATTGACGCCGCCGCGCCAAACAAACACCCGGCCGCAGCCGCGTTCAATCCGGTGATTTTATTTAAGAGCGGCTTGAAACTCATTCTTTTGGTTCTCGCTTGGAAAGAACAAATTCGGTTTGCCCTTGCTCGTGGTAGGAACTGCGCACCAACGGCGAACTGGCGACGAATCCGAACCCAGCCGCCAGGGCGGATTGTTTAACGATGTCGAACTCTTCCGGAGTAACGTAACGGGCGACCGGCAAATGTTTTTGGCTGGGCTGCAGATATTGTCCGGCGTAAAAAATCGAGCAGCCTGATTGCCGGGCATCCGCCAGCACCGCTTTAATCTCGTCCAAGTTTTCCCCCAGACCCAACATAAGGCTGGTTTTGACGATGAAGCCGCGTTCGGAAGCTTGACGCAGCACCGCCAGCGACCGCTGATAATTGGCTTGCGGCCGCACTTCGGGATAAAGTCGCGGAACGGTTTCAAGATTATGGCCGAAGACATCCGGTCCCGCGTCAAGAACGGTGTCGATCGCCGAGCGGTCGCCTTTAAAATCAGGCACCAGCACTTCAATCAGCGCCGAAGGAACGGCGCGGCGGATTGAGGAAACCGTGTCCGCCCATATTCCCGCGCCGCCGTCGGGAAGGTCGTCCCGGGTGACGGAAGTGATCACCACCTCGCGCAGTCCGGTTTCTTTAACGGCAGCGGCGACTTTGGCCGGTTCGTCCGGGTCAGGCGGGAGCACCGTTTTTTTATCGACATTGCAGAATCGGCAGCGGCGGGTGCAACGGTCGCCAAGAATCATGATGGTGGCGCGGCCGTGCGCCCAGCATTTCCCCATATTTGGGCAGAATGCGGATTCGCAGACCGTGTGCAAACCGCGCTCGTGCACTCTGGCTTTGGTTGCCTCGAAAAGACCGTTCTGGCCGATGCGCACCCGTATCCACGGCGGGCGGGGCAGGGGGGTATTAGCGTTATTGTCCATTTAAAAGCGCCCTTTTAAAATGGTGAAAACCGCCACCACCGTCAACAGATAACCGGCCACAGTCGCGATCATGATTTTATCGGTAAGCATCACCCGTTCCGGACGGCCGCCGCCGTCGTGTCGGTAAACCAGCTCCAAATAACGGAACACGCCGAAAATCACAAACGGTATGGTCAGCCCCAGACAATGGGTTCCGAAGCGTTGCACCGTTTCCGGCGAAAGGGTGTAGATTGAGTAAGAAACCACCGTGGCGGCGGCGGCGATCGCGATTTGGATGTCCATGAGGTTTACGCTGTATCCGGCCAACGCCTCGCGGTGCAGTGCATCCGAATCGTCTAACAGCAACTTTTCGTGGCGGCGTTTGCAGAGCGCCAAAAACAGCGACAACAGGAAAGTGCACAACAGCAGCCACGGCGAGATGCGCACCGATATCGCGGTGGCGCCGGCGACCGCCCGCAACACGAAGCCGAACGCGATCACAAACACATCCACATACGGAATACGTTTGAGTCCGAAAGTGTACGCCGCCTGCATTACGGCATATCCGGCCAATACCATGCCGAAACGTTTTGGCAAGTACGCCGCGAAAACGGCGCCAACGGAAAGCAGGATCGACATTATCGCGATGGCCGCGCCGCGCGATACTTCGCCGGCGGCAATCGGACGGAAACGCTTTTGCGGGTGCATTCGGTCCGCCTCGCGGTCATGAAGATCGTTCATAACATACACGGCGCTGGAGACAAGACAAAAAGCCGGCACCGCCAGTCCGAAGACTTGAATCAATCCATGCAGTCCGGCGGCGGCATGGGCTTGGCTGGGATCCCATACCGCAAACAGCCACGCCGCCGGCACAATGCCGTTCTTAAGCCACTGCGCCGGACGCAAAAGCCGGACCCAGGCCGGCACCTTAAACTTTTTCTGATTGTCAGGCATGGATTTGTCAATCGGTGGTTTTCTTGCGCGGTGAACGGCGGAATCCGGAACGAGCCCAGAGTTTCAGCACCATGCAAAAAGCCTCGGTGGCGATGTTGGCCCGCATCTTGGAGTAGCCGCTCTTGCGGTCCTCAAAAATTATCGGCACCTCTTTAATGGTGAAACCCTTCATCCACGCGGTGTGCGACATCTCGATCTGGAATGAATAGCCGTTGGAGGTGATGTGGTCAAGGTCGATCGATTCCAGCACTTTGCGCCGGAAACATTTAAAGCCGCCGGTGGGGTCGCAAACCGGCATGCCGGTGACTATCCTGACATATTGCGCCGCGCCGGTGGAGAGCAGCAGCCGGTTCATCGGCCAGTTCATCACCCTGATGCCGCCGATATAGCGCGACCCTAACGCCAGATCGGCACCTTGGTCAATCGCGGTGAAAAGGTCCGGCAGCGATTTCGGGTCGTGCGAGAAATCGCAGTCCATTTCGCAAATACGCTGGTAGTCCCGTTCCAGCGCCCATTTGAAACCGGCCACATAAGCCCGTCCCAACCCCTCTTTTTTCTCTCGGTGCAGCACGTTGATTCTTGCGTCGGCGGCGGACAGCTGATCCAGGCGTTTCCCGGTACCGTCGGGCGAATTGTCATCGACAAACAACAGGTTAAGCTCCGGGTCAACAGCCAGCACGGCTTCCGACATCGGGGCCACATTGTCGATTTCGTCATAGGTCGGGATCACTATCAGCGTCTTTTCGTTCATGGACAAACTCCTCAAAACGCCTTAATTATCGCATAATCAGCCGCGTTCGTCAATCCGTCAAAAGCCAAAATATCTTTTGGCGTTGCGATAACAGATATCCTTGACAATCTCGCCGGTCCAAGCGATGTCGTCAGGAATCAAACCGGCCTCGATGTCGTTTCCTAGGATGTTGCAGAGTACCCGGCGGAAATATTCGTGCCGGGTATAGCTCAGGAAGGAGCGGCTGTCCGTAAGCATTCCGACGAATCGGCTCAGCAGCCCCAGTTGCGACAAGGCTTCAATCTGCCTCACCATACCGTCACGCTGGTCGTTAAACCACCATCCGCTTCCGAACTGCATCCGTCCGGCTTCAGGGCCGTGTTGGAAGTTCCCGATCATGGTGGCGACCATCTCGTTGTCACGCGGGTTGAGCGTGTAGATTATGGTCCGCGGCAATGCGTCGGTCAGCTCCAAACGGTTGAACAGTTTGGCCATCGGTGCGGCGGAATTCCAATCGCCAATGCTGTCGAATCCGCAGTCCGGGCCGATAGCGCGGAACATTTTGGTGTTGTTGTTGCGCAACGCCCCGTAGTGTAGCTGCGCGGTCCAGTTGCTCACGGCGTCGAGCTTAATACATTCAAACAGCGCGGCGGAACGGAACTTTTCGGCTTCCGACTCCGTCGGTGTGGCCCCGTCGCGCACCTTGCGGAAAATCGACCGGATTTCGCTTTCGGTATAATCTGCGGCATAAACCGTCTCCATCCCGTAGTCGGAAAGACGGCAACCATGGACGGCAAAGAATTTGTGACGGACGTTAATCGCCGACAAGAAATCGTCCCATTCCATAACATCCTGTCCGGCCGCCGCACCCAGTTTGTCCATCCAACTATTCCAGAGCTCCGGATTGTTTACGGCGAGAGCCTTGTCCGGACGCCAGGTAGGCAACACGCGAACGCCGAAACCGGAGGCAGCGATTGACTTATGATATTCCAACGTATCGGTCGGATCGTCGGTGGTGCAAACCAGTTCGACTTTGCTGCGTTCCATTAATCCCCGCGCTGAGAATTCCTTTTGCGGCAGTTGCGCAAAAGTGGCTTTCCAGATCTCTTCGGCAGTTGCCGGACTAAGCAGTTTGAAAATGCCAAAGTATCGCGCCAGTTCCAAATGCGACCAGTCGTACATCGGGTTGCGCAACAGGTAGGGCATGGTTTCGGCGAATTTCAGGAATTTTTCCCGGTCCGGAGCATCGCCGGTGATATACCGCTCATCGATACCGTTCGAGCGCATACAACGCCATTTGTAATGGTCGCCGCCCAGCCACAGCCGGGTCAGGTTTTCCCACTGTTTGTTTTCGGCGATTTCCCGCGGCGGCAGATGGCAGTGGTAATCAATGATCGGCATTGATTCCGCATATTCATGGTAAAGGGTTTTTGCCGCATCGGTTTGCAGCATGAAGTCGTCGTTGATGAATGTTTTCATGGAGGTTTATCCTATGGCGCCTAGCGCGTTGAGAATTTCGCGGGATGGTTTGCTGGGACGCATGGTGGCGAGGTTAACAAACACATGCACCGTATATCCGTCTGCGAGCAGTTTGCCGTCGCGGCGGATTTCGCAGCATATTTTCACTCTCACGCCTTTTAACTCCTCGCACCATGCGGTGATTTCAAGCAGATCGTCATAAGTGGAGGGGGCGCTGTAGTTGACATGCGCTTCCCGCACCGGAAGCGCGAATCCCATTGATTCCATCTCCCGGTAGGTTAATCCGAGCGCCCGCAGCAACTCGTTTCTGGCCCGTTCAAAATACACCAGATAGTTGGCATAGTAAACCACCTTCATCTGGTCGGTGTCCGCGTATGGAACGCGGTATGAAATCGTGTTTCGCAATGTATCGCTCATCTCTCGCCTCGCTTACAGCAGGTTACGGTTAAGGTTGCCACGCACGCCGTCACCGTTAATTGCGGCGGATAGATCGGGTTCCGTTTCCGGATCCCAAGAAAAGTCATAACGCCGCCGTTTTGCCAGATTCAAAATCTCCGCCGTCGGCATGTACGGTTTAGCGTTCACCGTAACCCATCTCGAATCCCGCCGGTAAGCGACGAAAGTCTCTCCGTTACGGTTGGTGAAACGGGTGGGTGAATCCGGTGCGCGGTTGCCGGGCAGCAACGGCGGGGTTTCCGAAATAAAAAGCGGGGTGTGCTGGTAAACCAGCGCGGCGGTTCGGCCGTCTGACAACAACGGCAACAACGATTCTTTGTCGTGTTCGGGTGAAAGCACCAGATTGCCTACACCGCATTCGTCGAGGCTGCCGAGCGCCAAACGATTGAATGCGTAGTAGCTCCAATCCGCGTCAACCGAATGAACGCCCAAGCGCCGCAAACGGTGCAAACCCGACAAATCGGCGCATTCCCATCTGCCATACCCGCGCCGAATCAACTCGGCAACGGTTCGGTCCAACGGATCCGACTCCCATGCCCGGGTGATAAGCGGCAAGGCCAGAATCGGACGGTCTGCGGTTTGTTGCAACCACCTTTCCAAATGCTCCAGAGTTTCAGCGGCTGTGCGGTGCCCGATATCCAGCACCACCGGAATGTCAAAACGCTTTTTCACCCACTGTTCGACCCGGAATTTATATGTGGCGGCTGCCGCCTCGGATACGGAATGATCGCGACCGGATTTCTGTGACTCGTCCAACACTTTATCAATGTGAAGTTGGTGCGTGGAGGAAGTGTCTTGCGCCAACTGCGCCGAAAAAATTCTTCTCGCTTCATTAAGCAGTGATGGCGGGGCGTAAAGCCGCAACGGGTCATCAAGCTTCAAGTCGCCCAGTGTCCATCCGCTTCCGCCGGTTCGCGAGAAAGCTTTACGGACCGCAACTGCGGTTTTGTCGGGATTGTTCGCCGGGATCAATTGGCACGGCAAAGAAATCTTTGTGCCCGACTCCGACCGCACCTCGATTGTTTCAGGCGACAGTATAACTAGCACGTTTTCATTTTTGCCGATCGGCAATTCGGATTCGCGCACCGAATCAAATTCATAATTTCGCCTCACCGCCTGGGAGGCGGAACAGAAAACCGGCGAGCCAACGGGAAGGGTAGGGGAGTCGGCAGGAAGCAGCAGTTCGACAGACTTACCGACGGGCAATGATATTGGCCGCTGGTTGCGTTTGCCGGACTCGCGCATTGCGTTCACCGCGAAACCGAACGGTTTCCCGCCGGACGGGAGTTCTACTTGGATACCGTCATGTTTTTCCAAAGCCCGCCTCGTGGTAAACCGCAGCCATCTGGTTCCGTCACGGTCGCGGCAAACGTTTTCGACCTCGCCGATACGCGCCCCGCGATGGCCGATGCCGATTGGATCGATAATCTCGTCTGGCGGAACGTCTTTTCCTTCCGCGTACAGTTTGGTCCAGGGGCGGCTGAAAACAGTTTGCAAATCCTGTACCATGGTCTCAGAATCAGACATCGAATGGTCGAGTAGTTTCCGGTAATAATCCGTTACGCAAGCCACGTAGTGCGGATTTTTCATTCGCCCCTCGATCTTAAGCGAATGCGCACCGGTGGCGACCACCCGATCCATAATCGGTCCGAGTGCCAAATCTTTCATAGAAAAAGGGTACACGCCATCCGGGAATCCGGCGCAGCGAAAACGTTCGCGGCAACAGTATGCGCAACGCCCGCGGTTACCGCTCCGTCCGGTGGAGTGCGAAGAAAACAGGCAAAGTCCGCTCACGCTGTAGCAAAGCGCGCCGTGGATAAAAATCTCGATCTCGGTTCCACCGTTCTGCACTATGTCCGCGATTTCGTCGAGCGTAAGTTCACGCGCCAGCACCACGCGGACGAATCCCCGATCTCGCAACGCCTTAACCCCGTCCAGGTTGTGGGCGGCAAGTTGGGTGGAGGCGTGTAGGGGCAGGGTAGGGTAGTATTTGCGTATTAAGGTAGCCACGCCCAAATCCTGGACGATCACTCCGTCCGGCGGCAAATCCGCCAACGCTTCAAGAGCTTTCACGGCATCGCGCATTTCTGATTGTTTGACCAGCGTATTGAAGGTCACGTATATCTTTTTGCGCGGCTGAAACGTTCGCGCGTAGGCCAGAAGCACCCGAAGGCGTTCAACGGTCAAGTTGTCCGCGTCGGCGCGGGCGGAGAATTGCGGCAACCCCAGATAAACGGCGTCGGCGCCGAACTGGAAAGCCGCGAGTGCGGCATCGAAACTTCCGGCTGGCGATAATAGTTCTGGTTTAAACGGCATTTCAACAGTAAAAATCAAAGACCCCGGGCAACGGCGCGTGACCGCAGCCCGGAGTCGGGAAATAAAACGGATTAGATCTTCTTCCAGACGTTTCCGCCCTTGGAAGATTCAACCACCGCATTGATGAACTTCATGCCGCGAACGCCGTCTTTGACGCCTGGGAAATCCAGTTCCAGATCGGTCGGCTTTTCGCCGGTCTCTTTGGCGCGGATGGTGTCGGTGAAGTTCTTGTAATGGTTGGCGAACGCCTCAAGGAACGCTTCGGGATGCCCGCACGGGGTACGGGTGCAGCGGCCGGCGGCCGGGGACTTCGCGGCCACATAGGGGTTGCCGCGCTTCCAGACCTGTTCCGGCTCGGAGTCGGAAAGCACCCGAAGGTAGTTCGGGTTTTCCTGATACCAAACGATGGTCTTCTTTTCGCCGTAAACGAAAATGTGAAGGTTGTTTTCCTCGCCCGGTCCAATCTGGGTGGCGGTCAGTACGCCTTTGGCTCCGCCGTTGAAATGCAGCAGCACGTTGCCGTCGTCATCCAGCTTGCCTTTGAGGTAGCTGGTGAGATCGGCCAGTACCTGCGAGATTTTCAAACCGGTGATGTACTCGGCCAAGTTGGCAGCGTGCACGCCGATGTCGCCCATGCAGCAGGAAGCGCCGCTCTGCTTCGGGTCAGTGCGCCACAGTCCCAGCGAGGGGTTGCTTCTGGCGACTTCGCCCAGCCAGCCCTGCGGATAGCGTACTACGACCTTGCGGACTTTGCCGATGTCGCCGTCGGCCACCATCTTCTTGGCCAGCTTAACCATCGGGTATCCGGTGTAGGTGTGGAGCAGACCGAAAGTCCTGCCGCTCTTCTTGACAAGCTTCTCCAGCTCGTTGGCCTGTTCCACGGTCATGGTCATCGGTTTTTCGCACATCACGTTGAAGCCGGCCTCAAGGCAGGCTTTGGCGATCGGGAAATGGGTAGAATTCGGGGTGCAGATGGAAATGAAATCCACGCGCTCGCCGGGCGGCAGCTTTGACTCGTTCTCGATCATTTCCTGGTAAGTGCCGTAGCAGCGTTCAGGAGCGATTCCGAGAATCTTTCCCTGTTCAAGCGAACGTTCGGGGTTAATGTCGAACGCTCCAGCGACGACCTGGACGTAACCGTCCATCCGGGCAGCCTTACGGTGAACCTCACCGATAAAAGCCCCGATACCTCCGCCGACTTGGCCCATCTTAAGTATGCGCATTGAGTATCTCCTCTTTTTGGGTTGTAAACACAAAGCCCACATAAGCTTTAAATTAATATGATACACATATCCTTGGGCAAAATAAAGCCTAAAATCCAAATTATATTACGTCGCATAATGCGTATTATGTTAACTTCGGGGGCGGGGGAGGTTTAGCGCAATTTTGGGTTGACTTTTGTCCGATTCCACAGTAAATTCATCGCGTTCTGTAAAAAAGGATTTTAGGGGTTTTACCATGCAGCAAGTTCGCATCATCGCCATCGACGGCCCTTCGGGGTCGGGCAAATCTTCGGTCTCAAAACTGGTCGGCGCTCGCCTGGGTTTCCTTCACGTTGATTCCGGCGCGTTATACCGAATCATGACCTGGCAGTGTCTGGAACACCGCGTGGATACCGCGAATCCCGATGCGGTCGCCGAATTCGCCCAAAAACTCAACGTTGATTTCGCCGCTAAAGACGGAGCGGTCGTTTTTCTGGTGGACGGCGAGGAGCCGGGAAACCGGATACGTACTCCGGAGATCAATCGGCACGCCAGCGAAGTGGCTACGGTAAAGGCGGTCCGCGACCGGATTACCGGCTGGTTGCGCGGACTCACCAGTTTCGGCGATCTGATTGTCGAGGGCCGCGACATCACCACCGCAGTCTTCCACGACTCGCCCGCCCGGTTTTATCTATCTGCCAGCGCCGAGGCCCGCGCCGCCCGCCGCCAGAAGGAAGAGGTTGAGAAAGGCATTGCCAACCAGTCCGCCGAGGCAGTCAAGGCGTCGCTGCTGGCCCGCGACAAAATCGATTCCACCCGCAAATACGCACCGCTCAAGAAGGCCGACGGCGCGGTCGAGATAGACAGCACCTACCTCACCCTCGAACAGGTGGTGGAAACCGTTCTGGCCGCCCTACCCCGCGACTGGACCAACGGCGAGGTCGCATAACATGACGGTAGCCGGTTGGATCACCATGGGAATCTGCTGGACTTTTGTCATCGGCGGTTGCGCTTTTCTGCTGGCCCAGACCATGCGCAAGAAGTAAGTTTAATTGGAGCTTTGGTCACAACACAGTTTGGAGTAATGACGCATGAAGAAGCTTTTTGCTCATCCATCGGGATTGTTTTTACTGGCCTTATCGGCGTTGGCGTTTTGCGGTTGCCGCCAACTTGATTCGTCCCCCAAGCCTACCCCGCAGCCTACCGACTGGACCGGGGCGAAATGGATTTCCGGACCGATGAATTACAAGCCGGAAGGGGCGGCATACAACGACGTCATCCCCGCGCCGCTGGTTTTCCGTGATTTCTCCGTGCGCAAAGGGCTGAAATCGGCCACTCTCCAAATCGCCGGATTGGGGTATTACGATCTATTCGTCAACGGTAACCGGCTGACCGACACCGCGTTCCCGCTTTGGACCCCCTACCGCAAGCGGGTGCTGTTCGACCTTTACGACTTGACCGACCGCATCAAGACCGGGGATAACAGTATCGAAGTCGAACTCGGCAACGGCTGGTGGAACCCGCTTCCGATGCGGATGTGGGGACGTTTCAACCTGCGCAGCGTGCTAGAGGTCGGGCAGCCATGCGTTATCGCCAAGCTGTCCCTCGCCTACCGCGACGGCACAACCGAAACAGTTGCCACCGATACCCAATGGAAATCCGGCAAATCACAATGCCTTATCAATAGCCACTACATTGGCGAGACTTTTGACAACCGCATCCGTTCCCGACGGCAGGGCGCGGCAAACGCGGTTGCGGTTTCCGGGCCCAGCGGCAAATTGTTGCCACGCGAGGCCCCGCCCATCACCGTCCGCGACCGTTGGCAGGCCTACAAGATCAACGCCATCGGCAAAAACACCTATGTCGTGGATTTTGGGGTGAATTTCGGCGGGATGGCCGTGTTTAAATTCCGCAACCCCAAAGGCAAGATTAAAATCCGCTATGGCGAACTGGTAAAACCCGACGGGACGGTAAACGTGATGACGGGTGTGGCCGGACAGATCAAACGCGCCGGAATGGGCGGTCCGGGCAGCCCAGACATTGCGGAGCAGTCCGACACCTTCATCGCCAACGGTGACGCCGAAGAAACATTTGAGCCGCGTTTCGCGTTCCACTCTTTCCGCTACGCGCAGATTGATGGCGAGTTCGATGTTCCGAAGCCGGAGGATTTCACCGCCTTGGCGACCGCATCCGCCGTTGCCGACGCATCGGTGTTCGAGTGCGACTCGGAGTATTACAACGAATTGCACGCGGTTTGCAGGCGGACGTTTCTATCAAATCTCCAGGGGGTGCAGTCGGACTGCCCGGCGCGGGAGAAATTCGGCTACGGCGCGGATATCGCCGCCACTGTGGATGCCATGTGCCGTTCGTTTGACATGCGGGAGTTTTACCGGAAAACCGTCCGAGATTTTCTTGACGAAGCGGAAGAGGACGGTTGGTTCACCGAAACCGCGCCCTACGTTGGAATCGGTGACAGCGGTTACAGCCAGCGTGGCGGGCCGATCGGCTGGACGGTCGGAGTACCGGTAATGCTGGACGCTCTGGTGCGCTACTACGGCGATCTGGAAATCGTGGCCGAGGCCTATCCCGCCCTTACCCGATACATCGGTTTGGTCAGGGAAAAATTCCCGGGCCTCATTATTCCCCGTTGCATCGGCGACCACGAGGCGTTGGATAAGGCACCCACCGACTTGACCGCCACGGCGCATTTCCACCAGTGGGCGGTATTGACCGCCAAATTCTCCGGTCTGCTGCGGAAACCCGAAGATGCTGACGAGTATCTAAAGCTGGCCAAAGCCATTGCCGCCAAGTTTAACGAAAAATACGTTAAAAACGGCATTGTCGGCAGCGGTTCGCAAGGGACGCAGGCGTTCGCCATCTACCATGGGTTGGTTGACCCCAGACCGGACGGTCCCGCCTACCGGCAATTGATCAAAGCCATTACCGACCGCAGCAACGCCCTCAGCACCGGGATTTTCGGTACCAAGTATATGCTCGACATTCTGGGCGGATCAGAACTCGCCGGAGAAATTGTCAATCACGATGCTTTCCCGGGTTGGAAGAACATGCTTAACCACGGCGCCACCACGTTGTGGGAAAACTGGGCCGGTTCCGACAACATCTTCAGTCAGAACCATCCGATGTTCGGTTCCGTTGAAGACTGGCTGCATTGCAACATTCTCGGTATTCGCATCGACCCGGACGCGATAGGTTGCAACAAGGTAACCATCGACCCGCAACCGCTTGGCTGCACCAAGGCTTCGGGTTCCTACCGCACTCCGCGCGGGGAGATTCGCGTTAAATGGGAACTCCTTCCGGACGGCACGCTTAAAGTTGACAAACAGTTGCCTCCGGGGATAACAGAGGTCAAATAATCTGAACCTCGCTTTTCTTGTTTGCAACTTTACTTTTGCCGCCGTCCTGTGGTAAAATCTCCGTTACTTTTGCAAATAGTGCGGAGGAAGCCATGAGGACATCAACATTGCTGTTTTGCGGGATTTTTTGGGCCGGATATGCCGCCGCGTTCACCATCGCCGAACGCGGGGGATCCGGATACACGGTGGCGTTGCCGGAGAATCCGAACGAAGCCCAAAGTTTCGCGGCTGACGAATTGCGCTCGTTCACCAAGCGGATGACGGGGGTCGAGATGAAGGTTGCTCAGTCCGCCGGCGAAGCGACTGTGGTTTTGCTTGCCCCCGACCCCGTTAACGGTTTGGGGCAGGACGCTTTCCGGCTTCGGGTACGCGGCAAACGGCTGGAGATCGAGGCCGGATCGGACAGCGGCCTGATTTACGGCGTTTACGAATTGCTGGAGAAATACGGCGGTTGCCGCTGGTACGCCAGCTGGTGCGAGAAAGTGCCGGAACTGCGGAAATTCGAGGTGCCGGATGCATTGGACGACACCCAAACCCCGGCCTTCAAGCTGCGCGATCCCTATTGGGGCGATCTGCTTAAAAGCAATCTGGATTTCGCGTGCCGGTTGCGTTGCAACGCCCGGCTGACCCCGAAACACGGCGGTATCCCCTATCGTTTCGGCGGCGACCTTTGGGCCTGCCACACCTTTAACAAACTATTGCCGCCGGAAAAGTATTTCAATGAGCATCCGGAATATTACAGTGAAGTTAACGGCAAAAGGTTAGGGAAACGCACTCAGCTCTGCCTCACCAACCCTGACGTGTTGCGGCTGGTTACCGAAGAAGTGCTGCGCCGGATTCGAGAGGATCCAAACGCGTCGTTTTACGGCGTTAGCCAGAATGACTGGTACAATTACTGTACCTGCGAGAAATGCAAAGCGATTGACGATTATGAAGAATCCCACGCCGGAACCATGATCGCGTTCGTCAACAAAATCGCGGAGGCGGTCGAAAAAGAATTCCCCAACGCCATTATCGAGACGCTAGCGTACCAGTACACCCGTACCCCGCCCAAACACATCAAGCCGCGTCCGAACGTGATGCCGTGCCTGTGCACGATCGAACTGGATTTCCAATACCCGATCCCGGAGAACCGCTACCCGCAGAATGTCAAGTTCATTAAGGACATCGAAGGTTGGGGAAAAATCTGCCGTCAGGTCTATGTGTGGGATTATGTGACCGATTTTCACAACTACACCATGCCGTTCCCCAATGTGTTGGCGTTGCAGGGCAATGTGAAATTTTTCCGCGACAACCGAGTGTCCCATCTGTTTGAACAGGGCGCGTATGAAGGCTACCACGCCGATTTCGCCGAACTTAAGGCGTGGCTGCTGGCCAAATGGATGTGGAATCCCGACCTGCCGATGGAGCCGCTGCTGCAGGATTTCTTTGCCGGTTATTACGGCAAAGCCGCCCCGATTGTCCGCGAGTATTTCGACGCTCTGCACCAACTCCGGACAGATCCGGAAAAAGTGCATTTGGGTTGTTTCGCCTCGATCCGCAACGAAATCATCACCGATGAATTTCTCGACCGCGCCGAAGAGTTGTGGCAACGCGCGCAAAAGGCCGTGGCTGACGAGCCGCAGGTTATCCGGAACAATGTGCGCTGGGGAATGTTTCCGGTCATCTACGCCAAGCAGCAACGCGCTGTCCCTAAACGTGAGGTGTTTGTTACCCGTAACCCGGATAAATTCACCAAGGAGGAGCAAAGGTACAGCGACTACGCCAAATGGCTGGTGGAGGTAAACCGGGAAACGGAAGATAAAATTTTCGTGCGCGAATATTGGAAATACAATAACGAGCATTGGGAATCGATTAAGAAATGCGCGGTCGATGTAAAACCGCAAAAAGCAGCCGACAGCGCGGTGGTCGAAGAAAAAATGTTTTCCAACGCCAAGCTCGGCACATGGTGCAAATTCGTGGATGACGCGGAGGCGGACGACGGAAAGGCGTTGATGCTCCTCCCCAACCATTATGAATGGTGCACCTCGTTCGGGATGAGAAAAGTCGCCTACGATCCGGACGCCACCTACCGTCTTTCCGCCCGCGTCCGCGTGGATAAGGCGGATAACGCCCCGGACGGGGAAGCGTTCTGGGCTGGGGTGTACGACTACAAGGCTAAACGCGGCATCAGCGAATTGTACGTTAACATCAAAGACATCAGCGACGGCAAATACGTTTGGTACGAGATCGTCAAGAATTGGAAACCTAACGACGACTCATCGTTTTGGATCGGGCCGGGACGGTTCGACACTAAGACGCAGAAACAGTCGCCCCGCCACCGCGGCGTGTTCATTGACGCGATAAAAATCGAGCGTGCCGATTGATCTTCACCAAAGCCCGCACATTGTTTGCCTAAGAGCAGGAATACCGCATGAATTTGGACGCCAACTCCCCTACCCCGAACGACAGCCAGCATCACATCACCGGCACGGTGGAATCCATTGTGTTCCGTAATGATGAGACCGGCTACACCGTCTGCAATGTGCGTCCCGCCAAGGACGGCAGTTGGCATTCTGCGGTTAGCGACGAAGTGTTCACCGTGGTCGGGGTTTGCGCGGCAATCTGGGAAGGCGAAGAGATGCAAGCCGACGGCGAATGGGTGAATCATCCGTCGCACGGGAATCAGTTCCAGGCCAAAAACATCGTGTGCATCACCCCTACATCGCTGGAAGGCATACGACGCTATCTCGCCAGTGGAATGATTAAAGGCATCGGGCCGAAATTCGCCCAGCGCATTGTGGACAAATTCGGCGCCAATACGCTGGAGATTATCGACAAAGCGTCCGCACGGCTTTGCGAGGTGGAGGGAATTGGCGACGGACGGCGGAAACTGATCAAGGAATCCTGGGCGGAACAGCGCGGCATCCGCGACATCATGATCTTTCTCCAATCGCACGGCATCGGCACCGCCAAAGCTTCGCGCATCTACCGGCAGTACGGTGCGGATGCCATCGCGGTTGTGAAACGCAACCCCTACCGCCTTTGCGAGGAGGTATGGGGAATCGGGTTTAAAACCGCCGACGGAATCGCGCTGAGCGTGGGCATCCCGCCCGATTCCGAAATCCGCGCCCGAGCGGGGTTGATACACACTTTAAGGACCGCTGCCGAGGAAGATGGCCATTGCTACACCATGGAACCCGACTTGCTGCTGAATGCCCAGGAAATGCTTAAGACTTCCAAAGACATTCCGCTGGAAACCATTGCCGTGGCGCTGAACACCGAATACAGCCGCGGCGGATTGGTAAAAGAAGACGGGCGCGTATATCTCCGCGATATTTACCACGCCGAATTCCGTGCCGCCGAGAAATTGAAGCGGCTGCTCTCGTCGCCCCGCAGTTTCGAGCCGATCAACGCGGAGAAAGCGATAGCTTGGGCCGAAGGTAAAATCGGCTTCAAACTCGCCGACCGCCAGCGCCAGGCGTTGTCCAACGCAATTGAAAACAAGGTTTCGGTGATTACCGGCGGCCCCGGCGTGGGCAAGACCACCATTATCCGGGCACTGACCGATATTTTCGAAGCGCGCAAACTTAAATTGGGTTTGGCCGCCCCGACCGGACGGGCGGCAAAAAGGATGTCCGAGTCGACCGGTGTTGAGGCGCAAACCCTTCACCGCATGTTGAAATTCAATCCATCCTGCGGCAAGTTCATTTATTGCGCCGAAAATCCTATGGAGTGCGACTGCTTTATCTTGGACGAAACCTCGATGATCGACATCCGGCTGATGGAGCAGTTTTTGCAGGCGTTGCCGGATTCCGCGACGCTGATTCTGGTCGGCGACACCGACCAGCTGCCCAGCGTCGGGCCGGGCAACGTGTTGCACGATTTAATCGATTCCGGCGTTATCCCGTTCTGCAAACTGGACTTTATTTTCCGGCAAGACGCATCGGGATATATCGTGCGCAACGCCCACCACGTCAACAACGGCGAACGGTTTGAGCTGCCTTCAGGGGAAAGCGATTTCTATTTCATCGAAACCGCCGAGCCGGAGAAAATCATTGAACGCACGGTTGAACTCATGACCAGCCGCATTCCGAAGAAATTCAAGTTCGATCCTTTAAACGATGTCCAGGTGCTTACCCCGATGCGGAAAAACCTGCTTGGCACCGAGTATCTAAACGAAGTGATTCAACGGACGCTCAACCCTTCCGGCCCGGCATTGTCGCGAGGAATGACCAAATTCCGGCAAGGCGACCGGGTGATGCAGCTGCGCAACAATTATGACAAAGGCGTCTTCAACGGCGACATCGGAATCATCAAAAGCGTTGACGAAGAAGAGGCGCAGATGGTGGTGCTTTTTGACGGGTGCCCGGTGGAGTACCGGAAAAACGAGTTGGACGAGTTGGTGCTGGCATACGCCTGTTCCATCCATAAATCCCAGGGAAGCGAGTATCCGGCGGTGATAGTGCTTATTCACACCCAGCACTACAAACTCCTGCAACGCAACCTGCTCTACACCGCCATCACCAGAGGCAAGAAATTGGTGATGGTGATCGGATCGTCAAAGGCGGTGTATATTGCCGTGAACTCCAACCAAGTGCGGGAGCGCCGCACCTCGCTCGGCCTTCGGTTGAAGAGCGGTATTGATCGGGGCAACCCGCGTTAACGGCACGCCAACTTGCCGGGAATTCGCGTTGCAATTTGGAATTGGATGGTGTAAACTTTCGGTATCGTTTTGTGAGAGTTGGTACGTTTCCTATCAGAGGAGGTTGATATGAGATTCGCATCGTTGTGTATCGCGGCGGTTTTATTAGGAAGCAACTTATGGGCGGAACAACCCATTTTGGTGACATCGCCGAACATGATGAACTCGATCGAGCTTAAGGTAACCCAATCCGGGGTGGAAATGGCGGTCCGGCGCTATTCCGCCACACAGGTCACCGCGCGTTTCGGTTTTCAGAGATATCTTGACGGTTCCGACGCACCGGACGGACGGAACGCCCAAATCGAACGGGTTGCCCGCACCGTCCGCTCCGGTAAAATCGACACGCCGGTTTATAAAAAATCCGCGGTAGATTTAGCCGCGAACGAGGCCACGGTTTGGTTCAAAGGGGGATGGGGAATCGTGCTGTTATGCCGCAATGACGGAGTCGCTTACCGTCTTGTCACCGTAAAAAACGGCGAACGCTTGATTTCCGTTGACTCCTCGCAACTGATATTCCCCTCCCCCGAAACCCGTTGCTGGGCGGGACGAAACAACGGCAACTATAATGGCGACAAATTTCAGAACAGTTGGGAAACCGTATTCGAGGAAACGAAAATCGGCAAACTCGACACCTTAGGCAAGAGCATTTTCTATCTGCCGTTCGTATTTAACCACGGCAACGTTTTCACCGCATTCACCGAGAGCGACCTGCGCGACTATCCCGGTTGCGATTTGGTACACCTTAAAGAGGGTTCCAACGTGCTCGATCTTTGGCATTCCCAGATTCCCGAATCCACCGAAATCCGTCCACCGCACATCCGGGTAACCAACCGGATGGGCGCGTTCGCCAAAACCGGCGTCAACCGGTCCTATCCGTGGCGCGTGTTCATTCTCGGCGACAATATCGCCGATCTCGCGGCCAGCGATATTGTTTACGCGCTTGCCGAACCCGCCGCCGAAGGAACGGATTTCAGTTGGGTTAAACCCGGGATTGCCACTTGGGAATGGTGGAACGGTTGCAGCCTTAAAAACGTGCCGTTCCAACCCGGCGTGAATACCGACACCTATCTGCATTTCATCGACTTTGCCGCCGAATACGGAATCCCCTATCTGCTGATTGACGCCGGATGGAGCAAAGGCGATATTTTCGACATCAATCCAAATGTCGACCTGGATAAAATCATCCGCCACGGCCGCGAAAAGCGCGTTGGGGTTATACTTTGGGCCGCCTGCTCGCAGTTTAAAGACCGGATTGACCCGGTTATGTCGCGAATTGCCCAAATGGGGGCGAAAGGGCTAAAGATCGATTTCTTTGACCGTGACGACCAGACAATCGTCAACTACATCGAAGAGTTGGCCGCCACCGCCGCCCAATACCGTTTGGTGTTGGACTTCCACGGAATGTTCAAGCCCACCGGGCTGGAACGCAAATATCCCAACATACTAAACTATGAGGGAATATACGGGTTGGAGCAGATGAAGTGGACGCAGTTCCGCGATATGCCGCGCAACGACTGCCAGGCCGTGTTCACCAGAATGCTGGCCGGACCGATGGACTACACTCCCGGCGGAATGCGCAACGCCACCCTAAAAGGTTACAAGCCTTCAGGGCGGCAACCGCCGACACAAGGCACGCGTGTCCATCAGATGGCGCTGCAGGCTCTTTATTTCGCGCCTTTGCAAATGATGGCCGATTCTCCCAGCGATTACCGAGAAAATTCCGAATGCGCGAAATTCATGGCCGGAATCCCGACGGTTTGGGACGACACCGTGGCGTTGCCGAGCGAGATGGGTAAAACCGCCGCGCTGGCCCGGCGCAAGGGTAAAACCTGGTATGCCGCCGCGATCGGCGACTGGAGTGAACGCATTTATTCTCTGCCCACCGGTTTTCTTGACAAAGGCAGCTGGCAAGCGGACATTTTTGAAGATGCTGCCGAAGCGGCGGAACAACCTACCCGTTATACCCGCCGTACTGCAGTTATCAAAGCCGGCGATACAATCTGCATGCGTCTAGCGCCGGGCGGCGGTTTTGTCATCAGGTTCAGTAAATCGAATTGACAAAGCCAATGACTTATGTGTTTTTCAACTTGCCGGGCAATGATTTTTTTAATAAAATCACGGTGTTGTTTTTTTGAAGGAGTTTCGTTATGCGCGTTAGTAATTTTTTAGTAATGGTTCTGTCCGCCGGTCTGTTTTGCGCCGGATGCGCCAATTATCGTGTGGGTTCGGGCGTGCCGGCTGATAAACGGACTATTTCGGTGTCGGAATTCGAAAACGAATCCGGGTTTCCCGAAATTGACTCCATTATTACCCAATACACATTACGCGAGTTGCAGCGCGAAGGCACTTTCAAACTCGCCAAGCCCGGCGAAGCCGCGCTGAAAATCTATGGGCGGGTCACCAGATCCCATGCCGAAGGCATTCATTACGACCGCAACTACAACGCGCGCGCCTCCGAATACCGCCACACTTTAACCGTGAGGTTCTCGCTCTGGGACACCGAGACCGGCAAGATGCTGATCGACGACCAACCGGTGAAGGTAAACACCACGTTTATGACCCGCGGCGACATGCTCACCGGCTTGCAGGATTCAATGCCCCGTCTCGCCAAAGACGCGGCCCGAACCATTGTGGACACCGTACTGGCCCAATGGTCAACCGACAAATAGCACCATGTTACACTTCGTAGCAACGCCAATCGGAAATCTTGGGGATCTTTCACCGCGCGCGATCGAGGTTTTTAAAGCCGCCGAACTGATTGCCTGCGAAGACACCCGGCGTACTTGGCAACTGTTGTCCGCCTTTAATATTCCGCGCAAAGAGATGGTGTCTTACCGGCAAGGCAACGAAGAATCTACCGGCGACCGGATAATTCGTGCCGTGCAAGCCGGACGCGAAGTCGCGGTGTGTTCCGATGGCGGATATCCAGGCATCAGCGATCCCGGATACCGGTTGATCCGTCAAGCCGCCCAGCTCGACATCCCGTTCGATATCATCCCCGGCGCATCGGCGGTAAATGTCGCGTTGTTGATGTCTGGACTTCCGACCTCCAGCTTCACCTTCAAAGGATTCCCGCCCCGCAAACCCGGCGCTTTGCGCAGGTTTTTCGAAGAGGAAAAAGATTTGCCGCACACGCTAATCTGTTTCGAATCGCCTTTCCGCGTAACGCATTCGCTGCAAGCCGCGTTGGAAACGATGGGCGACCGGGAGGCTGCGGTCTGCATAGAACTGACCAAACTGCACGAGCGCGTGTCACGCGGTTTTCTTTCCGAACTAATCCCCCAATTTGACGGGAAAACCGTCAAAGGCGAAGTGGCAATAGTAATCGCCGGAAACAACGAAAAATTTCAGCGTCAGGCAACTGATTGCGCTACCGAATAATCTTCACCCAATCGGGGGCTTTAACATCGGTCTTAAGTTGTCCGTCAGGGGTTTTATCCACCCGTACCTTTACCACCTCTCCGGTCGGTAACGGGAACGAACCTTCCGCCCACTCCAAATCACCGAGGAAGGGTTTTACCCGAACCGTCTTGCACCCGGTTTCCACCGCCGTAATCCCAAGGACATGGTGAATCAGCCAAGCCGCCGGACCGGATGACCAGCCGTGACACAGGCTGTGCCGGAAACCTACATAGCAGAACTCGCCGTAATCGCCGTGGATATCCTTTTTACCCGCCACCGGCAATTGGTCGATCCTGAACGCGTTGTTAGTCCATGCAATGTTGAAATCCTCCCAGAACGAGGTGGCGCCCATATCGAGCATCCCTCCCCAATAATCCCGAACCGTGTTTACCGCGCACTGGTTTTCGCCGACTTTGGACATCGCCTCCAGCATATAGTAGCCGTAGAATGTGGACACATTCTTTACCCCGTCCTTGCCCAGCACTTGGTCATACATTTCGCGTTCGTCGCGCAAACCGGCCAGTGCCAAAAGCGCCGCCGCCTGTTTGCTGCCGTGCGGGGCGGGTTTTACGGAAGCCAAGCGGCTCACCGCATTATCGCACTCTTTCTTAAACTCGGCGTCATTCAACGCTTCGGCCATTTTTGAACTGCAAACCATCGCCTCCAACATCAACGCCTGCATTCCGGACGCCACTGCCGGTTTGTTGTGGTTGGACGGCCAATCCAAAAAGCCGCCCATCGTGCATTTGTTGTCCGCGCCGATATGCTGCAACACATGCTTACAAGTCGCCTTGATGTACTCGCGGTGTTTTTTGAGGTAATCCAAATCCCCGGTGTAATGGTACCATTCGTAAACGCAGCGCAGCCACCACAGCGTATAGGACGGCATAGAGTCCATCCAAGCGTTCGGCGAGGTGGTAGCCCGCATATAGTCGAACGATTCCGGCAAAATCGACTGGGCGCCGAACACCGCCAGAATGCTCATCATTTCCGGATGCGAATCGCCCATCCAAACCAGACGGTCGCGCTTGATACCGTCCCAAAGATAATCCTGGCAGCACAGGTGCACGGTTCTGGCGGCGGTGGCCCAAACTTCGT
The DNA here is from genome assembly GCA_017454745.1 of Kiritimatiellia bacterium. Classification (GTDB taxonomy): domain Bacteria; phylum Verrucomicrobiota; class Kiritimatiellia; order RFP12; family UBA1067; genus UBA1200. The sequence continues at coordinate 103,442 of JAFTCL010000044.1, forward strand.
TCAATCTGTCGTCGCTGCATTTGAATCCGCCAAGGTACTGCATCGGGCGCATCAGCGACACGGCCTTGAGATACTCAATCTGCAAACGGCCTTTGGTGAGCAGATCAATCCGCACAAAACGGAAACCGGTGTTGCCGATCTCGCGGGTCCCGGCCCAAGGCAAATCAATTTCGCTGTCGCGTATCGCGTGGTCGTTGCAAGCTCCGCGCTCGCCAAGCTCGGACATCGCCTCCGCCACCGACTCGCCAAAACGCACCCGGACCTTCACTCCCCTACTGCTCGGACCGCCGGAGGCGATTAACAGACCTCCGTGCAACTCGCGCCCGAAATCAACCAGCACCCCGGCTCGTTCGCCTTTGTTTTCAAGCGTGCAACCGGAACCGTTCAAAAACGCACCTTCGGGGACCTGCCCCAAACGCGGTCTGCAAAGTATTTCGGAGTTGGAGACCGACGCTTTTTCGCTATTTTCGGATTGCCAAACCACCCTTGACGGCGAAATGTACGTCCGTACCCGCGGGTCAACCTTTTCTTCCGTTCCCGCGATGGCGGCTGCCGCCATCATTCCAATTGCCAGCAACGACACAAGTTTCATATCCCGAACTCCTCAAATAATTAAAAAAAATCCCGGCGGGAAAGGGGAAAACCCTTCGCCGCCGGGAGGATAAAAAAGCCGCGTATTACTCCGCGTCAAGCTGGTCGGCGATGGAATCGTCCACATCCATGTTGGTGTAGACATCCTCAACATCCTCGTTCTCTTCCAAAGCTTCAACCAGACGATTGATTGCCTTGGCGACGGAAACGTCGCTGACCGGGGTGGTCATCAACGGAACCAAACCGACCTGGGAATTTTCGGCATCGATCACGATGTTGGCCTGGTCGAGCGCGTTGCAGACATCATAGTATGCCGAAGGCTCGCAAGTGACGGTGAAACCTCCATCGTCGGTCTCCATGTCGTCGGCGCCGGCGTTGAGTACCACTTCCATCACGGCGTCTTCTTCCAAACCTTCTGCCTGCGGGATGAGGATGGTGCCTTTACGGGCGAAATTACGCATAACCGAACCCTGCTGGGCAAGCTCCGCGCCCGCTTTCTTGAAGATGCTGCGGACTTCGGCCGCCGCACGGTTCTTGTTGTCGGTAAGAACTTTGACCACCACGCCGACGGAATTGGTGTAACCCTCGTAGATGATTTCTTCGAGGATATCCGCCGCCAATTCGCCCGTGCCCTTCTTGATGGCGCGATCGATGTTGTCGTTCGGCATGTTAACCGATTTAGCCTTTGCGATCAGGGTACGAAGCGTCGGGTTGTTTCCGGGATCGCCTCCGCCCTGCTTCACGACAATCGTGATTTCCTTAGCGATCTTCGAAAAGATCTTGCCGCGCTTGGCGTCAGCCGCGCCCTTCTTGTGTTTAATGGTTGCCCATTTACTATGACCGCTCATCTTCTACCTTTCCTCGTACGCAGCACGCTCGGCGTGCCGTTCGTTTCACTACACACTGCTTGTCGCGGAATACCGGCTTTCCGCGCCTACCGCACCTTCGCCCGCAGGCATCTCCTGCCCCAACAGACCTTCCGGTGCAACATCCTCATACTCCTGGACCCAACCGTTGTCGAATCCCAGCGCATCTACCGCGTCGGTGAGCATTTCGTACTCTTCCGCGGTAACCCGCCGGTTCCAACCGTCATGCTCCAATGCCCGGTAAACCGGAGTGTACTGCGACATCACACTCACCGAAATCCCGGTGCCGACCGTTTCGGCCAGCCATTTCAAGTTTGCCACCGCCTCTTGCACCCGGCCAGGCAACGCCAGCAGGCGGCAAATAACGCCGCGCCGGGCCAATCCGCCGGAATCCAGCTCCAACGACCCCAAACGGTTCCAAAACCACCTCAACGCTTCCCGCGAACACTCCACGTAACGGGGAGCGTCTGAACCCTCTGCCGCACATGCGGAAGTAGCGTAGCGCAAATCGCACAACGCGATATCCGCCAAGTCTGAAAACCGCACAAGAGTCTCCACCAACTCAAAACCAGACGTATTATACACAATTGGCAACGAAATGCCAGCACTAAGTAACGGAAATAACGCTTCTTTTATCTGCGGCAACCACGGCGTCGGCGAAACCAGATTCCAATTGTGGCAACCTTTGGCGGCCAAAGAGCGGAAAATCCCGGTCAAGGCGTCGATTTTCAGGTCTTCACCTTGACCGCCCTGGCTCCATGGGTGGTTCTGGCAGTAAATGCAGCGCATCGTGCAATGCGAGAAAAAGACCGTTCCGGATCCATTTTCGCCGGTCAGCGGCGGCTCTTCTCCAAAGTGCGGCCCGTAACGGAAGACCCGCGGCAACCGTCCGGCGCCGCAATATCCCGGTCTGCCTTCCGCGCGGTTGGCTCCGCACCGGCGCGGACACAATTTGCAGCTCTCCAGCATACCTTAAGCCGTAAACGCCTGATAAAGCTTTTCAAGTTTCGCGATGGTCTCGGTCAACTCCGCCTGTTTGGCCCGCTGCTGCTCCACTACCGCCGCCGGGGCTTTGGCGACGAACCCGGCGTTGCCGAGCTTGGCCTCCACGCCTTTCAGGAAGCCGCGAGCCTTATCAAGCTCGCCCTTGACCCGCGCCGCCTCGGCCGCCACATCCACCAGCCCTTCCAACGGCAGATAAATGGTGCCGAGCCGGACCAGACTGCTGGGCATGGCTTTTTTCTCACCCTCGGTCACCACGTCCAGCCGGTCGGAGCGCAACAAAGTTTTCAGCGACTCGGCGTCCGCGTTGATCAAATCGGCGGAAGCCTGATCCGCGACATGGATAATGAAATGGGCGAACTTGGCGGGGGCGACGTTGTAATTGGAACGCAACGCGCGCCCGGCGGAGACCAACTCCCGCTTCTGCTCGACGTAGTTGAACACCGTGTCGGTAAGTCCCCACGATTGCTTGTCGCCGTCAGCGAAAGCGGCAGGCCAAGGAGCCGTCATGATGCTCTCGCCGTCTGCACCGTAACCCATCTGGTGCCAAAGCTCTTCGGTGATGAACGGCATATAGGGATGGAGCATCCGCAACGCCCGGCTGAACACATTCGCCATAATGGCCAGCAGTTGCGCCCGGCGAGTCTCGTCTTCACCATACAGACCGGTCTTGGCGTATTCAAGATACCAGTCGCAAAAATCGGTCCAAATGAAATCGTAAATCGCCAGCGCACCGTCCTGAATGCGGTATTTCTCAAGTAATGCGGTGATTTGCGCGGCCACGCGCTCGCACTTGAGGAGTAGATGGCGGTCGTCGGCGGTAAGCAGCCCGCTGTTTAGCACAAGCCGATCTCCGGCATTGGCCGCGAACGAGAATCCCGGCACCTTTTCGGCATGCATCTGCATGAACCGGGCCGCATTCCAAATCTTGGTGCCGAAATTACGGCCGATCTCGAACTTCTCCTTATCGACCTTGGTGTCGCAGTCAAGCGACGTGATGAGCGCGAGCGAGAAACGCAGCGCGTCGGCGGAATAAGCCTCGATTAGCTCCAACGGATCCAGCGAGTTACCGAGCGACTTCGACATCTTGCGTCCTTGTGCATCACGGACAATACCGTGAATGACGATATTCTTGAACGGCGGCTTCTTCATGAAGTGGATGCCGGCCATCATCATCCGGGCAACCCAGAAGAAAATAATGTCCTGCGCCGTCACCAGATCGAAGGTGGGATAGTAGAAATCGAGGTCGTCGGTCTTTTCAGGCCAGCCGAGGGTGGAGAACGGCCACAGCCAGGAGCTGAACCAAGTGTCGAGGACATCGGGGTCCTGCTCAAGGTCGGCCAGCGTAAGCGCGGCATCGCCTGTCGCGTTTTTTGCCTTCTCCAACGCAGCTTCGGCAGTCTCCGCGACAAACACCGATTCTTCGTTTCCGCGCAGGTAATAAGCGGGAATGCGGTGTCCCCACCAAAGCTGGCGCGAAATGCACCAATCCTGGATGTTGTTCATCCAGTTGAAATAAATCTTGCTCCAGCGGTCGGGAACGAAACGAACCTCGCCGCTCTTGACCGCCTCGATGGCGGGCTCGGCGAGCGGTTTCATTTTGACGAACCACTGCTTGGAAAGACGCGACTCCACCACTTCGTGGCAACGGTAGCAGTGTCCCACCTGATTGTCAAGATCCTCGATATGGTCGAGATACCCGCCGGCTTCCAGATCGGCCACAATCGCCTCGCGGCATTTAAAACGATCCATGCCGCAATACTCCGCACCGGCCAGTTCGTTCATCGTGCCGTCGCCGTTCATGATATTGATTTCGGCCAGATCGTGACGCTTTCCGACCAAGAAGTCGTTAGGGTCGTGCGCGGGGGTGATCTTAACGATACCCGTACCGAATTCGCGGTCCACATAATCATCTGCAATCACGGGAATCTCTCGCCCGGTTAGCGGAAGAATTACGGTTTTGCCAAGCAGGTGCGCGTAACGCTCATCCTTCGGGTTCACCGCCACCGCAGTGTCGCCGGGCAAAGTCTCGGGACGGGTCGTCGCCACCATCACATAATCTTGGTAAGGTTCGCCGGCGGCGCCTTTATCGCTATCCACCACCGGATAGCGGATATACCAGAAATGGCCGTGGTTGGGTTCGTGCTCCACCTCATCGTTGGCCAGCGCCGTTCCGCAGCGCGGACACCAGTTGACGATATAGTTGCCTTTGTAAACCAAACCCTCGTCGTAAAGGTTGCAAAAGACCTTGGCAACCGCTTTGGAGCAACCCTCGTCGAAGGTAAAACGCTCGCGCTGCCAATCGGTAGAGTTGCCCAACTTGCGCTGCTGGTGGACAATAGTGCCGCCATATTGGCGTTTCCACTCCCAAACGCGCTCGACAAAAGCCTCGCGCCCCAAATCCTGGCGGCGCTTGCCCTCTTTCTTGAGCGCTTTTTCAACCACGTTCTGAGTGGCGATACCGGCGTGATCCGTGCCCGGCAGCCAAAGCGTGTTGAACCCGCTCATCCGACGCCACCGCACCAGCACATCCTGGATCGTCTGGTTTAGGGCGTGCCCCATGTGCAGGATGCCCGTTACGTTCGGCGGCGGGATTACTACGCTGTACGGCACTCCGCCGTCACCCGGCTCTGCGTGGAAACAGCCGTGCTGCTCCCACCACGCGTACCATTTTTCCTCAACCGCCTTCGCATCGTAATGTTTGTCCATCATAGCCTACTCGCTTCCAAAGAAAATGACTCGAAAATCGAAAGAAAAAATTTACCATATTCCCCCCGAAAAGGCAAGTCAACAATAGCTTTTACAAAATTCGAAAAGGAGTTTCGGCACGTTATACCGACTGTGCGTCTTTGTCCTTGGCAAGATTGTCAAACCGGAACTTACTGATGTCAATCTCGTCAACGACGAACGGCTTGGCCGTTTTCCAGCCGCCCCGCGTGTAATCCGGAAAGTCGATTGCCGCCGAACGCGAATTGACCGATTTCTCGGACAGTTCAACGATGGAACTGTAGGTCGCCAGATCGTACACGTCCGTATCCAGCGGCAATCCGTTTTGCAGGCAGTAAACCCAGCGCAAGTCCATTATGAAATCCATGCCGCCGTGACCGCCGACCTTCTTGGCGATTTCGCCGGCGACTTTCCAAAACGGGTGTTTGTACTCTTCCTTAATCCGTTCCGCCTTTTCAGCGTCGAAGTACGAGTGCGCGGCGCCGTCGCCCACTTTGGTTTCGAACCCGACCCGGTATTCGGGATAAGCGCGGAAAATCCCCTTCGTCCCCATAAGCACTCCGCCGCGCGAATAGGGCCGGGGCGTGCAGACATTGTGCGTGAGCTGCACCGTCCGCCCGCCGACCGTGCGGATCAGGCTGACGTTAACATCGCCCCGAACCATCTTAGCCGTATGCCGCCAATCCCCTTCCGGGAAATTCTCCCTGCCGTACAGTTCGAACGAGGCGCTTTTAGTTTCCATCGAGACTAGATAATCGAAACGGTCGCCCCGGTTGATGTTCATGCACTTTCCGGCGGGGACGAGACCGTGCGTCGGATAGTAATTGCCGTGATGCGTCTTATGGCGTTCAATCCGCCAGAAAACGCCGTCGTGGGGATTGTACTGCAGGGAACGCTGGTCGTGCGAGTATCCCACTTCTGCTTGAATGATCTCGCCCAGCATGCCCTTGTGTACAAGGTTGAACGCCAGCATTTCGTATTCGCCGTAAGCGCAGTTCTCCAACATCATGCAGTGGCGGCGGTTCCGCTCGGCCGCCTCCACGGTCTGCCAGCATTCGTCCAGATTGAAGACGCCCGGAACCTCCTGCATGACGTGCTTGCCGTGATCCATCGCGTACACGTTGATCGGGCAATGGAGCGGGCGCGGCGTTGCCGAGTAGATGACATCCACATCCTCGGTGTCGCACAGGCGTTTCCAGTCATCTTCGGTTTTCCCGTACTCCTTGGCCGGCGGCGCCCCCCTCTCCTTCAGCCAATTCCGCGCCGCCTCAAGCCGCGCCGGGTTGATGTCGCAAATCGCCGTGATTTGGCATCCCGGAATCTGCGCGATCCGGTGAACCGCCGCCGTTCCGCGACTGCCAATGCCGATAAAGCCGATCCGGATTACCGGGATCGGCGGCACGGCAAAGCCATGCATCGGCGCACCCGCAGCGGCGGCTACTCCGTCCTTGGCGAAAGATCCGGCCGCCATCGCGGCCACGCCCATCCATGCCGTACCCTTCAAAAAATCACGCCTGCTTTGCGACATTCCCAAATCCTCCTCAAGTATCACTCAAATGCCATCTCTCCCCTGCCCTTTTCGAAGACTTACTCTTCAACAGTCACGCATTCTACGTAACCGCTGAACTTACCGGCCTTGGGAGGCAGGTAGATGAATGTCTGGTACTTGCCATCCGGTCGCGGGCACAACACCGCGCTTCCGCTGGCACTGTACACAATCTCCTTACCGGTTTTGGCGTCCTCTCCGGTGACGAATCTTGCCGCGACCGTTACGCCGCCGGTTGCCTGTAGCTTCAGCGTCACAGTTCCGGCATTACCGTCCGCATCCTCGGTCTCGTAGGCGTACACCGTGTTGGCCAGACCCTTGCCCAAAGTCTTCCACGGCTCGTACTTCCAGTTGTTCTGGTAGGCCACAAACACCTCGCCGGCTGCCACTGCCACGCCACCGTTAACATCAGCGCCGAAAGCCACCGTGTTGGTAACAGCCTCCTTACCGCTCTTACCTACCAGCGTAGCGAAGTAAATGTCTTCGTCTGCGTTCCAAGTATTGAAGCTGTCAGCCGCAAGCGTCCAGGTCAATCCGCCCTCAAGCCACTTGCCGCTGATTTTGCCGGTCTGGGTTACGGTTAGCGTTGCCTGACCGGTCTCACCGCCACCATTGAAAGTTCCGACCGCCCACAGGGGCAGCGGGAGGATTGTCCAGTCGAAGGCATAGGTTTGCGACGACTTGCCCGCCGTTGTCACGGTAAGTTTCACCTTCGACGGCACATAAGCGCCGGTCTTTGCGTCTAACTTCGAAGCCGCAGTAGGCGCTCCCACTAACGAATATGCCTTCGTTACCTTGTCTTGCACAAGTTTGACGCCGGTCGGCAACCCTGCCGCCTTCACCGTTGTGGCAGAAAGCGCGGTCGCCTCAAGCGGCCAGGCAACCGCCACACCGCAGTAGTTGATGACGGCCGGTGTTTCCTCCGCCAAAACAGGAGCTCCTTCGCCGGATACCGCGAGAGTAATCGATGCCATATCTTCTTCGAGCGTCACGAAACGGGCATAAAGGTCGGCGTCGGCTTCCGGCATCGCAAACGTAAAGTTTGGAGCCTGCGAGAGTATATTGCCGCCTTCCGCCGGATACCAACCGCCAAACGCGAACCCCTTGTTCGCGGTCGCCTTTAGCGTAACATTCTTCCCGGCGGCGTAACGCCCCGCACCAGTCACCTTGCCACCCTGCGTAGCAATGACGCCTTGATCGTTGAACGCTACCGGCGTAACTGTCACGCGCGGATCACCCGCAAAAACGGCATAGAACGTTGTTGACTCGGTAATATTCGTGAGCGTAGTCGAAGTTTTCGAGTCCTTAGCGGGTTTCGCAGTGCGATCGATGACTAGCGACGGCGTGGTGGCGACTAAGGTATCGCCAAGCAAATTGTCCGTCCATCCGACAAACGTGAAGCCTTTGTTCACTGTCGCTTTCAGCGTAACCTTTTTGCCCAAGGCGCAATAACCGCTACCTGTAGTCTTACCGCCGTCTGCAGGAGCGGCAAGTGCGCGCATATACGGTATTTCCTCAAATACCGCGACATACTCATCGTCGCTGTTGACAACAATCTGCCACTTCGCTTTCGTCGAAAGCAATTGGTTGTCCGAGGTGCGCCACCATCCGACAAATGCCCAGCCCGGACGCGTCTCGGCGGTCAACGTGAGCTTCGATCCGCTCGCGTAGTAGCCGGTTCCCGCAACGAATCCACCTTGCTCATTGCTGGAAGCAACCGTGACACTGTTTGTAGTCACCGTCTCGCCCTTTTTAGGCTTGTATGCAGTCACTGCGGCCTTGAGCGTCTTGTCGTTAGCATCTTGGATCGACACCGTGCAAATGTCAGTCTCACCGACCTCAGCACCGATTGCGTCCGCCAGCTGAAGAGTGAAGAATTCGAGATTCTCCACCGTCTTATCTGCTTTTATCGGAATTGAGATTGTCTTCGGATTAGTGTCGCCTGTGTCCCACGCGAGCGTTAGCGGGAATTTCAATCCGCCCTTCGGCATCACTTCATCGATCATGCCCTTGGTGAGGTCCAGATCTGCCGCGGCGGCGGTCTGGTATGTCATATAAACCTTTACACTCGAAGGCCCCGCCGCGCTGCCGCCATTGACCACTACATTTACCGTGTCAGGTTCGCCAGTTACATACTCCGACTCGACGAACGTCACCACTGCCAGCTCAGGCTCTAGGGTGGAAATCCCCAGCTGTATCTGGTTCTTCACGTCCATAATCGATCCGCTGTAGGAGCTAGGGCTGGCCGGATCGTAGTTGGTGCCGTCCGAATAGACGCGTATTGCCATGTGTGAGGCGTCAAAAGCCAAACAGGACATCCCGCTTTCCCAACGACCAGAGTTGTCGTCCACTATGACGGCAAGGTTGTCGGTGCCGTTATAGGCAAATGGGGCGTCAAGAGGTATCGTCGTCCAATCCCCTGACGTAAAAGTCACCTCCCCGCTAAACACCTTGTCGGCGACTGTTGCTGCAATCCAGTCCGCACTGCCGCTAAACGAATCCTTGTCTGTGTGTACAAGGTAGATGTCGAGCGTGCGCGTCTTTTCGACACCGACATTCTTGAATGCAATGCTGTTGATGGTGCAGGTCCCGCCGATCTCGTCGGACGTGTATATCTGCTGCGTCAGCGAATAGTTGCAGAAGGTGTAGGTCGGCAGATAGTTGTTGCCTGTGCCGGTGCCGCTGCCTATGGTGATGACGTGCGACTCCGTCCAGTGCGCGTAGTAGGTCGCGCCGTCCTCCGGCGTCAGAACCTGCTCGCCGCCCTCGGCTTCGGTGAACCAGCCGATGAACGCCCAGCCGGCGCGCGCGGTCGTCGGTTTTGTCCTCGACAGCGGTTTAGTCGCCGAAACGTCCTCAGTTGTCGTTTTTCCCCCCTCGAAGTTTTCAACCAGCGTCACCGAAACGAACGTATCGACAAAGTCTTGAACAGGACGGATGGGAGTCCCGGCGTAGCGCTCGGAAGTATACTCGATGTCTTTGCGATTCGGAAGATAGACCAAGCCCCCCTGCGTTGTACGACGATGACGCAGGAACCGACGACCAATAATAGCCTTGCGAGGAAAAGACTTCTCTATAATAGCCGCTTCCATACCCGGTGCAAGGAAGGAAGATGCTGGCGGAAGAATATTCGCCCTTGCCGCGAACGAGGTATCCGTTTACGCCGTTAGTTGTCGTCCAAATCCAGTCGCACTTGTAGTAGCAGAGGTCGTTCAGATCCTGTACCGTAGGCATGCGCCACCCGCCGCCCCACTGCGCCTGCGCCGCATCATGCTCGGGGGCGAGCACATACGTGCCGCCCTGCGACACGACCCAGCCCTCGCTTTGCAGTTCATATACGCTCTTGTCGTAGGTCGGCACGTTCTCCCAGCTGAACGAGAAACCCGATGCCGATCCGTCGCTTGCCACCCAGGAAGAGCCATCGCGCCTGTAGCCGATGGTGTCGCCCCACCAGAAGTAGTAGCCGGATTCCCACGGCTCCTCCGCGCCGATATTGATCGTCGCCCAGTAGGGACCGTCTTCCCAGAGCTGCACCTTGTCGCAAGACACTTCCGCCCAATGCGCGTAGTACGTCGCGCCATCGGTTGGCAAAGTGTCCGCCGAAACCTGCTCGCCCCCCTCCGGCGCGGTGAACCAGCCGACAAACCTCCAGCCCGTGCGCATGGAAACCGACGGCGCGTTTGCCAGTATCTTGCCCGTGCTCGAAACCGACATGTTCGTCGTGCTGCCGCCCTCGAAGTTCTCGTCGAACGTCACGTGGCAGAAGCCGCCCTCCGGCGGCTCGGCCATGAACGAGAGCGGATAGCTCGCGGCGGTCGGCCCGCCGGAAAGGTCTATCACACAGTAGGTATCGTCGTCCGCCCACGCCCCGAGCATCGCGCCCGCCACTACAAGCAGTGTCATCAGCTTAGTTTTCAGTTTCACTATTATTGACGTTTCTCCTTGTTTGGGTTTGAAAAGTTGATTTACGAAAGGAATTTTCCACTTCAAGATTCGGGAACTGTCGGGCCATGCGCTTTCTCTCGCGCACCGACCCGCCTTACTACACTCCCCTGCCGACCACCAAGCCGACACATTCCGTCGCAAATGCGGTACAATAGTATCATATCCTCCTACGATGCGTAAGAGCGCAATCAATAAGAATGACTTTTCCTACTCGCCCGATTTCGCGATAAATGCGGAAATCAAATCTAACACCTCGCGGAAATGGACGCTCAAACCGTGGTTGTCATTTTCTAAGAGGTGCAATTCGCTCTTCTCCCAGATTTCATGGAAACGCTTTGACGCCCAGTCCGGCGCGATACCGTCGCCAGTTCCATGCAGAAGAAGCGCCGGCCCTTTGAAATTTTGCGCGGTCTCGTATATCGGCAGCTTGTAGGCAGTTTTCACGTATTCGCCGCCAATCTCTACCGACCCCCAGATTTTTAATGTCTTCGGCGGATGCTCAGGATCGAAACTCGGGCCGCGCCCCCACCCGTCTTTGGCGGCCTCTTTCAATACGCACGCCGGAGCGAGCAGCACTACGCGGTCAATCTCTTTATCGCCAAGTTCGCCGGCGGCCATCGCCGCGACAACCCCGCCCTGAGAATGCCCAAGGATGGACACCTTACCGGCCCACGGCTGCGACTTCGCCCACGCGACAACCTTCTTCGCGTCCTCGATCTCATTCGGTACGGTCATGTCGGTAAAAAGCCCTTCGCTTTCGCCGTGGCCGTTGAAGTCGAACCGCACACTTGCGATTCCGTCTTTGGCGAGCCGATCCGCGATGTCCTTTAGCATTCCGCCCCGCTCGTCCTTGGAGGCGCGAAAGCCGTGGCAGAGCACCGCCACCGGGTATTTCTTCCAATTCGCAAAAGCGTCGGGCAGTTTCAGAATGGCGGAAAGCCGCCCCTTCGCGCCTTGGATGCCGAACTTGCCGGAAACCGGTCCCGACTGCTGCGAAGTGCCTTTGTAAGAACGCGGCGCTCCAAACGTGCGCTTTAGCCAAACGGCGGCAAGCTCGGGCCAGGCGTCGTTGTCGCGCCCGGTTTTACGGCTGCCGTAACCGTGTCCGCCTTTAGGGCCAAGCAGCATGGCCGCGGGAACCTTGCACTTTTTGCAGGCAAGATAATAGGCAAGTGAATTCTCGACCTGACAGAAATCATCCTCGGTCTGCGTAATGAACACCGGAGGCGTATCCTCGGTTACGAACGTGTCCTCGCAAAGCGCCAGATCCGGAGTAGGTTTGGCGCGAAATCCGCCCTTGAGAAGTCCTCCGGGATAGACGAGAATCGTCGCGTCGGGTCGGCAGGATTCTTTGTCAACCGCGTCCACCGGCTCGTATTTGCGCGTTTTGAAGTTATTGGCGGTTCGGGCGGTGAGATTAGCTCCGGCGGAGAAACCGATTTGGGCGATTTTGTCCGGATCAATGCCAAGCTCTTTCGCATTGGCCCGCATCCACGACACGGCGCGTTGGGCATCAATGAGCGCGATAGAACCGTCGTTCGGGACGCGGTACTTCAAAATAAAGGCGTCGAAACCGTTGTCGTTGGCCCACTGCGCTATCTCCATGCCTTCGTGGCGCCAGGCAAGCAGAAAATACCCGCCGCCCGGACAAATCAGCATTGCCGGATGTATGCCGCCGCCGGGAGCCTTGCGGATAGTAATCGTGGGATGGCTTACGTTTTGGTAGTTGATATCCCCTTTGGGTTGTCCGTTGTCAAGCAACTCCGGCCGGACGGTCTTTGGACCGGGCATTTTGCCTTCCGGCCAGAGATCGACAATCTTTCCAAAAGAAGCGACCTCATCCTCGTAGTTCTTGTCAGCCGCCATCGCGCAGAATGTCGCAAACGTAGCAATGGCACTAAATACGCATAATCGCTTGTTCATGTCAGTTCACTTTCAATTGCCATAATTGGCACTCAGGCCGGAAATTTTCTAAACACCGTGACGCTGAGGCGCAAAGGATGTTATCCTTGCGCCTCAGCGTTAAAAATAAACGGACGCTACGCTTTGGCCGTGTTCAGCCACTCGCTGACGATTGGCTTGCCGACCTTCAGCAGCGAATTGACCGGACGAACCGCGAAACGGAAGTCCACGCCCTGCGGCACTTGGTCAAGCGCGATGCTGCATTGTTGCGGACGTTTCGCGCGTGGGCTGTCAGGCGACATATTGTAACCCTGGGCTATTACATACTTCTTAATCGGCTTCTTGCCCCCACTCTTCTCTTCGATTGTGATTTCATAATCAAAGGCGCGCGCGCCTTTTAGCGCGGTTGCGGCGGGGAAATCCAACACGTAGATGTCCTTCTCCTCGGCTGCCACCGGTTTCTTGGCATCTTTGGAACCGCGATTCTTGGCCCTGGCCCTGGAGACGAGCAACTCGGCGCAAGCGGGGAATTCCGGCGCGATCGACCGTGCCGCGCTGGCAGCGAAAGCGAAGGGCTTGGACTCGGCCGCCGGAAGCGGCAGGACCCAATCCTCGCCCAGCGACATATCATAAACAAACTCGCGGCGCGTAAAGGTGATATGGTCGCCATAAACTCGCACCAGCATTCCCTGCCGCCCGTCCATAGTGCTTCCGTAACCGGCGTTCACTTTGTACGGCTCGTATTCCGCCGAGCCGCCGCCGTTCTCGTACCCCATCGGCAACCGCGCCTTTGAGTAATCGCCGCCGGTGTAGCGGAGCGAGCTGGTGCCGAGCGAGGTGAACTCGCCCTGCCAGATCGACTTTTCGTGCGTCAGCGTGGTGTGGGAGTGACCGGAAAAAGCGATCGCGTTCGGGAACTTGCTGAGTACGCGCGTGGCGCGTCCGTCATCGTGTCCCCAAGCCCAGAATCCGTAACAAGTGTCTTTCGGGTGCGGGTGCTGGTAATAGAAGAATGGCAGTTTGGGGTCAAGATACTTGGCATTCGCAGCAAAGAATTCGTCAAGCCCCTCAATGGCGCGTTCTTCAATACCGCGGCATTTGTCGGCCGCCCAATGCCCGCCGATGAATGAATAACCCTTGACCTCCTTGCGGTAGATCGGGGAATACTCCTCATGGAAAATGCGTTCCCAGTTGCCTTTCAGGTCGGTACGGAGAACGTTTTTGGCGCGCTCGTTTTCGTCCGACCAGATTTTCTTGGCGTAATCGCCGTATGCCGCGCCCTCGAAATCGTGGTTGCCGTACACAAAGAGACGCTCGACCTTGCGGCCGTCCGGGGCTTTGTCATTCGGGAACACTTTGTTCCAGGCGTCCGCGACATACTGGAGTTCTTTGACCAAACCCCGATCCGCGATATCTCCGACAATCATCACCGCGTCGGCGCCGTTGTCCCGGAACCACTCGAAGGTGTGGATCAAGGTTGAGGTGTCGTGATCCTTCGCGAATCCCTCCCCTGAAAGCGCGAGGCGAATGTGGACATCGCTGACCACACCGAACGAAAGATTGGGCTTGCCTTGAGAGTATTTGCTGTCTGTGGAACGGAATATGCGGCAGCCGCCCAAAGCTCCGAATGACGCGATTCCGCCAATGAACCAGCGGCGTGAAACGTTAACGCTCATTGATTGTCCTTCCTCTTTTGCAGTTTTCGGGGAATCTCCCCCCTATCACCTAAAACACTAGAGAGAAGGTAACATTTTTGCGGGTCAAGGTCAAGCGCGAAGACTTATCAGGGCGCAAACTCCGCCAGCGCCAAGGCCAGAAACGCCGAACCGACCTCCGCGTCGGGCGCGATGGCGGACGGCACAAGGCCGTACCGGGCCAAAGCCGCCGACGTTGGTTTTCCCAACACGGTTACCGCTTTCCCGACCAATCTTTCCGCGCCGAACTGCGACACAAAAGAATCAACCGCCGAGGCGCTGGCAAAAAAGACCGCGTCAAACTCCGGCAACCGGTCATAGGCTACGAATTTATTGCGGTAAAGCACCGCGTCATCCACCGCCGCCCCCCGTTGGCGTAACGTATCCGCCACCACACTTCCCGCCTTTTCGGAACGCAGCCGCAACACCTTTTGTCCGGAAAAATCCACTTCAGCCGACGCGGCCAGCATTCCTTCGGCGCAGAAATTGGATGCCGGGGCCAGATCCGGCTCGATGCCGTAACGCCGAAACGCCGCCGCGCTACCCGGTCCGCAAGTCATCACTTTTGGAAGCTTACGCAGGTCAACCCCCGTTAGCCGAACCAGCGCCATCATGCAATCCACCGCCGACGGCGAGGTGAGCACCAGCCAATCGTATTCCCCCGCCCTTCTCAACGCCGCCTCCGCTTCGGCGCACGGAACAAGCCGGATCATCGGGCGAACCAGCGGGATTGCGCCCAAATCCCGCGCCGCCAGTTCCGCCTTGTCGCGCAACGCCTCGCTGGCGGTGATTAAAATGCGGCGACCGCGCAACGCGCCCAAATCCCGCCGGTAACAGTGTCCGGCCGCCGTACCCACCACTAGCAATCCGGGCGGATCGCCTTCTAAAACCGGCAAGGTTCCGGACACCAGTCCAGCCAAGGTGGTTGCCACCACCCGTTCATCGTCCGCCCCGGCGTTGAACACGCATGACGCCGGGGTGTCAGAAGGCCAGCCTTCGTTAATGAGTTGCGCCGCCACCTGATCAGCCACCCGGACCGACATGAACACCGCCAACGGCAGACGGGAACGCTGTTCCAACGCCACCCCAGCTATGCCTCCGCGCTCTGCACGGGGCGTGAGTGCGGTGAAACCGCGCGATTCGCCGCGGCGGGTCAACAGCATCCCGGTTCCGGTGGTGGCGACGGTCAATGCGCTGACCCCGGGACGAACGGTGTAAGGCAGGCCCAGTTTCTCCAGAACCTCGATCTCCTCCGCCAGACGTCCGAACAGCCCCGGATCGCCGCCCTTCAATCGCACCACCCGACGGCCTTGGCGCGCATAATTAGCGATTAACTCCGTGATTTCCGGCTGCGGAACCGTATGTCCGCCGCATCTTTTGCCAACAAACACCCACTCGCAATCCGGTGGCAGAAACTCCAGCAACGCCGCGTCCATCAAAACATCGTAAAGGCACACCTCGGCCGAACGCAAATCGTTGATTCCGCCCCAAGTGCAGGTGTCGAACGAACCTACGCCCGCGCCGACAAATCGAACCGCTTTGACCATAAATGCGCGGATCCTGGTCAGCAACGGATCGCCCGACCTAAAGGTTACCGCCAACACCCCCTGCCCCGGCGGCACCGTCAATTCGCTCAACGGTACCCATTCTGATGCGCGTTCGGGAAGCCCCAACCGGTTAAGCGCCGCGCCGGCCATCAGCAGCGCGTCGAAATCGCCCCGGTCAAGCTGTTCCAGCCGTGACGGTATCGATCCCCGGACGGGACGGCAAACCGCGTTTGGAAAACGGCCGCGGCAATACGCCTCGCGCCGGTCGCTGCTCACCCCCACCACCGGGGCTTCGGGCAAATCTTCCATGGTCTTGCCCGGCGGCAACACCCACGCGTCCCTGGGATCTTCGCGCCACGGCAACCAAAACCAGTCAATCCCATACGGCACCGGATTCGGCAAATCCTTGGCACTGTGAACCGCAAAGTCGATTTGCCCGGAAATCAGCGCATCATCCAACTCTCTGGTGAAGAAATCCTCCGGCGAAAACCGCAAATCGGTTTTTAGATCCCGGTCGCCGATGGTGGAAAATTTGCGCAACTCAAACTCCAACGCCGGGAACCAGCATTTAAAATGTTCCAAGACGGCGTGGGTCTGAATAAGGGACAGGCGGCTGCCGCGCGCTCCGACAATCAACTTTTTCATCACATCTCACCAATAACCAAGCCAAAAACGAAAGACGAGTAACAATATAACTCTTTTAGCTAAAATTGTCTAGGGTGTAGTTACACCCAGTCACGATTTGACACCTGAAACAGATTATGATAAGATAATTATATGTTTTTGCTGGTTGAAATGCCATGAAACGGGAAGCAAGGCATAAGACACGGATTACACATAAATCCTGTAAATCGTGTTAATCCCGTCAGGACCGCATTTTGCTTAAACCATGAAAGGGAACGAACAATGAAAAGACTATTCGCAATCCTAGCGGCGGCGATTGGTTTCGCCGTAATCGCAAACGCGGAAAATTACATCAATTTGTCGACTTTGACAGGCGACAAGACACTCGTCGATGGCGATGCCATCTGGGACACGCTCTCCGGCAACCACAAAATCTCTATCGCTCCCGGCGCTACGATTATACTCAATAGCGCAACCATCAACGGCGTGAACAACGAAAACTGCAAGTGGGCCGGCATCACATGCCTGGGCGATGCGACAATCGTACTTGTTGGAGACAACACCGTCAGGGGATTCTACGAGGATTATCCCGGTGTATACGTACCTGAAGGCTCGACACTCACTATTCGTGGGGGCGGTTCGTTAAACGCCTCCAGCAACGGCTGGGGTGCCGGCATCGGCGGCGGTTACGATATGCCATGCGGAGACATCAAAATCCTTTGGGGTGACATAACTGCCACGGGCGGAAGCCACGCGGCGGGCATTGGCGGTAGCTGCGATCAAACTTGCGGCAACATCCTCATTTACGGGAAAAACGTCACCGCCACGGGCGGTACCAACGCCCCGGGCATCGGCTCCGGCGGTAGCACTAGCTGGTCTCAAGCCTCCTGTAACAATATCATCATTTACGGCGGCATCGTCACCGCCACTGGCGGAACTAACGCCCCCGGTATCGGTTGCGGCAAAGGAAGCAAATGCAATGATATCCAAATCACTTCCCAGTACTACGCACCTTGCGTTACCGCGACATGCGGCAAAAACTGCGATAAACCAATTGGCGCGGGTGTTGACGGGACTTGCGACTTAATCTTCGTGAGCACGAATCTTGACAGTGTAACAAACGGCCAGACGCGCAAAATCAAACATATTGCTAATCTCGCCAATATCACGAAAGATACGCAATTCATCCATGGAGAGACCATCTCAGGCACTCTCGGCGGCAACTACAAAATCTCCATCACCGATGGTTCTACAGTGACGCTCAAAAATGTGACCATTCGGGGCGCGAACAGCTCCAGCTACGCCTTTGCAGGAATAACATGCGAAGGCGATGCCACGATCATCCTTGAGGGCGCGAACACCATCAAAGGATTTTACGATAGATACCCTGGTATTTTCGTCCCATCAGGCAAGACGTTGACAATCAAGGGCACTGGTTCGCTTAATGCCTCCAGCAACGGATATGGATCCGGCATCGGCGGCGGTTACGGCATAAATTGCGGAAATATCGTTATTGATGGCGGCACCATTACGGCCCAAGGCGGCAGCAGTTCGGCAGGAATTGGCAGCGGTGACGGCGGAAGCGGTTCTGCCACTGCCATATGCGGCTACATCACAATAAACGGCGGCACTATCACCGCGACCGGTGGCGTCAACGGAGCAGGCATTGGCTGCGGCAGGTGCGGCGAGTGCGGCAACATCACCATCGGTTCGGGAATCACCAGCGTAATCGCGACGCGCAACTCCACATATAGCACAAATCTGGCCCCTATCGGCAAGGGCTCTGGAGCCAGCACTACAGGTACCATAACCATCGCGGACGACCTGAATGACGTGACAAGCGATGACGGTGATACACGTACCATAAAGGCCTGGTCCTTAAGGAGGCTTGAACTGCTCGTGGGTGACCCGACATACAATAACTTAGAAATAATCACCGGTACTCTCACGGGCAATTTCAAGATTTATATCGCAGACGGCGCGACGGTGAAGCTAAGGAATGCGACAATCGTCGGCGAAAATAACTCCAACTATGATTGGGCAGGCATCACCTGCCTCGGCAACGCGACAATCATACTGGAGGGCGATAATACTGTAAAAGGATTCGACGAAAGCTATCCCGGCATTTCCGTTCCGGCGGGCAAGACGCTGACTATCAAGGGCACTGGGTCATTAACTGCATCCAGCAACGGCTGGGGTGCCGGCATAGGCGGTGGGTACAATATGGCCTGCGGCAATATTGTCATAGAAGGCGGAACAATCAACGCAATAGGCGGTGGTGGCGCGGCCGGCATCGGCAGCGGCTATGTCAACAAATGCGGCAACATCACTATCTCCGGCGGTACCGTCACGGCGACGGGCGGTCTACAGGCTACGGGCATTGGCAGCGGTAGCGGTAGCGGGGCCAAATGCGGTACCATCACCATCGGCGCAGGCATCACGCGCATCACGGCAACATGTGGTGAGAGTTGTTCCAATCCCATCGGCGCGGGTTATAGTGGCTCTTGCGGCGTCATAACATTGGCGAGTGGCTTGAGCGACTCGACAACCGGATCGACGAGGGTGATCGCAAGTAACAGCGGCATCGCTTCGTGGGCGGCTGCGAAGGGACTCAAGGGCGCGGATGCGGAATGGGACGCTAAACCGGCGATGTGGGGCGGCAAATGGGCGAATGCTTTCATCTATACCTACGGTGAAGGGCTAGCTAACGGTACGACCGCCTTAATGACCATCAAGTTCGACGCTAATGGTAAACCGATCATCACGACTGCACCGGTCATCGAAGGCCGCACTGATTTCAGCGCTTCCATAATCGGCGTACCCAAGCTCGACAACTGGGCTAATCCGGTCATCCTCAACCGTAGTGGAAATGACTGGACCCTCCCGGCGGGCAAGGCGGCAAACTTCTTCCGCGTTAAGCTGTCTAAATAGGGCGTTTTACAAGATTAGGGAGGGCGCATGTGGTATGCGCCCTCCCTCTCATTTTGATAGGAAAAAATCGGATGACGCTCAACAAAACGCGGATATTGATCACGTTGGCGGTTTGCACGGTATCAATGGTGCTGGCTGCACCGGAACTTGATTTCATTGCGCCACCAGTACCGGGACATGTCCATGCGTCCACATTGGCGGCACTCCCGAACGGGGACTATATCGCCGCATGGTTCGAGGGCACTAAGGAATCGGCACCGGATGTCGCAATCTGGGGTGCGAAACGTCAGTCCGGAACATGGGAAACGAAACGGATGTTTGCGAAGGCGGCTCCAGTTGCGCATTGGAATCCGGTTTTACGGTTGGCGAATGACGGGCGGCTAGTACTCTATTTCAAGGTAGGCGCGAAGATTCCAGACTGGCAAACATTTTTCTGCGAGAGCCGCGACGGCGGCGCGACGTGGGACACACCGCGCGAGCTGATTCCAAACGATCGGCAAGGGGGACGCGGTCCCGTGAAAAACAAGTGCATAAAACTCAAGAATGGACGGTGGCTGGCACCAGCCTCGTGGGAAAAGGGGTGCTGGAGGGCCTTTGTAGACACTTCGGATGATGACGGGCGGCATTGGCGTAATTCACCATTGTTTCCCATTCCCGCCGATGCCGACAAAACGTTTGGCGTAATCCAGCCGTCACTTTGGGAATCGGCGGACGGAATTCACGCGCTGATGCGAGCGAAGGATGGCTGGATCTGGCGGAGCGATTCGCGGGACGGTGGACTGAACTGGTCGGAAATCTACCGAACGCCTTTGGAGAATATCAATTCGGGGCTGGATTTGGTCCGCGCCTCTAACGGCAACCTCTACCTTGCAATGAACGGTAAGTCCGCCGTGACCGGCGGATGGGGAAGCCGCCACCATCTGGAGGTCAAGGTTTCGGAAGATGACGGGAAAAGCTGGCGAACCTTAATGACGCTCGCCCACAGCGATAAGCTGAAGCAGCCCGACGGCCGCACGACGGAATTCTCCTATCCAGCAATCATCGAAGCACGTCCCAAGTTATTGGCCGTAACCTTCACCTACAATCGCCGTCAAATCGCGTTTGTGGAGATACCAATCCCGGCTGCTACTTCCACTCCCGTGCGGTAAGCACCCTAAAAACCTCGTCTGTGGTCTGAACGAGGCGAATATTTTGACCCGGACGGGAAGTGCTCTTCTTTTCGGGGTCGAATTCGACGACACGCCCGCCGTTTTTCAAGAAAGCATGGACATACGAGGTGTAACCCCTGGTCACCGGATAAGGGAAAAACAGGATGTCGGTATGCTCAAGCGCACCTTGCCCGACTTCGTACCAAGTGACCGGTTGCAGGTCTAACCGCGCGTCGCGGCTAAGCGCCATGCTAAGCTCCATACCCTGCATGGTACTCTTCTCGACACAAACGGCCACGTTGATTGCGCCTTTGACTCGGTCTGGATACTCCGGATCTGCCTTGCGGCCGGTCAGATACTGGAGAATCGAACAAATGATATCTTGGGTGTTTTCCGACGATTCAGGATGGGGTCCGCAAAGGACAATCTTCCCTTTCCCGCATGTGCCGCCAATGATTGCCGCATGGCCAGTCATCGGACTGATCGACTTTCCAGAGAAAGTGTTGATCATGTTTCCGCGGTATTCGGCTAAAACCTTGATGTCCGCATCCGCGACAGGGCTTCCGGGGAGTATTACCGGGCCTCCCCAATAGAGAACGTGTCGCTTGGTTCCGCCAAGGATACCGAGTTTTTCAAAACCATCATCGGTGAAGCGGACAGTGGTCTGCGCCCAGCCGCGATAGGCTTCCTCAAGCTGCTCGCGGAATGGGACCAACCCGCCAATACGGGGAGAGTCAGGACGGATTTTTTCAAGCGCCAAAAACGCGCCGGCGCACACACCCAGATAGTTGCCGCCGTTCCGAACGAAATCACGGATGGCGGAGCAACCATTCTCGCCGAACGTCTTATACAATGTCGGGCTGTAACCACCACCGATCACCAGCAAGTCGAATGAAGATAGTTTGCCGTTACGAATTGTCTCGCTATCGATGAATGTGACGTCATAGAGCGGTGAGAAGGTCATGAGCTGGGAGAGATTCCAATATGCGGCATAACCGGCACCCGGTCCAGCGTAAATGGCGACCTTCACGGGGTCAAACCGCTGCGGATTGGCGAGCGACGGCTTGTCACGCAAATTTGTGAGCGCCTGAACCGCTTCTTCACCTGACGCGACGCGGATCACGCCGGGTTGCATCTCGCGGAAACGTTTTGACGGTTTACCCCAGGTGACGATCGTTCCCCCACGTTTCAGAAATTGGTTGCGGCGCGCGACCGGAATAGGCTGGAAGATGCTTTCGATTCTGTTGGTGTCGCAGCTTTCGGGGATTACCAGCGCATCCAAGTGGTGAAAGATCCCCTCCGCGCACTGGTCTTCGGTGATTGGGGTGATGTCCAGCGCGTCGGAACGAACCAACGCCATGTAGGCTTCGGCGTCAATAGGACCCGGCGAAGGGGCGCACATGAGACCCACGGCCAGTTGGCCGGGTTTGCGTTGGGGCACTTTCCAAGAGACCTCGCGCCCCGTGACATATTTGAAAGCGCCGCGCACGATGTCCCACGTGCTTGGGTAGTATTCCGGATGGTCCGCGAAAACAAACACCCGGCCCTTGCCGTAAGTTCCCGCCACTGCGCTGGCCGTGCCGGTCATCGATTCGCACGGGGTATCCGTATTGACATTGATATCGCCCACGAAGGTTGCCATCACCTCGAAGGAGGCATCCTTAACCGGTTTGCCGGGAATCATCTTTGGACCGCCGTGGTACCGCACGCGGTGGATACCGGACTTGATGCCGGTCAACTCCTCCGCCCGTTCGGTAAACGAAGTGGAAAGAATAGTGCCGCCGCGATACGGCCCTTTCTGGTCGATGTACGGGATCACGTTGCATCTTTCGTGTTTCTGGGCCGAGGACATTAGCAGATAGCACCCCGCGCAGGATCCGATATAGCCGCCACCCTTGTGGATGAACGATTTGAGCCGTTCCACGCCCTTCTCCCCGAGCATATTGTATTCGATTGTGGCGTTGCCGCCGGGCATGATAAGGACGTCGATCCGGTCCAGAACGCCTTTACGAATCATTTCGCCATCCACATACGTGGCCCGCATATCCGGCGAACAACCGACCAGTTGCACCCACCTGAACATTCCGATTCCGCGCGCCCCTTTGTCTACGAACACCGCCACGCGCAGCGGTTCACCGCCGGAAGTGCCGTCCGGCTGCGCCGACACGGATGAAGATTCTGACTGGGTGGTAGAAACGCACCCAGTGACCGACAAAAGTAACGCGCTCAAGCAAACGGCAAGGTTTTTCATACGGCTATCATCCTTGATTGTCCAATTAGACAGCAATTGTACCAAACTCACCGCCAAAGGGCAAGCAGACGCTAGGATAATTTTTATGTATGGCGATTTTCGTCCGGTTTGACATATCAACAGCGGATGTGTTATATTATTTGTGTTGTTTGACTGTGTGTTTTTTGCTGCGTTAAAAACCTAAAAGAGGATAATTATGAGAACACTAAAAAGATTAGTAATCGGGTTAACTGTGGCCGTCACCAGCTTTTTGCAGGCTGACGAAATTGCGCCAAAGCTGAGAATCATGCCGTTGGGTGATTCCATTACATACTGCGTAAGCGTGGCCGGCGGCTACCGGCTCCCGCTTTACACGCTATTGACAAACGCCGGATACAGTATCGACTATGTGGGCACCCAGACCGGCAACTCCTCCGCCGACCTCCCGGACATTGACCACGAGGGCCACAGCGGCTGGCGGATCACCCACGCCTCATCCGGTATATACGAAAACATTTTGGGCTGGCTGGATAAAATTGACGCCCCTGACGTAATTCTGCTCCATCTGGGCACCAACGATTCCGGCGAAAGCGATTTCTCCAACCGCATCGACAAGATGGGGCTGCTGCTGGACCGAATCGCCAGCATCCGTCCCGCCGCTCACATTATTCTCACCACCATTTTGACCAGAACCGACAACGACACGCGCAACACCGCCATCCAGACCTATTTCAACCCTTACGTTGAAGATCTGGTGGCTGCCCATCAGGCAAAAGGGCAGCGGGTGCATTTTCTGGACATGGACGCGCTCTGCCCGGCGGCGGACACCCTTTCCAGCGACGGTCTCCATCCCGGCGCGAACGGTTACCAACTCATGGCAAATGCCTGGTATCCGGCCATCACCAACATCTTCGCCAGCTCGTATGGCGATAATCTGCCGCCGATGATCTCCCACGCTGTTCCGGTCGCCGACCGCAAGGGGGTTACGGTATATTTCAATAAACCGGTGAAAATGTCGACCGCGAACCAAATAGCGAAATATTCGGTCACCGACAATTCGGTCACCGCGACCGAAGTTTCAAGCGACCAGCGCAGCGTGACCCTGACGTTGGCCGAACCGCTGTCCGCCAACGTCACCTACACGGTCACGGCCTCGGACATCACCGACCTCACCACCCCGGCGCACACCGGCAGCAGCAGCAGCCGGTTCGTGGCCTACCAGTACGGGTACCGCAACAACGTGCCGCAGGACGAGTATGGTAAATACTCTTTGGTGTATGATCTGAACATCCCCGCCAACGGACCTTGGGGCAGTAACAGAATTGAAAACCGCTACGACATAAACAACAGTGCCAATATGCCGACCGGATTCAACCGGGTGGCCTACTATCTGGAGCTGAAAGCCCCCGGCGGAAAAATCCAGTGGGTGTGGGTTTCCATGGACACCTTTACTGACGACATCTCTAAAATTTCGGTGCCGACTTTCGCCTCAGGCGCGGTATTCCAGCAGAAAGTCACCGGCATGAACGTCTTCTGCAATGTGGACGGCGTAACCACGGGAACCGAAATCGATACCGGAAATATCGAGTTCTGGCCGTGGAACTACAATGAGCAAATAAGCGGAAACGGGTTGGGCGGCAGCGGCTCGGTTTACGATTTCGACGACACCTGCAGCACCGGCGGCGACTACGGTTCCATGCAGATCCACAACTGGGCGTCAAAAGAGACCATTTTTGCCTACAACCATTGGAACGACGCCAACGGCGCCTGTTGTCTCGGAATCGGTAACGACCCCAACTTCGGCAATGGCAACATCGGCGCCGACTGGACCTTTGACGGCAATGGCGCATCATACGAAGTCCGGCGTTTGCAGGTGTTTGTGAGCTATCCCCCGGACACAACCCCGCCCACCATTGCCAGTGTCAAGGCCGGTGCCGCCGGAACGCAGGTGTTTGTGAAGTTCTCCGAAACCATCCAAGCCTCCTCGCTGTCGGGTGCCACCTTCGCCTCCGATGCTTTCACGGTGTTGAACGCCGAGCTGATGGATGACGGCATGACGGTAAAACTCACCACCACCGCTTTCGATGCTAACGCTTCGGACATCACCCTGACCGTAAACGGCATCTTTGACGCCGCCGCCAACATGATCGCCGCAGATACCGCCGCGGAGGTCGCCGCCTACGGTTTGCCGGATGTTATCGCCGCAAACATCGGGGCCAACGCGGAAGGATACGAACTGGTCTATATCACGGACATTCCCGAATACTCCTCCTACAATTCCGATCCGAAGGCGTATTGGTTCGACCAAAGTTCCAAAACCGGCGAGTTTGACCGCGTGGCCTATTATCTGGAACTCCAGCCGCTGAACGGCGCCAAGCGTTATGTCTGGACCTCCTTTGACGCCTTCACCCAGAACCGCGAACAACTCGGTATCCCGACCGCCGCCAAAGGAAGTTATTTCCAGCAGAAAGTTTCCAATATGTTCGTGGCCTCCAACTACGGCAACGCGAAGGCCGGCACCTATCCGACCGGATGCAACATCGAATTCTGGCCTTGCAATTATGACAAAGCCGTAGAGTTGAACGTGCCCAACGGCGCCGCCAATATGTATGACATTGACGACGCGCTGGGTACCGGTAACACTCCGCTCGCCCGGGGGCACGGTTCGATGCAAGTCCACAATCATTCCGCGTCAAACGTTATCTGGGCAATCAGCAACTTCGGTAACGACGACCGGAGTAACCGCATCTCCATCGGCATCGGCAACGGCAGCGTTAACGGCAGAACCGACACGATGGACTGGACGTTCGCCTACAACGCCAACATTTACGCCACCCGCCGCCTCTATGTGCTGGTGCATCCGGCAAAACGGTATGACGGCATCACCGCCGAGACGGTTAAGGCCGAAGTCGCGGAAAAAATCGGTGCGAATACGCTCGAAGGTTACGAAACGCTCTTCGCGATTTCTCAGTTCCCCAACCCCGCGTCCGTGGGCACCCCGGATTGGCGGGCAAACCACCTGTACACGGTTGACCGGCGCGACGAGCTGAGCAAATTCGGCGCCAGCCGTATCGCCTACTACATGGAACTCAAGAAACCGTCCGATTCCGAGTCGAAATACGTCTGGACCGCGATGGATCCCTTCACCACCGATTTCCAGCAATACGGAGTCCCGGTCGGCGGCTACACATTCCAGCAGCAGGTCGGCAACCTTGATGTCAAATCGAATGTCGCCGGCATCGTAAACGGCGATGGGATCGAAACCGGATGTATTGAATTCTGGGCGTCGAATTACGCCCAAGGTAATAAGCAGGGAACATGGGGCGGAGATGCCAGCCTTTTCGACTGGGACGATACCAACTATAACACCAGTGCCAACGGCCACGGCTCGATGCAGGTTCACAACTACGGGGCTAATCAGGTGCTGTGGTCCATCGTTAGCTTCAACAACAACCGGGCGGCCGGCATCGGCATCGGCAACAACCCGAACTATTCCGCTCAGAATGACCTCGACTGGACCCACCAGGCGAACATCGGCGACTATACCGTTGCCAAACTTTATGCGTTCGTGAAACCGGCGGCTGATTCGTTGGAGAATACCATCCGCAACGAAGTGGCTGCGAAAATCGGTGCGGAACGGTTGGAGAATTTCGAGCTGCTCTTCGCGGTAACCAATGTTCCCAACAACTGCAGCATCGCCAACTACATTTGGGCCAGAGACAATTTCTACGCCATCGACAACCGTACCAATTACCGCCAAGGCGAAATTTCTCGGATCGCATACTATGTTGAAACCCGTAACACCGGCGACAGCGTGAGCAGTTACGTCTGGACCGCAATGGACGCCTTCACCGATGTCGGATTGAAGTTCGGCGTGCCTATGGGCGGTTACTACATCCAGCAGCAGGTCACCAATCTGGACGTGCTGTCAAATGTCAGCAGTATAACCAGCGGCGACGGCATTGAAACCGGATGCATCGAATTCTG
The DNA here is from genome assembly GCA_017454745.1 of Kiritimatiellia bacterium. Classification (GTDB taxonomy): domain Bacteria; phylum Verrucomicrobiota; class Kiritimatiellia; order RFP12; family UBA1067; genus UBA1200. Next base: position 130,182 of record JAFTCL010000044.1, read on the forward strand.
GGCAACCAACTACGGCAACGGTAACACTCAAAACAACTGGAACGGTACCGCCGGTTACTTCGATTGGGACGACGCCGGATACGGCACCGGCTGCAACGGCTACGGCGCGATGCAGGTGCACAACTACGGCGCGAAACAGGTGCTGTGGGCGTTCAACCATTTCAACGGCGGTAACGTTCCTAGCGTCGGTATCGGCAACAACCCGAACTACGCCAGCCAGAAGGACCTCGACTGGACGTTCACCAACAACCGCGGCAGTTTGGACATCGCAAAGATCTACGCCTTTGTTATTACCGGGCCGCACGATTCTACCGCGATGGACATTTCGATCAGCAAGGTGATTGCCTCCATCGACGGTGACAAGCTGGCGGTTAAATTTAATTCCGTAAGTTACGAAGCGTTGGAGAAAGCCGTGATCACCCTCAACAACGGGGCCACGGTTAAATCTTTTGAACTGCGCGACAGCCAGTGGGCTATTATCAACACCTCGGCGTTAACCGCCGGCGGGACATACGAGCTCACCATTGACGGCCTGTTGCGTGACGACGCCACCGCCCAGCCCGCGATTACAGCGAACATAACCGTCCCGACCGTGGCGGCGGCAACCCTGCCAGAGTACATTACGGCGATTCCCGAAGTCAGCGGTTACCGCCTGCTCCAGCGGTTGGATATCCCCGCCAACTCCAGTACCATATATGAAAACACGGCCTACACGGTTGACGAGGGCTACTTCAGTCACCTGCCCTTTGACCGTATCGCATACTGTCTTGATATCGTCGGTACTGACGGCGTTCGCAAATGGGTTTACGCCTCGATGGACGCATTCTGCGCCGACACGACCAAAATCGGTTTGCCGACTTATGACCGCGGGGCGATATACCAGCAGCGGGTGGACAACCTTAACGTTTACGCCTCTGAAAATACCGGCGTAACCACCGGTACCGGTATCACTACCGGTAACATTGAATTCTGGCCGCAGAGTTACCAAACGCCGGCCACCATGCCGGAACTCAATGGCAACACGTCGATTTTCGACTTCGACGACAAACGCGACGATTATTTATCTAGAGGTTATGGTTGTATGCAAGTGCACAATTTCGGTGCCAAGGAGACGCTGTTGGCCATAAACCGTTTCGGCAACAACAACCAGAACGTTATCGCCGGCGTCGGCAACTGCCCGAATTCCGACCTCACCGGCAACAGCGCGGTAGGCACTGACTGGACACACGACGAGAGCGCGTGCAGCTTCAACTCGCGTACGCTTTACGTGCTGGTGCGCGATGTCACCGGCCCGGTTGCCAGCGGCAACGGTCCGGCGATCAGCACCCAACCGCAAGACGTGACTTGCCGCCGCAACGATAAAGCGGTGTTCGGTGTTCTGGCGGCTGGCGCGATTTCATTCCAGTGGTTCCGCGACGGCATCATAATTGACGGCGCAAACGGCTCCAGTTTGGTGTTGGACAATGTCGGCGTCGGCGATGCGGGCGAATACAACGTATTGGTACAGGGTGCGGACGGGACGACGTTGAGCGACACTGCTACCCTCACCTACATTGCGGACGGGACTTTGATCATATTCAAATAGTCGGATCTAATGAGTTCCGGCGCTTAACGGCGCCGGAACTCTTCATTATGTCTTACTTTGTTGAGCGGAGGAATGTTGTTACCATGGTTAAAACGCGAGAATCCTGGGGAAGTAGAATCGGTTTGGTGCTGGCCGCCGCCGGCGGTGCTGTCGGATTGGGAAACTTTCTGCGTTTTCCCGGCGTTGCCGCGCAAAACGGCGGCGGCGCGTTTATGATCCCATACTTTATCGCGTTCCTGTTTCTCGCTTTGCCGCTCTCGTGGCTGGAATGGACAATGGGCCGTTACGGCGGCCGCCACGGTCACGGGTGCGCCCCCGGGATTTTTGACGCGATGGGTTTGCGCCGCTATCCGGCGTTGAAATATCTCGGCGTGTTTGGCATTACCGGCGCGGTGGGCATCTTTTTCTACTACCTGTACGTTGAGTCATGGACTTTGGCCTACAGCGTTTTCGCGCTCACCGGCAAATATTCCGGCATCGCCTCCCCCAATGAAATGGGGGAGTTTCTCGGCAGCTATCTTTCTGGATCAGGCAAATATTTCCACGGTCATGGCCCGGCATACGTCTGTTTCCTGATAACTTTTGTCTGCAATTTCCTGATCGTTTACCACGGGGTGAACAAAGGCATCGAACGTTTCTGCAAATTCGCCATGCCGTCGCTGTTTATAATGGCTATCCTGTTAATCGTCAGGGTATTCACTCTTGACGCCCCGATCAAGCCGGAGTGGAACATCAACCAAGCGCTGGGTTACCTTTGGAATCCAGATTTTTCGGTGTTGAAATCCGGTAAGGTTTGGCTTGAGGCGGCGGGTCAGGTGTTTTTCTCGACTTCGGTAGGTATCGGTGCGTTATTAACCTACGCGACTTACATAAAGTCGAAAGACGACGCGCTGCTGTCCGCCACTTCGGCCGCCTTTCTAAACGAATTTGCCGAAGTGGTGCTGGGCGCTTCGATTGTCGTTCCCGCCGCGTACATTTTCTTTGGGCCGGAAGGAACTTCCTCCGCTGTCAGTGGCGGCACGTTTGGCTTGGCCTTTAAAACCACGCCGCTTATTTTCAACCACATGCCCGGCGGCGCGATTGCCGGATTCGCGTGGTTCTTTCTGCTCTTCATTTCCGGCATCACCAGCGCGGTGTCAATCATGCAACCCGGCATAGCGTTTCTGGAGGATGAGTTCCGCATCTCCCGAAAACACAGTATCGCCGCGCTCGGCATTGTCGCTTTTCTGGTTTCACAAGCCGTTATTTTCGGCGATTGCGTGGTTGACGAACTTGACTTCTGGTTCAGTTCGTTCGGCCTTCCGCTGTTTGGCTGCATTGAGGTACTGGTCTTCATCACCGTTTGGGGCGGCGATCGTGGCTGGGCGGAAATCAACCGCAACGCGGATATTCATTTGCCTAAATTCGCCCGCCTCATCGTTTATTACTTTACCCCGGTTTTCCTGCTGGCGATTCTGCTCGGCTGGCTGGCCACGGATGGATGGAAAACCATTATTCTCAAGAAAAGCGTTGACGGGCAATTGGTGGATCTCTATACCCCGCAGCAATTGCCGTGGGTGATAGGAACCCGTATTTTCTACTTCGGCTTTATCGCTTTGGTCTGCTGGTTGGTTAACTGCGCATGGAAAAGGAATTACCGTTCCAACATCAAACGGTATTAAACGATTGGAGGTTGTCATGGCATTTGGAGAAATTGATGGAGAAAAACGGTTTAACGGCCAATCCCCGCTTCCGCTTGCAAGAGATCTGCGACAAACCGCATGGGACGCACTATGTGAACGTTATCAGTTTTGGCGTTTTTTAGGCGGTTTTCTTACACTGACCATAGCAGTGGCCGTAATAATCGTCTTTGGTGGCGTGGTTGTCGAATTACTTTCCAAATTATGCGGATCACCTTCGGGATATTCCAATTTCAAGGATATGATTAACGACCCGTTCTTCTGGCGGGCTATTGTTCCGATTGCGATTTTGTCTGCCGCCGCACTAACATACGTAATCGGATTCATGACTTGGGGCATCGCCAAGATGTCGGTGAACACGATTCGGCGCACCTTAAAATACGGCGATTGTTTTAGCGGTTGGGGATACGGATGGCACATGGTTTGGGTGTTGTGTGTCAGCTGCACTCGGCTTTTTCTGTGGTCACTGCTGTTTATCGTGCCTGGAATAATAAAATCACTATCTTATGCGCTAACCGACATTCTTGCAGTTGATCATCCCGACTGGACCCCGGACGAATGCATTGACGAATCATCGAGACTGATGTACGGACACCGCTGGCGATTCGTGAGATTGAACTTGAGCTTTATCGGATGGTTCATACTGGCAGGGATACTCCGAATGATTCCTGGAATCGGCTTCATCGTGCAGTATGGTCTCCAAATATACACATCTGCCGCCAAGGCGGCGTTTTACGAGGATCTGATCGCCCGCGATTCTCACCCCGCTGCGGTTAGCGCCGAACCAGGCGTCTGACGGCCAGTTCATCCTGCGCGATCTGAGCTGAAAGCGCGGCGGGAGATTCGAAACGCTGTTCGTCACGAAGACGTTTCCAAAAGGTCACGGTGGCGGTCTGGCCGTAAAGATCGCCATCGAAATCCAGCAGATGCGCTTCCAGCGCGGTGGTTCCCGCTTCGCCAAATGTCGGGCATTTCCCAAGGTTTACCGCCGCCGGAAATGTTCCTTCGGACACCGTCACCTCTGCGGCGTACACGCCGGGCGGCGGCAGCACGATGTCGCCCCGCAGTCTGATGTTGGCGGTTGCCCGGCCCAATACCGGACCGCCCTCACCCCGGCCGTGCACAACCTCATTGCGAATAAAAAATCGGCGCCCCAGCATCGCGGCGGCGGTGTCCAACCGTCCTTCGCTTACCGCAGTACGGATCCGGGTGCTGGAAATCTTTGTCCCCTCATATTCGGCGTATGGCACCACCCCGACATGAAAACCGTATTTCTTTCCCAACCCGGCAAGCATAACCGGTGTACCAGCCGCCTGGCGTCCAAAACGCCAATTGTCCCCGCAACGGACCTCGGCCAAATGTCCGTTGGTTAACGAACGGACAAACTCTTCGGGATCCTGCACCGCCAAATTTCGGGTAAACGGCAGCAATAACGCCCCGTCCATTCCCAACGTCTCAAACATCATCAACCGATCCTCGGGGGCGTTTAAAAGCAAAGGGGCCTTTGACGGCGCAAGCACCGATATCGGTTGCCGATCGAAGGTCAGAATCCAAGCCTCGCCGCCACAGGCGCGGGCGCTTTCAATCGCGGCGGACAGCACTTTCCGGTGTCCGAGGTGTACCCCGTCGAAAAACCCGGCGGCAAGACATACCGGTTTTTCGATTTTCCGAAATTCTGCAGTATCGCGGATGATTCTCATCGGCGAAGCATCTCCAACGCCCGGTTGCATGGAATCACCCGACGAACCAATTCTGCGGTGTCCATCGCCAGCAAATCTTCTAACGGCGTGGCGTCAGTTACACTGAAAGTGCCAGACTTGGTGCGCCGCAGCGCGTCCAGACACGCTCCGCAACCCAACTGCTGCCCGGCGTCATGCGCAAGCGTCCGGACATAAGTGCCTTTGGTGCATACTACATCAAAGGTCGCCAGCGGCGGTTCCCAAACGGTCACCCCGATTCGGTAAATGTGTACAAAACGGGGCTTACGTTCCACCTCCTGCCCTTTCCGGGCCAGCTTGTAAAGCGGCACCCCGTTGACTTTGATGGCGGATACCATCGGCGGGGTCTGGAAAATGTCGCCTTGAAATGATTTCAATGCGGCATCAACCTGCTCGCGGGTAATGGCATCGGTTGGATGCTCTTCCAACAACTCGCCCTCACAATCTTGGGACGAGGTCACCCGCCCCAGATGCATCACTCCGGTGTACGCCTTGTCGCCGCCCATCAGCGTGTCGGAAAGTTTCGTCCCTTTGCCCAACAGTATCAGCAACAGGCCGGTGGCGTTGGGATCAAGCGTTCCGCCATGCCCGACTTTTTCTATCTTAAAAGTCCGGCGGATCCGGTTTACGATGTCGTGTGAAGTCGGACCGCACGGTTTATCCACTAACAGAACTCCGTCCACCTCAAGCATTTTCCGCTCCTTCCGCAAGGCCGATTTCTTCGTCAGTAAGGTAACAGGCGGGATCACTCCCCCATAAATCGCCGGTGGCCGCTTCGGCGCGGGCGCGGAAGTTGCCACCGCAAATATCGAGAAACCGGCAGGATGCGCAACGCCCCCGCACCAACCGTTTTTTGTTACGCAGTTTTCCGAGGAACGAGTCTTCTGGAGGGTTCTGCCAAATACGGCTGAAGGGCTGATCCAACACATTTCCCAGCGGTTTGTCGCGCCAAAACTGGTCGGGGTAAACCGTGCCGTCCCAGCTGATGCAGCCGATGCCCAAACCGGTGCTGTTGCCTCCGTTCATCTGCAGCAGCCGCAATACGTCATCCGCTCGGGGATTACCCTCGCGCAACATTTTGAGATACAGGTATGGTCCGTCGCAATGGTTGTCCACCGTCAGCACTTCCACCGGAAAACCGCAGTCATGCAAACGCCCGGTATGCTCGATAATCAGATCCACGGTTCGGCGGCGGAGATCGGCCGGCAAATCTTGGCTCGCGATTTCCGCGCCGCGGCCGGAATACACCAGATGGTAAAGGCAGATGCGCGGAACGCGTTCGCGTTCCATAAAATCAAAAATCGCGGGAATATCGCCCACATTGTCGCGGGTCATGGTAACGCGCAATCCGACCTTCACGCCGGCGTCGCGGCAGGCCCGGATTCCAGACACCGCCCGGTCAAACGCTCCGTCGCAACGGCGGAAACGGTCGTGGATCTCGCGCATGCCGTCCAAACTGATCCCCACATACGACGCGCCGATTTCTTTGATTTGCGCGGCCTTGGCATCGTCAATCAAAGTCCCGTTGGTTGAAAAAACCACCCGCAATCCTCTGCCGACCGCATAACCGGCCAACTCCAGAACGTCAGGCCGTACAAACGGTTCGCCGCCGGAAAAAAGCACCACCGGACATTTAAATGCCGACAGATCTTCCAGCACCGCTTTGGCTTGGATCGTATCCAGTTCTTTTTGCGGGGAACACACGGACGCGTAACAGTGCGAACACTTCAGGTTGCACTTGGACGTGACGTTCCAAACCACCACCGGTTTTTTGTCCGCGGAAAACTGCAGCAAATGGCTAGGCAGACGTGAAGAATCTCGCCCGTAACGCAACGGATCCGATGCCTCCACCTTGCCGAGATACAATTTCGAGATACCAACCATAAGGATTTCTTAAAAGACGCGATGCCGGAATCGGCATCGCGTCACAATTAAGGATTAAATTTTACCCGACAGGTTACCGGATAAGAATGATCGTGCCTACGCGGGTGATGCTCGCCCGCTTACCGCCGCCGGTGATAATGATGTCATACCCCATTTCATTGAGGTCCTGACACTGCGGCTTGCCGGTTATTGCTCCGGATTGGGCCGTCGCAAAGACATACGCCCCATTGATATTGTCTGGATCGGAAACTTTAATCGTCGCGCCGGAAATATCTAACGAACCGTCAGCCACCTCAATAACGTCGCCGACATCGAGATTAATCGTGCCGGTAACAACCGTGTCGGATGTAAGCGAGATTGTCCCGACTGTCCCGTTTCCAGCAGGCGAAAGCGTATCGGTCACGGTCAGCGAACCGTTCAGGACCGTGCCGGAACCGGTGACGACCGGTTGCACGAGCGCCTTGCCACCGAGATCGAACGTCGCATCGGCGGCGATGTCGATGACATGGTCGGACGGCACGGCGGCGGCGTTGGCTGCCGCAATGGCCGCAATTTCCTCCGCCGTCGCGTCCGCGCCCTTCGACGCGCTCAACAGCACGGTTTCCGGGGTAAACGCACCGCGCCACACACGCACCTCGTCGTAGTCTGCGTAGGCATCGTAGTCGTTCCAGAACGAGTGGCCAAGCCAGAAGTACTGCTGGTTGAGCTTCGCGAGCACGTTCCAGTTCGCGACCGTCGTTTCAACCGTTCCGGCAATCGTTTCCGGAGCGTTAAGGTTGATGGCGTACACCTTGACATTTGCGCCGCCGTTTCCATCGGGGGCGATTGTCACGGCGAAATAATAAGGTTCGTTAACTGCTATTTTCCCGGCATTCTGATAGGCGGCACCGCCATTAATGGTGAACCCGGACCCGTTGCTGTTACGCTGATAGGTGAACTCCATATTGTTGCCAGTACCGCTTCCAAGGCAAAAAGTCTTGGCGTTATTCTGGCCCTGGCGGTGGGATGTCCAGAACTCAATCGTGGCGGCATCGGACGGAAGCGCGTTCGCACCGAGGCTGATGTAACTAGTGTCCTTCTTGCCGCCAGCGAGACTTGCGGACTTGTTGTCATCCGTGTAGGTTACGCTGCCGACGAATGTGGCGTCTTTACCCGTCACCGAGTCTGTCGGAGAACCGTTGAAGCTCCAACGGTGCGCAAGAGCAGTCGTCACCGTGTTGTCGCTGTCGGCGGCAAGGGTGATTGCTCCGCCCTTAACCGTTACCTTCCCGACTGACGGCAATGTGTCAATGGTAAGCGTTCCCGCTCCGTCTTTCACTAATTCCGTCTCCTCGGCTACGCCATCGATAATGTTATCCACCATCGCCGCATTGTAGCCTGCGGTGTCTATCGTCAACCCACCGGGTTTGAACCAGAGCGACTTGATGCCGGAAAGAAGATTTCCGTCCCCTCTGGACTTTAGCTGCGCACCGCCGCCGAACATGACGACGGACGAACCTGTTCCGCCCGAAATAGATGGCGTGACGATCCGTCCGCCGGTCACTTCAAGAACGCCCGTCCCCTGGTATCCGACCGTAAATGCGCCGCTGACCTCCAGCAGTCCATCGCTCAACGTATAGGTTCCGTTACCGCTGGCTTCCCGGCCAATATGCAGCTGGCTGCTGGCACCGTTCATCGTGACGATATTGGACCCGCCGGTCTGGACGTATTTGCCGATGCCTTTTACGCCCACATATTCCCAGTATGTCGGGGTTACCGTACCGCCGTTCTGCGTGAAGGTGCCGTTCGCTCCGGCAACCTCGCCCAGCCGCAAGTCGTTTGCGGTCACGAGCGTATTGTCGCCAGACATGGTGTAAGTGCCGACAGCGGCGTTCGACGAACGTCCGACATAGAGATTGCCTTTGACGGTGTTGGTGCCTCCGGTCAGTTCGTAATGGCCCGTGGCGGTCTCGCCCACCGTAAACTCGGCGCCCACCGCAAACAAGCCGCCGCTCTGGTGGACCTCGCCGTAGCATTGATTCCTTTGAGCAACCGTCCCCCAGCCACGTGTTTTGATCGTTCCGCCGGTGATGTTGAGATATCCTTTGTTCGCTTGATTGTCCGCATGGCCAGCGATCGCAATCCGGCCGAATTCCACATAGGCATCGCCGCTCACGTTGATCGTTCCCGTGCCGCCCTCGCATCCGAGACGCACGTCTTTCCCGTCATCCGTGACTTTCAGCGTTCCGCCGCTGATGGTATAGGTACCCTTGCCACCGTTGCGTCCGACATTGAGCCAGCTGGTGAAGGTAACATCGCCGCCGGTCTGGATGAACTCGCCCGTGCCGCGTCCGCCAACGGACAGCTCGGACGCCGCGGTCATCGTCCCGCCGCTCATGCGGTATATGCCATGACCAGCATTGCTGTTCTCGCCGCCGATCACCGACCGTGCGCTGCCCAAGGTCACCATACCGTCAGTCTGGATAAACTCTGCCGCCTTCGTCTCCCCGATTCGCAGGTTCTTCGCCGTGATGGCATTATCGGCGGTTTTCTTTTGCAGGGAGATAAGCACATTCGCCCCTTGCGTGAGGTTTGCGATGTCGTCGATGAAAAGCTCCTCTTTGAAACCGTCCGTGTAATCCCCGGCGACGGCATCAAACACGACCCTGGACGTCGTTTCCGCCGCTCCATTCGCGATTGCACAGCCCTCCAACGCCGTAAGGTGGTTCAGCTGGAGGTTAAAGCCGTTGAGGTCGGCGGTGCCCAGTATCACCGGGGTTTGGGAGAGTCCGCGCCAATCGCAATCGGCGGATAAAGTGCAGTTACCGATTTCAAACGACTTGCAAGCGATGTCGGTTCCCGCCGGCGCCTGAAGATTCACCTTGTCTCCGGCGATTCGCACAGTGTACGCGGCAGTGGGCACCACCGCCTCTCCGGCCAAGTCTTCCCAGTTGGCCGCGTTCGCCGGATTGCCGTCGTTAGCCGCGCCGGTCCATGTGGCGACCTGATCGCCGTCTTTTGCCAGAACGATACTCACGTCGATACCCTCGATGGTGCCGGATGCGTACGCCAGGGAGTCGGACGGGGTTCCAGTGAAGTAAAGAATGGATTTCTTCGCGGCGGAGTTGACGATTTTCGCGCCGACGTAATCCACCGCAATGTCCTGAATCGTCAGCGAGTGGCCGTTTAGGTCGAGCGTCGTACCGCTGGTAAGCACTACCGTTCCGAGCGCAGTCCAGTCGCAGTCCTTCGTAAGCGTAACGGTAACGGCGGTTGCGGTGGCAAATGTGAAATTATGGAAGGCGGTCAGCGTGGCGCTGCCATTGATGGAGATAGAGAACGGCACCTTAACGCCGCCGATGTCTATGACCGATGAACCATAACCGCCGCTGGTGTCACCGGCAATCAAAGTGAAACGGTGCCATCCCTCGGAGACGTATGCGCCCGCGCCCATGGTCGGATCCCAGCGGTTGTTGATGAACTGCCAGACACCGTCGATGGCAAGGGTGCTGAAATCGTCGAAACGGCTCTGGATCGTCCACTGCCCCGCCTCTGCGGCGGTGACGTAAAACCAGCCGTCGAAACGGAGCTGGGAGGTTTTGAGATTATCTGTAACCCAGGTGCCAGAACTGGCATTGAGCGCGTCAATCCCCTGCTCTCCCTTTGGGGTGTACTGGCCGAGCTCGGCTTCGCGGTAAGCGGCGTATGCCGTATTAGGAGCCGGGGTGATACGGCCGTACTGGGTGGCGGTGAAACCGCCTAAGCGGGTTTGCTTCCAAGCGGGTACCGCCCCGTCCGGGATAGCGAAATCAGTGTCACCGTCGATGATAACGGTGGTGGCAGCGCCGGGCACACCGCCAGAGATGACGGTCGTACCGTCTTTGGCGTAACACGTCCAATTCGCGGCGTTCACAAGATCCGCCGCCGTCGCCGGCGCACTCGCCGCCGTCCATTTGGCATAGGCCGGCTGCGCGGATGCCACGGTTATCGTGTTGCCGTCGAGCGTCGCCGTATAATTAACCGCATCGGTTAGGGTTACCATGTCAAGAACGCTGCCGACTTCCGCCGGGAGAATAAAGCCGCCGGAAATGAACTTCATCTCGGTACCGATGAAGTTTTCCGTGTCGAACACAATCCCCGCCCCCGCTTCGAGTTTCACCGTACCGGCCGTGCGGAACATCGCGGCGCACTGGGTGAAGGTCTTGCCGGACGCAATGTCAAAACCGGCCGCGTCGGACGCAAGGCGGCATCCCAACAGCGAGTCCGGACCGGCAATCACATTGGCGGTCAACTGCTCGTCGCTGAGCACGCCGTTCCAAATGCGCACCTCTTCATAGGTGGCGGTTGGCGCGGAATCATTGTAAGGCGACCCGCCAAGGAGGAATTCCGCATCGGCGAACGTGTCCAAGCCGGCGGCGAAATCCTTGCTCCACTGCCATTCGATCGCGCCCGTGACGGCGTTCCGGCGCATATACCGAATGGTCATGCCGGTGCCATTTTTCGTGACCGTGACCGAAAAATGATAGGGTTCGCCCATGATGTTCCGGAGATATACCGAGTCGGGATTGTACTTCGTGCCGCCCTGCCTGACCTCGACAAACATCCTGTCGGTGTTGGTCCCGTTGCTCCACGCCCACATAATGTAGTTGCCGGCGTAACTGCCATCGTATGTCGGCTCACAGGCGTAATCGAAAATACGTGCCCAGTTCCGAACCGTGTCGTGGGTAGCCCAAATCTCTATGGTGGCGCCATCCGCGGAAAGCAGGTTTTTACCGAGGTTCAGACCGGCGGTCCGCCCGCCGTTGCCGGCCATCACAAGCTTCCCGTCCGACCATGAGTTGTTATTGCCGACTTTTTCAGCCGTTACATTGCCGACCGGGTCGAGCAGATTCTCCTCGTCGGTCGTGCCGTTGAAACTCCACCGGTGAGCCAGTTCGGCGGCGTTTACAGTCCATGACACCCCGCACATAAGGGCAGACACGGTAAAAATGCGTCTCAAGCTTGTTTTCGTTTTCATTTCATCCTTTCAGGCTTTTACACCAATGCGTGAAGTTTCCAACTTCCATGTTCAGTTATGAATGCAAGAAAGAAAGAAACCTCCACTAAAAACACTGTAATTTTAACACTCTCGCCTTGTCCCGTCAAATCCAAAAAGATTTTTTCCGAAATGGATTTATTTGCGGTTGAACTTCCGTACCAATTCTGATAGAATAAAATTGTGTTTCAAGAGCAAGTGAGCCAGTTTACGGGCCAGATGCCGTTTGCACCAACTGTTTTTTGACGGAAAGCAAACCAGAAATGAAATCGAATCTGTTTGTAAAAATCGTGGCGGCGATCCTTTTGGGCGTCGCGCTTGGGTTCGCCCTGCCGGACGTTGGCATCCGGGCTTTTAAGACTTTCAACGTTTTCTTCGCCCAGTTGCTGAAATTCATCGTCCCGCTGCTCATAATCGGTCTGGTGACGCCCGCGATAGCCGATGTCGGCAAGGGCGCGGGCCGGATGTTGTTTGCGGTGCTGGCGCTGTCGTATCTTTCCACCGTCTCCGCCGGTTTCTTTGCCTACGGCTGCGCCGGGACGCTACTGCCGATGTATGTTGACGGCGGCGCGATGGAAAGCGCAAAAAACGCGAAGGAGTTTCTCCCCTATTTCACTTTAAAAATCCCCCCGGTGTGCGACGTGATAACGGCGCTTGCGCTTTCATTCATTACCGGCATCGGGATGGTGGCCACCGGCTCCGGACATTTAAGGCGTTGCATGGACGATTTCGGCGCGATCGTCAAGCTAACGATCAACCGGGTCATTATTCCCGGAATACCGATATACATCCTCACCATGATAAGCGAAATGACCGCTTCGGGACGGCTTAAGGAAATGGCCGGAGTGATGTTCAAGGTTATCGGAACCGGTTGGGGCCTAACCATAGTCTTTCTTGTCATTCTATACCTTGTGGCCGGGGCCATATCAAAGCGAAACCCGTTCGCTTGCTTGTGGCGGATGCTGCCCGCATATCTGACCGGATTATCAATCGCATCATCTTCGGCGGTAATTCCGGTGACGCTGGAATGTTGCGAACGCAACCGGATTTCTAAAGATATCCGCAACTTCGTAGTCCCCCTCTGCGCGAACGTCCACATGGTTGGAAGCGCGATCAAGCTCCTTACCAGCGCTTGCGCGATCGCCATCATCTACAAACTCGAACTGCCACCGGCAAAGGTCGCCAACTTCATTTTCATGGTGGCGATTGCCGCGGTCGCCGCACCGGGCGTGATGGGTGGCGTGCTGATGGCCAGTGTCGGCTTTGTTGAATCGATACTGGGTTTCACCACGGAGCAAACCGGGGTGCTGATGGCCCTGTACCTCGCGCTGGACGGCTACGGTCCTGCCGCCAACGTTACCGGCGACGGCGCCATCGCACTCGCAATCGACCGATTTTTCGGAAAGAAAGGAGAACCGACATGAAAAAGTCAATACTCGCAGCGATGACCGCCGGAATGGCGATCACGCTTTTCGCGCAAACTACCGAAGCGCAAGCCAGACAAAAGATTAAGGTTTGCGTGTTCCAGCCGCCGTATGCTCTCAGCGTCGCGGACATCGACACCAGCATGCAATGGGAATTCGACCATTTGAAACGCTGCGATGAAAGCTTCGACCTGATCGTCCTCCCTGAAGCCAGCGACCGGCAAGCGCGGTTGGGGTCGCGTGAAGAGGTGGAATCCGCCGCAAAAAAATACAACGGGCCGCTGCTCGCCGCTTGCGCGGAAACGGCAAAACGCTGCAATGCCACACTCTTTGTGAATGCTTTGGACTTCACGCCAACCGGAGCGAGAAACACCACGTTCGCTTTCGACAAAACCGGCAAATGCGTCGGGAAATACTACAAAGAGCACCTCACCGCCGGTGAACATAAAAAATGGGGATTCGACGCCTCTTATATGTGGAAATGGTCAGAGCCGTACATTCTTGATATCGACGGCATCCGGTACGCATTTCTCACCTGCTACGATTTCTACTTCTATGAGAATTTCGCCAACATCGCCCGCTACAAACCGGATGTGATAATCGGGTGTTCCCACCAGCGAAGCGACCGCCACGACGCACTCGAAATGTTCGGCCGATTCGTAGCTTACAATACCGCCGCCTATCTGGTGCGTTCGTCGGTAAGCATGGGGTTGGATTCCGAGCTCGGCGGATGTTCGATGGTGGTATCCCCGATGGGCGAAATGCTCGGAAACATGCACAGCAAGGTCGGAACGCTCGAGCTGGAATTCGATCCGCACAAGAAATATCTCAAACCGGCCGGTTACGGCAATCCCCCCGACACCCATCCGTCATACATCGAGATCGGGCGCCGCCCGTGGAAATACCGCCCCGGCGGCAGCGCGATAATACCTGGCTTCAAAGACGCCCCTGCAAAACGGCTTTGCGCCCATCGCGGTTTCAGCACCATCGCACCGGAAAACAGCCTTGCGGCGTTCGGCGCCGCCGTGGGACTGGGGGCGTCGGAAATCGAATTCGACCTTTGGTGGACCAAAGACGGCGAAATCGTATCCATCCATGACGCCACTTTAAACCGCGTGTCTGACGGTGACGGCAAGGTTTACGAACACACTTACGACGAGCTGGCCAAACTCGATTTCGGCTCAAAAAAGAACCAGCATTTCGCCGGGATGCGCATCCTAAAGTTCGATGAAATCCTGGCGAAACTTTCCTGCCACACGCTGATGAACATTCACGTTAAGGATGTCGGCAAACCTTGGGATGAGAAGTATTTGAAAAAGATTATCCGTTCAATCGATGCCTACGATGCGCGCGGCCACGTTTACTTTATGACCAGTAATGGTGACATCCAGGACCAGCTCGCAAAGCTCGCTCCGGACATTCCGCGGTGCATGGGGAATCAAGGCAAAAACCAAACCCACCCCGATATCGTCGATCGCGCCATCCAACACAAGTGCCAGATGGTGCAACTCTTCAAACCGTACTTCGATCAGGCGCTTATCGACCGCGCCCATGCCGCCGGTCTCCGGGTAAACGTATTTTGGTCGGACGATCCGGAAGAGGCTAAAAAATTCCTCGACATGGGAATCGACACCATTCTTACCAACGACTACCAACCCATATCCGCCGCCACCGGCTTGAAATAAGCCGTAAACAAACGATGGCACAAAAAAAGGCCGGCTCATTCGAGCCAGCCTTTTTTTTAGGCAAATCATTGCTTTTGCTGTTCCAGCGCCGCCACCAGCGCGGGAAGGATCTCAAACAAATCTCCCACGATCCCAAGGTCGGCCACCCCGAAAATCGGGGCGTTGGGATCACTGTTCACCGCGATGATGGTATCCGACGCGCGCATTCCCTCCAAATGCTGGATGGCTCCGGAAATGCCAAACGCCAGATAAAGTTTCGGGCAAACCGTCTTTCCGGTTTGACCGACCTGACGGGAAGCGGTGCACCAGCCCGCGTCAACCACGGCGCGAGACACCGCCACCTCGGCGCCGATAAGCTTGGCCAATTTGAACAGCATCTCGAAATTTTCGGCCTTTTTCAAGCCGCGCCCGCCGGACACAAGAATCTCCGCTCCGGCGATATCCACGTCATCTGCGTTGCGGACGGATGACACCAATCGGGTCTGCGGCGCAATCAGCTTCAGCACCTCGGCGATCACCTCGCCGGAGTGTTTCGGGTCCGGGGTTCCTCGCTTAAACACCCTGGGACGAACCGTCGCCATTTGGGGACGGTGGTTCGGGGTCATGATGGTCGCCATGATATTGCCGCCAAACGCCGGACGGGTCTGGTGAAGCAGCATCTGCATCACGCCGGTATCCTTGTTTTTGGTCGATTCCACCTTCAACTGGGTGCAATCTGCGGTAAGTCCGGTACGAACCTTAACCGCCACGCGGGCGAAGAAAGCGCGCCCTACCGCGGTGGCGCCGGCCAGAATCACCTCCGGCTTGTGTTTGACGATCAGCTGCGAGCAGGCGTCAACATAAACGTTCGCCTCGTAATTGTCAAGGTTAGGGTCATCCACCTTGTAAACGATATCCGCGCCGCCGGCAATGAGCGACTGGCACATTTCGTCAGTCAGATTGTGCCCCAACAGCACTGCGGCCAATTTGCAGCCATCCCCGCGCTGCTTCTGAAGCGTCTTGGCCTTTGCCAGCAACTCGAACGCGACATCGGCGATTTTGCCGTGGTTCTGTTCAGCGAACACCCAAATGTTGCGGTAGGAATCGAGGTCTTTAGTGCCGAAAACCTCAATCTTCACCTCTGTAATCGCCTTGACCGGGCAGGTGCCGACACAAGCGTAGCAAGCTTTGCAAGCAGCCGGGTCAACCTGCGCGATCCGTTTTGCGCGGTTGGCGTCCGAGGCAACCATCGACAAAGCGTCGAAACCGCAACCCTTCAAACACTTGCCACATCCGATGCATTTCTTGGGATCGATGAAAATAGGTGCGTCTGCCATATCTACGCGATTCCTTTCTCTTTCAGGAGCTTCATGATGGCGTCAACCGCCACCTGTTTGTCACTGCGGCAGTCAATCTTTTTTCCGCCGGTTTTGGTCGGCGGCGGGAAGATGGTGACCACTTTGGTCGGGGATCCCTTCAACCCGATTTTGTCCGGGTCGGCGTTGACCGTCTTTTCGTCGTAAACCGCCACTTGGGCGCGTTTGGCCGCCATCCAGCCGCTGAGCGAAGCGAAACGGGGTACCGAAGCCTCCTTCAACACCGTCATTACCGCGGGGAGCTTCCCTTGGATCACGTTTGCGCCGTCATCCATGATGGACTCGACTTCGAAATTACCTTCGGCATCCATTTTCAGGGAACGGACGTATGTAATCAGCGGCACGTCCAGAAATTCCGATACGCCCGGTCCGACCTGCGCGGTGTCGCCGTCAATCGCCTGTTTCCCGAACAACACCAAATCGGGTTTTCCGCCGTCGCAAAGCTTCTTAATCGCCTGGGAGATGGTATAAGACGTGGCCAGCGTGTCGGCGCCGCCGAAAGCGCGGCCGGACACCAGCACCCCGTCGTCCGCGCCGCGGGCCATCGCCTCACGCAACACCACCGTCGCCTGCGGCGGTCCCATAGAAACCACGGAAACCCGCGCCCCGAACTGATCCTTAAGCCGCAACGCCTCTTCCAGCGCATACTCGTCGAAAGGGTTTACTATGCTCTCGACCCCTTCGCGCATCAGCGTGTTCGTCTCCGGATTGATACGAACATTGGTGGCATCCGGCACCTGCTTCACACAAACAACAACATGCATCGCGTACCCCGTATGGTTAACCCTAAAATGCCTATAAAAATCGTTTATTATTGAACCAAAATCAACGCGAAATGTCAAATGGAAACGGGGTGAAACGGAAAAATCGTCCCCCAGCCAACCCTTTTATACCCAAAGGTATCCTTTTTCGATGTGACGGTTCGCCAATGCCGGTCATTGCAACGGTGTTAACCAAACCGGATACGGCATTTTAAATTTGTAAGTTTTTTCTTCTCCGCCGGTAGCTTCCCAAGAATAGAAACCTTTCAGTCCATCGGCTCCTTGCACAAAAATACCCTCAAAGTTTACTTTTTTTGAGTTATGCGCGTTGGTCGCTTTGCCGGTGGTATTGTCAAACGCCGACACATAGCCGTACCAAAACGTGTATGCCCCTTTAAATATGCCGGTAGCCTGCGTAAACGACAAAGTCAGCCCGCCATCGTTTGCGCCATTGTAAATCCATTGCTTTGTAACCTTATCTTGAACCGGACGGGTTGTTTTTTCAACAAGGAATCCTGTCCCCTTCCCGTTTATGCCAACTACCAGCCCGCTCTGCGCCGAAAGATTTTGAGACTCCGCGTATTCCGCCCAGGTCTCCGTCTGTTTGTGCCCAGAAACGCCCAAAACTGTCTCTTTGAACGTATAGCGCAATTCCGGGGCAAAGATATTAACCCGCATGGCGTCATAATAATCCGACAGTTTTGCGAGCTTGTCGTAATATGCGCCATTGATGTAAAAATCTAGCGAAAACCCCTCGCCATAGTTATATCCCGATGTCGGGTTGAGATTATGCCACATCCCGGATGAATACATATCAGGGAAGAATTTTGAGGCAATAGTACCGCGAGGACCGTTAAACCCTAATAGGGCAAGAAACGCCCCGCCTTTGTATGAAGACGGCGATGCATAGACTACCGAATACCAATTGTAACCACCTTCGTCTATAGAATATCCTTCGGTGTTCGGATCGTAGAGCAGCGGAGAAGATGAAGATATACTCGTCCCGTCACCGAGTTTGCCTGAGGCTTTCACCGTGCCGTCCGCAGCTACAGTAATTGAAAGATAGCCGCAACAGTCCCCCGGATTTTCGCCAGGAAGTCCCGAATATTCATCCCGCAAAAGTTGTGCCGTGTAAGTTCCTGTCCAATCCGAAAGTACCGACTTAGCGGCGCTTGCCGTAGCTTTGTCCTTCCACATATTCCGTCGCATCAGAATAGGCAAATCGTCGAAATCCTCGACAAATCCAGCTATAGTGGCATTATTGAGAGCGTTGTCGCCAGGCACAGGTTCATGTGCCAAGAACATTATAACCGGAATGGTTACACTACGTGCTTTAGCCACGGCCGATATCACAAAAATTGGATCTTCAATGTCACGTATCCCGAAATCACCCCTTTCCCAAACTCCCCAATCTATATCGTTGCAACATACGGTTTGAGCATAACTAGACGCAGACAATGTCCAGCTTGTTCCAGCGTAAGCGAATTTTCCGCTAATCCTTCCTGTCGAAGAGACGGTAAGTGTGGCATTACCGCAATTTATGTTATCACCGACGCAACCTGTAAACGTACCCTGCGCCCAGACAGGGAGGGAACCGACGGTAAGCGTAATTGTGGCCGTTTGAGGCATCTCGCCATTCTTTGAAGTCTTGAAAGTGACCGTATATGTTCCTGATTTGCTTGGCACTCCAGTTATAGCGCCAACATCTGCATCCCATTTTAACCCGGGTGGCAAACCTGACACTTTTACAACCCATCCGTCATTTACCGTGCAATCGACAAGTGATGGATCAATCGCCACACCGGCATAGATCGTACCGTAAGCATCCATAGCTTGCTCAAGATTAGGTAAGGATTCGCAGGCGAGGTTTGGTACTGTTAATGCGAAGGTTTCTACAAACGGTTTTAACACCATAGCATTTGTTGCACTGACGGTTACTATATAAACACCGGGTTTAGTTGCCTTGCCGGTGATTTTTTTAGTTCTTTGGTCATATTTAAGTCCGGCAGGCAATCCTTTAACTGAAAATTTCGGTTCAAATCTTGAAGAAGTTATGGATTGCAAATTAATGGTAAACGAGCCATCGGCTTCTGCCTCATAGACTCCATTAATGTCCATTGCAATTTCATGCCATGACACTGGGACATCGTACTGCCAATGTGCATAGTATTTGGATTGGCCAGGCGTATCGGTAATCATTGAGTTTTCGTCTATGCGGCTTTCACCATCGTGCGGAGAATCGAACCATCCTACAAAACTGTAACCGCTACGGTAAGGGCTAGGTATTGTTACATACGAAGATTCCGAAACATACCATATATTCGTGTAAGTATCAAATCCATATACGGTTCCACCGTTGCCATAAAATACAGCGGAAACCTCTGGTTTCCACTCAATCTTATCCACCCACATACAATCGCTACCAGAATATTTACCGACATCCTTGGAGTATGTCCATCTAAAAACATGGTAACCATCGTCCGCAATACGGAACCGATTGCCTTCCCAACTATTAGCAATGCCAGATGTGCTTTTCTTGTTTTCACCATCGATTGTAAATGTACAAAAATCATAATTTTCTTCTGTGGATGGTTTCCAGTAAAAAGAAATTACCCCTCTGCCGTTCACCGCAGTCTCCATCCATGTACTCTGGTTATTAGTGATCGATGCGCTTTGGAAGGAATATGAACCGTCATAAACCGGCGACAGTACATTATCCATCCACAGTCCATCGCCACCAGTGTAAAGGTGCGAGAAAGAAATTGATGGGTTGAGTGAATAATCGCGATCATTGATTACATAACTTAAATTCTCCCATTGCGCATATAAAGTAATATCTTGTTCCGGCGTCAGTGAATTAGAGTATACGCGGATTCCGCCAGCAGGAGAAGTAAACCACCCCTTGAACACTCTGTTTTTATAACTTGGATAAGGTAACGCATAACCATATCTCACATTGCGTTCCAAGAATAGTTCTGAACTCGTAACAATTCCACCTTGTGGATCGAGTTTTATCGTTACCATTGGAATCCATTGGACGGAATCTACCCATGCGCAATCGGCGCGGCTTATAAATGCGCCAAGATCATCTTTTTCGTAAATCCACTCTATTTCATGTGTCCCGTTCCCTCGGATTTCAGAAGTGACATTTCGCCAGTCCCTTTCACCGAAAATTTTGCTTTCAGTTTTAGAATCTATCTTGAAGTACACCGGGTCTTCGTTAAAAAGGGAGTTTCCGGTATCACACTTCCACCAAAATGACAATCTGCCACTTCCTTGTACATAAGTCCTAAGCCAAGATTTTCGATTATTGCCTATCTTACCGCTCCGGGCAGCGTCTTCACCATCGTGTGTAATCGAAGTTTGATAATACCACTGAGCATCTCCGCCAGTAGTGAACACAAGCGTATTGTTGTCAACCGCCTCTTCAATCGTTGAAGCATTAACATTAAATCCGTTCAAGAATAAATCCGCCAAAATAATAAAACCGTTTAACCATGTTAGACTAACTTTCTTCATTGTATCCACTCCTTTCATTTTACCCGTTCGGTAGCCCTCAGTACCATATCCTGGTACTCTTTTTCGGTGATTGTTCCAGAATCACGAAGCACTTCAATATCCTTCAGTTGGGGCTGTACGCCAATGGATTGTACAGTTTCGGCCGAAATAACTGATGGTGCAACTTGTTGGATACTGGATGGCATTGCTACCTGAACATCATTTTCCAACTGCCAAAGTTGTTCTATGACGGCAGCCGCTATAGTTTCAAGTTCAACTTCGCGTGATGATCCACTGGTTTCACGGCATATAGCGACATTATAGTCATGGCCAAACCCTATCAGTCCAAGGGGCGAGGACAAAGAGAATCTGAAATCATATTTAATGCTTATAATAGTATTTTTTGTTTGTTTCATATCTGACATTCGCTGCACATTAATTCTATAGAAGCAGTACTCATGAGTATCGCCTGGCAAGAAACCAAGTGTCAATATATACGGCGTCATACCACAACAAATTTGATTTTCATCGTGAAGGTACATATTAACAACAATAGGAATCGCATCACTTGATTCTGTAAAGACATCAGGACGTATTTGAGACAACTGCACCTTAATATAAGATTGCAAAATTTTATCCATACCGGCACTGATCGCCGTTCTATATCCCTGGCGGACATCGAACGGATAAGTAAAGCATATGCGTTCAACTCGATACTTTGACTTAAGCTGTATATCTTTGTTCAAAGTGTGGGTAGAGGTGTCGCCAATAAATCTACCAGAAGCACACCCCATAAAAATAAGCAGTATCAACAAACTTGCAGTCCGAAAGACCTCTAATACACTTTTTGACCCCATAAAAAAGCGCTCCCTCCTGTTGTGCCATCTGAGGCCCTGAGATGCCCAATGTAAGCACGTAAGAAGGGACGCGCAGGCTGTGCGCATCCCAATCCACATCGCTTACATTTGAAAGTTCTCAGGTTTCAGATGGCGATTGATTGATCAGCAAATCGGTGCTGTGGACTTTCACCACAACTTATCAACGGAAAACAAAACTTCCGTCCATTTGCAACAAAAAGGTCCTAAATACCAAAATCCTCACTTGGTGTTCACCATTGCCCGTCCCAATCAGCCCACCGATTGAGACAAAACAACCAACAAAACTGGAATTAGTATATCATGACGCAACCACAATCGCAAGGGCAAATGTCGTGATATCAAATTCTCGTCTTTTAGGTATACCAACGGGAAACCAAGCATCGATTTGCCGTTGAAATTGTTGGCGGCAAAGGCGGTAACCTTTGCCGCCAACCGCCTGCACGTCACTTCTTCGGACCGTTGTCGCGGCCACCTCCGGAAGGGCGACCAGTCGTGGAGGGCCATCCTCCGTTTCCTTTATGATTTAGAGTCATAACCAACTCCGTTTGATGTTTCACCGCCATATACGGGCGGACACGTACCTTTTGACTTCAAAAGACAAATCTATAATAACAGAATCGCATGATGAAATTAACCTTCAGAAAGTTGGAAAATACGCTCCCTTGCGAATTGTATCCATTCGGGTAAACGCGAAACGCTTTTTCTGAAAAATGATTTGCTTATCGGGGATTCTCCGGCGATTTTATATCGTTTATCCGCAAATCCCGGGTTGTCAATGTCCAGACAATCCAAGACGTGAAGCTTAGACACCAATGTTGCCCAGACATGGAACAAATCATCCCTAGTCATTTTTAATTTGATTTTTTCATCAAGAACAACATCGTAAAACGCATAAACTATTGTTTGCAAAAGGCTGGGATTAATTATTGACTCCGGGGTAAGATAGCGACGAAGGGACTGCTCCGACATTTTTTGATTAACATTGCCAAAAGCTTTATCTGCCAACTCTTGCAAAGTGTGGCCGGTCTCGTGAACCTTATTTTTATTGTCGGCGCATTCGCGCAAAATCCGATTAAGCCTATCATTATCTACCTTATCCGTCTCATACAGGTCGCGAACCAACTTTGCGCAAGATATGCCATACCGGCTGTTCTTGGACAAATTTATCAATGTAGCCGGCCTGGGCTTGTTTCCGTTGACGATCCACTTCCTAAAATTGTCCAAAATGCTTTTGGTATTATTATTTCCAGTCCTGCTATCCAAATGCTTTACAATTCCGCGATAGGAATGCGGGACGAATGCCGACGTAAAGAGGAAATTGCTAAATGCGAGAAACATAGGCTTTTCTCCACAACTATGGTTTTGCATAAACTGCAAAACCAATAATGAACTGTTTTTCACGGGAAAACCATACCGGAAGAAATCATTTCCCCTGCTAGTGGTTTGGCACATAGACATTTTGGTTTATTCATGGTTCAGAAATCAAACGGAAACCAGCGAAAGTTTTAGCCACAAAGGGAGGGACGCGCTCCGTCGCGTCCGCTGTGAACCGCAAGGTGACACGAATCCGCACCAATCGGTTGCCCCGCAACGTTCCCGTGAGCGGCGTTAGTCACGAACAGATCCGTTTGTTTTCGGCCGCAAAGGTATAATGTAGAACGAGCCTTCGTTCTAACGATGGGGAAGGGTTCGTTCTTTGACAACTGGTTGGGCAATAAGCGACTTGCAAACATGCCAACACGCGCGCCTGCGTCGTGAAAGCGCCGCGCGCGCGTTGACATGTTCACA
>JAFTCL010000045.1 GCA_017454745.1 Kiritimatiellia bacterium
GCCTTTTAATTTCCAGACAGGAGATTTAGAGATTTCGTTTGGTGATAGACACGGCATTTGTGCTTGGGCAGCGGGGCTGCCGCACCAATCATCTTACGGCAAATTTCATCCATAATCCTGTGAATCCTGTAAATCCTGTCCAAAAACTTACCATAACAACATCGGTTTTTAGCCGCAAAGATCGTATAGGACGCAAAGTTTTACACGCTCTACACGTTCTGCATGGTTAAAGTTACAAGATGAACATTCCAGTGCAAAGCGCGGGCGGCTGGCTAACCAACCCAATAGGTAAGAAATTTGAGTTAAGCCCAATTTTCGCCTTTATTTTCAAGCCAAACCAAATTATAATTATTCGTATGTTTTTGCTTTTCCAGCAACGTTAACGTTCAAACCGGAATTTACGCCATGTACAAACCCTTGACTTTGATACTGATGTGTTTAGCCGCCAGTACGGTTTTTGCTGACGATGCCGAGATAAAACGGCATTTCGACCAGATTACCGCAGGAGTTGACAGCATAAATTCATCACCAGGCACCGAGCCCGGCGCCATCCTTCCCGCAAGAGAAAACACCTTTCCCATCGCGTGGGGAAAACAGCACCAGATTTTGATTCCCGTGGTTTGCGGAGCGGTATGCGGCAAGGGCCGGGCAATCGCGTTTAGCCATTCCGGTTTTTTGTCCCCCGAAGCGCTTAAAATCGGCGAGACAGCACGGCTGATCAAGCAGTCGCTGGTTTGGTTGTCGGGCAGCGCGGCGGCGGAACCGCTGCCGGTGGCGGTTGACCGGAAGTTCTCCGCCGCCCTCAAGGGGTTGCCCGGAATCGAGGGGCTTAAAATTACCAAACTTGATTCGCCGCGCGACTTAACCAAGCTTCCGCCCGGCACGGCATACGTGGTATATCCCGAAGCCTGGTCCCCGGCGGAAATCGAACCGGTACGCGAATTTATTGCCAACGGCGGCGGAGTTATGGCGGCATGCGTCGGTTGGGGCTGGGCACAAGTTAACAGAAAATCCCTCGCAACCGACAATTCCTTCAACCGGCTGTTCGGGCCGTTCGGGCTTTACACCAACGACGACTCGTCGGGCCGCATCAACGCCAAAGGATATCCGATCAGCGGGGTGATTCCGCCCGCGATGCGGATTTGCGACGCTCTTAGGATCGCCGAAACCGGCGAGAAGGTGGATACCGCCGCCGCCAACCGCGCGTTCTGGGGCATCGGGGCGCTACAGCGCGTCTTGCCGCCGGAAGAACGGGAGATGCGCGAAAGAATTGAGAAGCTGTGCGAGATCGACTCATCGGCAATCCCGTCCCCGAAATCCCCGTTCACCGGACAGATGATCCGCGAACGGCTGGCGTTGTCGATGTTTCAGGACCGCTGGTTGCGCGATCCCTACCGGGTGTGGCCGGCCCACCCCGCCGCCGCCACTTATCCCGGACTGCCGCCGGAAGGGATGCCGCGGGTCACCCGTAACCTGACGGTGGACATGAAGGTTCCGCGTTGGCACAGTACCGGGCTATTTGCGGTGGCTGGCGAACCGATCACCGTAACCCTGCCGGAAGGCGCGGAAAAGCTGGGCCTGAACCTGCGCATCGGCGCCACCACCTGCCGCGTCACCGCGCACCCCAGATGGGTCCGCGCCCCGGTGGTGGACATCGAACTTCCGCTGAAATCCGTCTCCACCACCCTCTCATCGCCATTCGGTGGTTTGGTTTACATCGTGGTGCCGAACGGAAGGGATGGCGAAATCAAGGTGAAAATCGGTCCCGCCTGCCCCGCCCCCTGGTTTAAACTCGGGCGCGACACCCCGCAAAGTTGGCGGGACAAAATACGCCAGTATCCCGCGCCGATGGCGGAGATTGAATGCGAACAGGTGGTATTGGCGGTGCCATCCAATGAAATCCGCGGGTTGGACGACCCCACACCGCTCCTCAAGGTCTGGAAGGAAGTGTTGGATCTTGACGCCAAACTTACCGGCATCTCCCCCGACCGCGCCTCGCCGGAACGTTATTCCGGGGATGTTCAGCTTTGCGCCGGGTATATGCACGCCGGATACCCGATTATGTACCCAAACGACACCGCGAAAATCCTGGTCAACGTCGACACCATTCGCAACTCCAAGGCCGAGCAGGTTTGGGGATTCTTCCACGAAATGGGGCACAACCACCAAAACAGCGACTGGACGTTCGACGGTACCGGCGAAGTGACCGTAAACCTGTTCACCTTGTACTGCATGGAAAAGGTTTGCGGGCTAAAGCCGCGACAAACCAGAATGGGAAGCCAGGGAATCCAGAAGTCAGTGAAAAAATGGATGGACGAAGGACGGAGCTTCGAGAAATGGAAGAGCGACCCGTTCCTGGCGCTGGAATTATATGTGCGGCTAATCGAGAAATACGGATGGGAAACCTTTGAGAAGACCTTTGCCGAATACCGTACCTTGCCCAACAGCGAACGCCCCAAAAACGACATTGAGAAACGCGGCCAGTTCGTAAAACGCTTTTCCAAGTACGCCGGAGAGGATATCGGCCCGTTGTTCAAAGAGTGGAACATCCCCTACTAGAAGAAACCGTATGGAACAGACTTTAGACCACATCCGCAATTTCTGCATTATCGCGCACATCGACCACGGCAAAACCACGCTCTCCGACCGGGTGCTGGAACTGACCAAGGCGATTGATCCGCACGAATTGCGCGAACAGACTCTTGACGCGATGGATCTGGAGCGCGAACGCGGCATAACCATCAAGTCCCACCCGGTTTCAATGCATTACACCGCCAAGAACGGCGAGCAATATCTGTTCAACCTGATCGACACCCCCGGACACGTTGATTTCGCATACGAAGTTTCGCGCAGCATGGGCGCTTGCGAAGGGGCTGTGCTGGTGGTGGATGCCGCCCAGGGAGTGGAGGCCCAAACCGTCGCCAACACCTATCTTGCCGTGGACAACAACTTGGAAATCATCCCAGTCTTGAACAAAGTTGACCTGCCCAGCGCCCGCGTCGAGGAGGTCACCAACCAAATCGAGGACGTACTGGGCATCCCGGTGGATCTTCCGCTCCACATCAGCGCGAAAACCGGAATCGGTGTACCGGAGGTGCTGGAGGCGATCGTCAGCAAAATACCGCCCCCCACATCTAAAGGCGTGGACGCCCCGTTACGCGCGCTGGTGTTTGATTCGGTGTTCGACATTTACCGCGGCGTGATTACCTACGTCCGCGTGGTGGACGGAACCTTGCGCCCCGGCGACCAAATATCGTTCATCGGCAGCGGGCAAACCACCATGTTGCGCGAGGTCGGTATTTTCAGCCCGGATCAGAAACCGGTTGACGCGCTTTACGCCGGACAGGTCGGGTATCTGGTCGGAACGATCAAAGATCCGGCCGACATTAAAATCGGCGACACGGTGACCCACACCAAAAACGGGGCCGACGAGCCGTTGCCCGGTTTCAAGGAAGTCCGCCCGATGGTGTTTTGCGGCATATATCCGGTCAGCACCGACGAGTACGAGAAAGTACGCACCGGGCTGGAAAAACTCCACCTGAACGACTCCGCATTCACATTCCATCCAGAAAGTTCCGTCGCGTTGGGTTTTGGCTTCCGTTGCGGTTTTCTGGGGTTGTTGCACATGGAGATCGTACAGGAACGGCTCCGCCGCGAATTTGATTTGGACATCATCAACACCCACCCCGCAGTGGTTTACAAAGTCAAGCTCAACGACGGCTCTGTTGAGGATATCGACAATCCGGTCCATCTGCCTGATGTTACCAACATCTCGCAAATCGAGGAGCCGATCATCAAGGCCACCATCATCACGCCCAGTGATTGCATCGGAGAGATTATGCGGATTGTGATGGATCGTCGCGGCGTGGTGAGCGGCACGGAATCGCTGGACTCCATCCGGGTGATCCTAACCTGCACCATTCCGCTCAACGAGATCCTGATCGATTTCCACGACATGCTCAAAAGCGTCAGCCATGGTTACGCCTCGATGGATTACGAACCATACGGTTATCAGCCCAGCCAGATCGTGCGACTGGACATCCTGCTCAACGGCGAGGTGGTTGACGCGTTCTCCTGCATGGTGCACAAGGACAAGGCCGTTGCGCGCGGCCGCCAAATGTGCAAGGCGCTGGCCGACACCATTCCCCCACACATGTTCAAAATCCCGGTGCAGGCCGCAATCGGGCGCACCATCATCGCCCGCGAAGATATCCGCCCCTTCCGCAAGGACGTCCTGGCCAAACTGTACGGCGGCGACGTCACCCGCAAGCAGAAACTGCTTAAGAAGCAGAAGGAGGGCAAAAAGCGGATGAAGGAGTTTGGTCAGGTAAACGTACCGCAATCGGCCTTTATCGCCGTGCTTAAAGGCACTGCAAAAGACGAATGACACGTCTAAATCTATTGGCTGTTTGCGCTTGTCTTTGCACCCGATAACTGATAAAATCATCGTCTTATGAATCGCATTTCCTACATTATTCGACGCTTGTTGTTGGTGATACCGACTTTCCTTGGCATCACCATGGTTTGCTTTGCCTTGACGCGGCTTCTGCCCGGCGGCCCGGTTGACATCCAGCTGATGAAAATGCGGGCCATCGGCGGCGCGGAAGGTGCTGGTTCCAAGGCGGTTACCCAAATCACCGAGGAGTACCGACAGGAGCTGAACAAACAGTTCGGGTTCGACCGGCCGATTTACGTGCAGTACTGGGATTGGCTGGTCAATAAACGGATGGGAATGCGGATCGCCTCCTACGACTACCCGAACAAAACCGCGTGGCAGCTGATTTCCGCCCGTATCCCGGTCTCAATCTGGTTCGGCGGAATCAGTTTTCTGCTGAGTTACCTCATTTGCATTCCGCTCGGCATCGCCAAGGCCCTGCGGCACCGCACCGCTTTCGACGCCGCTTCCAGCGTGGTGGTGTTTATCGGTTACGCCATCCCGTCGTTCGCGCTCGCGATGATCCTCAAAATGTGCTTTTGCGGAACCGTGGAGGGGTTGGCGGACATATTCCCGCTCGGCGGTTTTGAGTCGGATTTCTCCGGTTACGTGCCTTGGACCACCCGGTTGGCGGACCACATCTGGCACATGGCGCTGCCGGT
Organism: Kiritimatiellia bacterium; assembly: GCA_017454745.1. Taxonomy (GTDB): domain Bacteria; phylum Verrucomicrobiota; class Kiritimatiellia; order RFP12; family UBA1067; genus UBA1200. Next base: position 5,098 of record JAFTCL010000045.1, read on the forward strand.
GGCCTGCTACGTGTCCGGGAATTTCGCGATATTGACGCTGATGATGAAAAACTCGCTGCTTGACCAGATCTCCAGCGATTACGTGCGGACGGTTTTCGCCAAGGGCGCTTCCCGTCGGCGGGCCATCTGGTTGCACGCTTTCCGCAACGCTTTAATCCCGATCGCGACCGGTTTCGGCTCAATCCTCGGGCTGCTTTTCGCCGGTTCGGTGATTATCGAGAGCATTTTCGAAATTCCCGGCATGGGACGGCTCAGCTGGGACGCTTTGATCGGACGCGACTACGCGGTGTTCATGGCGCTGTTGTCGTTGACCTCGCTGCTCCAGCTGGCGGGCAACCTCATCTCCGACTTCTGCTATATGGTAATTGATCCCCGAATGCACTTTGGACAGTCATGAAATCTTCTACCAGCCATTTTCTCTCCCCGCTCACCATCAAACGGCTTCGCAACTTTATGCGGATTCGCCGGGCCGTGGCGTCGCTTGTGCTGCTCGTGTCGCTGTTTGTGTTGAGCCTTTTTTCAGAACTGATCTGCAACAGCAATCCGCTGTACCTGCGCTATCAGGGAAAAACGTTCTTCCCGTTCCTCCAATCGCTGACCATGCGCGACCTCAACGGCGGACAGGGCGAGGCGATGCCGGTTGATTATAAACAGCTCGCCGATTCCGCAGAGTTCAAGGCCGACCCCGGCAACCGCGCCGTTTGGGCGCCGATCGCCTTCGGGCCGTCCGAGGTGGTGGACGCCAGAACACTCGACCAGTACCGTACCGTACGGGTTTCGGTGGTTCCCGAAGCGGATGTCGGACGTATCGACCTAGCGCCCGACGGGACAATCGCCATAACGGTGGCCTGTTCGCCATTCTTCCCCAAAGGGACGAAGATCCGTAACGCAAAGCTTGCCGACTACTGGCAACTCCCCGCCGAGATGATTCAGGCGATTGAGTCGCGCCGCAACGGGAAGGCGGATGCCGCCCGCGAATTCAGCATCACGGGGAAAACCGGGTCGGCAGTGGTCACCATGCCCGAAACGGCGGCCGGTCCCGCGCCGCGCCTGGTACGGATTTCTTTCCGCCAAAAGGAAAAGCCGGACAGCCCCTACCAGTTGCAACTCCGGCGGGGTAAGGACCAAAAGATCGTCGGCATCCCCGCTTCAATTCCCGCCCCGGCCGCCAAAGAGATCGCAGATCTGGCGGCCCGCTGCTTTGAAAGCCCGGTGGAAACCACCGTCATCCCCTGGCGGGACCGCCACGCCGAAGTATCTTGTGTCCGCAGTGAAATCGTGTGGCCCTTCCGTCCGGTCAAAGGCCATTACATGGGCATCGATTCCGCCGGGCGCGATGTTCTCGCCCGAGTGTTGTACGGAATGCGCATCGCGCTGCTGTTCGGTATCGCGCTGGCGTTGTGGTCGATGTGCTTCGGCGTGACCATCGGATCGATCCAAGGGTTCTTCGGCGGTTGGGTTGACATCACCGGACAGCGGCTGACGGAAATTTGGAGCGCCCTGCCCTTCCTCTACGTGATGATCTTCGTCGGCTCGGCGCTCGGCCGCAGTTTCCTGCTGCTGCTAATCTGCTACGGCCTGTTCAACTGGATCACCATATCCTACTATATGCGCGCCGAATTCCTGCGGTTGCGCCAGCGGACCTTTGTGGAAGCCGCCCGTTGCCAGGGGCTGTCGTCCAGCCGGATCATCTTTTCCCACATCCTCCCCAACGGGTTGACCCCGCTGATCACCCTCTTCCCGTTCAAACTGATGGGGGCGATCGGCTCGCTTGCCGCGCTGGACTTCCTCGGCTTCGGTTTGCCGCCGATGACTCCCAGCTGGGGCGAACTGCTACATCAGGCGCAGCAATTCCGTTGGGCTTGGTGGTTGATTCTCTTCCCCGCCGCCGCGCTGTTTACCGTGATGCTGCTGACCGTAATGATTGGCGAGGGGTTGCGCGACGCTTTCGACCCGCGCCAGCAGTCTAAACTGGAATAGCCCGGACAGGCACGAAAACCATAATGCAGAAATCGTTCGGTTTAATTATTATCGCCGCCGTTATGGTTGCGCGGTTTGCGCAAGGCGACAATCTTTCTGTCGCCAGAACCGCGCTGCAAGACCGTCTTTACGCCGTGGCGGAACGTCACGCCAAAATCGAACTGGAATCCGGCGACACCGCGCAATCGCGCGATGCCGCGCTGATATTGCTGTTGGAGGCTCTGGCCGGGCAACGGAAATTCGACGAACTGTCCAACCTCGCCGCCCCCCGTTTGGCGGAGACCGCTGACGATCCCGCCGTCCAATCCAGCATTTCCTACTGGTACGCGCTGGCGTTACTGGAAACCGGGGAGAACCAAAAAGCGGCGGAATTGGCTGAACGCGCCTCTGGCATCCCCGGCGGCGTTTTGTCCGACGACCTGCTCCGCATTGCCGCCCGTGCCCGTCTGCACGATGGCAAGAATGAAGCGGCGTGGGTGATTTTTTCCGCACTCGACCAGCGGTCCACCAACGCGGTGAGCCGCGCCGCCAATGCCCTCGAATGGGCGACTTCGCTGTACAACGCCGGGCGGGACGATGCGGCGCTGGAGGTACTGCGCATCCAGTCCGAACTCCCCTGCCGCACCGCAGCTTCCGACGACGGCGCATTGCTCCGGGCACGAATCCTGCACAAGCAAGGCAAGACTTCCGATGCCACGGCAATCTTCACCCAGTTAACGCAACGCAATGACGTCGAAGAACCGGCTGCCGTCCAAGCCGCGCTGGAATTGAGCGCGATCAATTGGGACGCCGGGAAAACCAACGATGCCGTCGCCTTTGCGCGGTCCGCATACGAACGCTCCACCCAAGCGGAAACCAAACGGTTGTCCGGATTCCGGCTCGGCGACCTGCTGGCGACGCTGCCGGACAAAATGTCCGAAGGCATGGCGTTGGTAAAACAACTGGTTCGCGAATATCCCGACGCCGACGATTCCCGCGCCGCACTGCAAAAACTCGCCGACACCCTGCTGTTGTCCGGGCATCCCGTACACGCCGAATCGATTTATCGCATTTTGCTGGAGACCTATCCCAACGCGGCAGAGAACGACTACCGGGTGCTGCAAGGCCGCGGTTGGGCACGGCTGGAGTTGGGACGGCATCAAGAGGCGGCTGCCGATTTTCTGGCCGCGACGAAAGTGGCCACCAATGACCAGGCGAAAGTGGAGTGTCTGTTCAAGGCCGGAGATGCCCAGAATGCCGGGAAACAGTATGCCGACGCCGCTCAAACCTACCGAAAAATCGTCGACACTTACCCAAAGCACGAACTGGCCATCCGGGCTCTGTTCCAATGCGCCGACGCCCTAGAGCGCGCGGGACGGCGCGAAAACGCCGAACAGGGTTACCTCGAAGTGGCGCGGCAACACCCCGACCACCCGCTGGCCCCGCAGGCGATGCTGCGTTTGGCCGCGCTGCAATCCGAGGCCGGGCAGTATAAAGAATCCATACAAACTTTCTCCGCCATCCTCGCCGGCTATCAGGACAAGGAAATCCGGATGTCCGCCTTTCTCGGCCGCGGCAAGGCCCATTACCGTTCATACCGGTTCCAAGACGCGATGCAGGATTTTGCCGCCATCGCCGAGAACGCCCCCAACCATCGCGATGAGGCGCGGTACATGCTCACGCTCTGTCTTTACGGCGTGGGACGCGACAAGGACGCCAGGGCCGCCGCGTCCGCCTTCATCGCCGACTTTCCTGAGTCGCCGCGTTTGGCGGACATGACACTCTGGCTGGGGAAATTCGACTTCAACCAAGCACAGTACAAAGAGGCATTTAACGCCTTCTCCAGCTATTTCCGCCGTTGGCCGGAAGAGCGCTGGGCCGATGCGGCGTTGCTCTGGGCCGCTCGCGCCGCGTTTTTCGGCAACGAGTTTTCCGAATGCGTCGAGACCGTTTCCACGCTGGTGCGTCAGTTTCCGCAAAGCCAGCGGATTCCGGAGGCATCGCTGCTCCAGGCGGACGCGCTTATGGAAATGGCGCGTTTCGAAGAAGCGGTGGTGATTTTGGACCGGGTGATGAATCTCTCGCCGGACGGCGAATGGTGCGCCGCCGCATGGCTGCGCAAAGGCGACTGTCTTTATATCATGGGGGCGGACAACAACACCCGCTACGAGGATGCGATCTCCGCTTACCAGCACCGGATAAAACTTGGCGGCAACACCCCCGCCATGCTGATGCAAATCAATTTCAAAATCGGGCGCTGTCTGGAAAAATTAAAACGCTATGACGATGCCATCGACCGCTACTATTCCGGCGTGGTGGTGTTTTATCAGGAGGAACGCGCCAAAGGGACATGGTTCAACGACGCCTCCACCAGCTGTTTAATCCGCGCCGTTTTCAGCGTAGCGGAAATTTACGAACGCCAACACAAATACGAACCGGCGGTTTCAATACTCCAGCGTCTGATGAACCTAGGCGTTCCTGGCGCGGAGGAAGCGCGGACGCGGATTGAAAGGCTCAAGGCCAAAAAGGGAGACATGTGATGAGTCACGGCAGTTTGGTGTTTTGGGTTATCGTCTGTATGGGGTTGGCGACACTCGTACTGTTTCTCGGCCGCTTGCTGAAACTGCGCCGCGCCAAGATCGACTATGCCGATTTTCTGAAGGGCGTTTATAACCTGCTGGAGAAATCGCGGGCAGAAGAGGCGGTGGTGTTGTGCGAGGAGACCGATTGCCCGGTTTCAGCCGTCATCCTCTCCGCGCTGAGGCACCGGTCCGACCCTGCGGACGTAATCAACCAGTCGGTGCTGAACACCGAGCGTAGCGAGCTTTCGCGAATGGAACGCCGGTTGGCGACGATTTTGCTGTGTTGCCAAGTCGCTCCGCTGCTTGGATTAATTGGCACGCTTCTGGCCATGGTCTCAATAATCAACGTGTTGCACAACCAGACTCCGCTAATCCAAAACGCCGATCTCACCGGTGGCTTGGCCCAAGCGTTCTCCTGCACCATCGCCGGTCTGGTCGTGGCCGTGCAATGCCACGCTATGTACTCGATCCTCATTGCCCAAATCGAACGGATAGTTTTGGACATGGAAACCTGCGGCTCGGAGATTGTGGCTTATCTGGCCCACCATCAACCCGCTAAGCGCTAAAGGAACCCGTCGCCATGTCATCAGTTTTTCAGGAAACCCCAAGCCAGCTGATCCGCAAACACCGAAACATTTACCGTTTCGGCGGCGCATGGCCGCAGGTGCTGTTGTGGGCGGTGCCTTGGATCAATGTAGTGGTGTTGACCGTACTGCTGGTTTTGGTGCATGGTAAAACCACCGCCACCGCCGGTCTGCTGTTCGACCTGCCGCACAGCCCGATCCGCGAGGGCGCCGCCGCATCGCTGATCGCCATGCTCATTCCCGTGGCGGGCGAAAACGAGGCGGGAACCCCGGATACGTTGGTGTTTTTCGACGACGACCGCTTCATCACCTCAAACCGCGACCAGATGGACGCCTTGGTGGAGCGGCTGCGCCAACGTACCGCGCAAAACGAGCGGGTGCTGCTGCTGATGGCGGACAAACGCGTCCCCCACGGCGAGGTGGTTTCTATAATCAATTTAGCCCGCGATGCGGGAGTGGAACGGGTTAACGTAGCGGTAAAGCCCGAATAACGGTGGTGAAGAATGCATGATATTGCCCAACTAAAAGAACTCTTCCCCCCGGCCGGCAAACGGCTCCAGTTCTGGTGGCCGCTCTGCATCTGCGCCACGGTGCTGGGATTACTTTGGGCGCAAGTGCCATTCGGCCTGATGCTTGACCGTCACCCTATGGGTACTCCGTACGTTCTCCCGCCTCCAAGCGCCGCATACGTGGTGCTGGACGAAACTTTTGCCGCACAGGCGTTCCACCGAATCCGCTCTTCTTGGTCGTCAGAAGACCAAAAAAACAGAACCGCATTTGACATCGAATTTTCCGAAACCGGCAACGCCCTACCGGACCCCTGGGAACTGCCACGCAGCAGCGATTATCCCGTCGAGTGGCACCCTGCCCCGATTCCGCCGCTACAAACGCATACCAGCGGGATACTGTCGCCTTCGTCCGATCCCTTCGTAAACCTGCCGCCAATCAAAGAGCCCCTGCACATAACCCTTTCTCCGGGTTTGGAAAGTGCCGGATTCTCATTTGACCTTCCTAAAACCGGTGATTTTGCATCCCCTTCCGGTTCAGCGCGGTTCGAGATTGAGACCGGCGCCGACGGCCGGGTAGAACATCTGTTATCGCTGTCCGCCCCATCCGCCGACCTGCGCCGCTTTGAGTCTGCCATCTTTTGCGGCCATGCTACCGGCGCCGCCAGCGGGTTTATATCATGCGAATGGCATTTTTCTTCCACCAAAAACAAGGCAAACAAAGTTGGAGATTGAGACATGCGCGGAGTTTCCTTGATGGCCGTGAAGGCGGCGACCGTTGCCGCAGCAGTATGGGGCGGTGAACGTCCTTATGAAATGGTGATCGCCAAACGCACGGTGGACGACCATCCGCCGTTGCTGCCGATGACCAGTTCCGCCGGATGGAAAATCGAGACGAGCGATTCCGACGCCCTTGTAACCACCTCCGATGATGTATTGCTCTTTGGAAACGGGGTGATAAAAATAGTCCACCACGCCACCGGTACCAATCCGATTATAAACCTTTCCCCGCCCGAGCCGGTCAAAATCACCAACTCCTTCGATGCCGTATCCTGCTGGATTTACGGCAACAACCACCGCTACGCCCCCGACCCCAAGACTCCACCGGTGACGGTATTCGCCCACTTCGCGGATTCCGACGGCAAACCATTCACCATCCAGTTGGCCAGGGTGCGTTTTAAAGAGTGGTTCTTATGTCACCAGCGCCTCTCTCCAGAACTGATTTCACGGGTGGCCAAAGGTTCAGAGTTCCGCCGCTTTTCCATCACCGGCGGACGAAACACCGAAGACCGCACCATCTATTTCAACAGTCTTGCCGTGTTTACCGAGACCTTCAATCCGTTGAAAATCCCGCCTCGCCCGCAACGGGCGTTTTCACTCTTTCCTAAAATCCAATCCGGGCTTAACACCGGTACGGATCGACTCCCCTTCCCCAACTCCATTCTGACGGTAATCCCGCCCGACCAGGCCCAATCGATCTGCCGAATCGCCCGCGGTGAAAGCGGCCGCTATTATCTGGTGCGGGACGGCGAAGACGGAAAACTTGAAATCGCCCTGCCATCCAAAGCCGCCAATTGGGACGATATGTTTTTCCGCTGGAACGGTTCGCGTTGGTATGCGATGGCATTGGACGGCGGGATTTATTTCGCCCCGAACGACGACCATCAAAAAAACTTTCGCCCCGAAAACGAACAAATTGAAATCACCACCGACAATCTTGCCGTAATTTACCGCGGCACGTTGGCAGACCATGGCAAGACGTTGGGCGAAATATTCTTGAAATTCCATTTGGAAGGAAAGTCGCTGACGGCGGACCTGAAATGCACCGGCGGCAACGTTGAGGAAATCAGATTCGGCCATCTGCTGAATCTAAACCAACCGCTAATAATTCCCGTGCCGTACTATTCCTACCATTTTCCCGGACACTCAAACCGTCCTTGCGTGGTGGCTACCGCCATTGGCGGCAGCCCGTTTTTCGCGATGTACCACATGGACTGGACGCAGTCCAACGCCTCAAAGCCGTTTACGATTCCGAATCTGCGGCTGGACGGCACCGTTGCCAGCAACGGCGGAACCCGTTACCTGCCCAAAACCGACGGCAAACGTAACGATTGCACGGAACGGTTCGTATATTCCCTCGCGCCGGAATTCGACCAAGTGCTGCCCAACATTCCCAACCCTCCATCGCCGTGGAAATCTAAAACCGGCACCCATGTCTGGGTTTCCCATCCCGCGTACGACCGCGACCGTTCCGCCGAGTTCTGGCGCAACCGCAAGCGGTTGGGCATCGCCAACATGGCAATCGTTGACCACGAAAATCTTTGGCGTGACAACAACGAGAGCTTCACGTTCCGGACCTTCACCGCGCCCAAGCGCGGCGGTGACGCCAGCGAGAAAAAATATGTGGACATTTTGCAAAACGAACTCGGTTACCTGTGCGGCCCGTACAATAACTTCACCGATTTCGCGCCGGTAAACGGCTATTGGAACTACGATCTCATCTCCCGTACCCCCGACAACCAGCTACAGCACGCCTGGGAACGTTGTTACGCCCCAAAACCGTCCTATGCGGTAGCCTACTGCGAGCGGCTGACGCCCGTAATACAAAACAAATTCCATTTCACCACCGCCTATTGCGACGTGCACTCCTGCGTTGCGCCGTGGGAACGCACCGACTATGACTGGCGGGTACCGGGCGGCGGAACCTTCGCCGGGGTGTTCTACCCGTTCGGCGAAATTATGCTGTTGCAAAAAAAGAACTGGAACGGACCAGTCTATTCGGAAGGCGGAAGCCACTTCATGTACTGCGGGTTAACCGACGGCAACTACGCCCAAGACCAATCGTACGACATTTCCATCCGCCCATGGTTGGTGGATTTCGATTTGTTGCGGATGCATCCGTTGTGCTGCAATTTCGGAATGGGCAATATGAGTATGTTCATGCCCGGACAACGTGACAAACAGTCCAGTCAAAACGCCGCAGACCGTTTTCTTGCCGCCACCGCCGCGTTCGGGCACCCCGGTTTCCTGCTCGGCGGACTGTCAGAACTGCCAAGCTATTTCTTGCTTCAAGGCATCGCGTCTTACTATACGCAGGCCGATGTTGAGTCCATCCGCTACCTCGACCCGGCTGGAAATCCACACCCCACCACTGCCGCCATCGCCAACCGCTGTTTCCGGAGATCGCAACTCTGCGTAAAATACAACGACGGAACCGGCGTGATCGCAAACGGCAATGAGCGTGACGCCATCACCGTAACTTGGAACGGACAGCAAACCGTGTTGCCTCCGAATTCATTCTACGCCCGCAGCGGCGATGGCCAAGCCGGAGCGTTCAGCGGCGAATGGAACGGCCACCGCGCGGAGTTGGCGGTTTCCAAAGACTACACCTATGTCAACGGGCGTGGACAGTTGGCGTTGTTCCCGGAAGGCGGGTGTGACGGCATCATGGTACGGCTGCCGGAAAAATCCGGAACCGAAGAAGTGATTGTTTATAAAACCTGGGGCTTGGCGGCACCAAAAGACATTCTGCTGCCGTACGCGGCCACCAACGCGATGGCGCTCAATATGCAAAGCGAAGTCATTGGCCCTGCCAAAATCGAACACACCAACGGTTATACCCGCGTGTTTCCGGTGGCAGATGCCGTATCCTACCGGTTATGGCCGAAAGACCCTATACGGCGGTCAACGTTCCCGGAAATGCAGATTCAGCCGACGGCCGTAACAAATGCGGCGGTCGAATCGCTGGAATTTCCCGATTCTTTTATCGCCGCCTACGCATACCGCGGCCAAGATGAGGTGGAACTTGATTCGCAAACTTCCGGCGCGCAAGGCTACGCCGCGGCCAGATCCTGCGGCGGAGTTTCCCATTACGGTTATTTCATCCACCCGCCTTACTTCAAAGGCACCGGATACACCCTCTTGAAATTTGCAATCGAGTTGCCGGAATCGCCCTTGGAATTCTCCTGCCTGGTCGGCAAAGTCGATGGCAGCGATCTGGGTGACGGCATCTTAACGCAAGTTTTGGTTGAAACACCCGACGGGATGCGTAAAAAAGTGGCGGAACAACAGGTGACCGAACACAAGTGGTATCCTTTGTCCGCCGACCTTTCGCCGTGGAAGGGGCAACACATTCGACTGGTCATCTGTTCCGACGCCGGTCGTTCGGACGACAGCACCGGCGACTGGAGCGCTTGGGCCGATTTGTCTTTAAAGCCGAAAAAGTAATAAAAAAATTGTTTGGCCTGTAGATTTCCATTCCGTATCGCGTTCTAGCCAAATGAAGCGGCAAAGCTTCACATCAACAGAAAGGAAGGTACGGCATGAACAAAGGAATCGCAAGCATAACGGCGGCGGCTGTTTTGGCGGCCGGTCTGGCATTTAACGGGACCGCCCGGGCGGATGATGCCCGCAGGGCGGCAGACGTGCAGATCAACACGGCCCAAACGCAAACGCGCAACAATGGACGCACCATGAAGCAAGGGATGAAAGAGGGCCTGAAATACGGTCTTAAAAACGGTCTCAAGAACGGCATGAAGCGTAAAATGAAAAACGGTCTTAAAAACGGAGAAAAGAGGTAATGTCTGTCCAATGCCCTTCCAAACGGCAAGCAGCCGCCCCAAAGAACCTAGGATTGGCTTTAGCCGATCGGGGTTGGTACCGCAAGCTGCAAAGGTTGGGCAAGAAACAGTTTTGCCAATCGCCCGATGGCCGCCCTTCCCAATACCGGAAGACCGCACTCAAGGCCCCCCCTGTGAGTCAAGGTTTATGCAGATGCGGAGAAGGGGCTGGCCATCGGGCATTCAATGAATCGGTTGATTGTCATTAAACTGGGATTGGAATTTCATAAAGGAGGAGTGCGATGAATAAAATCTTTTTGGTTATGGCGATGGTTGGTTTGTGTGTGGTGGTAACTTATGGCGCACCGCAACGGAACCAAGGGATGGATCGCGGCGCTGTCCAAAGGCGGGAACAGGATAAAATCAAACGCAAAGTCGCTCACGACTTGACCGAGGAAGGGGTTACCGGCCATCTGGCGTGGAAAGAATATACCGCCAATCCGACGGCCAAAGGGGAAGCGACGCTTTTGGTGGTTCTGGGCGGACGCGACTCCTTCAAAGGCACCGACACCCCGACAACGATGCCTCTCGCGGTTGAAAAGGCGCTCGCATACGCCAAAACGCAGGTTAAGGACGGCAAAACGATAATATGGGTTCCCGAACTGGTTGCAGGACGCCGTCCGGCGCCGGAAACGCCATCATCCGACGGAATCGCGAAAGCTGTACGCGAACGCGCCCAAAAGCATGGCGTCAAACCGGAACGCATTTTCGTGACCGGATATTCGATGGGAGGGCGGTTGGCCTACACTCTTCTTCAAGAGGACCAAGACCTGTTCAAACGTGCGGTAATTGTCGGAGCTGCCGGAAACGCTGAGCAAGCCGCTAAAATTAAAGCCGACATTCTTGCCTGCCAAGGTTCTGACGACGACACCGTTTCGTTGGCTAAAGTCAAGGCGATGATGTCGGCCATCGAAAAGAAACGCCCGGGCGGCATGGTTTTGACTATGCTCAACAAAACCGATCACAAAAGATCGGAAGAAGCGGCTTACTCGAAACACGACACTTGGAAATGGCTCTTCCGCTAGCATGAAAAAGGTTTGCTTATGACACATACGCAACAAACGATTGGGCTGCTGATGTCGGCATTTATGATGGCGGCGGCCGCACTTGTCGCAGAACCGAATGCGGCGGAAGAGTTGGGCATGACCCAGGCCACATTCTCTCAAGGCGCGTTGGCAATCAACTACTGCGAGCGTGTCTTCTCCTACGATGAGGCATCGCCGATGCGGCTGGTGTTGGTCTGGCATGGCGGCAGCGGCAAAGGCAATGATAACCTGAAACAACTTACCACATACGCGGTGCGGCCACTTCTGGCCTACATGGAGACCAATCGCGTGAATGGCATCGTTATCGTGCCGCAATGTCCGTCATCGGCGGCCAGCTGGCTAAGCGGCGGCACGTTATCGCCGATGATGGCCTCCCGGGCGCTGGTGCGATCAAAAGCGCAAACCTACAAAGTGGCCTCCACGAACATCTTCTTCGCCGGCATCTCGATGGGAGGCACGTCGGCATATACGCTCTTCGCCCAAGACACCCCAAGCCTCTTCGCGAAAGCTGTCGTTTGCAGCGGCGCCGGCGACACCGGGCTGGCATCCGCGATCACCACCCGGGTGCGGGTCTTCAATGGAGCTGACGACACGGTAATCGATCCCGATTCGGGCAAGGCGATGGCGCACGCCATCACTATGTCCGGGGGAGACGCATCCTTTACCATTCTGCCGGGTTACGACCATGCCGGCGCTGCCGAAGCGGCGTTTTCCGCACCGCAATGGGAATGGTTCTTTACCCCTAATACCGCTACGGAACTCGGATTGTCCCAATCATCGTTCTCCAAAAACGGTCTTGCCATCGATTACTGCGCGAAAACCTTCCGGTTCGATACCAATGCGGCGATGCGAGCCGTTTTGCTTTGGCATGGCGGCAGCGGACGCGGAACCGACAACCTTGCCCAACTGTCCACCCCATCATTGCGGCCGCTGCTGGGATATCTTGAGACCAACCAAATCAATTGCGTGGTGCTTGTGCCGCAATGCCCGTCATCGGCGACGAGTTGGATCAGCGGCGGACAGACCTCGCCGATGATGGCCACCCGCGCCCTGTTGCGGTCTGTCGCCGCCGAAGAACGGATTTCCGCCGACCGGACTTTCTTCGCCGGCATCTCGATGGGCGGCACGGCATCCTACTCGCTAATGGCGCAGGATACGCCAAACCTATTCGCGAAGGCGGTAGTATGCAGCGGTGCGGGCGACACCTCCAAAGCCGTCTCGATAACCGCCCGCGTCCGGATTTTTAACGGCTCCGGCGACACGATCATCGCCCCCAGCGACGGCGAAGCCATGGCTAACGCCATCAACGCGGATGGCGGTAACGCCCGTTACTTCCTTCTGCCCGGATACGACCACTTCACTGCGGCTGAAGTTGCGTTCTCTAACAGCCAGTGGAACTGGTTCTTCCAATCGCAGTCCGGAACAGTCATGTCCATCCACTGAATCCTTGCCCAAAACGACAACGTTTTTTAGCCGCACAAGACGCAAGGGCGCAACGAACGTAAATTGAACCGTGCTGAATATGCAGAATCTCCGCGTCTCCGCGCCTCTGCGTGAGTAAATCGATTCGCTTCATATCGCACTATTCCCGGATACGCCATCGCTTGACAATAATCCTTGCCCGGCATCGCGGATGTGTGCTACAATTATTAGTATGAGTGATTTTACGACCGATAATCTTGCCGCGGCTTTTGCGGAAAACCGAACCCGTTTGCTGACACTCATCCAGAAACGGTTGAACCCGATTCTTTTAAAGCGCATATCCCACGAGGATGTATTGCAGGAAGCCTATTCAGCGGCGGCAAAACGAATTGCATATTTCGCGTCAAATCCGGAAGTGCCGATTTACTTCAAATTGCGGACAATGCTTTTGCAGACATTGACCGATCTGGAACGCCGGCACCTTCAAGCCGAAGGCCGTGACGCCTACCGGGAAGTTACGGTCGCCGACAATACGGACGATACCGAACCCGGTGCCTTCTCTTGGGACCAATTCGCCGCCGACGTCACTTCGCCGATTTCCCGCGTCGACCGTGACGAACGCCACGAACTCCTCCGCAAAGCAATTGACGGGCTTGCCGAACACGACCGGCAGATTCTGTTGCTGCGACACTTTGACGGCATGGGCAATGCCGAGTGTGCTGCGGTATTGGGTATTGCCCCCAAAGCCGCATCCATCCGGTACGTCCGAGCCTTGGAACACCTCCAAAAGAAACTGGCGGAACTGTCGTGCTTCCAGTAACGGTTACAGGTTGATATGGGAAACGATGAGACGCTGATGATGAACGATGGCCTACGAGCGTTGGCGGCTGAACTCGACGCAATGGCCGGCAACGGCAGCGGTTTCCCGGAATCAACAATTCCGTCGTTTCCGCTGATCGACTTTCAGTTGCTCGCGCCCTTGGGTCGCGGCGGAATGGGAACGGTTTATCGGGCGAGACAGCAATCGCTCAATCGGCTGGTCGCGATAAAGATTCTTGACGACACGCTGGGGCGCAATCCCGAACAACGTGACCGGTTCATACAGGAATCGCGTACAGTTGCGAGTCTTCATCATCCTAACATCGTCCACGTCTATTCCGCCGGCCAGTCTAACGGGCACTGTTATTTTGCCATGGAATTGGTGAATGGTCACACTTCAGACTCGCATACCTTCGCCTCGATCCGAGAATTGGCGATCTTTGCCCGACATAGCGCCGAAGCGCTGGCGTACGCCCATCGGTGCGGAGTGATCCACCGCGATGTAAAACCTTCCAACATCCTGATCGGCGATGACGGAACGGTGAAACTGAGCGATTTCGGACTCTCCTGCTTGGCCGATAACTCCAGCCCGGACAACAGCGGCACCCGCCGGTTCATGGCGCCGGAACGGTTGGACGGTGCCACCGCCACGCAAGCCAGCGATCAATACGCGCTTGGCGTAACGCTGCTTGATCTCGCGGCGAACAATTTGCGCAAAAGCGCGCAACCGGATGCCGACTTTTCAGCGATTCTTGACAAAGCCACGGCGCAAAACCCCGCCGACCGTTATGCGGATATGGACGATTTCCTCGCCGATGTGCACCGTTTTCTCGCCTGCGAACCAGTTGCGGCGCGCCGAACACCGCCTTTACGCAGGATGGCTCTCTTCGCCAAACGCAATCCTCTGGCTGCCGCAAGTATCGCGGTGGCAGGTATTTGCATGGCGGGGTTCATCTCCGCTTTGGCGGTCGGATACGCCCGAACCCGTAATGCGCTGAATGCGACACGACAGGAAGCTGCACAAGCCGCTCAGGCTTTGGCGACGGCCTTAACCGCAATCGAACGCGGCGAAACCGATCCCCGCGACGCGGAACTCAGCCGGGCGCTAACATTGGCGGAGTCATTGGCGGAACGCTTTCCTGAAGACGAAACGATAAAAAACGCCGTTGAAACCCTTCGGGATGCGCGAGACCGCCATGCCGTTTTTCCAATACGCCCCCCGCTGCGCCGCAAATCCCGTCGCACCCCGTAGTCTTCATAAAGTCCGACATGATAAAGGAAGTAAAATGCCACACTCATTGCTTATCAAAAACGCAAAGCTTAACGGTACGCCAACCGACGCTTTGATTGTAAACGGCGTTTTCCAAACCATCGCGTCCAACATCTCGGCGGCGGACGGCATTCCCGCCATTGATGCCGGAGGCATGGTTCTGGCACCGGCTTTTTACAACGGCCACACCCACGCCGCCATGACCCTGCTGCGCGGCTACGCGGACGACATGGAGCTGTTCAGCTGGCTCCACGACTGCATTTGGCCGGCCGAAGCCAAACTGGATTCCGATCTGGTTTACCACGGAACCAGACTGGCGATCCTTGAAATGATCAAAACCGGCACCGTATTTTTCAACGATATGTACTGGCTGGCTCCCGCCACGATCAGGGCGGTGGACGAAATGGGCGCTCGGGCGGCGATAGGCAGGATTTTCACCGATGGCAGCGACGGTAAACTGCGGGCTGACATGCTGGAAAACGCTAAGCAATCCGAAGCGGAATTGGACGCCTGCGGCGGTACCGGGCGAATCCGTCTCACCTACGCTCCTCATGCCGTTTACACGGTATCCCCTAAATCGCTCGAATGGATTGCCGAACAAGCCAGACATGATTGCGCAACAGTGCATATCCACGCTTCCGAAACCGCCAAAGAGGTGTCCGATTGCATTACGGCCAACGGTTGTACGCCGATTGCGCTTTTAGCCCGCTGCGGGATTCTGGGCGACAAAACCATTCTGGCGCATGGGGTGCATCTGAATGATGATGACATCAAACTGATCCGCGAAAGCGGCGCCACCATCGTGCACAACCCCTGCTCCAACTACAAACTGTGTTCCGGGCAGTTCCATTATCGCAAGGTTAAGGAACTGGGCGGCTGCCGGGTTGTTCTAGGGACGGACGGCAACGCCTCAAACAACAATCTCTCCATGTTCGACGAAATGAAACTCGCGGCATTGTCCGCCAAGCTTGAGAGCGGCGACCCGTCCTGCGCCCCGGCGGCGGACGTTTGGCGCATGGCCACGGCGGATGCCGCCGCCGCCTTCGGCATCAAAGGCGGGGTCATTGCCGAAGGTTATGTCGGGGACGCGCTGCTGCTGGACAATTACGCAGTACAAATGTGCCCGGAATACAATTTGGCGGCCAATGTGGTCTATTCTTGCGACACCTCGTGCGTAGACACGGTGATTTGCGACGGTCGCGTTCTGATGCGGCACCGCCGGGTGGAACATGAAACGGAAATCATCGCCGCCGCGCAGGAAGCCGCCCATCGGTTTACCGCATCTTCAAAACACACCTACTAACGGAATTGTACTTGCAATCCGTTATTAAAGTACCGGACCGTGAGGCGTTCGCTTTGCGGTTCAACACCTCTGGTGTCCAGTCGCGCCATATTCCAATTCTTTGAAAAGATCCAGCGCGGCAACGGTTGACCATCCATTTCGAAAATGTCAGTTCCATCCGATCCAATCGTCACGCCTACCGGATTCCCCAAAGAGTCAAGTTGCACCGAAAATGACAACGATTTTCGTATCGGCAGATTGTCAGCCACAACCGCCAGCGATGCGTCAAACCCCGCATGATCCAGAACCCATTTTCCGCAATCCCAACCCAAAGCGATCCCAATTTCGGCTGCCGAAAGTTTTCCATCGCAATCTTCATCTTTTCCAAGCGAAACCACGACACTATTGGTAGTCGAAGCATTCAACGTCAGGGAGAGATTAAATTCGCGCTTACCGGAATGCCACACGCTGATGGGCGCATTGGTTGTCGCCCCGCCCTGAATACCATAAGGAATCTCCAGCGGCCCCAATTCCAACGCCGCGTTTGCGATAATCACAAATGACATAAAAACCGCCACTCCGATCTTTAAACGCATTTTCTTCTCCTTTTACTCAAGAAAATCGCAACCGCCGACAATGCCGCGACTGCCGACAATACCACTGTAACTTTTGCCATGGCTCGAATCCGTCGTTGTTGCGGAGTAATGCCGAGTATTGACTCTTCGTAACTTATGAATGGCCCGTAAGTTCGCGGAACATAACGGAGCGGCTTGACCTCTGCGTCCTCGTTAAAACACTCGTTCATCTTTTCATCGAATACAGGCTGCAATGCCTTGGTTTCACGTTCAGTCAACGGGGTATCCTTAAAACGTTTAGCAAAGTCGCGCCGGAACTGCGATTTCGCGTAGGTGTTATCCAAATATTTGAAAATGTCGTCAAGGGCAACAAACATAAACTTGGAATTTTCCAGCATAGCCACATCTTTTAATGCGGCGACCATTGCCGTCCGCTTCTCAACTGGCGCCCATCTTGCCGACGCTTTTATTCTCGAATACATAAAAGATCTAATTTTCACGGGTTGGTCAATATAATCTGCAATTTTCATGATAACTTTGGCCACATCTCTATTGTCAACTGCTATCAAATGAGTATAAAAAGCTCCAGCCCGAACATCCAATTCTTCTGTGCTGTCGGTATAAATGCTATAAAACATTTTATAGTCATTGCTATCAGCACAAAAAGACATAAACATTAAAATCCGCTTTTTCCCAACAATGGCAACTTGGTAATCATCTCTGCTAAAATCTTTTGTTTTACACATATTATCCATATCTCCATAAACCTGCATCAGCGCACGATGGAGTTTATTGCGGTCAATTTTCATCAATTGAAGCCACTGGTAAACGTAATCCCTTCCGAATCCGTCACGGCATAAGCAGAAATTCCGGAAACAATCCACCAGCTCGTCATAGGAAAATTCCCGGTAGGTTTCCGAGTCAATGTAAAGGGTATGGGTAAGCCTTGCCTCGTTACCGTGTAACAAACCAGCAAAAAAACAACACACGCATAACGCCGAAACAATCGTCGACATTTTCATTCAAATATCCTCCGGTTTATGCTGTCTTTACGCATATTGTGATTCCGTTACCGGTTTTTCCTCCGTTTCGATGCGAAACAAACAATAACCGCCGCCATGACCGCAACAACGGCGGCAGACGCCGCGACCCTTGCCAACGTGCGGATCTGCCGCTGCTGCGGAGTAATGCCGAGTATAGATTCGTCGTAACTTATGAATGGACCATAAGTTCGTGGAACATAACGAAGCGGCTTGACCTCAGCGTCCTCGTTGAAACACTCGTTCATAGCTTCATCAAAATACTCATTAACTTTACCCTTAATTTCATTTTCATTAAAAGGAGTTTCTAAGAAATGTTGGATAAAATCACGTCTAAACTGCGATTTGGCGTATGTATTGTCATGACACTTAAAATAACTATCAAGCTTGACAAACATAAATTTTGAATCCTCTTGCATACAACCTTTCTTTAATGCATCAATAATGATTTTCCGTTTTTCTGGCATGACCCATCTTGCCGCAAGATTAATATTATAATAAATAGAAGACTTATGGTTCCCACGCAGCCCGGAAATATTACCATATATGCCGTCAATAACCGCAGGGATTCCGTCATTGTCAACCGACAACAAATGAGCAAACATGGCTGCAGTACGCACCTCCAGATTCTCCGTTGGATTACTATAAATCGCAACAAAACTTGCCCCGTCATCATTACTTGAACAAAAAGACAGAAACAGCATCATAAGCCTTTTCCCTTTTGCATACCTATGACGGTCTTCCTTACTGGTACTCTCGGATTTTTCTGATGAATCCATATTATTATATACCGTTGCCGCTGCACGATGAATTTTCTTTTTGTTAATCCGCATCCGCATCAACCATTGATAAATATTGTTAATATAAAGATCTGACTTATTCTTGGCGATATCCTCAAGAAAATCAACAAGTTCATTATAAGAAAATGTCCTATACTCATTTGTGTCTAATTTTACCTCCGGCATATCATATATCCTATGACCGTATGACGTGCCAGCAACAACCAAAAAGTATATAATCACACATACAACAACCATTACCTTCTTCATTCAAATATCCTCCGGCTGATTCTTTCTTTGCGCATATTGTGATTCCGTTATCGGTTTTTCCTTCGTTTCGACACAAAACAAACTATAACCGCCGCCATGACCGCAACAACGGCGGCATACACCGCAACCCTTGCCAACGTGCGGATCCGCCGCTGCCGCGGAGTGATGCCGAGTATAGATTCGTCATAACTTATGAATGGGCCATAAGTTCGTGGAACATAACGAAGCGGCTTGACCTCAGCGTCCTCGTTGAAACACTCGTTCATAGCTTCATCAAATTCGTCTTTAATTTTCGCACTAATTTCCTTTTCACTGAAAGGCGTTACAAGAAACTGTTTGATAAAATCACGCCGGAACTGCGATTTGGCATAAGAGTTATCCAAACATTTAAAAATATCGTCAAGCACACCAAACATAAATTTTGAATCCTCATGTACACACACTTCTTTTAAGGCATCAACAATAGCCACTCGTTTTTCCATTGTTGTCCACAGTGAAACTTCTTGAACATCAAGGTACATCAAATGTCTAGAATGAACATTCCCTCTAGAAATATCTGGAATATTTCCAACAATCAATTTGATTTTATTAGTATCAGCAGATAATAAACGAGCAAATACCGCATTAACCCGGACTCTTAAATCTTCAGCCGGGTTAGAATAAATTTTTGTTAACATTTCAGCGTCATTATCATCAACACAGAATCCCAAAAACAGCAATAATCGACGTTTACCAATTACAGCAGTATGTGATTTTTCAACATTGGCATCAGCCGATGCCGCTAAAGCACACATATCTCCATAAACCTGCATCAGCGCACGATGGAGTTTATTACGGTCAAGTTTCATCAATTGAAGCCACTGGTAAACGTAATCCCTTCCGAATCCGTCACGGCATAAGCAAAAATTCCGGAAACAATCCACCAGCTCGTCATAGGAAAATTCTTGATAGGTTACCGAGTCAATGTAAAGGGTATGGGTAAGCCTTGCCTCGTTACCATGAGACAAAACAGTGGAGAAACAGCTCGCACATAACGCTATAAAAAACGCAACTTTACTCATTCAAAAATCCTCCGGTTTATGCTGTCTAGGCCAATGTTTCTAATAACGAAATCCAACCCGTTGGTTATCGAAGCCCCATGGATTCCTTTTATCGGAATATCACAACTTTCATCTGTTGAATAACCGTGCATAAGGGTTTTCGATATCACATTAGAATTACAAATTCCATAAGGGATGTAATTCACTTGGGAATTACCTCCACTCCAGTTTTTAATTCCTAACGAATTTACATTTGGGCGCAATGACATAAATTCTGATCTACCAATATAGATATCATCTAAACCAAGTGCATGACCAAGTTCGTGAGCCATAACTCGCCCAGGGTTCGGAGCATAAACACATACCGCTAATCCATAATAATCTATTTCAGAAGGATTAAAAGTATTATAAATCGTTATACCTTCAGCATCATCCCACAAAAATGACAAACAATAGATTTCAAAAGCATTTATAGCAGTTGTATAAGCAAATATGTTTGTTATTGAATTATTATCTATTAATTCCCAATGATCCCTAACCTCTGCCCACCCGACGTATTCAACTTCGCTTTTAGTAAACCGTATCGCGGCTTGTTCATAAATCGTATTGACAGTATCTACCCATCGATCAATCTCACTTTCTGTGATTAAATATTGTCCTTCCGAATCCATCGGCACATAAAAATTCAAAGGAATAGTCTTGACAGCAAGAACCTTTCCGTACATGTGGGGATGATCTTCCACACCCAACACGTTGCGTAACCGTGCGGTTAACATGAACTCTCCTTCGGTAATGCCGGTAACTACAGCCGAACGCTGGTGGTCGTTTTCCTCCGGGCCATCCGCCACAGCCGCCGAACTGCCGGAGATTTCCCACCCAATGTCAACTCGGTGCCTGTTTGGTTTGCATTCCAACCGGTAATACCCGTTGCCGCCAATGGCTACTGCCGATGGATTAACTACCCGCCCCCGCCGATTTGTGACGCAACATATCGACTCGAATTCCACCGCCAATGCATTAAACGCCAGAGCAAATGTTCGCGATATCGGCATATTATCACCGTTAAACGCAAGATCCATACGGCATACACCGTAATTCTGCGCCGCAACCATGGCCAATGCCACACCGTCGCAGTCGCAGTACTTCTCACGCCACTCCGCAACCGATATCAAGAATGTGCGAATGTCCCCTTCTAACAACGTATCCCACGTACGTTCGACACGATTACTTAATGCCAACGTAAATGGTTGTCCCAAAGGACGGGATACCCCTATCGTACCGGTCGGCAAACGGAGGTTGCCGGTATCGATGCGCACTGGGACATCAGCTCGGCACAATACATTGGTAACCGGACCTTCGACGGGATTTTCAACAAACGCCATACCCGCGCCCAGCACGGTAATACGCCGCCTGTAAAACGCTCCATGACGATAATAAGTAAACACCTCCTGATTGTAGTTGGTACTGGCGACGACACCTTCCACCCTGAATCGCCAGCAGCCATTGCCGTCATCTTCAGTAGTCACTCTAATCCCTGGCGTGACACGAAACACCTCAGCGTCAATTCCGTTTACACCACCACGACCGCAACCGCAGAGTGTACAACGCTCTGGACTTTCCTCCGACAGAGCGATTGTTTCCAAGAATGCCGAACCTCCAATGACGAGATTGGTCGCCGGGAGGTCGGTGACAGCGTAGTCATTAGTCACATTACCGTCAATCCAACGGTCGGGGCAATAACTTGGATCCCAACAATGGCAATCGGGTGACAAGCATGCACACACCATACCATCGCAGTACGGACCGCAACCACATCCCCGCGGCGGCGGAGTATTGTCAGGACCGTCGCCACAATCGCCATCGCCCGGATTACAGTCGTGCGCAAAAGTATAATATGCGGATGTGACCTCAATCCAGCCATCAGGCGGGAAAGCCGAAAGCAAACAATCCACCGGAATATCCGTTCCGCGAGTACCGGCCAAAGCGGTATATTCAATCTGCGGCGTGTATTCCGACAAACCAAACGGCCAGCCAAAACGCACTGTACCATTTTCACTTTCTACTCGCAGCGTTCCCGCCCCATGACGGCAAAGATGGCTTGGCATAACCCGATATGCGGGCATACGCAATGCCCAGGAATCTCCCCAACCGGAAAGTTGCCCCTGCGCAGGCAAAAGGCCGTAAACATTCTCGTGCCGTTCGAATTTTTCCTCAGGATCACGAATCAACAATGGGTCAAGCGCGTCTATCCGCACATCAGCATACGTGCCGGCTGGCAAAACGGTGCCTGCCGCAAGTATCATCGAGACATCGGTGTCGCAAGGGACTGAGACGCCAAAAACCGTGTTAGTATCGGACAGAATTGGGATTATAGCATCACCAATACGTAGTGCCGCACAAGAGTTGGTGTCCGCACCGTAAAGCCGCGTGGTCACCAAAAACCTTCCCCGTCCCGCAATCTCCGGAGGAATCCCGCCACCCACACTGAAGCCGCGCACAGCTACTAGGTCATTGGTAGCCCCAAGGCTAAACCATGCCAACGGGTCTGTTCCGGCGATGACCTCCTCTCCATCCAACAATCCGTCACCGTCGGTGTCTGGGTTACGCGGGTCGGTACCGCAACGGAACAATTCGTCCGAATCGGTCAACCCGTCGCCGTCAAAGTCGCGATACTCCTTTGCATTCGTCAGCAGGTCGCCGAAAACCACGCCTTGCAACTCAACACATCCAACACTCTCCAATAATTCGTAAAAATTGTTTGGAAGGAAATATCCGCCCAATGCAACGCCATTGCTCACACAAGACACCGACGGATCAACAAGAGCAGTTCGATATCCGGCAGATACGCCTTGTAACCCAAAACGGTAAATAAAACGCCCTCTGCCACCAAAACAACATTGCGCCGAGACGGCCCGATTGGTGTCCCACTCATGCAGAGCGTTCTCCCATGTAAACGTTAAATTGGTTGGTGACACAGTCGCCCACCAGCGGCTGGTAACCGCAGCGACAGCCCAATTGACCTCTGGGACGAATCCCAGCGGCAATGAGAGAGGAGAAAACTTCGAGCCGCCGAACGTCCAAACCGAACCTGATGAAAATACTCGCGCTTTGCCTCCCCACGCGCCGGGAAGCGTTGCGTTGGTGAAGACGAAACTCTCGTCCATCGTTCCACGAATGCGCCAGGAATCGTATTGCACCGCATTAGACGGCGCATAAAAAACAGTGGGTTCAACGGCGGCGCAGTCCAACCACGCCGCTCCAGCCTGGTATTCGTAATCCGCCAACTCCCGTACAGAGGGTGGAGTGGTTCCCGCCCCACCCTCAAGCAATGGTTGCGGATACGGACCTCCTCCACCCGATGTTCCCCCGGAAGGTTTGTCAACTGCGTAGATCGCCAGTATCCCCGCCATAATAAACAACCCAAACCGTCTAAGTCTGGGCTTTAAAAAGTTGTCCAGATCAGAGCAAATGCGGCAACGCAAAAGATTCCGAAGGAATTTGCTCACTGTTTCACCCAGCCCAGAACGCCGCAGTTTTTACCTACCAGATAGGAATTTCTTATCGCGTTATATACATACAATTTAGCGCCTTCAACCGCATTTTTCAGGTCGCGGCCCAATGCCAATTCCGCCGCCAATGCCGCCGCCAGCGAACATCCCGTGCCGTGGGTGGAAACCGGGTTGTCGAGTTTCAGCAATTCGAAGTCATGGAAATTTTCGCCATCGTAAAGCGTGTCCACGGCGGTTGATTCATCCAACGCGTGGCCGCCTTTAACCAGCACCGAACAACCATACTCGCCAAAGATCCGTTTCGCCGCCTCGCGGGCATCTTCACGGTTGGCGATGGGACTTCCCGCCAACACCTCGGCTTCGGGAAGGTTCGGGGTAATCACGGTCGCCAACGGAAACAACTCGGACTTTAACGCGGACACGGCGCTATCGGAAATCAGCTTCGCGCCGCTGGTGGCTACCATCACCGGATCGATAACCTTGGCGATTCCCGGGTGCTTCGACAGTTTCTCGCCCACACACTCAATTATCGCGGTGTCCGCCAACATCCCGGTCTTTAGCGCGGCAATGTTGTAAATGCCCAGCACCGCGTCCAATTGAGATGCGATGAAATCAACCGGCACTTGGTGGATCGCAGCGACCCCAAAAGGATTTTGCGCGGTCAATGCGGCGAAAACCGTACACCCGTGTACCCCATAGGAATGGAACGCCCGCAAGTCCGCCTGGACTCCGGCGTTGCCGCCGGAATCGCTACCCGCGATGGTCAAACAACAAGGGAAAACCTGTTCCGCAGCCATGCACATCCTCCCGAACGTTCTTGGTCAGACTTCGAATCTCTTTGCCTCGTCGCAACCGTAAAGTTTGTTCAGCCATTCCGGACGCCAGCCGGACAAAACCCGCTCTTTGCCGTACTCCGCAACCAACCGTTCCATCAATACATACGACGCGCTAATAGGTCGGTAACTACGGCGGTCCACAATAGTCAAACGGATGCCGTCCAGCTCTTGTCCCGCATACTGCCCCGATTCCGGGGTGTAACGGTACGGATGCGCCGATAGCC
Organism: Kiritimatiellia bacterium; assembly: GCA_017454745.1. GTDB lineage: Bacteria > Verrucomicrobiota > Kiritimatiellia > RFP12 > UBA1067 > UBA1200. The sequence continues at coordinate 29,460 of JAFTCL010000045.1, forward strand.
CAAATTCGCCCAACCGGTCAACCGCCCTACGGCAAAACTCCTCCGCCCGCAGCCAAGGCGCTCCCAACACCCGGAAAGCCATATTGGTGCCGCGACCACAATCAACCGCCGTCAAAGCCTCGGTAAAAACGGTGGCGGGATAGGTTCTGGCGGCCTCCCAGCTCTTAATGCCCGGCGAAGGCGGAATAAACTCCGGCCAATCACTACCCCTAACCCAATCCGAAAAATCTTCACCTTCCAACGGGACCACCGTCAACCGCGGCGGTCGATCCATTCGCTCCGCCAACCATTGCGCGGTCTCTCCGGGCGTCATACCGTAAACCATGGGCAACGCGCACGGAGCAACAAAAGAAAAGTACTCCGGCTCCGCGACCGGGCCGTCAACCAACCCCGGCATCGGCACCGGACGGTCCGCCACCACCAACTCCACTCCGCACTCGGCACAAGCCTCCATCGTCAATTTTAAGGTGCCGAGGTAAGTGTAGCAGCGGATCCCAAGATCCTGCAAATCGAACACCAGCGTATCAATCCCGCGCAACATTTCAGCGGAGGGTTTCCGCAACTCCCCGTAAAGGGAATACACCGGTATGCCCCAATCCGGATGCTGGAGGGAATGGGTATGTTCGCCCGGACCGGCCAAACCGAAGAAACCGTGTTCCGGTCCGAACAGCGCGACCAACCGGTCTCCCAGCGTCTCGCGCAACGCCTGGGCGGAACTGGCCCCGTCGGCGCAAACCGCGGCCTGATGGCTCAACAACCCTACCCGTTTGCCGCGCAGTACCGCCGGGTCGCGGCGCAAAACATCCATTCCCACCCACATCGCCTACTCCACCCGCTTGAGTTCAGCGACCGATTCCAAACCATGCCGCCGCAAATAATCGGAAATGCCGTCCGCCACGCGCAACGGCGTGGCGGGATCGATGAAATTCGCCGTGCCAACCGCCACCGCAGTTGCCCCGGCCAGCAGAAACTCGATCGCGTCCTCCGGCTCGAAGATTCCCCCCATAGCCAAGATCGGCACCGTCGCCACCGCAGCGGCGTCCCACACCAGCTTCACCGCCACCGGATGGATGCCGCGGCCCGACAACCCGCCGGTTTTGTTGGCCAGCACCGGGCGCCGCCGCTCAATGTCGATAACCATCGCCGGGAGGGTGTTAATCATCGTAATCGCGTCCGCGCCCGCCTCCTGCGCCGCCCGGACGAAGACCTTGATGTCCGGCACGTTGGGCGCTAGCTTGGGTATCAGCGGCAAAGCCGTTGCCTTGCGCACCGCGCCGACCAGTCTGGAGACGGTGGAAGGATCGTGCCCGAAAGCGTGTCCTCCCTCCTTCACGTTGGGACAGGAAATGTTAAGCTCAAGTCCGCCGACTCCCTCGATGCCGGAAAGCCGCCGGGCGACCTCGACGTATTCGTCGATACTGGTACCCCACATATTGACGATCACCGGGACTCCGACACTCCGCAAGAACGGCATGTCGTCACGGGCGAACGCCTCGACTCCCGGCCCCTGCAACCCGATGGCGTTTACCATTCCGCCCGGCACCTCGACGTGGCGCGGCAACTGATTACCCGGCCAAGGATCGAGCCGGATGCCCTTTACCGTAATCGCGCCCAGTCTAGTGACGTCAATCAACTGCGCGTATTCCTGTCCGTAACCAAAAGTTCCGGACGCCACCGTAACCGGATTCTGCATCCGGATACCGCCCAAATTAACACTTAAATCCATAACCAATCCCCTACTTTATCGGACCGTCCAAAAGCAAATCGTGTTCGCGCCCGGATTTCTGTTCCCTTTTCACCGGCTTATCGCTTACCCGCACCCCCATGCTGCGGAAAAGCAGCCGGAACAACCGTGCCGCGCGCGGGGTGGTGAGTTCGTAATCGACGGTGCACAGCGAAACCCGGCCTTTGCCGCAAGGGTAAACCGCCCACGCCGTCCCGCCGGGTTTGCGCAGGTTTTCGTAACACGCCACCGCCCCGACCTTCGACTCTTCCGGATTGCGGTTGAACAGCTCCCAATCGGTGCGGCTGGCGGTCAACAGCACCGTGCCGCCGTCAACAAACGGCCCCTCAATGCCGCAACTGATCACCCGGCGCTGTTCACGCGGCTCTTCCTCCGGGAAATAGCAATCATCCAACGAAATCGGATTCGACCATTCATGCTCTTTCGGGCCGCGCTCCAGCGAAGTGGCGGTACGCCCGGTGAAGCGCACCGATGCCGGCAACAACGCGTTCAACCGCGCCAGATCTTTCGGCGGACGGTTTGCGAAAAACACCACCGATCCGCCGGAAGCCAAAACCCGCTCCACGGCATCCGCCGCGCCGTCCGGGATCTCTGCGGCGTCGATCAGCACCATCGCCGAAGTCTCGGTCCCGGCGTCAACCCCCAAAACCGCCAACCGATCCAGAAACTTCCGGCTACCAAACGCCTGAACCCGATCAACGGATGGCGGCGGGGGTTGGGGTCGATCCCGCCAAGGAGACAAGTGATCCCAAGGGCAGGGCTGCGGACCGCTTGGGCACTGCGCGGCTTTTTGGGCCTCAAACATCCCCAACGGACGGTACAACGGCAAAGCGGGGTCGAATCCGGGATTGAGCGTTGCGACGTATGGCGGCAAACGTTCAATCTGCATTCCGAATTTACCCTCCTGCGGCACCCCGCGAAAAATGATTCCGTCCTGGCGGCCCGGCAACCGGTCAAAATCACTATATCCAAACGGCAGCATAGCCAAACCGAACCAAGCGGTCTCGCTGGCGGAGAAATACGCCAAGTGTGGCAACGCCACCTTAACGATGTTTTGGTAAACGTCCGCGCCCAACGCATCATTCCTGCCGGCGTAATCGAGAAAAGCGCGTTCCCCGGCGAACTGGGCGAGATAATGCGGCGGGGCGTAGTAGGTGCCGCCGTTCTCGCCGACCATCAGCGGTTTCTCGACACCTTTGGCATCGCGTTCCAACGCCGCAAGACCATGCCCGTAATGCCGGTTCCAAACCGGAAGCTTGCCGTCCAGATCGTCATCGCCGTCGCACGACAGCCACGGTCGGGTGGGATCCAACTTATGCCCGGTTAACCCCACATTAACCAACTGCTCGCGCCAGCGGATCTCTTCTTCTTTGCCGACCTTATTCAACCGGAAAATCGCGAACATCTCGTTGCCGAAACTCCATCCCATAACGGACGGATGGTTTCGGTCGCGCAGAACCAATCCGTCGAAATGGTCTTGGTAACGCCGCCAAAAATCGGGATTCGTGAAATCCAGCCGGATGGAACTGCCGAAGATTGCCGTCTCGTCCAACACGCAGATCCCCAACTCATCGGCCAGATCCAGATAGCAGCGGGGATAAATCTGCGCGTGCGGCCGCACCGCGTTGCCGTACATATCCTTGATCATGGTGTACCACGCCCAAACAAAACGGCGTGAAAATGCGTAAGCGCCAAAAGGATGCAGGATATCGCCTTTCAGCTGGATCTTTTTGCCGTTCAACAGCAAATCGCGACCGTTAAAGGTGAACTGCCGCCAACCGAACCGCTGGTATTTCCGGTCTACCGCCGCACCGGAACCGGAATCCAGCCTGATTAACAGCGCGGAAAGGTTTGGCGCGTCAGGAGTCCACTGTTTCAGCCTACCGCCAACCTGAACGCGGTAAGCGTTGGTAACACAAGTTGCTGCCGGGACGGAAAGCGATTCGACAGGAAAGGCGAGGCGTTCATCCCCCAGCCGCCAATTTGGCACCGGGGCTTCAAGCATTCCGCTTCCGGCCAGGTTAACCCAGTCGTAGGCGAGGATGCCACATTTAACCCGCTGCGGCTCCGCGGTGTCGTTACGCACCGCCACCTCCACCTCCAACGTATCGCGGTCGACCCAGGGTTTAACAAACACCCCGTCCACGCGCACCGGCGGCAAGGCGAGCAACGACACATCCTGCCAAATGCCGTTAAGCCGGTCGGTATTGGATCCGGTCGGATAAGCGGCAATCATGTGCTTGTAGTCGGCGTTCCGGCGGTCAAGCAGCCGGTAACTTTGAACCCCGACCTGAAGCAGGTTATCGCCGTCGCGATTGACCAATCCGGTAATGTCCAAATCAAACGGCAGATACTTGTCGAAATGGCGGCCGGCGGGTTTTCCGTTGACCAACACCCGGCACATTCCGGCCACACTCTCGAAATGCAACACCACGCGGTGGTTTTCGGGCCAACCGCCCGGGATCTTAAACGTCCGTTCCATCCAAGCCTGATGGTAATGGATCCAGTTTTCCGGATAGCTTGGGTAGTAAACCGAATCCGGCGTATACGGGCGGTCGGTGCCGGGACCGACTTTCGGACCGTTGCCCCAATGGTTGACGTTCCACGGCGACGGGATTTTTATCGGCACGCTTTCCCATTTGTCCGCGGCGGGAGGCGGCAATTCCGGAAGAACGCCGCGGTCGAACTCATAACCCGGCGGCACCGGAACCGGCTGGAATCGCCACTCGCCGTTAAGGCATAACTCGTGACGGAACCCGGTTTCCGGTTTAGCCACCACCCCTTCTTGCGGCGAGAAATCGCCGCAAAAAGCCAACGCTACGGACATGATTTCGAGAAGCATCGCTCAACCCTCAGTTTGAAGGCGGGGCGAAACGCCGGCACACCACCTTGGCCTCTTGGAAGAGTTTTCCAGTTTGTTCGGTAAAGGCGTAGTCGCCGCCGTAAACCACCTCTTTAATGCCGGCGTTGACAATCAGCTTCGCGCAAGTCAGGCAAGGGCTGATGGTAACGTAAATCGTCGATCCGGCAAGCCGGATGCCGTAATACGCAGCCTGGCAAATCGCGTTCTGCTCGGCATGCACGCAAATGCACTCTTCCAGAGAGGTGCCGGAAGGCGCCTTGCCGGAGCAGCGGGCGCATCCGCCCTCGAAACAGTTCCTTACCCCGCGCGGGGTGCCGTTGTATCCGGTGGAGATAATCTGATGGTCTTTTACGACCACCGCCGCCACTTTGCGGCGGGAACAATTCGCCCGGGAAGAAACCACCCGCGCAATCTCCATGAAATAACTGTCCCAATCGGGACGGGGGTCAACATTGTTTTTTTCCATATCCAACCTTTGTTTTATAACCTGCCAATCCGCCAAGCGTTACCGCCCTAGCACAATGCAAGATAACGAATGCGGTGCTAGCGTCACTTTCCCGTCGGCCACGGACAGCGCCGTTTTCACCGGGACGACCCGGTTTTCTTTGCCGATGTCGTTGAAAGCGTCCGGGGAATCTCCGGCCAGCACAGTCGTTTCAAGGTCTGCCGAACCCGGACTTAAAGCCGAGATGTCCAACTGCACCGTCTTTTCCGGATGCTTGTTGACGATGGCGAGAACGAGTCGCTTTCCGTCATCGGAAACGGTCAGCGCCGCGTCAAGCACCGGCACCGAAGTATTGCCGTCAGAGAGATTGCCGCATTCCACGCTGACCGGCAGCATATTCTTTTCAAGCAAATGCGTGTACATCCAGAACACATGATATGAGGTGCGCTTCACGATGCCTTTGGGATGGACGAAAATCGCGCCACGCGTGTTGACAGCCGGCGAGAAATTTGCCATCTTCACCACGTCCGAGTGGCGCAGGCAAGTGTTGAGAAAACAGGCGGAGAAAAGCGCGTCGGCCATCGTGTAGGTGGCGGCGATATCGTTTTTGCGGCGGGCCTCATAGTCCATCACCGCGTTTTTGCCGTAGCTGCCCAGCCCGGGATGGTACCAGCCGCGCAAATTCCACTCGTCAAAGGCGATGCCGATTTTTCCGCCGCCGAATCCGGCCTTTTCCAGAACGTTGATCGTGCGCATGATATCGGCCTCGGGATTGACCGTACGCATCATGCATGTCAGATACGGATTCGTACCTCCGCCCCAGACATAATAACCGTGCACACTCACGTAATCGAGCAGGTATCCGGCGTGTTTCAGAAGCGGCAACGTCCAATTCTCGTTCGCGAGCGCCGCTGCGAAAAGGACGATCCTGCGGTCTGCCCCGCGCATCATTTTGGCGCTCTCCCGGACAAGCGGCCCCCACTCCTCAACCGTCTTCGCGCCTATTTCGTGACGTCCCCAGTTCTCGTTCCCGACACTCCAGTACATCACGTCATGCGGCTTTTCGTAACCGTTGGCCATGCGCAAACGTCCCCACTTGCCGACAGAGAGGTTGCAGTACTCCACCCAATCGCTCATCTCTTCCGGCGTACCGGTGCCGGCGTTCGTGCAAATGTACGGCTCGCAACCCACCTTGCGGCACCACTTGACATATTCGTCGGTACCGAACGTGTTGGGATCCTCCACCGCCCACGCTTTGTTCCACATCGGCTCGCGCTTCGGTCCCACTCCGCACTTCCAATGGTAGTCCGAAACGAAACAGCCGCCGGGCCAGCGGACGATCGGGGTTTTGATTTCGCGAAGCGCCTCGATCACATCCTTGCGGAAACCGTCTTCGTCCGATAACGGCGAGTCGGGATCAAAGATGCCGCCGTAAACCTGCGTGTCGAAATGCTCCAAGAAATGGCCGAAAATCATCGGGCTGTAAGTGATGGACTTGGCATCCTTAACCGGTGCGAGCGAAGCTGGTTGTGTGGAGGTGTCGGCCACCGACTCGGCTTCCAGCACAAGTTTGCCGTCCAGCCACGCCCGTATGCGCTTATCCGTGCACGTCACCTTCACATCGTACCAGCGTTCCGCCTCGATAGAGGCCGGCATCCGCGTGTACTTGAACGGCGGCTGTTCGATACCGTGGTAAGTGTTGCCCCAGCCGCCGAATATCACCCACTCTCCGCCGGTTTTGTGCGGGGTGCCGGTCATTACAATAAACCCCTCTGGACCAGACAACCGTTTTGCCTTCATGGTCAGCGTGGCGTTGCGGAACGTGCGCGGTATTGTAAGTGCCACCGCCTCCTTAGTGGTCACATTCGCCGTTTGCACAAGCTCGCCATTACCGCAAACCCATTTGCCGGGACCAAACGCCACCCAATCCTTCACGCCGTCGACGGATTTAAAATCGTTTTGGTAAACCACCTCGTTTTTAGCATCCGTAACGCGCAAATCCGAAAACGCCGCCGTGCCCTGGAAAGCCCCGACTCCCAAACGGAAATCAACCGCCAATGCCGTCAAACAAGAACATCCCGCCGCCAATAACAAAACCGGAATCTTCACCTTAACCCTCCTGTAAACCCTAACCCGTGGAACCGATGTCCTACCTATAACCGCCGCAAACTTGCGACGAATACCCCCTTGCCCCATCCAAGAAACACTGTAAATGTTAACGCATTAACGCCGTCCGGTCAATTCGAAACATCGCCGCCGCACCCACAAAAACCCAAAAAGATCCAAATAGTTTTGCAATGGCCACGTTTTTTTGCTATATTTGAAACGTTTTGAGAGTTTTCAGATTGGAGAGCTGAATGTTTAGGCTAAAATTGTTTTTGCCGCTGGCGTTCGCCGCCGTTTCGACGGTTTGCGGGAAACCGTTGCCGGAAGTCACCGACGCGGCAAAAGAGGCCATGGGTACCACTCCCGGACGCATGGTATTAACCGGTTTTGTCTTTGTTGACGGAAAATATCTTCCCCCGCCATACACCGTATCCCGGATCGGAAACGGAATATTCGTGAATCGCGTCCAAGTGGAGCAACCGGTGCCGTGGACCCATTTCTACCCGCCCAAAGCCGATGAAAAAAACGACGACGACGATTTCGAGGAGGTGGACGATAACGGCGGAAAGGCGGACAACGCCAAGCCCGCTAACGGCGACTTTGAAGAGGTTCCCGAAACGCCCGCCGCCCCCGCCGCGCCGCAAAAGAACGCGGCGGCCAAGGTTGACGACCTTGACGACCTGTTTGCAGACGACGACCCGCCGCCTGCCAATAAACCTGCCGCCAAACCTGACGCCGCGCCGGCAGCCCCGCAGCCCGCCCGCGACATCGCGGACGAGATTGAACGGCTGAAAGCCGCGCTCGACAAAGCCCGGGCCACCTACGAAAACCGTCTGGCAAAGAACGACATCTATTTCTTCAGCACGTCGCACAGCCGAATCAACGGCAACTACGGCACCGCGAGGTCTATGCTTGAGGTGCTGCCGGAAGCGTTGTACGCCGCCACTTCCGCCGAGGACCTTTTCGCCCGACTGCGCCGCGCCAACATCTACTTTCTCGACGAGCGGGCGGTGCGGGTAATATTTAAAAACAAGCAAAGCTACCCGATGCTCAAAGAACGCCGCCAGAGGATCCGCCAGCAGGAAGCTTTGGAAGCGGCTAAACGCAAACGGGAGCGCGAGGCGTCCCGCGGCAACTATTAGGAGCATCCAATGAAATTGAGCGCAGTCAAACTTTTAATTCCCGCGCTGGCTTTGATGTTCACGGCAGGATGTGTGGCCGACCGGGTAATCGAAAACACCCGGGTGCCGGAACTGGAAATAAGCGAATTCGGGACTATCACGCTCAACGGAGAAACGGTGGCTCTGGAGAATCTGGCCAAAGCCATGCGCAAAGCCGGATTCGAAAAATCGCAAGAGGTGAACGTGCTTATCCCAGACCGCCCTGACCGCAACCTGATGAAAAGGGTTTCGTCCGAGCTGATCGTTAAAGCCGGTTACACCCGAACCGTGTTTGTCAAAAAACGCCGGGCTTTGTCAAACGTCCCTGACCCTAAAAAATAAGAAAGGGCTTCCTAATGCGGATCCCAAACGAGGACCAATTAAAGCGGCTTGAATTCCTGCGGAACGAAATCAACCGCCACGACCGGCTTTACTACGTGGAGGCGCGCCCGGAAATCGGGGACGCCGACTACGACGCGCTTTACCGGGAGATGGAGGCGATCGAGCGGGATCATCCGGAATGGGTGACGCCCGACTCCCCCACCCAGCGGGTGAGCGGAGAACCGGTTTCCGGTTTCCGCCAGGTCCGGCACGACCCACCGATGCGAAGCCTGGATAAGACGCACTCCTTTGGCGAATTGGTGGATTTCGACGCTTTCCTGCGCCGCCAGCTGGAGAACCGGGTTTGGGATTACGTCGTCGAACCCAAAGTTGACGGGCTGTCGATGTCACTGCTGTACGAGAACGGCCAACTGGTCCGCGCAGCGACCCGCGGCAATGGCGAGGTCGGCGATGACGTTACGGCCAACATCCGCACCATTAAGTCGATTCCGCTCTCAATCGCTGGCGCGCCGAGGCTGTTGGAAGTGCGCGGCGAAGTGTACATGACCCGCGACGGTTTCGTCCGGCTCAACCGTCAAGAGGAAGAGTCGGGACGCGAACCCTTCGCAAATCCGCGCAACGCGGCCGCAGGCTCGCTTAAACAGCTCGATCCGCGAGAAGTCGCCAAACGGCCGCTGGATATGGTGATTTACGCCGCCGGGGCAATCAGCGGCATTGAATTCGCGACCCACACGGAACTGATCCGCACTTTCGCGAAATGGGGGTTCAAAATCCCGCCCTGGCAACGGCTGTGCATCGATATGCCGGGCGTTTTGGAGGCTATCCGCGAGCTGGAACAGCTTCGCCACAGTTTCCCGTTCGAAATCGACGGGGCCGTGGTTAAAATCAACCAGCGCAACCTCTATCCCGAGCTGGGATCCACCGCGCACGCGCCGCGCTGGGCGCGGGCGTTCAAATATCAGCCGGAACGCACCGAAACCGTGGTCGAGTCAATTACCGTGCAGGTGGGCAGAACCGGGGTGTTGACCCCGGTGGCGGAGCTTACCCCGGTACCGCTGGCGGGTTCCACCATTTCCCGGGCCACGCTGCACAACGCCGACGACATCGCGCGCAAAGACGTCCGCATCGGGGACCACGTGTGGCTGGTCAAGGCCGGTGACGTGATCCCGGCGATCGAGAGCGTGATTACCCAGAAGCGCAACGGCAGCGAAAAGCCTTTCGTTATGCCGGATGTTTGCCCGGCCTGCGGACAGCCCGTGGTGCGCAATCCCGACGAGGTCGCCTTCCGCTGCGTTTACCCCGCCTGCCCTGCGCAGCGGGTCGGCCGTCTGGAACACTTTTGTTCCCGCGACGCGCTGGATATCCGGGCCATCGGCGGGAAAGTGGCGGACGCGCTGGTGACCCAAGGCCTGGTTTCGGATCCGCTCGACCTTTTTTCGCTTTCGACCGAGGTGCTCGAAAAATTCCGCATCGGTGACGAGGAGTCCGGCATGAGAAAATTCGGGCGCAACGCGAAAGCGGTGGACGAAGCGCTTCAAAACGCCCGGGATTTGCCGCTGCACCGGTGGCTGTTCGCCACCGGCATCCCCAACATCGGCGTTACGATTTCCGAACAGGTCGCGGCGCTGCACCCGGATCTGCCGGCTTTGGCGAATTCGGAGCTGGTTAACGGCACTGTCCGGCTGGCGGAACTCGTGGCGGCAGCCGCCTCGGAAAATCCCCGCTCAACATTAAACCGCTACAAAGACGATGCGGAACGGCAGGAACACCAACAGCGGTTCAATCGGATTTGCGGGGAAATCGGCGTGCTGGGCGACCGGCTGGTAAAACTCGGCGGAGCGACACGGGTGGCGGGCACCGCACTGCCGCCCCAATACGTCTGCGCCATCAAACCGGAATCCGCCCGCGAATTAAAGAAATTCTTTGATTCGGATTACGGACGCGAGTACGTGCGGCGGCTTTTGGAATTGGGCATCAACCCGAAGCGCAAAGCCGCAATAACGGCAGACGGGCCGCTTAAGGGAATCTCGATAGTAATCACCGGCACGCTGTCCCGTCCGCGCGGCGAATTCGCGGAACTGATTAAAAACGCCGGCGGCACGGTGCAGGAATCGGTCTCCAAAAACACCGATTATCTGCTGGCCGGGGCAAATGTCGGTGCCACCAAAACCAACAAGGCCAAAAACCTCGGCGTGCAGGTGATTGACGAGGCGCGGTTTATGGAACTGCTTGGCGGAGCGCAAACGCCGGCAAAGCCGAATCCCCCGCCGCCCAAAACCGACCCGCCGAAAACCGGTCCCAAAAACGGCGTGGTCCAGTTGGAACTGTTCTGATGGGTTGTTTTAAAGAATGAATACGGCTTGGATTTGTTTGGGGGTTTTCGCGGTCTGCTATGCGCTGTTCGTGCTTTTGCCCAACCGGCGCTCTTGGGTAGCCTGTGCCGGCGGGTTGCTGCTTTTGTTTTCCGGGGTTCTGCCTTGGCAGAACGCTTTGACGGAAAAAATCAACTGGAATGTGATCGGGCTCTTCTGGGGCACATTGGTGCTGGCCGACCTTTTCCTCAAGTCGCGCGCGCCGGACGTGTTGGCGGGTTGGGTGATGTCGCGCATGCCGTCCGTCCGAATGTCAATGCTGGCGCTTTGCGCGCTCTCAGGATTCATTTCCATCTTTATTGAGAACGTGGCGGTGGTGCTGCTGGTCGCGCCAATCGCGTTAAGTCTCGCCTCCCGGCTGAAAATCAGCCCGGTGCCGATGCTGATCGGCATCGCAATCTGCAGTAACCTCCAAGGCACGGCCACCATGGTCGGCGATCCGCCGAGCATGATTTTGGCGGGCGAGATGAAGATGGGGTTCTGGGATTTCTTCATCTTTCACGGTCGCCCCAGCATCTTTTTCGCCATCCAAGTCGGCGCGATACTATCGTTGCTGGTTCTGTTTTGGGTGTTTCGGAAATTCAGATCCGCCGGCGAGGGGTTTGACCGGATGAAGATCCGGTCGATGGTTCCGACCTGGTTGCTGTGCGGACTGGTATTGGGGCTGTCATTCGCATCCACCATCGACCGCGAGTTCCGCTGGTTTGCCGGATCCTACACGCTGGCCTTGGCGGTGGTCGCGCTGGTATGGTACCGTTTCATCGCGAAATGGGGAAAAATCGGCAGGTTCGTGAAATCGTTGGACTGGGACACCACCTTTTTCCTGATCGGGGTTTTTGTGCTGGTGGGCGCGCTTGGCGATTCCGGCTGGCTGGAAAAATTGGCGCAATGGATGTCGCAATCCGTCGGGGGCTCGGTGCTGATGGCTTACCTGTTGCTGGTCTTGGTCGCGGTCGCGGTATCGAGCTTTGTCGATAACGTGCCGTTCCTGCTGGTGATGATTCCGGTGGTCAACCAGCTCGCGAAAACGCTAAACGCCCCGGTGGCGGTGCTGATGTTCGGGCTGCTGGTCGGCGCGTGTCTGGGCGGCAACATCACCCCGATCGGGGCATCGGCCAATGTGGTGGCGTTGGGAATCTTGCGCCGTCGCGGTTACACGGTCGGGTTTGGCGATTTCATGCGCATCAGCGTACCCTTCACCATCGCGGCGCTAGCCGGCGGGACGTTATTCGTCTGGTTTTTCGTGAAATGATTGTGGGGCTGGTCAGTGTTGGTCCGTGGTTCAAATTTGCCTTGCTAATCCCTGATTTCTACACGCCTCTACCCGTTCTACACGGTTGTTTCTCCCTCAACTCGTAACTCGTAACTTCCCACCACCTAACCGTTGAGACTGGGCAACAGCTCGCAAAATCCACATTTTTCATTCTGTCGCCTGACATAGTAAAGCGTCTGTGATACAATTTGCATCATTTTCAAACAAGGAGATAGAAAATGTCACAAGTTAGTTTCCGCATAGACGACCAGCTCAAGGCCGACGGCGAGCGTCTTTTCAAGAGCATGGGCATGAACATGTCTGTGGCGATTACGATATTCATACAGCAATCCCTCAAACGCGGCAAACTGCCCTTTGAAGTGGTAGGCGATCCCTTCTATTCCGAGAGCAACACACGCGAACTCGAGCGCCGCGCCCGCGACATGGACGCCCGCCGAAATGTGTCCGAACACGAACTGCTCGAAGCCGAGGAGACTGTTCATGCGTAAGATCTGGCACGAAACTGCCTGGGAAGAGTATCTTGCCTGGCAGGGGCAAGATGCCTGAACGCTCAAACGCATCAATTTGCTTCTTCAGAGCATTGACCGCAATGGCACGGCCTGCATCGGCAACCCCGAACCGCTTCGGGGCAATCTCAGCGGATGGTGGAGCGTACGCATCAATCAGGAGGATCGCATCGTTTTCCGTATCAGCGCACTCACGCCCGAGGAAAACGTGCTTGAAATCCTGCAATGCAAGGGACATTATGGCTGAGACACCAAATGCGCCCACTATCACGGCAATGTAATAAGGGTGCGCATGTCCGTTGTTAAATAAACCACAGACCAACACGGACGCGCCGCGCTTACGCTTGCGCCAATATGAACCAGGGCGAGCGTTAGCGAAGCCTGTCCGTGATCGTCCGTGGTTAACCATTGCACCATCTAACCGGCCGCGACGGAGCGCGGCCCTCCCAACCACCACACCACCTAACCATTGAGCGTTGAGTGTCGACTGATCAGTGAACATTGATCACTGACCACTCTTTTCCGTTCCCCGTTCCCCATTTCACACTCTTCATTCTTCACTTTTCATTCTCTCTCGTCACTCCTCTTTACCCACTCGTAACTTCCCAACTCTTCACTTCTCCAGGGTTCTTACTAGGCGGAAGCCAAAGCCGACGAATACATCCGTCGGGCTACTATCGTCACGGTAAGAAGAGTTACATGAGTCTGCGTTATTGTCCCAACTACCGCCACGTCTCACCCGCTCCGACCCAGAGGAAGGACCCAACGGATCCGACGAAATGCTCGGCAAGTCACCGCTCCAATCAAGGCACCATTCCCACACGTTACCGTGCATGTCGTAGAGTCTCCATGCGTTCGGCAGGTATGGACCCGACAACAGTGTGCCCCTTCGAATAACCGCCCTTGCCATCCGGTCTGTGCCGAGCGAAATCCGAGTCGGATTCCTTCCAACCGCGAAGTTTATGGTTGAGCGTGAACCGACCCAGTTTCTTCATACTGTTCTCCGAACTGCCGCCGTTGTTATAGTAACTCTTTGTCCCCGCGCGGCACGCGTATTCCCACTGCGCCTCGGTCGGAAGGTCGAAGGTGAGTCCAGTTCTCGCCCGAAGCTTCCCAATGAACGATGTTGAAGCCACCGCAGATGATTTAGGCCATTTAGTTCCCTCCCCATCCCCGCGTATCGTATTGTATGATATTTTATCCACAGGCCGCATGTCGCCTTTGAACTCGGACGGGTTGTTCCCCATCACCAGTTCGTACTGCTTCTGGGTCACCTCGAAGACGCCGCAGTAGAACGGCTTTGAAAGCGTGAGCGGTGGGACTCGTCCTTCTGGTCCTCGACCATGATGAACGTCCCCGCCTCAATGCGCCGCAGCACCAGCTTCGTTGTCTTGTAATCGTCCGTGTTGAACCCGCCGCTGGGCGGTGTGTCCATGTACGTGACGGGGTATTTCTCCGCATCCGGCCCGGCGGAGAGATCGACCACAAGATACTCCGCCGAAAGATCAATTATTTTGGGCAATTCCTTGGCCACTACGGGCGTTCTAGCCGGACCCGCTGGTTTCGGTTTAAGCGACGCCTCAAACTCGGCTAGGCGTTTGGCGACAATCCCCCGCTGAAGCCCAGAGACCAAACCCTCCTCCGCGAGCGCCTTGCGGTACCACTCCGCCGCGTGGGCCCGGAACGGCTCCGGGTCGGGCGCGGCGTACCCCCACCAGAAATCCGCCGCCTTCAGCGCGTTCATCTCGTCCGTCGCGACGCCCGTCCGCTCGAAC
>JAFTCL010000006.1 GCA_017454745.1 Kiritimatiellia bacterium
AGAAAGGGGAGGAAACACCCGTTCCCATTCCGAACACGGAAGTGAAGGGCCCCGTTGCCGAGGGTACTGGGCGGTTTGCGCCTGGGAGAGTAGGGAGCCGCCGGGACTTTTTTTCGGGGGTCGGCGCAACGCGCCGGCCCCCTCTTTTTTTTTAACGATTATTATTCAGCAATGTTTTTAACGCCAATTTGCTGATGGACTGACCGTCAATCTCAATATCCGTTAACACGATTTTCCCGTTATAAACGCGGTAAACCGCGATGCGTTTCGCGTCTTTTCTTCGCAAGAGATTTTCGGCCTCCGGTGCCAATTTCTCATTCATGAAAAATTGGTTCGGAAGCTTCACGTCGGCGATTTTGGGTGATGCTTCTTGCCTTGCCTCGAATGCTTCATAGGCTTCGTCTTTTAGGCGGTCACTCCATGACAAGCTGTGGGAGATTCTAACCGGGATGTTGTTTAACCACAATCCGCCGTCGTTATCGGCCTTTTTTTTCACCATGGCGATTTTTGCCAGTTCGTTGGCATTTTCCCCAGGAACTACCTTAATCGCCAATGGGTGCCACCACCCGATATCTGCCGCAAAATTATTGGTGCAAATTTGATCGCATTTCGCGACAACGGTAATCATTACGTACCTACCCCGGAATGGGTCAGACGGATCGTAACCGGTACATTCAAATCTGCACACCGTTCCTTTGGTGACGACTTTTTCCCATGCCATGATTATTGAACCGATTACAGCTAACTGAGCGATCAAAGCGATCCCAACGGTGATTGCGAAGTGTTTACGGTTCATCATGCCACCTCCTTTGCCGTCTTTTCCGTGAGACTGCGCTTATATCTGGCAAACCCGATGTTGACCGCCGCCAACACCACGCCGCATAAAATCAGAATAATGCCTTTTATAGTGAAACTCCATTCGCTGGAGAAGAATTTGACCAAAATGAAGTAGCAGAACAGAGCCACGCCGATGTTAATGTCGGACAGTTTCAGGTGGCGCAAACCGTAAACCAGCACATAGCCGGCATAGCCCAATTGCAACAGGTAAGCCAGCATATCGCCCACGCTATTGTACAATGCGGCAACCGCTATGTAAGCTATTGGCAGTGCAGCGGCAATGTAAAGACCGGTTAACTCCCGTGTCGTTACCAAATTGAGTTTTATGCATGAACGGATAGCCCAGACCAATGTGCCTAATAAACCGATAATGATGGCGGTCGCCATACCCCATTCCTGGCCGTTAAGCGCGATATAATTTGCGGTTAGAAAATTGTCAGTAATATGATCGATCGCTTCAGGTATTGGCACCAAAATGTTTCCCCATCCGAAATACAGAATTCCCAATCCGGTTAACACCGGGGAATGGTAACGTCTTCCAAGTGCCAGATGCAACGCAAAAATAAGTATAAGCGGAATGGCAAAAATTGCTTCAGTAACCCGCCCTTTATCAGTGATAATTGCAAAAGTCATGCAAATGCCTACCGAACAGGTTATGGATAATACCGCCAGCAAATTTTCCCGCAACAGCCGGTTGGGTTTGCTCCGGAAGAATTTTATCGCCGTCGGGATTGCCAATGCGGTCAATGCAAAGTAAAGCAACGCTTCAATTAAAGCAGTGTTGCCGCTTTCCACCGACCGACCGAAATCGTTGATTCTTACGCATATCCGCACTAGGGGGAGAATTGGCCATAATGCCAACACGGTTACGGATCTGGTTAGATAAACCACTGGCAGTGTGAGTAGGGCACACCCAAAAATGAATGCCGGGAGGTCGTGACTTATCTGGTAGGTTTGCGCGACCAGCGCGAAAGCGGCTATGGTGGTGATGAACCACAAAATACCGAGCGGTTCCCAAAAGGCGGTAGAACGGTTCTGCCTGAAGGCGGCAACCAAGGCGGCAATCCCGCAGAGCGTCAAAGGTGCCAAAGCGATGGCGGCCCGCATCGGACGGTTGAACTCATTCCAGTTGGCGGCAAAGAGGGCGATAATGCCCAGCCCAATCAACAGCGCGCTGAAAGCGCCGGCCAGAATCTTCCCCCAATGCCGCGGTTTGGTGGCGGCTGCGTATCGTGCCAACAAGGCGTCGGCCTGCGTTACGGTGATCAACCCTTCGGCCTGCCAGCTGGAGATTTGGGTGTTAAGCCACTCGATCTTGCTCATGGGGTTACTTCCTTTCCGCTTTGGAATGCATTATTGCGTGATTAGCGGTTATTCGAAGATTTCGATCTCACCGAATTGCGCGGCGTCAGGATAGGCGGGGTTGGCGTTTTTCTTGAAGATGACCCGGATGGTGTCAGTGGTAACCGGATCGAACGAAATGTCCAACAGCGCGGATTGGTTGTTGTCATCGGCCTTTACGGTACGGTATTCGCCATTAACTTTTGCCTGAAGCTCGTAACTCGCTGGATAACCTTTCTGGTCTGCCGGACGCAGTATCACATGGCGGATTGCCTTAGGGGCGGGCAGTTTAATCTCCGCCCAATGCGGCATCGGTGTGAGCGCGGAGTGCCAGCGGGTCTGTTCCATTTGGCTCAAGTCGCAGTCGTAGCCATCGTTCAGGAATTTTACGCACCCCGCATTTTTCTCACTGTCGGCCGACGCTTGGGCTCCTTTGCTGGCGAGCGCGAGGTTTTTGTCATTGGTAAGGCGGACTTCGAAGGAGATTGGCGTCAGTCCCTGCCGATACTCTTCATCGGAAACTTCGTCGGTCATACGGTTTTCAAACCATACCAAACCGCCCTGCTTGCCGGTGGTCACCAAATCGATGTCGCCGTCGCCGTCGACATCGACCAGTTCGACGTTCAATCCAAGATTCACGCCGTCATCGAAAGAAATGATGTGTTTGCGGAATTCAGGATTTGCTTCGGGTGAGAAGTCGTAATAGTAGATGCCGACTTTTCCGTAAGGGTCGGGATCGCCGCCGTTATGCGCCAGAAAACGCTTTCCGGTCACCAGTTCAGGAAGGCCGTCCCCATCGATGTCGCCCCAGCCTAAGTAATGGGCCTGCGACCAGGTGTCGTCGATTAAATGCTGTTTGAACTGGATTTCCCCGTCGGCATCGCGATCGTTCAATTGTTCGTACCAGAATATCCCATGCCGGTGGGCGGAGCTGACAATGATGTCGTTCTTTCCATCGCGGTTGACATCAAATACGATTAGGTTAGAGGCATGGCCGTATTTGCCGGTCTCAAAACCGAGTCGCAGAGGATGGCGTTGCCAGTTATTCTTGGACTTTTTCTCGTACCATGCGATCGGAGTGAGCAAATCGTTTTTGCCGTCGCCGTTGATGTCGCCGCATCCGCGTCCGCAGTCGCATTTTTCTACGTTAACCGAATCACGTGCAAATGGCGCCTGACCGGTCTTGTCCTGCCGCTGGTAAACGCAGGTCACATTAGGGGTGTCGGGTACGAAATCGGTCGCTTTTCCGTCTCCATCGAGATCGACCAAAATGCCGGTTTCGATGTTTCCGGTTTTTTCGATGAGATTTTTGACCCACACCGAAGTGTCGGGGAGACGGTTTTTCAACCACCAGGTTTCTTGGTTGAACCAACATCCGGAGATAATGTCGGTGTTTCCGTCATGATCCACATCCAAGGGCAGATTCATGAAATCTTTTGCGTAACCTTTGCCGTCTGCCCCAATAAACATATCGGTCTCGGAAATCTTTATCGGCTTGAAATCGGGGGCTAGGTAAAGGTATGGGAGTGAAACGATATCCAGTTTGCCGTCCTTGTTGAAATCGGCCACACCGCACGCTTCTGTTTTGTAGGCTGAAATCCGGTGCGGCACAAAGGTGATTGGTGCGACGGTGGCGCCCGCCGCGCGCGGATCGGGAGTGTTGTCGGGAATGCGGAGTGCGATTCTACGCAATGCGCGCGATGCCTCAGACCGGTATTCCAGTTGATTAAGGAAGGGCTTGATTTTTTCCCTAGCTTCGGCGGTAGCTACCGCCCCGCAAGCATTTAGCCACAGGTTGCGCTCTTCGGGATAACGGATTCGCGGTTCGGAATCCCACAGCATTTTAGCGTACCGTTCCGGATGCTGTTTCCGCTCAAACAACTTCAGGGCGGAACGCAATGCAAGCGATTTCATCTTGTCCGACGGATAATCGCGAGATAAGCCAAAAAGTGTCTCCATGGTCGTTGGATCATCGCTTTTGCACAAGACGCGGATCGCAATGTCTGCGGTTTCGCCGTTTAAACTGGTCGCCAGTTTGGTCAGTTTGGCCCGGCTTTCCGCGTTTTCGTCCGCCACGCCCAAGCCGCGGATTAACAGTTGCTGCGCTTCAGGAATCATGTTTTCCGCCTGATCCAGCGCCTTAATGAGCAGAGGCGGGATTTCTTGGTGAAAATTACCGGCGAGCTTTAGAACGGTTTTTTCAGCCGCCTGGACGTATTGCGCGTCTTTTGAACCAGCAACGGCGGCAATGATGTCGTGAAGCTCTTTTTGTCCGGATTGCCTTGACAGTGCGGTAAATGCCGGGGTGTACAGTTGCGGATCGTTGCTACGGATAAAAGGCAAGAGTTTCCCGGCCAATCCTTGGGGATTGCGGACGGTGACGATGTCGATGATTGACTGGAAAGTTTTTGTATTCCCGGAGTTTCGGTTCAAAGCGTCCATCAGAATCCGGTCGGCTTCGGGACATTCCATGGTAATCAAGGCTTTGCGGGCCACATCGGAAAGCTCCGGCGACTCTTCGGAGTTGAGCATCCGGATCAGGGTGGCGACATCGCGCTCTTCGCCAAATACGCCCAAACCATCGACGGCGATTTGCCGCAAGTGCGGAAAGTGGGTGTCCTTCAACACCCGTAACATGATTCTGCGACCGCCGGGAACTTGGTGATGAATAATGGCGCGCAGTAAAATTTCAATTGAATCCGCCGGCAAAATTTCCAGCCAATCGGCGAACGATTTGCGGATGGTTTTTGGAGGCAAGCCGCAAATACTGTCGGCAGCGGTTCCTCGCCAGTTCTCTCGCGAGCTGGCCATACCTTCGATGACCCAACGATCAAGATTCCGATGGTCGGTTGATATTAAACCGCAAAGTGCGGCAAGACGGATGTTGTCCGGTACGTCAGTAGCAAGGTACAGGTCGGTGAACAGTGTTATGGCGTCCTCAACCGCATTAGACTCCGCCCGTCTGGCGGCAATCAGGTAATCGGTGGCGGCACGGGCGTTGTCAGGACGCTCGAGCTGGCGTATGGTGTCGGCGTTGGCAAAAAAGGCTAGGTGCCGGGCGGCTGCCGCTTTAACCGATTGATTGGTGGAATTATTGGCTTGGTCAACCGAATACCCAACACAGTTGCTCAAACCATGCCGTCCCATAAAGTCGAATATCGCAATCTGTTGGTTCGGGGTAAGCTTACCGCCTTTCAGCGCGGACTCCAACGCTGCGTTTGCCGCCGGAGTACCGAAAGAGGATAGCAAGAAGAATGCGTTGTCAAAGGTGTTTTCCGCGTTTAGTTGTTCTGACAACAACGGGACGGATGCGTCTGTGCCTTGCGCTAGCAGCGTCTGCCGCGCTTGGTCACGGTTTTCCCAGGTGGAGTTTTGGTCAGCCAAAGTTTTGCAAAGCGCGGATTCGTTAATCTCTGCGAAGGCTCCGCTGCAGCACCAGAACGAGATCAGAAGAATTTGTCGGATGTTCATGATTATTTTCCTGGATTTATGCCAGCGTCCAAGGTGCGCGGGCGGAGCGATGGGTAAGTCGGGTTGCTTCGGCGTCGTTAGGGAAAGTCAGCGTTGCCGGGTCGAACTCCAATGCCCGGTTAAGGTGGTAGGCGATTGACGCGGCGTGGCAGCATACGTGCGAGAAGTGCAGCGAATCCGGCGGCGCGGACGGTCGACGGCGGTTGCGGACACAGTTTATGAATTCGGCGGGGTGGGCAACCGGTCTGGTCCAGCGCTCGGTCAGAATCTTGCGTCCCTGCAACAATGCGGGATCGGAAACCTTGATTTGTCCGGAGTCGTCGGTTTCAACCCATCCTTCGTCACCTTCCAGACGAATGGCGCAGGAATCGCTGAATCCGCCGTTGCGCATAACCAGCTTAACGCCATCCGGGTAAGACGCTTCGACACGAGTGGCGTTTATCGGAACGTATCGGGTGGGGGCGGTCAACTCGCGCCCCAGCGCCAACTGGCATAAATCAACCGTATGGCTTCCCCATTCTGAAAGGTCGCCGTGGAAATCGTACTGGCTGTGCCAGCCGCCTTTTACGTAATTCATGTTGAAGGGGCGAAACGGGGCGGCACCAAGCCACATATCCCAGTTTACCTCGTTCGTGTCGAGCCGTTCTTCCGGAAGAAATTTGTTGGTGGCGGAGACGCCCATTCCGGCCATTCCGGCGTGCACGGTGTGGATTTTGCCGAGCCGCCCGGAGGTGGCGAGTTCGCGGGCGGTGATAAAATTTCCCACCGTGCGGCGTTGTACTCCGCCCTGGTAGATTCGGCCGAAACGCTTGGCTGCCGCGTTTACCGCCTCGCCCTCCTCCATCGACAGGGAAATCGGTTTTTCGCAGTAAACGTCCTTTCCGGCCGCCATCGCGTAAATCGCCAAACGGGCGTGCCAACGGTCGCCGGTGGCAATGTAAAGGGCGTCTATGTCCGGACGGGCCAACAGTTCGCGGAAATCATCGTATGCGGTGCAGTCGCTGTTGCCATTGAAAGCGTCCACCACTGCTTTTGCTTGTTCCCGCCGGCTTTTCACGCAGTCGCATACCGCGAGAAATCGTACAAACGGTTGGTTAAGGAACACCGGCAGCATTTGATTTCCGCGACCGCCATAACCGATAATTCCCATGGTAACCGTGCGTGACGGTGGCGTGTAGCGTTGCGCGAACGTGCGCGACGATGAAATAGCGGCGAACGCCGTTACAGCTTGCGAGATAAAGCCTCGGCGGTTGATTTGTCGGTGCATAAGACTCTCCCAATTAAATACAAGAAAAATATTATCAAAAAATGCATCGGCAATAAAGCCAAATTTTAGCGATTGGCACAACTTAGAGCGAAGAGAGCGGAAATGAAGAATTAAGAATGAAAAATGGAGAGTGGAGAGAGGGGAATGTAGAATGGTGAGTGGATTCCTGACCACTCGACTAAAAAAATGGCGGAGAGGGTGGGATTCGAACCCACGGTACCCGTAAGGATACGCCTGATTTCGAGTCAGGTACGTTCAACCAGGCTCCGCCACCTCTCCGCAAAAAACGGCGTATAAATTACCATTTTTGAGTGGTAAAGTCAAGCGGCGGATTAAAAAAAATGAATCCGCCGCGATTTTTGCTTAGATTATCTGCCCTTTGACATTGATAATGTCGCAAAGCTGGCGCAACGCGATTTCCAATTGGTCGTTAACCACCTGATACATGTATTCGCCGGAGTGGGACATCTCCTCTTGCGCGTTGAGCAGGCGTTTTTCGATAACCTCCGGGGCGTCTGTGCCCCGTGTTTCCAGCCGCCGCCGCAATTCCTCCATTGAAGGCGGGGAGATAAATATGTCAACAAAGCCGGAACGCAGAGGATCGCTTTGATGAAGCCCGGCGATGTGTTTGCGTACCTGCGCCGCCCCTTTAACATCGATGTCCAGCAACATGCTTTGCCGTTCGTTAAGCACGTCGTAAATCGGCTGTTTCAACGTGCCGTAGTAATTGTCGTGGACGAGCGCGTATTCAAGGAATTTTTCCTCCTTGATGAAACGCTCAAACGTTTCGTTGGGTAGGAAATGGTAATCAATGCCGTCCTCCTCTCCGAATCTGGGATAGCGGGTGGTGCAGGAAACGGAGTAACAAAATTCAGGGTAGGTTTGAAGCAGTAAATCGCAGAGCGTGGTTTTACCGGCTCCCGACGGCGCGGATATCACAACAAAAAGCGGTTTCATTCTGTGTCTCGCAAAAAGGGTTGCCCGTTGGCCAGCAACGGGGTAAAAAACACAATAATTTTATCACGTCGGCTGACGGATTTCAATCGCGAAATCCTGATTCATCGTTTTGCGGCCGTTTTTGGATCACGCTTAAGCTGTTTAACCTCTTCGTGACTTAGTTCACGCCAGTCCCCCGGTTCCATATTGCGGATTTTCAACGGCCCGATCCGCACTCGGGTGAGTTTCAGTACGGTAAACCCGGCGATGGCGCACATTTTCCGGATTTGGCGGTTACGTCCCTCGGACAATGTGAACGCCAGTTTGTGAACGTTGTCGCGCCCGACTTTCAACACGTCAACCTGCACCGGACGGATCAGATAACCGTCGATTTCCATGCGCGAACGCAGGATTGCGATTTTATCGTCCGTCATGTAGCCCGCAACGTGGGCGACGTAGGTTTTGGTGTGGCCGAAACGCGGGTGGGTCATGCGCTGGATCAGCTCCCCGTCGTTGGACATCAGGAGCAGGCCCTCGGTTTCCTTGTCCAGCCGTCCCACCGGCACCAGCCGCTCGCGATACTCTTGGCGCATCAAATCGCAAACTGTCTCGCCTTGGCTGTTGTCGGCACCGCAGATAAGGCCGGCCGGCTTGTAGAGCAGCACGGTGTGCAATTCTTCGATTGCGGCATCGATTTTCCGTCCGTTCACCTTTACGGTGTCTTTTCCGGGGGTGACTTTTGTGCCGGGTTCGGTAATCACTTGGCCGTTAACCGACACCTGTCCGGCCGCGATCATTTCCGCGGCGTGGCGTCGGGAAGCCACCCCGCGGTGGGAAAGGTAATTCTGCAACCTTTCGCCGGGTTGAGTAGTGTTATCGCTCATTTTAAAGCAGTCCGCAACTAATCTGTTGGAGTTCCGTTAACGTAAGCTTCGCGAGCCTTGGCGAATGCCTCGGTGGCGGCGTAGCCGCAACTCTTGAATTCGGGGCAAAAGCCGCGATAGACGCATTCCGGAACACATACGCTGTACAGTTCCGGCTCGGTTTTCTTCACCTCGTCCAGCACCAGCCGCCAGGCGGCGTTCGTTTCTGGCGAAGCTTGGCGGCAAAGCCGCTTACGGGAAATGAAAATCATGGCCTGGGCGTTGGCGAAGCACTCGTGCTCCACCAACGAGTTTTGCGGCAGCGACTCGCGGTTGACCCCGGTACGGTCGGTGCGCTGGGTGCTGACAAAATGCTCGATGCCGAACTTATGGCGAACGAAGTGCACGCTCACCCAATATTTCAGGTTGGACCATTTCCATTTGAACACCATCTGCCTGATGGGCGAGTGTTCCGCCAGCAGGATGCGGCGTTTCCACGCACTGCTCGGCTCTTTGGTGCCTTCCGGCATGCGAATGGTGGTACGGGCTGCGTCGGCAACGTCGCGCCATTTGAAACAAGGTCTGAAGAATTTCACAAACAAGCTGTTGTTATCGTCCATGGT
The DNA here is from genome assembly GCA_017454745.1 of Kiritimatiellia bacterium. Classification (GTDB taxonomy): domain Bacteria; phylum Verrucomicrobiota; class Kiritimatiellia; order RFP12; family UBA1067; genus UBA1200. The sequence continues at coordinate 9,339 of JAFTCL010000006.1, forward strand.
ACCCCCGCGCTTTAATGCAGTTTTGGTCACACCTAATCAAACACGCGAAAAATTATACATAGGATAAAGGCGGTTTTTCAAGCATAAATCAACCAATTTCAACGTTCGTGACACCCAAAAGGGCATATATGCAAAAAAAGCCCCGGAAACGGGGCGTTTTTTATGGTGCCAGGAGAGGGAGTCGAACCCTCACACCCTCGCGGGCGGCAGATTTTGAGTCTGCTGCGTCTGCCATTTCGCCACCCTGGCTCGTCAAAACAGGCGGGTATTATCTCTTATACTGGTTTTAGAGTCAAGCCGCAAATTAACTTTTTTGCAAAAAAAGGGTTGCCGCCTTTTGGGACGGCAACCGGCACGTGATTCCCGCGTTAACGGCAGGCGGGCAGATGTATACAGCTCTTGTGGCAGGCATGGGCCGCTTCCATCCAAGCCTCGGAGAAGGTCGGGTGGCAGTGGATCGTGCCGGCGATGTCATCAATCGTGAGTTCGTTGCGGATGGCCACGGCGGCTTCGGATATGAGGTCGGTGGCGTGCGCTCCGATTGCCTGGGCGCCAAGAAGCTGCCCGGTGGCGGCGTCGGCAATCCATTTGACGAAACCGTCGGTGTCGCCGCTGGCCATTGCCTTGCCAAGCGCGGCGAACGGGAAGGCTCCAGTGATAATTTTGCGCCCTTCCTGTTGCGCCCGGTTTTCGCTCAAGCCGGCCATGCCGATTTCCGGCATAGTGAAGATGCACGAGGGGCAAATCGCTTCGATTTTAGACTTCAATCCGGCGGCGGCCTCGGCGGCGACCAGCCCTTGTTGGGTGGCCGCGTGGGCGAGTTGGATACCGCCCTTTACCAGATCGCCCACGGCGAAAATGTTGGCGACTTGGGTGCGGCACTGGCGGTCAACCGGAATCATGCCGCGCTCATCGGTCTTTATGCCGGCGCGGTCCAGGTCGAGTTCGCGGGTGTTCGGGCGGCGGCCAACCGCCACCAGCAGGACATCCGCCTCAAGGGTGCGGTCCTGATATTTGCCGGTTACGCCCTTGGCGGACGCGCTGATGTCAGTGAGCGGGGCTCCGGTCAGGACTTCGATGCCGAGTTTATCCATGCGCTTGCGCAACACGCGGCGGACATCCCGGTCCAACGGCATGATGATGTCGTCCAACATCTCAACGATGGTGGCCTTGGTGCCAAGCGCTGCCGCCATGCAGGCGAATTCGCAACCGATCACACCGCCGCCGAGAATCAACAGGCGTTTAGGCAGGGCGGTAAGGTTGAGGAATTGCTTGCTGTCCATGATTTTCGGCGATTTGGGAATAAATCCCGGCATGGCCGATTCGCTGCCGGCGGCAATAATGATTTTTTCGGACGTGATCCAGCGGGTGCCATCCTCCTGTACCACCGAAAGACGGTTTGCGCCTTCGAAGCGGGCGAGACCGGAAACCATCTCCACGCCGTTCGACTTCAAAAGCGCCTGGATGCCGCCGGAGAGTTTCTTCACCACCTCGCATTTCCGGGCCGCCATTTTAGCGTAATCGGCGGAAACGTTTTTGGCGGTCACGCCGAAACACTCAGACTCGGTGGCGGTAAGATAACGCTCGGCCGAGGCGATTAAAGTTTTGGTGGGGATACATCCCCAGTTAAGGCAGGTGCCGCCGAAAGCCGTGCGCTCGACGATCGCGGTTTTCTTGCCGAGTTGCGCCGAACGGATAGCGGCGGGATAGCCGCCGGGGCCGGCACCGATAACAATCACATCGAAATCGTACATAAACAAGCCTCCTATCGATTACACCAGCGATTTCCAGAGTTCGAGGTTTTCGAGCTTGCTCTTGACCGCGTTCACAAACTCTGCGGCAACCGACCCGTCGACAATCCGGTGGTCAACCGAGAGGGTCATCGCCATCACCGAACGAATCTTGATTTCCCCGTTGACAACCGCCGGGACTTGGCGGGCGGAGGAGACGGCGAGAATGCCGGCCTCGCCGGGGTTGACGATCGCCATGAACTGGTCAACACCCATCATACCCATGTTGGAAACGGTGAAAGAGCTGCCGGTCATTTCGTCCGGCATAAGTTTCCCGGCGCGGGCCTTTTCTGATAGGGCGGAGGTTTGCGCCTTGAGTTCCGTCATGGTAAGGGTCTGGGCGGCGCGGATAACCGGCACCACCAGCCCGTTGGGAACGCTGACCGCCATTCCGAGGTCAACATCGCCGCGCCACGCTACCGTGGCACCGTCGGTGACCGAGTTGACGATCGGGAACTCCTCCAGCGAAAGGATTACCGCTTCCAGAACGAAATCGTTCACGCTGTATTTGATTCCGCGCTCCTTAAGTTCGTTGCGGAAAGCCAGCAGTTCGGTCATGTCGGTCTTGACGGTGACATAGAAGTGGGGAATGGTCTGTTTGCTCTGCTGCAGACGGCGGGCAATGACCTGCCGCATTTTGGTCAACGGCACCGGCAACCGCTTGATGGCGCGGTTGATATCGTCAACCATAATCCGCCCGCCGTCGCCGGAACCGCGCACGGTGAGGATGTCGATATTGTTTTGCGCCGCCAGCCGTTTGGCCGCCGGGGTGATGCGGAGCTGGGAGTATCCGTGGGCGTCCAGATAAGCTTTGACATCCTTCTCCACGATGCGTCCGTTCGGGCCGGTGCCGCGGATATTGGCGGGGTCGATGCACGCTTCCTTCGCGCAGGCTTTGGCGCGGGGGGAGATTACCAACCGCTTGGCGGCAGCCGTTGAAGCCGGGGCGGCTGGCAGCGGGGCGGGTTTAAATGCCGGCGCGGTGGGAGCCGCCGGAATCGGGGCGGCCGGCGCAGGTGCCGGTGCCGAAGCCGGGGCTGCGGTCGGTGCCGTCGCGGCCGGAGCCGGGGCTGCGGCTGGTTCGGTTTTTTCCGCTTCCGGGGCGGGGGGCTGGTCGGGAACTTTTTCGCCGGGCGTGCCGACATACGCAACCACGGTGTTCACCGGAACGGTGACGCCCTCCCGCACGTAAATTTTGACCAAAGTGCCTTCAAAGAAACTTTCGACCTCGAGATTGGCCTTGTCGGTTTCGATTTCAAAGAGAATGTCGCCTTTTTTTACCGCGTCACCCTCTTTTTTCAACCATTTGACAATTGCGCCCTCCTCCATGGTCTGACCAAGTTTCGGGAAAATGATCGCCTGTGCCATACCTGCTCCTTGTTAACCGGTTGTGTTAGAAAGCCATTTAAGCGGATTGAATCTGCAACCGCATAATCCGCAAACACTGTTTTGGTAACTTATCACAACGCGTTGGAGAAAGCAAGGAGAAACAAATTATTTTGATTTTTTTTTACGTCAGTTAATTGACAATTCACTACCGCTGTGGTAGTATTCTTCTTCGCCTCTTGCGGTGCAGTGGGGTAACTGTATCCTGAGCGGGCGAAGATGTCCTATGGAAAGGGGTTAATGAAACATGGCATCCAGTAAAAAGAACACTGCTGTCAAAGATAAGACTACGGCGAAAAAGCCCGTTGCGAAACGGAAGCCGGAAAAAGTGGTAGATGCGGTGTCGAGGGAGGAAAAGGCGGTCAGAGAGTCGGCCGCGGCAAATTCTGAAGAAGTGAAGCCGTCGAAAAAACGCCAACCGAAAGCGGTTGCGGCGGAAACCGTCAATGTCCAAGCGAAGCAGCCCCCGGTCGCCGAAAAACAAGAGATAATCATGGACGAAGAGCGTTTGGCCATGGTGAAGGACAAAGAGGGCAGCGTGGTGGTTTCACTGGCGGTGTTAAGTCCCTTGGCCTCCATGTCGATTGATGACGACAATTCCGAACCAACGGAAGAAGAGCTGGCCAATTTCAATGAAGAATCTGAATTTAAGAACATCCGCAAAGCCGAGATGAACGTCACTCCCGTGGATGAGGGGACGGAAGAGGATGATGACGGCTATGGCGATGATGAAGTGATTATCGGTGACGGCGCCGAACCGAACAAGGACATCAAAGACGCGGTTAGCGAGCAGCTGGGCGAGGGCGGCGATGCTACGCTCTCCGATGATCAGGAAGAAACCCAGAAGAAGCGGATGGAGAATTACGTCACTCTGCTTTACGGGTTCGCGGTCGGCCAGCAGGGGTATATCACTCCGGAAGACATCAATAAGGTTCTTCCGATGGAGGTGATCAGCCCGAAGATGATCGAAGACTGCGAAAAGGTTCTGGAAAAGCTTGAAATCCGCATCCTAAGGAGCGCGGACGAGGTTGAGCGGTTCCGCAATGAGCATCCTGTCGATTCCAAGCAGCGCGGGCGGATGGATTTCTTTGACGATCCGATCCGTATGTATTTGCATCAGATGGGGCAGGTGCCGCTGTTGTCGCGTGAAGAGGAAGTGAAGATTTGCAAACGCATCGAGGATGCCGAGGCCCAGGTTTGCAACTTGTTCAACCAGTTCGCTTTCGCGCCTCGGATGTACATGGATTTGATTGACAAGCTCGCGAACGGGTCGGAGCGTTTTGACCGGGTGGTTTCCGACAAAGAGGCGGAGCGGCTTGGAAAGAGCAGCCGCGAGGCTTACATGGAGAGCATCAGCAAGCTGCGCCGAAGTCTGGAGGTTTGCGAGAAGAAATTGCACGATGCGTACGACAGGGTGTTGGCCTCGGTCGGCAACAACGCGAAGATGAAGAACGCCTTGCGCAACCAAGAGAAGGTGCGCGCGGAAATGCTTGATGTTTTCAGAGGGTTGAATTTCAAGCAGAAAATTCTGGAAAGCGTTTGTTTTGAGGCCGAGACTAAATACTACTTGCCTTATATCCGGGCAAGAAAGAACGTCGAAGAGTTGCGGAAGAAGAACAAAGGCCGCAGCAGCAGCAAACGCGAGCAGGACATCCAGAAGGCCGAGGCGATTATGGATGAAAAGTCCCGCGATTTCGGTATGGATCCGGATGAGTTCGAAACGAATTTTAAAAAACTGCTTGAAGTTTTGCACTCCGGGCAGGATGCCCGCACCGAGATGGTGGAGGCCAATTTGCGCTTGGTGATCAGTATTGTCAAAAAATACATGAACCGCGGGCTGTCGTTCTTGGACTTGATTCAGGAGGGTAACACCGGGTTGATGAAGGCGGTGGAAAAGTTTGAATACACCCGCGGCTATAAGTTTTCGACTTACGCCACTTGGTGGATCCGTCAGGCCGCGACCCGCGCGATCGCCGACCAGGCACGCACCATCCGCATCCCCGTGCACATGATCGAGACTATCAACCGTCTGCTCCGCGTCCAGAAAAAACTCGTGCAGGTGCTGGGCCGCGAGCCGACCCCGGAAGAGGCGGCGGAAGAGATGAATCTGCCGGTCGAGCGGGTGCGGGCGGTTTTCCGCATGGCGCAGCAGCCGATTTCGCTGCAAAGCCCGGTGGGCGACGGTGATGACGCCCGTTACGGAGATTTCATTCAGGATCCTTCGGCAGAGAACCCTTCGGAAGAGACGGCGAGAAACATGCTGAAGGAGCGACTGGGACAGGTTTTGGCGACCCTTACCGAGCGGGAGCGCCAAGTGCTGGATTACCGTTTCGGTTTGTCCTACGGTTACACCAGCACGTTAGAGGAGGTCGGTAAGCATTTCAACGTGACGCGTGAGCGCATCCGCCAGATTGAGGCCAAGGCGTTGCGCAAGTTGCGCCACCCCACACGCATTAAGAAGCTGGAAGGCTTTCTGGAAACGCGCTGATGCCCTTTCGGGGCGCGCTTGGCGGTTCGAGTGTGCCGCCGGGTGTTTAGGCAGTGTGGCCTCCGGCCGCAGGGCGTGTGGTTTAACCAGAGCAGAGAGAGAAGGAGGACCGTAAGTGTTCCTAATGGCAGCAGAAGGGTGTTGCGCGAATTTGCCCGTTTGGGCGGTTCCCGCAGGCACAGCGTTAGCCGGGTTCGTGGCCGGCGTATTGGTCGGGAAATTCGGATGCAAGGGCGGGACTAAATCCGCGCCGCGCAAAGGTGCGTCGCCGGCAGCCGGCGTCTCCGGCAAGGATTGCGTGGAGATTTATGTCGGTAATCTCAGCTACGATATGACGGAAGACCAAATGCGCAAGGAGTTCGAGAAGTTCGGAACGGTGTTTTCGGCCCGTATCATTTCCAACCGTTTCAATCAGAAGTCCAAGGGGTTCGGTTTCGTTGAAATGCCGAACCGCCCGGAGGCGGAGGCCGCGATTAAGGCGCTCAACGACAAAGACGTGCAGGGACGCAAGCTTCGCGTCAACGAGGCGAAGAACAAGTCTCGCGAGTAGCGGCTGACCGTTTCCGGACGTCAGGGGCGGACTGATTAGTGCTGCCCAAACTCATCATCCTCCGACCAGTCTTTGTACTGGTGGAGGATTTTTTCATACAGGTCGGCCAGTTCGGTCGCTACCCGTGACCGGTCAAATCGTTTTAAGACTGCCGGTCTGGCTTTTGCCGCGAGGGCGGTCAGCTTATCGGGATTTTCAAGCAACCTGATGGCCGCATTGGCCAAATCGGGAGATCGGCCGTCCTCCACCAAAATCCCGTTTGCACCGTCATTGATAATCTCTTCCGGCCCACCCGGAATGGCGGCAACCACCGGTATCCCGCAAGCCATCGCTTCGCATACCACCCGGCCAAAAGGTTCCCCGATCGCAGGGTGGATCAACAAGTCGAACGCGGGGTAGAGGTGTTCCAGATCATTGCAGTCGGTTATCCAGTGGACGCGATCGGTCAACTCAAGTTTTCCGATTAGCCCCTGAAGCGACTTCTCGACATTGCGGTTTTCCCGCCGCATTAGCCGCCCGGCGATCACGAAGTGCGCGTCGGGGAATTTTTCCAGAATGAGCGCGGCGGCGCGGACAAATACGTGGTGTCGTTTCCAAGGGATCAGATGCGCGGCCATCCCGATTATCGGTACATTCTGGGGGAGTTTGAATTTTTCGCGGGCCGCGGCTTTGTCTCCGGGTACAAACCGTTCTGTGTCGATGCCGTTCGCAATTTTTTGCACTTTTGAAAAATAACGCATCGGGAGGATTCTGGCGATAAAGTGCTCCACCTCTTCGGATACGCATACGATCGCCGCCGAATGGTCGGCGATTTTTCGGAACAGCTGGCGCGGCACCCGGATGTCGCGCAGGTGCAGTATCATCGGGATGTCTTTGACCAGCGGCGCGGTGGCCAGATGCGCAATGGTGCTGTTGGCATGGATGATGTCTGGAGAGAATTTGAATATGGCCCGTTTCAACGGGGCGGTTGACTGGAAAAGGTTGGCTAACATTCCAAACAGACCAAAACCTTTCAGCCGCGGTCGGATGGCGTTGATTTCAAAGGTTTTGACACCTGCGGTTTTAAGTCGATCCGCAAGCTCTCCACGCGGCAACGCTACTGCGAGTTCGATTTTCGGGTTGGCCGCCAAACGGGTACATGCCTCATAAAGACTGCATTGCGCCCCACCCAAGTCGCTTATCGTTTCTATCCACAAAATTCGCATCGGTTAACTCCCGGAGACATTCTTCGCGCTAGCCATGACACAATTACACCACACCAAACCAGTGTATCATTATTAATGCGCAAACGTCAACACAATAGTCCGATAATGCGATTTTCGCGTGATTGATTCGCATGTGCCGTGGCCCGGCGATTGGATCGAGATTGCGGTTTCTTAGCGCATCTTTGCCGATCTATGGTATTTTGCAGTTGTTTTTTCAAAAATATTATAGTAAGCTTTTGGCGGTTTTTGGAGGTGTAGTATGATTCGTGCCAAAATTGTCGGTGCCACAGGTTATGGCGGTCTGGGCATCATTGAGTTGCTGCTTCGCCATCCGCAGGCGGAAATAACCGCGCTGATTGCCCGCGAAGAGGCCGGGAAGCCGATTTCGCAGGTCTATCCGCACTTGCAAGGTTTTTGCGATATGCCCATCTTGGCGGCGGACGATCCGGCGGCGGAAAACGCACCGGCGGATGTGGTGTTTTTCTCAACCCCGGACCGGGTGGGGATGTTTGACGCCCGCAAAGAGCTGGAACGCGGTCGCAAAGTGATTGACTACAGCGGGGATTTCCGTTTTACCACTGCCGAGGCGTATGCCGATTACGCCACCAGAATTGGCAAGGATCCGGTCCACGCCTCGCCAGATTTGTTGGGTGAAAACGCCTACGGCATGGCGGAATTGCACCGTGATGAGATTAAGCGCGCCCGTATCGTGGGCAACCCCGGATGTTTCGCCTGCAGCTGCATTCTCGGCTTGGCCCCGGCGGCCAAAGCGGGGATTTTCATCCCGCGCAGCGTGATCTGCGATTGTAAGAGCGGCATCTCCGGCGCGGGCAAAAAGGCGAACCCGGCCCACCATTATCCGGCCCGCTACGAGCAGATGAACGCTTATAAGCTGGCGGGACACCAGCACGTGTGCGAGGTGGAGCGTGAATTGGGTTTGTTGACTGGCGAACCGGTGCTGGTTACCTTTACCGCTCAGGTGGTGCCGGTTTGCCGCGGCATTATGTCTTGCCTGTACGCCGATTTGCGTAAACCGATGACCGAGGGCGAATTGCTGGCGGTGTACCGGGAATTTTATCGCGACAGCCCGTTTGTGCGCGTTTACGACAGTAAGGCGGCCATCGGCACCATAAACGTGCGCGGCACCAACTACTGCAATTTGTCGGTGAGCGTTGATTCTAGGACGAACCGGTTGCGGATTGTCTCTTATATCGACAATCTGATGAAAGGGCAGGCCTCTTCGGCTTTGCAGGTAATGAATCTTATGTTCGGTTTGCCGGAAACCACCGGCCTTGACCAGCCCGGGATGTATCCGTAATGAGCAGTTCCAACAGCAAAAAAAAGAAACCGGCGGACAAACCGCGTGAATTGCATAAACCGTCTTCTGCCGGACATCAGACTCCCCGGCACAGTGGATTGGGCCGCGGCCTGAACCAGTTGATCGGCGATCCTAATGTTGCCGTAGCCTCCACCGGATTTAGTATCGCCGCGTCTCCGAAACCGGCTTCTGATCATACGGTGGTCGATATTCCGGCCGCTGAAATTTTCCGTTCCCCGTTTCAGCCCCGCCAGGATTTCAGCCCCGAATCCATCCGGGAACTGGCCGAGTCCATTCGGTCCAACGGTTTGATTCAGCCGCTGATTTGCCGCAAGAATGAGGATAACCGGTATGAATTGATTGCCGGTGAACGTCGGCTCCGGGCCGCGATTGAATTGGGCATGACCAAGGTCCCGGTTATTCTGCGCGAGGTCAAAGACGACCGGCAGGCGGCGGAAATGGCGATTATCGAGAATGTCCAGCGCGAGGACCTGAACATAATCGAAGAGGCCGAGGCTTACCGCAATCTTACCGACAATTACAATTACACTCAGCAGGAGGTCGCCGATCGTGTCGGACGTTCCCGTTCCGCCATCGCCAACGTGATGCGTCTGCTGGATCTGGAGGAAGAGGTTCGCCAGTTAGTGGCCCAGGGAGCGCTTTCGACCGGGCATGCCAAGGTGTTGCTTGGCGTGGAGGATACAGGTCAGCAGGTGCTGATTGCCCGGCGTTGCGTGGCGGAGTCGATGACCGTGCGGCAGTTGGAAAATCTGCTCAAGCATCGTGCCGCCGAAAAAGCCCGCGAAAATAGCGGCAAACCGGCGCGGGTCGCTCAGCCTGACCTGCCGCCCCATTACGTAAACGATTTGGTGGATCGGCTGCACCGCCATTTCGGAACTTCGGTCCGGGTTTTCCCCAGCGTTACCCACCCGAACGGTCGCCACTCCAAAGGTTCGCTTGAGATTGATTTCTTCGACAATAACGATCTGAATCGGCTGTTGGGTTTACTGGGCATATCTTTGGACTGACATGAGAACGCTCTGCCCGCTACTGCTTCTTGCCGTTTTGCTGGAGTGCGGTTGCCCGGCGCGTATTTCGGAAGACCCGCCCGCGTTGCCGGAATTTACTTCTGTGTCCGCGACCAATGCGCTTGCCGCCGCAACTGAACTGGTGCGCGGGTTTACCCCGCGCGACGCTGGAACCGATGGTGCCCGTAATGCGTCTGTCTGGATTCGGGACGAGTTGGGAAAACGCGGCGTAAAGACTGAGCTTAACGAGTTTAACCAACATACGCCCCGCGGCTTGCTGCCAATGAGAAATGTCATCGGAACCATCCCGGGTAGCGGAGATCGGTGGATTGTGCTGTTGTCGCATTTTGATACCGTCAGCACCGCTCCTGTCGGATTTGAGGGGGCGAACGACGGCGCATCATCAACCGGTCTGCTGCTGGAGTTGGGGCGGTTACTGCAGTCTTCCGCGCCGTTGCGCCATTCGGTCATGCTTGGTTTTACCGATGGCGAGGAGTGTATGCTGGCATATACTCCCCGTGACGGTTTGCACGGCAGCAAACGTATTTCCGCCGATTTGAAACGCCGCCGGTGTCAGGTCGACGCCGTTATCCTTTTGGATATGGTGGGAGACCGGGATTTGAAATTGCGCCTGCCTTACAACTCCACGGCCAAGCTTCGGGTGCTGGCCTTGGAGGCTGCGGACGCAGTCGGGCTTCGCGATTATATCGGTCTTTACGATGGCCACATTCTTGATGACCATCAGCCGTTTCTGGATGCCGGTTTCCCGGCGGTGGATTTGATTGATTTTGAGTTCGGCAGCGCCCCCGGTCTGAATGACTATTGGCATACCGCTGCCGATACGCTTGATAAAATTTCCGCCGACAGTCTCCTCGTCACCGGAAAAATAGTGATGGAGATGATTCGGCATCTGGATGCTGCGGACTAGTCCTTCAATTATGAAGTTTGGCGTTATTGTTACCCTAGTGTTGTCTTGTTGCCGATTTGCTTTTTGCGGCGGTTTGCAATTGTCCCCGCTTTTGCAGGAGCTGCCGCCTTTCCCGGACAACGAGTGCCGCCGGGTGGAATTGACCTTACAAAATTCCGGTAACCGTCCGGTACAAATTCGCCGCGTGGTGTCGTCATGTCCATGCCTTGCAATTAAGGAGTTCCCGGAAACAGTACCGCCGGGCGAAAAACGGAAAATTTTTGCCGAGTTTGTCCCTTTTGCGTCGCAGGGGCAATTCTCAAGGCAGATTTCGGTTTTCTCCGATGCGGAAGATGGCGGGTTTCTCGTCGCGGAGATTCGCGGCGAGGCGGTAGGCGCCTTTTGGGTGAGGTGTGATCTTCCGACCGTGTTGCGCGATCCGGAACCTGGTTCGGTCTGGACCGGACGTTACGAGGTGGTCGCCTCCTCGCCTGATTATCGGCTGGGACGGATAACGTCCAAAGATATAGGCGGCGTTACCTGTGAAACGATCGTTTCCACGAACGCCCTGCAACCGTTGGCATCTTACACGGTGGAACGCCGTGTCCGGTTTTCCGATGCCCAGGTGCAGAGCCACACCCTGTTCTTCGAGATTCTGGATTCCAACGGCAATAAAATTTTACGCCCTCCGCTGGGGTTGGATGTGGAGGCGATCTGCGACCCGGGTTTGACGTTCGTGCCGTCGCAGGTAACGTTATCCAAAACCGCAGGATCGGCGGTGCGTTCGCTAAACCTGTTTTTGCGGGTGGGCGAGACCGCCGACGGAATCCCGGAATACGAAAGCCCGGTACCAGGAGTAACGGTTGCGTTTGAGCCGTTAACCGGAAAACGAGGCTGGCGGGTAAAGCTGGAATTTTCGCCGGTTGCCACCGGTTATATCGCAACACATCCCGGTTCGGAACTAATTTTCCGTTATCGCGGCCACAATGTAAAACTCCCGTTGAAATGAACCTGTAATTGCGCCGATTACGGTATAAAACACGGTCGCCGACGAAGTGGCCGTCGCACTTCGGCCAGAGCCTCCTTTGTCGTCGGTAAGTTCCAGACGTGTTTCATGAGGAGCAACTTGAACATCGCGAGGTGGCTCGACGGCTTTCTGCAGTTGCCGCGCTATCCGTACTTCGTCGCGATGCGGCCAAGTTCCACGGACTCCGCCATGCGGACGAAAAGTCTCTGGTTTTCGTCAAGTTCCCCGACCTCGTCCTCAAGAAAGTCGAACAGGTACGGTTGTATCGTCAGCCAGTGCTCCGTGAAACTATTCGCTCCCCCTGTCTCCCACGAAAACGCTTGACGGCGCGGTGCCGTTTTGATAAAGTTGGCGGCGTTTCCAAGGACCGGTGTCCTTGGAGAAGTTTTGAAATTACCTCGTAATAGCAAAGTAGCATCCATACATGGTTCACAAACTCATCCAGACAGCCGCATCCACATGGGCGCACGCACCGGATTGCCCGTTGCGCGCGCAATTGGACTACATGCGCCGACGCGGAGGTTTGCGCCCGGTCCAGATCGATGCTGTCGAGACCTATCTGTTTCTCAAGGTCGCTTGCGGAAACAGGCCATTGCGCGACATCTTAGCCACCGGACTCCTAAATACGCTTAATCCCGACTCCCTCCGCGTTTCGCAACTTGTTCGCGACTATCTTGCATCCCATCCGGAAGCTCTCGCCCTCCTGCAGTTTGCATCGCTACCCGTTTCGGACGGCCGTGGCGTTCTTGCACCGACCCTGCGCGCCCGGCTCGAGGACGATCCGCAGTCTATCGACGCCTCCGCCGTGTTCAACGACCTCTTCTACGGAGTCCCTTATTCCGACTACCTGTTTTCCCTGCCCATGGGCGCCGGCAAGACCTTCCTGATGGCGGCGTTCATCTACCTTGATCTCGCCTTCGCCCTCCAGGAACCCGACAACTCCGCATTTGCAAGAAACTTCCTCGTCCTTGCGCCGTCCGGCCTCAAGTCCTCCATCGTCCCGAGCCTCCGCACCATCCAGGCGTTCGATCCGTCCTGGGTCGTCGCCGAGCCTCTGGCCTCCCGGCTGCGCCGTCAACTGCGGTTCATGGTGCTCGATGCCGAGACTTCCGCCTCGCGCTCCAACCGCGTCCGCAATCCAAACGTCCAGAAACTCGCCTCCCTCCAGCCCTTCGACGACCTCGTCGGACTCGTCGCGGTCACCAATGCCGAAAAGGTCATCCTCGACCGTCTTGGCGACGGCCAACCCGAACTCTTCGACCGCACCGAGGACGAAAGGGCCGCCGCCGCCAACGAACTTCGCGCCACAATCGCCAAAATACCGGCCCTCTCCATCTTCATCGACGAAGCGCACCACACCCCCGCCCGGAATCAGGCGTCCAAATTGTCGGGTGAGGCGGCAAATGAGGTCAAACTTCGCCGAGTCGTCTCAAAATGGGCAGCCCAGGATTCCGTCCGCACGGTTCTTGGCTTTTCAGGCACTCCCTACCTCGCTTCGCCGGAACGGATTTCCGTCGCGGAGGGCCTGGAGATCAAGACATCCGAAATCGCCAACACCGTCCACTACTTTCCACTTGTTGACGGCATCGGTGATTTTCTCAAAATGCCCAGCGTCCAAATCGTGCGCGACGCGCCCGACTCCCTTGACATCGTGCAGCGCGGCATCTCCGAGTTCCTTGCGCGCTTCCGCGACAAGCGCTATTCATCCGGCGCCTACGCCAAACTCGCCGTTTACTGCGGCACCATCGCCCGTCTCGAAACGCAGATTCTTCCGCTCGCCGTCAAGCTCTGCGAGGAAAACGGCCTCGACCCCGCCGCGTCCATTCTCCGCTACCACCGCGGCGACCGCGCCTTCCCCGCACCCGAAGGCGCCGAACTCTCCTTCGCCGCGCTCGACTCCGCCCACAGCACCGTCCGCATCATCCTCCTTGTGCAAATCGGCAAAGAGGGTTGGGACTGCCGTTCCCTTGCAGGCGTCGTCCTCTCCCAGGAAGGCGACTGCCCGACGAACATGGTTCTCCAGACTTCCTGCCGCTGCCTTCGCGACCCTGAAGGGCGCAGTTCCATCCGCACCGAACCTGAGGAGGCCGTCGTCGTCCTCAACGAGAGCAACGGACGGCAGCTTGCCGACCAGCTCAAAAAGCAGCAGCACGCAACGCTCGACGAGTTTCAGCGCGGTGCCAATGCTCCCGTCCGCCTCGAACGCTTTGACCGCACCAAGGCCCTCAGCCTCCCCGACCTCCCTTTCTTCCAGCTCCGCGTCTCCTACGGCGCCGAGATCGTCGAGGACGCCGATACGCCAACCTCCCGTCTCCGCGCCCTTCTCGCCGATCTTCCGTCGCTGCGCCGCCGCACGGAAGTCGCCACCGGCACCTTCGACGACCTCGCTTCCGGCGGAGTCGCTGAAGAGTCGCCCGACCACTACGGACTCGTTCCCGGCGACACGCCCTCCCGTCCCTTCCGCGCCTGGCTCGACCTGATGCAG
>JAFTCL010000046.1 GCA_017454745.1 Kiritimatiellia bacterium
TGAAGGTACCCATGTCGATGTAGAGCTTAAGTTTAGAAATGGAGTGCTAAGGGACTTTAAGATGACACCAGAGGCATTGGCAGTGGCAACGAGGTGTGATACTTGCAGGCATTTAGAGCTTCTTGGTTGGGGAATAAATGAAAAAAGCGCGAACGGAGAGATTGACAAAATTAAGGAAGAACCGTAGAATGAGGGAAGATTTGGAAGCATTGCTTGAATTGCAGCGCAAAACGAAGTCGGGCGAAGTCGCGCCGCTTGTCGATGTCGCAGTCAAGCATTTCTGGCTATGGCCCGGCAAGGCATATTGGGCGTATCAGCGCAGGGACGCGATTGCCATCGATCAACTTGAACTGCGCAGGCGAGTCGGTCTTCCAAAGGACGAACGTGTCGCAAATGTCGTTACTTTGCTGAGCCAATTATATGAAAGGGTGTCGTGGAGCGAATGCGGGGAGATGTTTTCGCATGTCATGGCCGAGGACTCATGGCAGATGGTTATGTCGCTTGTCGAGGAGATGTCATGGGATGATTTGGGTACAGTGAGGTTTTTTGAAAAAGTCGATCAGCGATACGGGGTATTGGCGCCAGAAGAGATTGATTTGATTGTCGCGTACAAGACCATTGGCGAAGTGGCAGCGATGCTTGAGTCAATTGCCTCTGAGGGACGCGGGAAGGCTTTGCCGCGCAAAAGGAGAAGTGGTCTGTGGCGGGAACGAGTATGGTGGCTTTTTTCGATACTCTGCGCAGTTGGGCTACTCTGGCTTGTTGGATGCGGCATCGTGAAACTGGTGCGCTGGATTGTTGCATAACTTGAGTGAACTAGGATAAGAAATCGAAAGGAACAAAATGTTGCACAGGACTGAGAAAATCGAAATTACGATGCTTGCGGTGGTGGTTGTCGCTGCCGCTGTTTCTGTCCAGTATGAAGAAAAGAGGTAAAGAGCGATGAGCATTTTCCCGAAGAAGATTTCATGGACCGAACCTTGGGATTGGGAAGTCCGCAAGGAGAGGATTCGCCAAATCTACAAGGAGCTGCCTCCGTTGTGGAGAATGGTGGTTTACAGTCTAATCGTGTTTGCCGCTTTTGTTGCCGCCAGAATATTCTATCCTGAAACGCAGGAGACGCTGACATGGGGACGGATAATTCTCACGTCTATTATGGTATTCGCCGTCTTCTCTGTGCTATTTCCTGCTCTGTTCGTCTTGCCCTACATTTTCCATGTTACGGAGAAGGGTGTATTCTTCCAATTCGGCAACTCGACCAGCAGAATTGACGTAAAGGACATTATATCCCTCTCGTTTGAAATGCGCGACGGACGGCGTTATTTTGTCGTCAAGGCCAGGGATAAGAAAGGGCTGCCGCGCGAGCGTCTTGCATTGATGGCAAAGAAGGATGTAACCGAAGACGATGTGCGGTACTTTCTCTACGATGTTAACCTTTCCCATTTGTTTGTTGTTTCCTATGATGACACAAAAAATGAGTCAAAAACAAAACTAGAAAGGGGAATCCGAGATGAAACAAGATAGAAAGACGAAGGCTAGCATCATTGCGGCGTTCGTCATGTTGTCCGTCGCGACGAATGCGGCGGAGTACAAGCCCGAGAAGTGGAACCTTGAGGCGAGGGAAAAGTTCGCCGAACAGCGCTACGGCGTGTTCATCGTGTGGGGAATATACGCCAACTACGCGCAGGGCGAGTGGTACCTGCATAGCGGCAAACTTGACCGCGACGCCTACGAACGCATGGTGTACGGCTTCTATCCGTCGAAGTACGACGCGTGCGAATGGGCGCGGATCGTCAGACGGTCCGGCGCGAAGTACATCACGATCACCGCGCGCCACCACGACGGCTTCGCGCTCTGGCCCTCGAAGATGGACGACTACAACATCGGCTCCACGCCGTTCAAGCGCGACATAATCGGCGAGCTATCCGAGGCGTGCAAGGCGGAGGGCATCCAGCTCTCCCTCTACTACTCGCTTCTAGATTGGCACCGCAGCGACTACACGCCGGGCGGCGCCTGGCTCAAGGTGCCTATAAAGGGGCAGCATCCGGACTACGCCTCGTACAAGCGTTACATGATGGGCCAGATCACGGAGCTGCTCGACAACTACCATCCCATCAACATCTGGTTCGACGGCGAGTGGGACCACCTCGACAAGGATCGCGGCGGCACATTCGACTGGGGATTCGACGACATTTTCGACCTTATCCATTCGCGCAAGGTCCTCGTGGCGAACAACAACCACCGCGCGCCGCGTCCAAAGGAGGACATCCAGCTCTTCGAGCGCGATCTGCCGGGCGAGGGGACGATGTTCTCAAAGCACCAGCCGCTCCTCGATGACCGTCCCGTGGAGCAGTGCGACGTGATCCAAGCTGGCGTGTGGGGCTATAAGATCGGCGAAAAGCGGTTCCTTACGGCGGAGGAGTCCGTCGCGCTGATCGTCCGCGCCGCCGCGAAAGGATCCAACCTCCTCCTCAACATCGGGCCGGACGGCTCGGGGCAGATTCCCGCCAAGGCCGTCGAGGTGTTCGAGGGGATCGGCAAGTGGTTCGACAAGAACGGCGACTCGATATACGGCACGAAGGCCGGCGGCGTGTCAATGGGCCAGAAGGTGGTCTCCACGCGCAAGGGCGATACGCTCTACATCCATTTCCTCGATCCGGCGGTGAAGAAGTTCTCGTTCCTGCTGGATGGTAAGAAGATAACGCTGGGGATGGGTGAACGCCCCGATGGCGACGTGTCCGACATCGTTGTGCCTTTTCCGCTTGACGGCAAGGAACCGGAGCAGTACGTGGAGCCGGGTTCGCGGCCAATGTGGAAAATCGTGGGCGAGACGTGCAAGAATCCCGGCAATGCGTCGTCGGCGATCGACGGCAACTTAAATTCGCTGTGGCATTCGCATCCCGAGCCGATGAAGGATCATGATCCGTTGCCCCCGCCGCAGAGTTTCACCGTGGACTGCGGGGCGGTGCGCGAGATGCGCGGATTCTCCTACACGCCGCGTCCGGCGTCATGCAGCGTCGGCGTGGTTGACAAATGCGAGTTCTGGGTGTCGCTTGACGGCGCGAACTGGACGAAGGCGGGGGAAGGGAATTTTCATGACGTGATGGAATCGCGCGCGACGCGCAAGATTCTGTTCGCGAAGCCCGTCAGAGCGCGCTACTTCCGCTTCGTAGCGACGCACGCCCTGCCCGTTAACGACCGTCTCGCCGTTGCGGAAGTCGATGTGTTCTGATCGACCGTTGGTTTTGCCGCTCGGCACCTTCCATACAAACGAGTTGCATCCGAAATGAATAACCTATGGTAGTATACCCTCTGTTAATGCTTATCTGTGGTTTTATTCTGGCTTTGCTTTTTCTGCTTCCTGTTTGGCTTCTTTTTACAGGGGTGAAGCGGAAAAAACGATTGCGCATTGCCGTAGGGACGATATGGCTTGTTTCGTCGTGTGTGCTTGCGGCGTTCGCCGCAGACCAGTTCAGTACACGGCACGAAAGGATACTTGACCACGGCGCGACACCGGACGGACGTGAATATGTCTTGTTTCAAGTCTGCACAGGCGAGCCTTACAATGTCAAGTTGTTCGTCCGCAGCGCCAAGGGCGAATGGCAGTTCTATTATGTCGATCACGAAGTGTGGCCTTGGCGACATGGCGGACGGCTGGATTTCTCCGACGGTAAAGTCCGCGTCTTTTGCGGGGACGAGCCGTTTAGGACTATCGATATTGAGTTGTACGAGAAATGGATAATAAAAGATGAACGTTATCCTGCCGCCATGACAGCGGAAGAAGTCTTCAATAATTGCAAACTTCAAACGGGATTTTAGTACGTAATTCGCTGTATTTTACGGTTGCGCTCCCGTCAGAAAATTGTTAGACTTTACTCAGCTTTTGAAAAAGTGCCGTCGGGTTGGGGTGTGCAGCGGATGTTGCGCCAATGGTTTCCGGCGGTTGCGCAAACCGAAGGATGGAGTAAAAAGATGAATTTTTCCCGTCGCGATTTTCTTCAAGTCGGAGGATTGTCTGCCGCAAGTTTGACTTTGCCAGCGTTGGGCGCCGAACAACCGATCCTCCGAAAGGCCGGATTCCGCCAAAAGGGCGAAAAACTGCGGATGGCGTTTATCGGTTCGGGCGGCCGCGGCGGAGCCAACCTGAATGAGTTCTATGCCTTGGGCGAAGAGATTGTCGCGCTGTGCGATGTCGACAAAAACGCGCTCCGGTCGGCTGCGAATAAGGTCAAGGACCGATGCCCGAATGTGCGCCAGTATCAGGACTTCCGGAAGATGCTGGACAAGGAGAAGGATTTGGACGCAGTGGTGGTTTCAACCCCCGACCATATGCACGCTACCGCCGCGATCGCGGCAATGCGCCGCGGATGTCACGTGTATGTCGAGAAACCTTTGGTTCGAACCTTTTGGGAGGCCGAGCGATTTAAGGAAGTCGCATCGGCTTGCGGTGTCATGACCCAGATGGGTAACAACGGGAACGGTACGGACAACCAGCGCCGGAACATCGAAGTGCTGCAGTCCGGTGTGTTGGGAACCGTCTCCGAAATCCACGTTACTACCGATCGGCCGATTTGGCCGCAGGGATTGAACCGTCCCGACGGTAGCGACCCCGTTCCGGACAGTCTGGATTGGGACCTTTGGCTCGGCGTCGCACCCGAGCGTCCCTTCAAGGCCGGGGTTTACCATTCATTCAAGTGGCGCGGTTGGTTCGATTTCGGGACCGGTGCGTTGGGCGACATCGCCTGCCATTCGATGAGTTTCTTCTTCCGCGGTCTTCAGCTGCAGCATGTACTGACGGTCGAGACTGTCAAGACCACGCCAAAATTTGCCGAGACCTATCCCGCGGCAACCACCGTCAAAACGGTTGTCACCTCTGCCGCCCAGAAAACGCCGGTCACTATCTACTGGTATGACGGCAAGACCAGCCCCGATCCCGAAACTTGCAAACGGCTTCTCAAGGGGCGGGGCGACACCATGGGTGGCACGTTGATCGTAGGTGACAAGGGCACTTGGTACAACGGTTCCATTTCACTGAACGGCGAAGACAAGTTCGTCGGTAACGGCATCCATTCCGCGACCAAAGATTTGCCCAAGACTCTGCCCCGCGTCAAAAACCACCATTGGGAATTCGCGGAGGCCGTCCGGGGCGGCGCGAAACCGTTGTCGCATTTCGATCATTCGGTGCCGTTGACCGAGATGGTTCTTTTAGGCTGCATCTCCCAGCGGATTGAGGGCGAGCTCAAATGGGATCAACAGGCGGGACGGTTCACCAACAGCGATGCGGCGAACGCGCTGTTGAGGCCGCGTTTCCGTGCCGGTTGGGACCTTATCGGCTAACCCGTTCGCGGAGATAATCGCGTCCGTTACGGATGGCGAAAAAACTTGGTTCCGGGCAATGGCGGCAGGGCTGGTACGCCCCGCCGCCGTTTTTACGCCGTCGGCTTTGATTTCCTGCTTGAACCCAGCCCAAAAGATGATATACTTTTAATTTTACGAGCGTAAGGAGTTTTTGATGGGCGCAGTTATTCTGGACGGCAAAAAACTGGCGGCTGAAATGCGGGCCGACATTGCGGCGAAAGTGGCGGAGCTGAAACGCGATTTCGGCATCACTCCCGGTTTGGGCGTGATATTGGTTGGGGCGAATCCGGCTTCAATCTCGTATGTAACCGCAAAGGAGAAAGCCTGCACCGAGGCCGGGATGTATTCGGAAGACATACGGTTGCCGGAGGAGGCTACGCAGGATGACGTTGTCGCCATTGTGCGGCGGATGAATCTTGATCCCAAAATCCACGGTATTCTGGTGCAGTTGCCGTTGCCTAAAGGAATCGACGAGAGCGCGGTGATCAGCGCCATCAGCCCGGAGAAGGATGTTGACGGGTTCACTCCGGAAAACGTGGGCCGCATGGTGATCGGGGAGCAAAGTTTTCTGCCCTGTACCCCACACGGGGTGATTAAACTGTTGGAGCGGGCGGGTGTGGAGACTTCCGGACGCCATGTGGTGGTGGTCGGACGCAGCAACATCGTCGGTAAGCCGGTCGCGCAGTTGCTGATGCGCAAAGCTCCGGGCTGCAACGCCACGGTCACGGTTTGTCACACCGCCACGCCGGATTTGTCGGTGTTCACCCGGCAGGCGGATATTCTGGTGGTTGCCGCCGGACATCCGAACACCGTGACCGCCGATATGGTCAAGCCTGGGGTGGCGGTTATAGATGTCGGGGTTAACCGCATTCCGGATCCGACCCGTTCCCGCGGCTACCGTTTGTCGGGGGATGTGGATTTCGACGCGGTGAGCAAGATCGCCTCGGTAATCACTCCGGTTCCGGGCGGGGTCGGCCCCATGACCATCACCATGCTGCTTTACAATACTCTGGCTTCGGCGCAAAGGAGCAAGTGAATGGCTTTTCTGGCAAAAGATTCTTTTCGGAACGAGCGCGAACCGCAAACCGCACGGCAGGAGGTGGAATATCCGGCGGTTTTCCCGATGCGGGTGATTGTGGAGGTGGGGATTTTCGATTCCGAGGCGATGGCCGCCGTGCTGGAGCGTTACAAGGTGGTTTCGCCTTGGGAGAAGTCGCAGGCGTCTTCCGGCGGACGCTATCAGGCGTTCGGGGTTTCCGTGGAGGTGGCCAGTTTTGGGGAGCTGGCCGGGATCGATGCCGAGATTAAAGCGGTGAGCGGGGTGCGGATGTTGCTGTAGCCGGTTCCGGCGCCGGGGTGGGGGGATATGTCGAATTGGAGTTTTAAGCGGCTTTGGGTGGCGGTGTACCACAAGATTGTGGGCGAGAAGGCCACCCCGGAATACATCGCCAGAGGGTGGGCCCTGGGGATTTTCTGCGGGTGCGCCCTGCCCTTTGGCGGCCAGCTTGCCATTTCCATCCCGTTGTCTTTCGTTTGCCGCGCCAGCAAGGTGGGCGCCACGCTCGGAACCTTCATCACCAACCATTTCACCATCTTTTTCATCTACCCACTCCAATGCTGGGTCGGCAACCGTATCTTGGGCGGCGACTTGTCGCTCGCGATGATCCGCAAAACCATTGCCTACGCTTTGCACGAACGCAGCTGGGAGGCGATTCGCGTGATCAGCGGCGAGATTGTCCGCAGTTTCTTCTGCGGCGGGTTGCTGTTTGCGCTGCTGTTGACCCCGGTTACCTATTATCTGGTGAAATGGACGGTGGTCCGTTACCAGGAACGCATGGCACCCCGAATCCGGCTCCGGATGGAACGGCGGGCAAAACGCGGGACGAAGGTTTGATATGGCGGAAGTGGTTTTAACCGAGGTTTGCAAACGTTACGCCAAAGGCGGGTTGGCGGTGGACGGTTTTTCGCTGACGATACGCGACGGTGAGTTTTTGGTGCTGGTGGGGCCGTCCGGTTGCGGCAAATCCACTACGCTGCGAATGGTCGCCGGATTGGAGGAGATCACATCCGGTACGGTGGCGATTGACGGGCTGGTGGTGAACAACATTCCTCCAAAAGACCGCGACATCGCGATGGTGTTTCAAAATTACGCGCTTTACCCGCACATGAATGTCTTCGACAACATGGCGTTCGGTCTGAAACTTCGCCACTTTCCGCGTCGGGAGATCGACCTCCGGGTCCGCGAGGCGGCAGCCGCCTTGGGTTTGACCGATTATTTGCGCCGGCTGCCCAAACAGCTTTCGGGCGGCCAGCGCCAGCGGGTGGCGCTGGGCCGGGCGATCGTACGCCGGCCCAAAGTGTTCCTTTTCGATGAGCCGCTGTCCAACCTTGACGCAAAAATGCGGGTCGAGATGCGCGCGGAAATCCGCCGTATCCATCGCCAGCTCAAGTCCACCATGATTTACGTTACCCACGACCAAGTTGAAGCGATGACCATGGGCGACCGTATTGTGGTGATGGACGGCGGCCGGATACAGCAGGTCGCGCCGCCCTTGGAGGTGTACGGCCGTCCCGCCAACCGCTTTGTCGCGGGATTCATCGGAACCCCGCCGATGAACATGCTGGAGGGAGTTCTGTCCAAAGTCGATGGCCGGATGCGATTCTCCGCCGGTCCGGTTTCCGTTGCGGTGCCGGATTCGTCCGCCGCCGTGCTTCCGACGCTGCCTTGCCCGGTGGTGCTGGGCTTTCGCCCGGAATCAGTGCGTCTGGCCGGTGATGCCGAACCCGCGGAATTGTCGGGCACGGTGGATGTTGTGGAGCCTATGGGGGCCGAGACCGACCTTCATGTACAGCTGGGAAACGGCTTCCGTTTTATCGCCCGGCTGGCGCCGGGGCCGGAACTTATCCCTGGACAGTCGGTTCGGCTGGCTCTTGACCCTGCGGCGCTTTCGCTTTTCAGACCAGAAGGCCCGCGCCTGTAATTCCAATGTGAAACCATGTCCAAACCCGCTGAAATCATCCCCGAAAACCAACAGTCCTACTGGGACAGCCTTTCCGGCTATTACCATGAGATTACCCGCATCAGTGTGGGCGATTTCCATTACGGCCCCCAGATTCCCGGCGAGCGTAAATTGCGGCTTTTGCCGCGGATCAGGCCGGGAATGACCGCGCTGGAATTGGGGTGCGGTGCCGCGCAGAACAGCATTTGGCTGTCCAAACGCGGCGCGGTTTGCGTGGCGGCCGACATTTCGCCGCAACAGCTTGCCCGCGCCGCGGCTTTGGCCGAGCGCGAAAAGGCGAAGGTTGAACTGCTTGAGGCGTCACTGGAGAAATTCCACCTCAAGCTTCGGGGCCGGACTTTCGATTTGGTCCACAGTTCCCACGCGCTTGAGTTTGCCCGGCGCCCGGATCGGGTCGTCCGGAAAATGTCGGAATTCCTGAATCCCGGCGGAACCCTGATGGTTTCAACCGTCCACCCGCTTTACAACGGCTCTTGGGTCGAGGGCATGGTGGAAGACGAATCCGGTACGGTGTTCGACGGGCAGTTCCTTACGGATTATTTCAATCCGCCCGATGACGTACGGGACGATATTTACGGCCGGGTCGTTTCCCGCGCCTATCCGGTTTCCGATTGGTTCCGTTGGCTTCGCGCCGCCGGACTGGAAGTCACCGCCATTGCGGAGCCGCCAGCTGTGGTTGACGCGCCGTACACTAGCGACGACTGGGCCGACCACGGCGGACAGCTTGACCACATTCCCTCCACCCTAATTATGGTTGCCCGCAAATGACCGCAGATCTCCGTCCAACGCCCGATTCCGTTTCCCCGCTGCCCGGTTTTTCGCGGAAATGGGGTTCCTCCGCCGTTATGGTAGCCTTGGCGGTTTTGTTTTTTATGCTTTACTTTTTGACCGCGCAACGTGGGATAAGCTGGCAGGACAGCGGCGAATTCCAATACCGGATTTTTTCCGGCGACTACCGCTGGTGTTCGGGTATCGCCCGCGCCCATCCGCTCTACATCGCCGGTGCCCGCGCCTGGATGGCGTTGTTCCCTGGTTCGCTTCAAGTTTGGGCGGTCAACAGTTTCAGCGGATTGGGAATGGCGTTGGCGGTTGCCGCCATTTTTACGTTGGTCCTGCGGTTGACCCGTGACACTGCCGCCGCATTGGTCGCGGCGTTGACGTTGGGGCTCTCCCACATGTGCTGGTGGATGTCGTGCATGGCGGAGGTGTACACTTGGTCGCTGGCGTTGTTCATGGGCGAACTGCTGGCGTTGCATTCCGCCGTCAAGTCCGGACGCACCCTGCCGCTGTTGGCGCTGTTTTTGTTGAACGGGTTGCATTTGTCGGTGCATAATTTTGCGTTGCTGAATCTGCCGGTACACGGGCTGGTGCTGTTGCTGGAGGCCAGGAAACGGCGTTCGTTTGCACTCTTGCCGTTGGCGGGGACGTTTTGGGCGTTGGGCGCGGCGCCGATTATTTGGCTTGCCGTACAGGATTTGCTTGGCGGAATGTCACCGGTCGCAACCGTTAAAAGCGCGCTTTTCGGATTGGAGTTTGAGGGGTATGTGCTCAGCAGCCGCACCGGTGTGCGTTGGAAAATGGTGGCATTCAACTATGCCTTGGCGGTGTTCAGCCTGATAAATCCCTGCTGGCTTTTCGCCGCCGTAAATCTGAAACGGCGCGGAGATCCCGCCCATATCGTCATGCGCCGCGCTTTGGCAGCGCTCACCGTAATCCATCTCCTGTTTTGGGCGCGGTATTTTGTCGGCGACCAGGCCACGTTTGTCATGCCCACGCTGGGGTTGCTCGCGGTATGGGTCGGGTTGGGCGCGGCGGCGCTTCCCGTCGTTGACCGCCGCCGCGTGGTTATGCCCGCCCTGCTTTGCGGCATTACGGTGTCGGTCGCGGTGCCAGCCCTTTGCGGAAAACTGCTGGAGAACAACCCCCGGCTGATTCCGGTTACCCGACCCCGCGAGTTGCCCGGACGGAATGAGATGGCGTATTGGCTGGTTCCTTGGAAAAACAACGAGCATTCCGCCGCCGATTTTGTCGGACTGATAAACGCCAAACTTCAGCCGGGTGATTTGCTGATCGCCGACAACACCTCGGCCGCGCCTTTGCTTGCCGCCCGGGTTATCGGAAAGCTTTCCAACGGCTGGGAGTTGGTGAACTATCTTTCCGACCGGTCAGAAGATGCCGTTCGCCGCCAGTTGGCCGCGGCAAAGCGCAAATACATTGTTTCCCCCGTGCGGAATTACGAGCTGGTTCCGTTTATCCTTGACGGCGATTTCCGATTCCGCCCCTCCGGCCCGGTTTACGAGATTTTCCCGAACAACTGAATCGGCTGATGCCGTTATTTCATGCTGGGCAGCACGATGCCGCGCAGAATGATTTTTTGGCAGGCGATGAAGATAATCGCGGTGGGAATGGACACCAGCACGAATCCGGCCATAACCGCCCACGGCTGGTCGCTCCACTGCTGGCTCATCTGGTACATCCATACGGCCAGCGTCCAATGGCTCTGTTTCTGGCATACCAGCAACGCCCACTCCCAGCTGTTGTAGGCGTGGATGAAGGCGTTCAGCGCGCTTACCGCCAGAATGGGGGTGGTCATCGGCAGTGTGATGCGGAGAAAAATCTGCCACTCTTTGGCCCCGTCGATGGCGGCGGCTTCGTAAAGTTCGCGGGGCAGGGCGTCGAAGAATCCCTTCAGCACGAAAATCGACATTCCGCTGGCCAGTGTCGGAAGCACCAGCGCCGCAAAGGTGTTGAGCAACCCGAGATCGCGGATCAGCAGAAACCCGGGAATGGCGGTTACCGCCGCCGGGAATGCCGTGGTAGCCAAAAGGAACAACAGGATTTTTTCTGTGCAGCGCAGCCGGAAGCGCGAAAGGGCGTAGGCGGCCAGGGGATTGACGGTTAACGCGGCCAGAATGGAGAGGATTACCAGCAGCGCGGTGTTGCCGAAAGCTCTCCCGCGCAAGAACAGGAACTCGCCCACTGTGCGATAGTTAAGAAACGCGCTGCGCAGAAAATCACGCCAACCGTGGCGGTGGAAGGTTACCGCCAAGGCTTCCCGGAACGGGAACCGCGCGGCTTCGATTTTGTCCAGATCCCATCCGTATTCGGCGTTGACATTTTCCAGCGTGCCATATTTTTTTAGCAAGAATTTCTGCCACTCCTGTTCCGCGCTTAATACCGTAAGGTTGTCCAACGGCACTTCCGGTATGAAGTTTCGCCACAGGGTGGTGTTTTCGTATTCGGGTAGACTGATTTCGTCGAAATTTCGGATGTCGCGTCCGGTCAGCTTGCGGTACGATTCCGGCGTTTTGCAGCGTTCGGCCACGTAACGGCGGTAAGCGGTTTGCAGTTGCGGGGTTACCCGGACGCGCAGCAGACGGCGCGGGTAACTTTGTTTGATAAAACTCTCCCAAACCTTTCCCGCCGCCGGTGTCGCGGATGCGAGGTCGGGAGGGAAATGGAGGTTCTCAAAACGTTCCAGTTTGGTTCCCAGCGCGGCCCCAAGCTGGGCGGGGACCGGCGGAGCGGCGGCGTCCAAGTTAAGCCGCCGCAGCACGTCGGGCCGCCGCAGGTAATTCAGCCACAATTGCCTCGATTCGTAGGGCATGGTTCGCGACATCGGGGTGTCGGCGCGGTCGCGGTACATCTGTTTGAACTTTTGGTAAAGGTCGGTTTTGGGATCGTTCAGCGGGTAATCCCAAGTGGCGTGGTGCATCGGGGCGCGTTGCTGGGCGAGCATCCGGATGCTGTAGAAAGATGGATGGTTGATCTTCCATTCCCGGTTTAGCTGTTGAAGCGCGAGTTCGCGCCGTTTCGCGAATGGAAGTTTTGGGAAGGTGTCGGGGGCTTCGGCGGCCAGCTTGGCCTCAAAGTGTTTCCGCGCAAAACCGGCGACATCGCGGGCGTCGAAAGCGCAGGTGGTGTTCAGGATGTCGTAATTGCGGTTGAATTCGGCGTAATCGTCCGACATCCGGTTCCAGCGCCCCGCGGTGTCGGGATCGTCCAACGGAGCGAGTTGGCGTTCGGCAAATTTCGCGCTCGCGGTTTGGTCGCGGGATACCACCACCCAACTGCTCCAGTGCGCTGGCGCGTCCGGAAAGACTTGCGCCGGGAAGCGGGGGTAGTAGGTGGCGACCGAACGCAGAAAACGGTCGGAACGGTCCCAGAACGAACGCACCACGGGCGAGAACCGGTAGTAATCGTAGGGGCCGGACAGTGATGCCGACACCATCATCAGGAACGGCCAAACCATCGTGATCCCGCCCAATGTAAGCAAGGCGTAAATCACGGCTAGAAAGATCCGTGCCTTAAAGGTTCGCCGTTCTACCGTAAGGATTACCGCCATTTTATCTGTCTATGGAAATTACCCAAGTTGCGGTGGCAACGGTGACCGAGTTGTCGCCGTCAAAAGTCGCCGCTTTGCGTTTGGGCGACGGTTTGCCGGGATTCTCGATGGTCTCGTCCTCAAAACGGAAGTGCGTCCGATCGGTTTTAAATTCCAGTTTTACTTTGTGGTTCTTGCCGTCGGTCAATGTGAAACGGTTTGGTCCGTCGCCGGGCACGATGTTGCGGTAAGTGACAATCGGGCTGCTGAAAGAGCAGGGTTTTGAGAATTCCACACGGTCGGAAATGGTTACGGTGCGGTTCTCCCGGTCATAGCTGACGGAACGGACCAGCCGTTTCAGTTCCGGGCACTTGTAAGCGCCGGTGAGGTCCATTTCCAGAATGTCCAGCTGGTCGGAAAAATCTGTCTTCAACATTTTGGCGGCATACTTGCGCCCGGGCGGCTGGAGTTGCCCGTTAACCACCGGAACCGGATGCCCGTAGGAATTCAGCACTTTGCTTTCGTAGCGTCGGCCGCTGAATGTGCGGCGGGTGTAAACCTCCCCGCCGGGGTCTCCCAGCATCTCCAAGCCGTCCAGCACTACGGTGTAGGATCCGACGTCATTGTGGTTGTGCTGTTCGTTGTTGTGGCCGCCTTTGACGCCCAGTCCGAACTTGACCGGACAATCGCCGGGCTGTCGGCAAATCAGCACTTCGGCATCGGGAAACCAGTCGCGTATTTCCATCCGTTCCGGTTGCGGGTTGGCGGGGCGGGGCGGTTCCTGTCCGAAACCTCTCAACAGAAGCTGCTGTACTGAACCGTTCGGAATCGGGAAATCCGCGATTTTTTCGGGCACACACTCCGGCCACACTTGGCGCATCATGGCCCACACCTCCTTGCTGGGTGCGCCGCCGCCATCGGCGAAGTACGGGCAGTGGCCTGGCTCGATCTGGTACCGGAATGCGTAGCCCGCGATTCTCCGCGTCTTGTCGCCGGCCAGGATGTCCAGTTTGCCTTGGGTTGCGGCGCGGATTTCCAACCCCATCATGACTTCGTGGCCGAAGCCGTAGTTCCAGTAGCCCATACCTTCGCTGCAGTATCCGTCTTCGGTGAATCCGCTTATAAAAATCGGGTTGAACTTCTCCACGGCGGCGAGGATTTCCGCCCGGTCTTCCGGTTTGTCCATCAGCGCCAAGGCGCATCCAGTGACTCCGGCATGGCAGACCGCGTTCCAGTTGTTGTTGCCGATCATCCACCAGTTGCCGTTGGGGTCGCCGCTCCGCAGCGCGTTAAGGTACGGGTCTAGAATGCGTCGGTAAACCTCGGATTTGATGCGTTCGCGTACGGATGGCGACAGTTTTTCCCCGAGCGTTGAATATATGATTGACAACATCCATCCCCTCGCCGACGAACCCAGATCAACGTGAAGTTTGGTGCGGTTGAAATTTCCCAGTGCCCCGTCGTGCGCGGGCATTACCCAAGAACGCTCGTCGCACATGGCGAGAATACGCGATTCCAAAGCTTCGATAAAGCGGCTCTTGTTCTCCAGGCATTCGCCAATGAACAGAGCGGAGATTTGGCGGATGCGTTGGCCGTAGGGACGTTCAAAGTGGTTGCGGTTGCCGGTTTGGGTGAACTCCAGATACCACTCGTCCGGCACATCGGGGAATTTTTCCTTTTGCACCCTTTCGGCCTGACGGATCTTGTTAATCCCGTCCGGGGTGCTCGCCAGTGCGTCCCAATGCGTACGCACAGCAACCGGGTCGCCCGGTGCGGCGGGACGTGGCGGCAGCCACCCCGCGATTTCTTTCACCCGGTCCGGGTCGGGCGGATCGAATTTGGTCGGCGGACGCGAGGCGATTTTTTTGCCTTCCGCTTCCGGCACCTCGTCCAAGATAAAATCGTCAAAATCCATCTTCGCCGTTCCGGAGCTGAACGAGTGGATCCAAACGGCGAGTGTGGCGGCAGTATTAGGGGATTGGAAACATGCCGTCATTTCCGCCCATTCGTTTACGGTCTTCGTGTTGACGTAATGGATTAACTCGTTCCGCGCCTTATTCGACTCCAACTCCTGCCCGATGGCGTCTTGGAACTTGAAATACACCCCGATGGATTCGGATTTGTCGCCGAAATTGCGGACGTGGAAACGAAGCCGGTAGTAGGCGTTGGGTTTGACCTTGACGGCGTCCGAACGGCAACTGCTGCCGTCTCTGTCGCTGGTGTCGATTACCCGCAACCCGAACTTTCCCGTGCGGGCTGCCTCCTTGCAAACGGTGGACATCCGGTTTTTGTCGAAACTCCACCCGGCGGATTCTTCCTCAAAGCCCGGATTCGAAAGCGTCTGCGCGAAAGCCGCAACGGCGGAAAACGCGAAAGCAAAAGCAAGTTTTAATCTTTTCATAACTGTTATTCTACCCGCCTTCCGCCACAAAGGCAAGGCAGAAGTTACATATTTCGCTATCGGCGGATGAAAAGCTCGCCCGCAACGGCAGGGCGAGCTTTTCTCACTATCGGGTTTAGTCGATTTTGGGAAGTTTGGCAAAGCTTGCGGCCAGATCTTCATCCGTCGGGATGTAGTCGGACATTTGCCCATCATTGAATTTCTGATAGGCAACCATGTCAAAATATCCAGTGCCGGTCAGACCGAACACGATCCGCTCCTTGCGGTTTTGCTCCTTGCAACGCAACGCCTCGTCCACCGCCACCCGGATGGCGTGGGCGGATTCAGGGGCGGGGAGGATGCCCTCGGTGCGGGCGAATTCGCGCGCCGCCTCGAAAACCCGCGTCTGCTCTACTGCCGCCGCCTCCATCAACCCTTGTTCGTAAAGTTCGGAAAGGGTGCTGCTCATGCCGTGGTAACGCAATCCGCCGGCGTGGTTGGGCGACGGGATAAAGTCGTGGCCAAGTGTGTACATCTTTTGCAACGGGCAGACCCGCCCGGTGTCGCAGAAGTCGTATGCGTATTTGCCGCGGGTGAACGAAGGGCAGCTCGCCGGTTCCACCGCGATGATACGGTAATCCGCCTCGCCGCGCAGTTTTTCGCCCATGAAGGGAGCAATCAGTCCGCCCAAGTTCGAGCCGCCGCCCGCGCAACCGATAATCACGTCCGGTTTCACGCCGAGCTTCTTCAGCGCGAGGTGCGTTTCAAGACCGATGATGGACTGGTGCAGCAGCACCTGGTTCAGCACGCTGCCCAACACGTAGCGGTATCCTTCGCGGGTTACCGCCGCCTCCACCGCCTCGGAAATCGCGCAGCCGAGCGAGCCGGTGGTGCCGGGGTGGGCGGCGTTGATGCTGCGGCCGATCTCGGTGGTCATCGACGGCGACGGCGTGACATCGGCCCCGTAAGTGCGCATCACCTCGCGCCGGAAGGGTTTCTGCTCGTAAGAACATTTTACCATGAACACCTTGCAGTCCAAGTGGAAAAAGGCGCACGCCATTGACAGCGCGGTACCCCATTGTCCGGCGCCGGTTTCGGTGGTAACGCCTTTAAGCCCCTGTTTTTTGGCGTAATAAGCCTGCGCCACCGCGCTGTTTAGTTTATGCGACCCGGAGGTATTGTTGCCCTCGAACTTGTAGTAGATCTCGGCGGGGGTGCCGAGCGCCTGCTCCAGAAAATAAGCCCGGATCAGCGGCGACGGGCGGAACATCTGGTAGAAACTCCGGATTTCTTCGGGGATGGGAATGTAAGGCGTGGTCTCGTCCAGCTCCTGCCGCACTAGCTCTTCGCAGAACACCTTGTCCAGTTCTTCTGCGGTCATCGGCTGGAGGGTGCCGGGGTTCAGCATCGGCGCGGGCTTGCGCTTCATGTCCGCCCGCATGTTGTACCAGGAATCCGGAATCTCGTTTTCGGTCAAATAGGTTTTGTATGGAATCTTGTCCATCGCGCTCTCCTTTTAGTGGCAAATCCGCAACAAGGCGTGTTTCTGTCAATAGAAACATATATAAATTACCACAATCCATCCCCGTAGCGCAAGATGGAATTAATGGAAACTGTAAAAAAAAAATCGGAACCGATACGGTTTCGCGGGGCCGTATGCTTTAAATCCGGATTAATGCCCACGGCGGGTGCCGCCGCCGTGGCCGCTGCCGCCGGAGGATTGGCGGCAGCTGGCGCTGAACTCGTTTAACCAGTCGATGCCGATCTGTCGGAACGGCTTGGAGACCGTGGTTTGTTTGCGGTTGCCTTGGGCGTCGGTGGTGGTCTCCGCCACCGTTATGGAGGGATTCTTGTCCCAGAACGCCAAGGTCTGGCAGTATTTGCAGCCTGATACGCAGGTTCCGTGTTCCAGATAATTCTTCAGGTGTCCGCGGATGTGCCGCACCCAATCGGCGTCGGCCGAGGAGTTTTCCGAGCCGGTGGCTGCGTCCACCGGAATGAGCCGCACGTTGCGGAAGGCGGGCAGCACCAGGTAGCTGCTGGCGGTTACCGATTCCTGGCCAAGATCGGTGTCAAAGTAGCCGAACGGCTTGGCCGCCGCGCTCCAGACCACCGAATCCGTCCGCCCGGCGTTGGTGGACATCCGCTGCACCGTCGCCCCGACGCGCACCACGGCGTCCGCGCCCGCCACGTCGTACTGTTTCCGCACCGGGCCGGTGATCGGGAAATCGTCGTCACCCTCGGATTTTATGCGGCTCCACGCGCCCCATTCGTCGGTGCGGTAGTAATACCACGTCTCGATCCGGTCCGAAACGCCGTTGGTAGCGAGTGCGCCCGGTGATATCTGCCCGTTGGGGAAACCGTAATTGTTTACCAACGCGGCAGCCTCGTCGGGGGTGAAGATCTGTTTGAGCGGCAGTGTGTAGGGTTGCAGTCCCAAGCCGAATATTTCGCTGTTGGCATAGTTTTGCGACTCGTTTTCCGGCAGCGGCGGCCAATCGTGGAACGAGTTGTAATTGCGGAGCAGTCCGTAGGCGTGGCGGAAAAACCAGCACCATCCGTAGCCGTTCACCGCATCGTAAAACGCTTTGTCGAGCAGGATATGGTCTGAATCCAGATCGAAAGTCCGCATATTGTCCGGCCCGGCGGCGATGCCGTCCTCCGCGATTTGGGTGATCATGTCCGCATATTCCGTCCATGCGCCCGGCCAAGGCTCGGGAAAGACCATGCCGTTGCCGAAATCAACGCTGTAGTTGTTTCGGATGTCAGCCACGTGTTCGGTGAGCAGCGAGGTCATTCCTTCGTTGACGTAGATGTGGTTGTTTTTGGCCGCCACCTGCGCGGCCAGCAGTCCCGCCAGCGGCCCGGTGAAGCAAAGCCGGGCCTGCATCCCGGTGATCGCCCCGATGGCTTGATCGTCCGGAACGGCAAGGGCCAGAATGTGCATCAGGTTCATTTCACCCACCAGGTTCAAAGTCGAACCCTGCCAGCGGGCGGCGGCCAGCGCGGCGGCATCCCCGGCGTTTTGCGCCTGGTCCTTGCGCTGGATGATGCGGTGCAGGTCGGCGATGAAAATCATGAAAAACACCAGCGCCACCAGCCCCAGGAGGATGAACAGCACCGCTTGTCCGGATTGCCGGCGATGCGGGGGGCGGTTCACCATTTGGCGTCCTCCAGATAAAGCGGGTAATGGTTCTCGATAGAATACTGTCCGGAGATGGAAATGCCGTCGTCGAATTCGGTGCCGTCGCCTCCGTCGCGGTAAAGCTCTTCGTTGACTGACCGCAATTTGCCCTCCTCCATTGCGTAGCGGTCAATCAGCAACGGGTGGTGCTGGCGAACCCGCACCGCCAGCAGCGATCCGTCTTCGCCGTTGAATATGGTGGTCTCGTTGATGTCGACGTCGGTGCGGTCCCAATATGCGTAGTCCAGCACCGTCTGCGAGGACGGCTCGTTGATGCTTTCCATGAATTCGGGAATGCGTCCCGCCTCGATGGCGTAGCCGTTGGCCCGGAGATTGGAGTGCAGCGCGAAGTCGATCAATTTACCGACATCGGTTTTCCCGACCGCGGCCACAAACGCGCCGTTAAGCTCGGAGTACTGCGGGGCCAGCCGTTTTCCGGATGCCGGGATAGCCGCCACCAGGGCGCTTTTCCGTACCATCCATTCGTTGAACCCGACGGTCCGCGCCCGCGCGCCGCGGGCGGCGGCGTGGGAGAGCACGGTTTTACAGGCGAACAGATGCGCGTACTGAAACACCGCGAAAAAAACAAGACACGCCAACAACATGACGATGATCGACTCGACCATCGCCTGTCCTTGGCGCGAGTCCCGTTTGCTGCGGTGTTTTGGCATAACGCCTTACTTGAACGAACCGTCCGACTGCAAGTCCCGGACTTTGTTCTCGTCAATCTCTTCGGCCAGCGACTGGGCTTCGGACCCGACTTCGGAGTCCAGCGCCGAGGTCGCGCCGGCGATCTTCTTGCCGGTTGCCTTGCTGAGTTTGGAGAACAGAACCAGCAACGTGATGGCGATCAGCACTACAATGATGATGTATTCAACCATGGTCTGGCCGTGACGGCTCTTTCTTGCGCTCAATTTCATCTCGTCGTCCTCTCGGTTAAACCGTCCGCTCACGGATATTCCGACGCCACCAAGTCCAACGCCCGGTCGGACTGCTGGCGAACCGTAAACAGACACAGGGCCATTGCCGTCACCACGCCGAACAAAACCACGAACACAATCACGTATTCCACCATGGCTTGCCCGGAACAGCGCCGACACCCGCCCGATTTCAGTTTAAACACTTTGCCTAACATTGGTGCGCATTTTACCACAACATCCGATAAAAACGCAATGTGAAAATTTTTGCAGATTTGCGGCGAAGAAAAAATGGAGCGGGTGAAGGGAATCGAACCCTCGTAGCCAGCTTGGAAGGCTGGAGCTCTGCCATTGAGCTACACCCGCGAAAAAAGTGCGACAAATCTATCAAAAATGCCGCCGGATGTCAACGCCAATGTTTGACATTTCGCGTTTATTTCCGGCGGGATTGCGTTACGGGCGGTTGGAAAT
The DNA here is from genome assembly GCA_017454745.1 of Kiritimatiellia bacterium. Taxonomy (GTDB): domain Bacteria; phylum Verrucomicrobiota; class Kiritimatiellia; order RFP12; family UBA1067; genus UBA1200. Next base: position 19,655 of record JAFTCL010000046.1, read on the forward strand.
GCGGTAATAGTCGAAATCGGCGTATCCGCCGGGTTCGCGGGTGGCGAACTCGAACAGCCCGAACCGGTAGCCGATGAATTGCGGTATGGTGTAGGGCATCGGCAGGGTGTCGCCGATCGCGTTCCACGTTTCGCCGTCCAGCGAGAAGCTGAACTCCATGGTGTCGTTGCGCCGGAAATCGTCTGCCGGACTGGTCACCCGAAGATCGCAATACGCCCGAAGCCACACGGTGGCGGAGCCGGCCGGGATTTTTACTTCCGGCAAATCGCGGTTGTCGCGGCGGCCCGACCACACTACCCAGAACCTGCCGTTTTCGCGGCGTATCCCGACATAGCCGCAATCCCGCTGGAGCAGAACCAATCCGGCGGTGTCGCCATCATTCAAACCGGAGGCATCCAATTTCACCTCGGCGCGGCATTCGGGCCCAAACACGCGCTGGGTCAGAATGTTGTGCGCCTCCGTGACTTGTTTCACCGTCCGATCGGCGGCGATGCGCAGCCAGCCCTTCCGAGCCGACGCGGATACGTAGTCCGGGTACGGCTTGTGGTTCCACTGCCAAACCAAAGGCATCTTGTCAAGACGGTTCCAGTCGAATTCGTCGGACGCGCAAACCGCCGGTATGTCTTTGTCGTGCCGCGCGTCCAGCGGGGCCAGATACTTGCCGTCCACCCCCAGTATCGGCCAGTCATCTTCCCATCGCACCGGCACCGCGTACGGGATGCGTCCAACCCCGCCCCGGTCGCCGAACAGCAGTGCGTGCCATTCGCCGCCGCGTCCTTCAAAAATGGTACCCTGCGCGATGCCGCGGCATTTGAACACCACTTTGGCGTCATCCCACGGACCTTCGATGTTTCTGGCCCGATGCACCACCACTTGACGGCAATCTCCTCTCGGCCAGCAAATGTTCACCAGATAATACCAGCCGTTGCGGGCGAAGGCCTGACTGCCTTCGCCTAACCCGCCGCCCGCCGGGGCGGAGATGCCGCGAATTATTTCCCGGTCGAAACCGCCGGCTTTTATGTTCTTGAGATCTGGTTCAAGTTCGGTTAACCGACAGTTCCCGGCCCCGCTGAACATGAACACGCGCCCGGATGCGTTGTCGAAGAACAGCGAATGGTCGTGCAGCTTACGGTCGATTTTCCACGATTCCCATTTCCCGGCGGGATCTTTCGCGCGGGCGATGTAGGTGCGCCGCCGGTCGAAGGTGGTGGCCCAGAAATATCCGTCGTGCCAACGCAGCGAGCTGGCCCAGGTTCCGAAGCCGTATTCGTTGCGCCCGTTCCGCAAATTCCATTCGTCGTTGTCGTCAAATAGCGCTCCGTCCATGCAGTAGTTGACCAGTTCCCAGTTGACCAAATCCTTGGATTTCATTATCGGCATGGACGGTATCAGATGCATCGAGGTCGAAATCATCCAATAGGTGTCATCGTGGAAAAGCACCGCCATGTCTGGAACGTCGGCCCAGATTACGGGATTGGCGTCTGGCGTCAGGTCTTCAATCCACACCCGTGAACCGCCGTGGCGGTTCAGCCGGTCGGCATTGGCGACCTTGACCGAGTGGTCTGGACCTTCCCAGGAGTAAACGATCGGGCCGCGCTGGAAGGCGACTTTGCCCCGGCACGCCTCGACCTGGTCCACCGCCCGGATTTGCTGTTCCGGCATCGGCAGTTCAAAAGAAAAACTTTTCGCGCCGCTTTCGCCGCTGAATTCCGCTATCTGACGGTAACCGTGTTCCACCTCCGGCGTGGCGTAGTAGAGTTCCGATTCGGTTCGGTCGGGGAAACGCACCATAACCTTGAAAGCGGCGGCGCGGTCTGGGGTGAGCGTGAGTTTAACCTTGCCGCTGTCGGGATAACCGGTTTCCATGCGGATTTTAATTTTGGCCCCGCCGACCTCTGCGGTGGCGTTTTCGATGTCCATGAAATGGTCAACCCACAGCGTCTTGCCGTCGGCGGACACCGAGAAAAGCGTGTCCTTGAGGGCGAACAGGGTGCGGGGAATATTGCCGATGCAACAGGGGCAACCGTGCCACGGGTAACGCATGTTGTCCTGGTCCAGCGGGTTTTGATAATAGAAATTCTCGCCGTCCGCCGAGATCGAACCCAGCAGATTGTTGTAAAGCAGCCGTTCGCGCACATCTTCGGGTCTCGGCGATCCGTGGAGTGCGTGCAGTTCCGTCGACCAGAAGCTCATTCCGCAGCTGGCGCACGATTCGCAATAGCCGTTTTGCCGCAAGTCGTAATCCTTTCCGAACGCCTCGCTCTGCGGTTCGGCTCCCACTCCGCCAGTGAGGTACTCCTTCCGGTCGATGGCATTGGCGTAGATTTTGTCGGCCGCGCTGGCGAGTTCGTTGTCGCCAAGCCGCGCCCCGATGCCGGTCATGGCGGAGTAGAAATAACACGCCCGTACCGCGTGGCCGGTGGCTTCCGTCATCTCCACGGCGGGTTTTTCGGTCTGGTTATACGGGTTCCGCTCGCCTCCGAGGTGTTGGTGCCGCACGAAGAACTGCGCGAGTTTCGCGTATTTGGTTCCGGAACCGGGACCGTCCCAAATCTCGCAGGCGTCCGCCAGCCGCAGGAACGCGTACTCGATGCCGGCGTGGCCATTGTACCAGGTCCGTTTGGGCTCGGGCCCGAAGATGTTATCCAGATGGTCGGCGCACCGTTTCGCCGCATCGAAGAGGCGGTGGTCCTTCCCCCGCGTCATGCGCATGTGCGCCACACCCATCTCGATGAAGTACCCCATCACGTAGAACTCATGGTCCCAAGGTTTGCTGAAGTGCTTTTGCCCGTGCAGGGCGTGGTAGGAGTGGATGTATCCTGACGGCTCCTGCGCGGCCAGAAAGATTGGAATCCACTCGTCCACTTTGGCCCGGAGCGATTTCTGCGCTTCGCGCCACTGCGCGTCCTCGCCGGGGTCGATTTCCAGTGCCAGGCAGATCGCCTCCACGGTGTTGTAAGGATATGCGTCCGACCACGGGCAACCGGTGAATTTAACCGACGGCGTTTTCCCGGCGTTGATCTCGCCGGTCGCGACGAGGTTTAACATTTCTTGCCCGCGCCCGCCCTGTTCCATCTCGCGGACGCAATGCGGCAGCCATTTCACGGTCAAAAGCCGGTAACGCTCCCGCCAGAACCCGTTCACCGTGACTCCGTCTTGTTCCGCTGGTTTAAGCACCCTGAGGTCCTTGGCCTCCAGCCGTCCGGCCAGCGGCAACACCGCCGCCACCAAAAACAATGCCGCAAATTTCATCGTCATCCCCCCGTTTACTTTGGCGTCCTACATTTTGATCCGGTAGACGGTAAAGCTGAAAGCCGGCAGTTGCACCCGCCATTCCTTGCCGCCCGGAAAAGCGACGGTCGAATTGCGCGTGGCGCATTTCTCCGGTTCTGCGATGGAGTTTACCCAATCGCGCTGCCCGGCGAGAGTCTGCACTTTGGCCTCGCCTGCCGTCAATTGCCGGTCGAACGAAAGGTTGACGGAACGCGGCGCCTCGGAGACGTTCACCAGTTTCACCACCAGCTCGCCGGCTTTTTCGTCGTATCCGCAAGTCTGGAAGAACCGCTTGACTGGCTGCGCGGCAACCGTGGTGTCGGTGAGCTTCGTGCCGTCAACCGTGACCGTGACCTTGCCGTCGCGCACTTCCAGCGCGATGTCGTACCAGCGGTTCATTTCAAACGAACCCTTCAGCCGTTTGGTGTTGCTGACTTTGTACCCGAACGGTTCAAATTCGTGTCCGGTGTTGCCCCAGCCGCCCAGATTCATCCGCAGGAAACGCGATCCGTTATGACCGTCCACCAGCACGCACGGCATGAAAGCCTCAAGCCCGCCGATTCGCTTGGCCTTGAACGACAGGGTGTAGTTTGACCAGTTGGCGTCGCCGAACCGGATTGCGGTGTCGCTCTTGTCCGTCACGGTCTGGCGCAGAACCCCGTCGCGGATTTCCCAATGGCCGTCGTTGCCCTTAGAGCATTTGGCGGGATCGGGCAGGCCCTGGTACAGTACCTTGCCGTCGGCGCCGGTGACCTTGATGTCCTTGAATTCCGCCGCCGTGTTCCAGGTTTGCAGCGCCACGCGGCCTTTCAGTTCCGCCGGTTCCTCCGCAACGTTGCTTTCGCTCGGCACCAGCCGGGTGGGCAGGTTGTTGGCGTACATCTTTTGCACGTAGTAGCTGGGCGTGCCGAAACTCTTGGCGTTGTCGAACCAGATCAGGTCGGTCTTCCACTGGGTGCCGCCGATTTTGCAGAACAGCGGCGCGTAGCTGGTCATCTCCACAACATCCGAATTGCGCTCGAACCCGCTGATCATCGCCGCCTCGCACAGCGCGGCGTACAGGTTGTTGTCGCGGTTTGACACATGGCAGGCGTATTCGCCGGCGTAAACTTTAGGATGCGCCCCCGACCGGTCGTATTTGTCGTAGCGGCCGCTGGAGTTGAGCAGCCAGTCCGGGCCGACGTAATAATGCTCGTCAATCACGTCCGCCACATCGGTGCCGAGCGTTTTCCAGGCCAGATCGAAAACCTGCCCGTCCGCGCCGGCGCCGGCCGAGGAGACCAAACGGATTTCGGGATGGCGCTGGCGGACAATGGCCGCGATCGCTTGGTAGCGGTCAAGGAATTCGCGTCCCCAGTTTTCGTTCCCGATGCCCAGATATTTCATATTGAAGGGTTCGGGATGTCCCATCTTGGCGCGAAGCGCGCCCCATTTGGTCTTTTTGGGGTGGCCGTTGGCGAACTCGATAAGGTCACAGAAATTCTGCGCGAAGTATTCCATCGAATCCATCGGCGCGAGATCCCAAGGCTTCGCGAACTGGCAGGTTAACCCGGCGTTCATCACGGGCAGCGGTTCCGCCCCGATGTCCTCGCACAGGCAGAAGTATTCGAAGTAACCCAGACCCATGGTCTGCCAGTATCCCCAAGTGTTCCAGATGCAACTGCGGGATTCGAGCGATCCGTCGCCAACCGAGAGTTTCCAGTCATACCACAAAGGCCAGTCCTGCCCTTCGGTGAGGCAGCCGCCGGGGAAGCGCATGATGCCCGGTTTCAGGTCCTTCAGCAACTGCACCAGGTCGGGGCGCAATCCGTTCTTGCGCCCGTTGAAGGTATTCTGCGGAAAGAGCGAGACCTGTTCCAGTTCCACCGTGCCGGGCTGATCCATAAGAATGCTGAAGGTGGCGTTGTCAACGGTTACCGCCGGCGCGAACACGGCGGTGAAGCGCCGCCAGTCCGGAAGGTCGAAGATTGCCCCCTCGCGTTTGCGCCCGATTTTCAGCGCGGAATTTTTGACGGTATATTCGCAAATGACGCGACCGTCGGATTCCAGCACCGCCCGCAGGTTGCCGCGGTATCCGTCCAAACCGCGCGCATAGAAGGAAAGGTCGTATTTTTTGCCCGCCTCGACATGGATGCCGTGGTATCCGCGGTTACGGACCCCGATGCCTTCGCCGGCGCCGAACGCCTCGATGCGCAAATGCGCGGCGGTGGCTTCGTGCACCGGTTTGCCGTACTGCCGGGTAATGCGCGCCATTCCGCCGCCGCGGGCGTCGCGCTCCCATCCTTCCAACCCTTTGGTCTGCCAATCGAACCCCCGGTTGGCCAGCAATTCGGGGTAGATGCCGCCGTCCGCGGCGTAGTTGATGTCCTCAAAGAAAATCCCGTACAGCGTTTTGGGGATCGCGTGTCCCGGTTGGAGGGTGTTGATCTTCACCGAGCATTCCGGAGTCTGCGCCCCTGCCGCCAAGACTCCCGCCGCCACACACACCGCCGCATAATTCAACACCTTACTGCCGTTCATCGTCTGCTCCAATTTTGTGAATGGTTAACCCAAGCGCGTTATCCCGACAAAACACGCGCCTACCCGACAACAAAGAATAGCCTAGCAAATCCGCAGGGCAAATTCAAGCTGGAAAAACGGCGGATACAAGCTCCCGAAACCGGTACCTTCGCGCCCTTCACGGCCATTGACGCCCCGTTCCGCATTGCTTATGCAGCGAGTGTTGCACTGGAAATTTGCTGGCGGGCGCACAAAATCGTATCATGTGTGCATGATTTTTATTGAGGTATCCCATAACCCCGTGTGTCACACACTCCAAAGTGCAAAAAGCGAGGCCGTTCCAGACGACAGGCCGCAGACGATGCGCGGTCTGTCGTTTTGTTTTGCTCGCACTCGATATGTCTCACGCAGAGATGCAGAGAGCGCGGAGAATTTTTGTATCTGGGGGCGAGCCCCCAGCCCTCATTACCCTACTCTGCGATCTCGGCCTATCGGTGCCTCTGCGTGAGAAGGCCAACATGACCGAAAAGAGTTTCAAATCGAAAGGAACCACACAATGAAGAAACTACTGACAATCCTCGCGGCGCCGGTGTTCGCGGCGGACGGCATGGCGGCGACCACGGAGTTCGTGCGGGGCACGAACGGCACGTGGACGATCACGGCGTTCGCGGAACTCGGCAACGACGCGCTCGGCAAGGATGTAACGGACGGGCAGATAAAGGTTTATGCTGCAGACACGCTTGAAGGGCTGAAGACGGCTTCGCCGATGGCGGGCGGCATTGTGGTTGAGGAGAAGAAGAGCGCGATCAAGGCGAAACTGACAGTCTTGCCGCCCGATCCGACCGCCCCCGCGCAGTTCTTCAAGGTCAAGTTCGGCGAATAATCCTGTCAATCATGAAAATCCTGTCTCAAAAGACAAACCAAACACCAAGGAAAGGAGAAATCCAACATAGCAGCCACGGCAACACTTGAAATCCCCGAATGGGTTGGTTCGACGCTGACAAACGGGGCGTTTCTCAATTATTCGATGAGTTCGCGGCGGCGAACGACGAGATGGACCAGCTCTATTGGCACCGAACGACTATCGGCGGCAAGCCCGTCGCCGACTGCATCGGTTGCGGGAAATGCATCCACTCTTCCGCGGTTTGCTGGAGTCTGCGGATGGCGGCGTAGGGGTCGGGGGAGGCGCAAACCGCGCGCACTACCGCGAAGTTGCGCGCCCCGACCGCTAGCACGGCGGGCAAAGTTTCCGCGTTGATGCCGCCAATCGCCAATGCGGGGACATTCGCCGTAGCCAACATCTTGCCCGCCAACTCCGGCCCGAGCGTGGGGTCGGGGATTTCCTTGGTCGGAGTCGCGTACACCGGACCTACACCGATGTAATCGACGGGCTGCGTTTTTGACGCTTCCGCTTGGGCGAGATTGTGCGTTGAAAGGCCCACAATCCGCAGCGTGGGGTAGAGCCGCCGGACTTCGGCCGGGGCAAGATCGCCCTGTCCTACGTGTACCCCGTCCGCACCGGCTTCCGCCGCAATGGACGGATCGTCGTTGACGATAAAACAGGTGTCAGTGCCGGCGGTGACGCGGCGCATTTCCACCGCTTCGCGTAAAATCGCTTCGCGCGGGGCGTGTTTCATCCGCAACTGGATGATTTTCACACCAGCCCGGACTGCGGCTTCCGCGCATTTCGCGTAGCCCACAACCGGGTTGGTGATTACCAGATACAGCCCGAAGTCGGTCATTTCGCCAAATCCTGCATGACGATCTGCGCGATCTTGCGGCCGCTCTTGAACATTCCGCCGAAAATCGGCCCCATGCGGAAACCGCCCTGGACGTTGTTGGCGGCCATGCCCGAAGCGTAAAGCCCGGGATAGAGGCGCTTGGTGTTTTCCACCGTGGTGCGCTCGCCGTCTTCCATCCACATCGGCTTCTCGCCCAAAATGCCGCCGGTCGGGGAGTCGATTTTCACGCCGGCCTTGTTGACCGCCTTGTTGATGATTTCGCTAGGATGGCCGGTGCCGTCGATCAGCGCCCGCGTGGTGACGACAATCGGGTCCACGTGCATTTCCAGCCGCGCCACCGGGTTCCAGTTGATCACCACGCCGCAGACCACGCCGTTGTGGATGGCGATGTCTTCGACCTTCACGGCGTTGAAAATCACCGCGCCGGCTTTGCGGGCGCCAAAGATTAGACCGGACGCCATTTCGACCGAATCAACCGTATGGTAGGTGTCGTCCACCGGTACGGTGCGGATTCCGAACTCGTGCAGGATTTCCGCCGCGTCGTTCTGCACCACCACCTCGTTCATCAGCATTCCGCCGCCCCAGGTGCCGCCGCCGGGGGCGAGTTTGGATTCGTACATTGCCACTTTGTAGCCGGCTTTGGCCAGATCGTGCGCCGCGACCAGCCCGGATGGTCCGGCCCCGACAATCGCCACGTCCACCGAGAGATAGTTCTCCAGTTTTTTGAAGTAACTCCGGACAATCGCGCCGGAGATGGTCTCTTCCATCATTTTCATTGCTGTTCCCTTCTTTGGTATAACCGTTAATCAATCCTGGGCCGTTTCGCGCATCGCCTCCGCGATCGCGTCGGCCAGTGCTTCCAAATCCTTTGTTTCCGTGCGGGCGGATACCGCCACTCGCAGTCTCGCCTGTCCGCGCGCCACCGTAGGGTAGCGGATGGCCGGCGCCAAAAATCCCCGCCGCTCCAAAGCCTGCGATACGGCCGTTGCGCGTTTTTCGCCGCCAACCATCACCGGGATGATTGCAGACCCGGATTGCACGGGCATTCCGCGTTTGGCCAGCAGTGCGGCGAACGCCGCCGCCTTGTTGCGCACGGCCAACGCCAATCCTGGGTTTTCTTCCAAAATCGTCAAGGCGCAATCCGCCGCCGCCGCGGTGGCGGGGCAGGGGGCGGTCGAGAAAATAAACGGCCGCGACCGGTTCCGCAGATAGTCGCACACCGTGCGGGAGGCGCACACGTAACCGCCCTCGCACCCCAAGGCTTTGGAAAGCGTTCCCATCAAAATGTCGGGATGGCCGCATCTAAAGTGTTCGCACAAGCCGCGTCCGGTGTCGCCCATCACCCCGGTGGCGTGCGCTTCGTCAATCATCGAGATTACGCCGTTGGCGCGGCACAGTTCCTGAAATCGCGGCAGGTCCACCCAGTCGCCGTCCATCGAAAACACCGCGTCGGTGACCGCCAGACGGCGTCGGCGCGGGCCGGCTTGGGTGATTTTTGCGGACAAATCGTCAAGATCGTTGTGGCGGTAAATGAAAACTTCGGCGCGTGACAGGCGGCAGCCGTCAACAATGCTCGCATGATTCAACTCGTCGCTGAAAATGGCGTCGCCCTTGCCTACCAATGCCGAGATGGTACCGACATTGGCCATGTACCCGGTGGCCCAAACCACCGCGTCTTCAGTGCTCTTAAACGCGGCCAAATGCCGTTCTAGTTGCAGATGCGGCGGCTTGGTGCCGGTTATCAGCCGCGATGCCCCGGAACCCGTTCCGAATTCCGCGATGGCGGCTACTGCCGCCGCTTTGAGCCTTGGGTCTTCAGACAGGCCCAAGTAGTCGTTGTCGGCAAAAGACTTGAGTTGCGGCGGGGACACCCGAACCGACCGCCACAGCCCAGCGCGGCGGATTTCGTCCAGTTCCCCGTCCAGTTCGGACAACGGATCAACGGCGGCGGTTCCCGTTTGCGTCGGCGGGTTTGGCGGCACTCCGGTCACCAGCACCCGCCGGCATTGCAAAAACTCCACCGTTTCCGAGATCCGTTCCTTGGGGCCGCGGTAAAGGAAAATCCGTCCGCCGACGGGGTCGCCCCGCCGTTTCAGGCAAGTGATCCTGACGTAGCCGAGCGTCTTGGTCGCCACGTATCCGGTAACGTAGTCGGGATCGTCGGACATGCAGATCTCGCCAACGATACCCGGCGCATTGACCACTTTGGTCGCCAACACCAGAGCTTCGGAGAAATGGTTCTTCGCAGTTGGGGCGGCGCGCCTGGAATTGTCGGCGGCGTCCATGTAGGTCGCCCGCACCCCGCGTTCCCGGTCCGGCTCAAGCCGTTCGAGCGTGTCCGCGTCCAGCAGCATCGCCCCGCGCATCGGGTAGGTTTGGCTGAACAGCCCGATGATTTCGTCCACCCGCCGGAAACCGCTTTCCGCCAACAGCTGTTTTACGATTTCCCAGCCGGCCTCTGGGGTCGCCGCCTCGCGGGTGGTGGCGATTAACGCCGGAAGTTCCATCGGCTGGCCGGCCGACTCGATTTTAACGTTAACAAAGTCCGGCTGTCCTTTGGAATGGGACATCGCCCGCGAAACCAGTTCGCCGGCGGTCGCGGCGACGCATTCCTCCGGCACAATCCTTTCGGCGCCGGAGATGTGGCGGTTCTGCCGCGAAGCCCGCATTTTGAGTGAAAACAGTCGCCGTTGGTTATTCATGGAAATCTCCATCGGCGGTTTGCTGTCCGGGCGCGCAGGAGGCCAGTTCGCGGATCGCCGCCGTGATGCGGTCAACCGTATCTGAGTCGGAAACCAGCGGCGGCATGGTGTAGATGAAATTGCAAAACGGGCGCAGCCACACTCCGTGCCGGTCGATTACCCGTTCGATGTCGGTTCGGGCCGGCATGGCGGCAACCTCCACGATCCCCACCGCGCCCATAACGCGAACGTCGGTAACGTTGGGCAGGCGGCGGCACTCCGCGAGTCCGGCGTTTAGCCGGCTTTCGATGGCGGCGGCTTTTGCGGCGTAATCGGAAGTTTGGAACAGCTTTAGCGAAGCCACTCCCGCCGCGCAGGCAATGGGGTTGGCCATGTAGGTGGGACCGTGCATGAACGCGCCGGGATGCCCGGCGGAGATGGTTTCCGCCACTTTGGCGGACGCCACGGCGGCGGCGAGGGTGACGTGTCCGCCGGTCAACGCTTTGCCGACCGTCATGATGTCCGGAACCACCCCAGCGTGGTCGCCTGCCCACAGTGGGCCGGTACGGTAGAAGCCGGCGGCGATTTCATCGAAGATCAGCAACAGGCCGTGTTCGTCGCAAAACCGCCGCAGACGGCGAAGGAATTCGGGCGAATAAAAGCGCATCGCGTTCGCCGCCTGGAAAACCGGTTCGCATATTACGGCGGCGATTTCATCGCCGTGTTCTGCATAAACGGAACAGACCGACTCAAAATCAAACGGATCGGCGAAGTAGTGGTGCGGCATGATTTGACGGAACAGCGTGTGCATGCCGTCCGGATCGGAGAGCGCCATCGCGCAGCAGGTGTCGCCGTGGTAGCCGCCTTTTAACGCCAGCAGCTTGCCCTTGGCGGGAAAGCCCAGCGAGTGCTGGTACTGAACCGCCATCTTGGCGGCAACTTCCACCGATATGGATCCGGAGTCGGCGAAGAACACCCGGTCCAGCCCGGGGGGCGTCAGCTTGACCAGCGCTTGGGCCAGCTCGACCGCCGGTTCGTGGGTAAAACCGCCAAACATCACGTGCGAAAGTTTTTCCGTCTGCCTGCGGATTGCCCCCACGATTTCCGGGTGGTTGTGCCCGTGGGCCGCGCACCACCAGCTGGAGACCGCGTCAATGAGCGTCCTGCCGTCCATGAGCCGCAATTCCACGCCGTTGGCGGATTCCGCCATCCGCACAGGAGGCGGGTTTGCCAGCGAGGCGTAGGGATGCCAAATGTGGCGGCGGTCGAATTCAAGTTGTTCTTTCCACGTTGTCATGGCTTGAAAAATGACGAAAAATCCGGGTTGGCGTTGTCCGCCAGATTGCTTATGACCGTCCAAACATCGCGGTAGCCCATTTGCCGGAGATGACGGCGCACCGTGGCCTCGGTGTCCGCAAAAATGACCGGGTCAGCGGCTGGGAAAGCGTTGTACACCACTCCCGCTAGTCCCATGTTTCTCGCGCGGGCCGCCTCCAGGGAGAGCAGGATGTGGTTGATTGAACCCAACCGACCGTTGGCCACCAGAATAAGCGGCCAGCCCTCCGATGCGGCAAAATCGATGGCCAACGTTTCATCGGTCAGCGGTACGCACAGCCCGCCGGCTCCCTCGACCAGCACAATGTCGTGCGCTTGGGCGCACGCCCGTACCGAATCGGAGATTTTCCGCAAATTCACGGTCTTGCCCTCCAGTCTTGCCGCCAACAGCGGTGATGACGGGAAACTGAAGATTTGCGGCGCGGTCAATCCCGCGGAGTCTTCAGGGAACAGCCCGACCCCGGCAATCTGGCGGTGGCGGTCCAGGTCTTCAGAAAAGCCGTCGCAACCCGTCTGCACCATTTTAACCGATATCCAGTCGATGCCGCATTGCTGCAGGTAGCGGCACATCATGCCGGTCGCGACGGTTTTGCCGACATCCGTGTCAATGCCGGAGACGAAATAAGTGCGCTTCATCTCAACCCCTGCAACGTATCGTATCCGGCATCTTTGGCAAGTTGGCGGTCGTCATCGTAATCCGACCCCGGCGTGGTCAGCAGCGGGCCTTGGATGCCGGAAGTTATTCCGACGTAAATCGCCCGCGCCGCGTCACGGTCTGAAAGCCGCCGCCGCCCGCCCGCGAAACGAAGCGGGGTTTTAGGGTTGACCAGCCGCAGCACCGCGATTGAATCGAGGATGCGCTCGGTGTTTAGAAACTGCGATTTGCCCAACGGGGTTCCCTCAATCGGGTCCAGCACATTCACCGGGATCGAATCCGGGGCGATTGATTTGAGCGCAAACGCGAACTCCACCAACTGTTCGTCGCTTTCGCCCATTCCGATAATCCCGCCGCAGCAGATTTCCATTCCAAGTTCGCGGGCCGCCCGGATAGTCTCCAGTTTTTCCGCCATCGTGTGGGTGGTGCATAAATCATCGAAGTGGGAAGGCGCGGTCTCCAGATTGCAGTGAAGCCGTTCCAGCCCGGCGTCGCGCAGCCGGCGGAGCGCGTCCGGCCCCACCAGACCCAGCGAGCCGCAGAGGTGGAGTTTTGTGTTGCGGCGCATCGCCTCCAGCGCGGAACAAATCTCGTCCAGCTCAGCCGGCGACTGTCCGCGCCCGGAGGTCACCAGCCCGATCCGCCCCACGCCGTTCGCTTCGGCGGCTTTGGCGGCTTTAACGCATTCGTCCGTGCCGACCCAGCCGTGGCAATCACAATCGGTTTTCCAATGTGCGCTTTGGGCGCACCATTTGCAGTTTTCGCTGCACCGTCCGCAGCGGGCGTTGATAATCGCGCAGAAGTCGAAACGGGCCGGTTTAAAATGTTCGGTAACCTGGTGCGCCGCCTCCCACAACGCCTCGTGGTTTCCCGATTTTAGGCAAGCCGTAATGGTTTCGGGCGAAACCTCGCCGCCGCTGATCACGCTTTGCGCGATTTGATTGAAGATGGAGTTATCCATCAACCAAGTCCCTCCTTTCGCCGGTATTACCCGGATCAAGTTTGTGGGTCTGTTCTCAGCCTTCGGACATCCGAAAGCACCCCATTTGAATTGATGCAAGCCTACCACATTTCCTTTGAAACCGCAAGCCCAAACTAGGTGGAATCGGGTGAGGGGCGCTGACATTCCCGTTCCCTTGCGCGAAGGCGGCATAACTGCTTACGCTGTCCGCGCCGTGGCTGACGATCGCCGCCATAAACGGGTACGTGAGGCTCTGGGATATTGCCTGCAGGAAAAGCGGTATGTAAAACTTGGTCGCCCGCCAGGGCGTGAAAACATCCGGATTACTGTCCATTCCGAGTCCGTCCCACCCGTGCCGCCCGGCGCTTCGCGGTCAGAAGAGCTTGCGTTTGGCAAAAAACACGGTGATGACGATAGTGACCAAAATGGTTATGACCGCGATAGCGGAGAAAGCCCACGTATGATTGGCAAAAGGCAGCGTCACGTTCATCCCGTATATGCTTGCCACCAGGGTCGGGACCATCAGCACGATCGTGATGGAGGTCAGCCGCTTCATCACGTTGTTGAGGTTGTTTGAGATGATGGAGGCGAAGGTGTCGAGCGTTCCGGTCAAGATGTTGCTGTGCACGGTAGCCATTTCCAGCGCCTGCCGGTATTCCACCGCCACATCCTCCAGCACGTCGAGATCCTTGTCCGGGATATCAATGTGGCGCGTATGCTCCAACCGCCCGATCAGGATGTCGTTAGCCTTGAGCGAGGTTGTAAAATAAACCAAACTCTTTTCGATGTTGAGCAGGCGCATCAGGGCCTCGTTGGAGACCGATTCGTGCAGGTCCTGCTCCACGATGTCGGTGCGCTGGTGGATGTCGCGCAGGTAGCGCAGGTAAAGCGTGGCGGCATGGAGCAGGATTTTGAATACAAAGCGGAACTTGTCGTTCGGGGAACAGGCGCGGCGAATCTGGTCGAGGAACGTGCTGGTGACCGGAGTTTCGCGGCTGCAGATGGTCAACACGTGGTTCTTGGTGATGATGATGCCCAGCGGCAGCGTGTAGAACGGCACGGGATTGTCTTTGTCGGGCTGGCTCTCGTGGAACGGGACGTGTACGATCAGCTGGGTGAAATCGTCCTCGACTTCGAGACGCTGCCGTTCGTCCTTATCCAAAGGGTCGGTGACATACTCGCGCGGCACGCCGGTGCATTCGCTGACGGCGTCGATTTCTTCGGTCGTAGGGTCTGAAAGGTTGATCCAGCAGGATCCGATGGGGGTTGGGACCTCTTTAAGCGCCCCGTCTTCCCAGTGATAGAACGAAAGCATTTCAACCCCTCCTTTCTGACCGCCGGGGCTGCGGCATCCTACGCCTTGTGGCGGTAGATGATGCGCCCCTTGGTCAAATCATACGGCGAAATTTCGAGCGTGACCTTGTCGCCCGCCGCAATTTTGATGAAAAACTTGCGCATTTTGCCGGAAATGTGCGCAAGCACCTCGTGTCCGTTCTCCAAACGAACCGTGTACATCGTGGCCGGAAGCACCTTAACCACTACACCCTGCACTTCAATAGCATCGTCACTAGGCATAAAACTCCGTTCATTGAAAAAACAATCTGGTAAAGCATACCACTCCGCCGCGATTATTGCAAGCGGGGAACGGAAAATTTTTCGTTTTTTCGCCACTCCGGTGTTGATTATCCTGTTTGCGATATGATAAACTTAAGCGTGTTTTTCGTTAGGAATGCCGTGTCATTACGCAGTTAATCCAATGAAAAACAAGCCACAGTTCGGGGAACTGACCGGGAGCGTCAAGCCACTTTGTGAGGGCCGACATCCCCTTCCACCCCCCGGACAACACAGAATTTGCATAGCTGCAAAGCAGTCGTTCTGAGAAATGTAGGAAGTTTCAAGTTGGACGACACTTAGCAGGGAAAGCGTATATGCGCTTCCTCTCTTCGTGTTTCCAACAAGGCAATCCTACAGCCTCTCAGAAGATACGAACGAGAGGTTTTCTTTTTTCGTTCCGATTGCCGAGCGGCAGATAGGGCGCGTTGTCCCCAACGCGCCGCACCGCAAAATGGTAGGGCGGCGTGTCCCCACGCCGCCGCAAGGAGAGAAGGAACGAAAATGAAGAGAGACAGATTGTTTGGAAACGGCCTCATGCGCCTCGCCGCGTGTGCGATGGTGGTTTTTGTTTGCGCAGGTAGCGCGTGGGGGAAAGGAATCAACCCTGCGTACAAAAAATGGATTCAGCAGAGTCGCTTCATAAAAGCGAGTAGTCTGGATGCTGTTGAAACAAACAATAATGTTGTGACTCATAAGGCGATGCGATTACTCAACTCCACGCCTAAGGCTACTGTACTAGCTGGAGGATTGTTTGATGGAGCGTCATTAAATGACAGTTCTGGTTATATCCCTTCGTTGATCAACTATAGTCATTTGAGCTTTATTAATACTCGTTCTTCTCGTCTCAATTCAGGCGAGTCCCTTCCAAGACAATACGACTCACGGAATAAGGGATGGGTAACGACCGTCAAAAACCAGAATCCTTTTGGCACTTGTTGGGCACATGCGGCAATTGGTGCTGTAGAGGCTACTGTTCGCAGGGAACAGCGTTCCGGTTTCAATTCTGATAATGCGCTACCCGATTTTTCCGAGAACAATATGGTAATGCAGACGTGGCATGATGTTCATCCACACGGGAAATCGGATATATTCGAGATTCCCAGCGAATACAGCATGGGAGGTTCCTTTGAAAAGGCCTTTGCTTATCTTGTGCGTTGGGGGGGACTGATAAATGAAGCAAAAGATCCGTATCCGTCAACGGGAAATCAATATGTAACGTATCGGAGCGACATTCAGAGTCCTGCAATTTGGCATGTCCAAAGTTATGAGCAGTACGCGCCCAAGGCATCGGTACTAGGTCACGATGCAATAAAGAGGGCGATTATGAGATATGGTGGGGTATGGGTTTCATACTGTGCAACGGACTGTATCTATTACAATGACGTCAATGGAGAGTTCTATACGTACGATGAAGCAGTCAGATACATGGAATCCGGGGGTGAATATTACTGGCTTCAGGTCCCCTTCCTTTCGGATGATGGGAAAAGTTTCTATAATTGCTGTACATCATTTGGCCACGCGAAACTTGCGTCGAACCACGCGGTTTTGTTGGTTGGATGGGACGATGATTACTCAAGAACAAATTTCTGCTATTCGCCTAATGGCAATGGTGCGTATCTGATTAAAAACAGTTGGGGCGAGGACTTTGGCGATGGCGGATATCTCTGGGTATCCTATTATGATGACAATATGCTCTATGACAGTTCGTATGCGATTCCATCCGTGTCGCCGTCTGATAATTATTCCGAAATCTATCAGCATGACCCACTTGGCCTTGTGTATCAGTTTCCATATTCAGAATACAAATGGGGCGCAAATGTCTTTATGGCAACAAATGACACCCGACTTGCTGCCGTAGGTTTTTATTCAATGTCTCCAGGCACTGCATATACGATAAAGATTCACACGGGGGTGTCTGCAGCGAATCCAGTGTCTGGAATATGCGTCAATGATGAAGGGCAGACGGGTTCGGTATCTTATGCGGGTTTTGCAACTATTGTGCTAAACAGCCCCGTAACTATCAAGGCTGGAGAGAGGTTCTCTATCGTGCTGCACCTTGAATCTCCTGGCGAGGACGAGCCATTCGGTTCCGAGGTCAATCTACCGTATCGTCAAGACTGGACAAAGAAAGTTCGTGGACTGCAGAAATTTAGTTATTCGCTTACAAGTAGGGTTACCGCTCTTGCCGGGCAGAGTTTCGTAAGCACAGACGGAACTTCCGGTACATGGCGCGACATTGTAACGGACGTGCCGTCAAAGTGCGTTGAGAAAGAAGGGTATGTTATTACGGTCACTGACGAAAATGGTGTGGCAGCTGATATATATGACGAAGTAATATACGATACTTCTTCGGCCAATCTCTGCATCAAGGGGTATATGCAGTCTGCACCTACTTCGGCAACGTTGACGTCCATAGAAATATCTGGTTCGGGAACGTCGGTTGCTGGAGGAGAGGTTCTTTCGCTCACATGTACCGCAAGTTACGACAATGCCCAGCCGAAGGATGTCACTGCGTTGGCAAATTGGGCGATAGAAAAGGGTAGTGGCTATGCCGATGTGATTTCGCCGGGCAGAATCAAAACTATGGAAACAACCGAAAACCAATTGATAAGTGTCAAGGCGGCATACGAGGAAGAGGGCATAACGAAAGAGGACACATGGGATTTCTATGTTGTGGCGGCAGCACCGGAAACACCTGCCGAGATTGTGACAACGCAAGGTAGCGCAGATACTCATGTACATATCGAATGGTCGGAATCACATGGTGCAACATGTTATTCCATTTATCGTTCAAGGACGGCATCAGTGAAGAACGCCAGTCACATCTATGACGTCAAGGGCGAAACATGCTACAATGATACTGGTGCAATTCCTGGTAGGGACTATTGGTATTTTGTCAAGGCGGGAAACATTGGCAAAGATAATAAATTACAGTATAGCGGGTTCAGCACCGGCGCGAACGGCTGGCGCAAGCTTGCGCCGCCGGAGAGCGTGACGGCATCCGACACGCTTCTCGACAAGGTCGCTCTCGAATGGAGTGAGGTCGAGGGTGCGACGCACTACCGCGTCTACCGCGCCGAAAACATTGATGGCGAAAAGACCGCGCTTGGCAACTGGCAGTCGGCAACGACCTTCAACGACACCACGGCGACGGCGGGCGTGACGTACTACTACTTTGTTGTCGCCGCAGTCGATGCGAACGGGAGCCGTCCGAGCGATTTCAGCATTGTCGAGGACGGCACGAGGGCCGTGCCTGTCACTATCGACCATCTTGAAATCAAGGGCGATGCGAGCGTCAATGCCGGAGCGTATGCCGACTACGCGGCGGATGCGATTTACACCGATGGGCACAAGGTCGAGAATGTCACGCCCAACAATTGGAAAATCGTCGGCGACGGCGCGTCGGTTGTCGGTTGTCGCGTGACGGCGGCATCCGTTACAGAAAACAAGACAGTCACGCTTGTCGCGACCTACACCGAAGACGGCAAGACGGTGACGGGCGAAAAGTCGATCACCATCGCTGCCGTGAAACCCGTCGCGCCGCACAACGTTGCGGCGACGGTAGCGGCGGAGGGTGTGACGCTCTCGTGGGGCGCCGTCGCGGGCGCGGCGTCTTACGCGATTTATCGCGACGGCAACGCGGTAGGGCGCGTTGTCCCCAACGCGCCGGGCGACGTTCCGTCAACGACCTACACCGATTCCTCCGCCATTCCCGGCGTGACGTATTCGTACACGGTATCCGCCTCGAACGGCGCGGGCGAAGGGCCGCAGTCGTCGCCGGCCGTGACGGCGACGATTCCGCTTCCCGCGCCTACTGGCGTGACGGCGACGACCGACCGCACGGATGGCGTGCTCGTTGATTGGCGGCGCGTTATGGATAACGCGCCCTACCAGAACGGCGAATACTATTTCCGCGTGGCTCGGGCAACAAGCGACAATGGCGCGAAGACGGAACTTGGCTCGTGGACGACCGACACGTCGTTCCTCGACACGTCCGCGCAGGTGGATACTCCGTTGTGGTACTTCGTCCGCGCGGCGACTTCCGCCGACGGCGCGAACGCGAGCGAATGGAGCGCAGGCGTGGTAGGGCGCGTTGTCCCCAACGCGCCGCAGCTTCTCGCAATCTCGATTTCCGGACCCGACCGCGTGGCGTCGTCCGGATCGGCGGTCTATTCCTGCACGGCGGCGTATGACGACGGCACGGTAGCGTCCGTTGCGCCGTCGTGGTCGGCATCCGGTGCGGCGGCGATCGACGCGAACGGCAAGCTGACAGCCCATGCCGTGACGGCGGATACGGACGTGACCGTGACGGCGGCATTCGGCGGAAAGTCTGCGACAAAGGACGTGAAGGTGCAGGCTCCCGTGCAGGCGTCGGCATCCATCTCGAACGTGAGGGTGACGCCGCGCTGGCCGTTCTCCTCGCTCGTCGACATCGACTACACGCTTGCCACCGCGCCGGAGGGCACGCGGGCGCTCGTCACGCTTTCGGGACAGGACAACGACCACAACGTGCCGATGGCGGCAAAGACGCTGACGGGCGACGGCGCGTCCGGCGTGGTTGCGGCGGGCGAACGCCGCCTGACGTGGGACGTGGGCGCGGACTATCCCGGATTCCATGCAAGCTCTTTTGGCGTGACGCTGGAGGCGGTGCCGTATGTCATTGCCGCACCCGCCAACGTATCGGCTTCGCAGGGAACATCCACGCGCGGCGTCAACTTGTCGTGGGAAGCCGTGGACGAGGCGACGGGGTACGAGATCTGGCGGGCACAAGGCTCGATGAACGTCGCCGACGCGATTCTTGTGACGAACGTGGAGGCGGTGGTTGCATACGAGGACACCGCCGTCAATCCCGGCGACATCTACTTCTACTGGTTCAAGACGGTGACGCAGTACGGCACGGGCGACTTCAGCGCGTCCGTCTTCGGCTACCGCGCGCGCGTGGTGGGGACGGTGGCGTTCGACGCCACCGGCGGCACGGCCAGCGCATCCTCGCTTGGCTATACGGCGGGCAGTCCGTACGGGACGCTTCCGTCCGCGACGCGCACGGGCTACGACTTTGACGGTTGGTTCACGTCTGCGACGGGCGGAAATGAGGTAACGGCGACGACACCTGCAGACGAGAGCATCGCCACGCTCTACGCCCACTGGACGCCCCATACCTACACCATCCATTTCGACGCCAACGGCGGCACGGGTACGATGGCCGATATGAGTGTGCCGTATGGGATTACAATGAATCTGCCCTCCCATGCATTTACCAAATCAGGGTATGTGTTCGATGGCTGGGCGACGAATGACAACGGAAGAGTTTACGGCGATAACGCCGGAGTCGCGAACTTGACGGCCGAGCAAAACGGCACCGTTGTATTACGCGCCGTGTGGGTGGCTTTGACGGTCAATGGCGTGGACGTTTGGATGGATTCTCCGTCTTCAGTAGGTGTGCGATGGCGGGCCGTGCCAGCTGCAACGGCGTACCGTATTTACGATAACACATACGGAGATGCGACGACCGTACCTGCTAATACGACGAATGTCACACTATCCACACGTGGCGGAAATCTCCAGTGGTCGGCTTACACATATCAAGTCCAGGCACTTTACGGCGATGTTGGCGGTGTGTTGAGCGAATCGGTTTCGTGCGTAGTCGACTTGATGCCACTCAGGAACTTGCTCAATTCGCTGGACAGGCGGCCCCGCAACATGCATATTGACGATGATGAACTTGACCTAGCAATGGCTAATTCTCACAAGGCTGATCTTGATGGTGACGCAGATGTTATTTCGACCGAGGAAATGGCCGTGTTCACACGCATTCAGGCATACCAGCAGGCAGATTACGAATTCCTTTCGTATGTCATGCAAGGCGACTATACTCTTGAGGCTATGACGTACTCTGTGATGTATGACCTACAAGACTTGAGCGATACGATCAAGAGATTGAGAGCAACTAGGTGATGTGCAGAAGGGCAATGACATCGGCACCCAATTGCCTTGTTCCGAATGTCGGTGATGGTAGGGCGGCATATCCTTATGCCGCCGTCATCCGGCGCGTTGAGGACAACGCGCCCTACCGTGATGCGTGCTGCGTGGCAGATCGGCATAAATGATTTAGGAAAACTTTGAAAGGGAAAAAACGATGAAAGAGATGATCAAAATGGTGTTGGCGGCGGCGATGGCGTGTGGCGCGGAGGCTTGGGGACAAGCCGCCCTACCGGCAGTGCGCGTGGATACGCGCGCCGCCAGGCTGGCGGCGCTACTAGCCACGGGCGTGGAGCGCGTGGGCGCGTCGGATGGCGGTACACCGATTGAGTGGGATACCACGCAGGTTGAGGATGGGTGGTGGCGCGTTTCGGTGGATGACGGCGCGTTAGGGATAACGCGCCCTACTGCGGGGGATGACGGCGCGTTAGGGATAACGCGCCCTACCGTCGATGTGCTTGTCTTGAACGGGCCGTCGGTTGTCGGCGGTCGAATGTCGAAAGGCGAGGCGTGGGATGATGGGCGGGTGGTCGTGGTGCGGCACGATGTGGTTGTGCCGTCAGGACTGACGTTGACCCTTGGCGCGGGGTGCGTGGTGAAGTTCACGGAGGGGTCGCGGATCGTCGGGGAGGATGGCGGCGCGGTGGAGGCCGAGGGCGCGTATCTGGCGGCGTTTGACGACGACAGCGTGGGCGGCGATACGGATATGAATGGGGCGGCGGAGGGCGGCGCGTTGGGGACAACGCGCCCTACCAGTTGGTGGCTGGATGATCCGGCGGTGGCGGAGCTTGCGATGGTGAAGTTCGTGGATGGAGCGACGAACCTGCCGACGCGCACGTACACGGCGGGGAAAGCGTATGGCGCGTTGCCGGACTTGGCGCGGGACGATGCGATGTTCGGGGGATGGCGGCGCGTTGAGAACGGCGGCTTGGGACAAGCCGCCCTACCAGAAGATGTCGTCGCGGGCGGTGAGACTATCCTTTACGCATATTGGATTCCTTATGAACTGGGCATAGATCCGTCGTCGGCGACGGTCGGGGCCTCCGCGTCAGAAGGAATGTTCGCTGTGGCGGCGAACAGCGAGTGGGAGGTTTCGTGCGATGCGGATTGGGTGACGGTGCAAGGTGGTAGGGCGGCATATCCTTATGCCGCCGCCGTCACATACGCCGTTTCCGAAAACGCCAGTTCCGATGCGCGGACGGCGACGATTCGCGTTACCATGCGGCGCGATGGGGACAATGCGCCCTACCAGTGTGATTTCACGCTCACGCAGGCGGGCATGGCGCAGCTGTCCGCGCCGACGGTCAACCCGGCGGACGGGACCACGTTCGTCGGTTCGTCGCGCCGCGTCTCCGTCGGCGGCGCGGAAACGGGCGCGGAGATCCGCTACACGCTGGACGGGAGCGAGCCGACGGCCACGAGCAAGCTCTACACGAAGTCGTTCAACGTGTTCGACACGACCGTGGTCAAGGCGCGGGCGTTCAAGGCCGGGATGTTGCCGAGTGAGACGGTGAGCGTACGCATCGTGCGTTTGCAGACGCTCGCCGAGGCGCTGGACGTGCCGCTCTGGACGGTGACGACGGACGGCGACGCAGAATGGGCGGTGGATGAGAACACGGGGCGGAACGGTTCGTCCTGCGCACGGAGCGGCGCGATCGGCGACGAACAGGAAAGTTCGCTTTCCACGACGGTGGATGGCGCGGGCACGCTCACTTTCTGGTGGCGGGCCGACTGCGAGGATGATCCGGACTACGACAACTGGGACTATCTCGCGTTCTCGGTTGATGGTACGGAGGTTGCGCGAATCGACGGCGATTCGGGTTGGCGGCAGGTGTCCGTGAAACTTAAGACGGACACCGCGCATACGCTTACATGGACATTCTGCAAAGACTACACGGACGACGACATGACCGGTATCGAGGACTGCGGCTGGGTGGACCAGGTCGCGTGGACGCCGCTTGTCGGCGACAGCGAGGTCCCCGTGGCGTGGCTCGAGAATCTTGGCATGGTCGCGGCTGGCGCCACGGCGGCGGATGCGGCCAACGCCGATCCGGACGGCGACGGCCTTACGCCGGCCGAGGAGTACGTGGCGGGAACCGACCCGAACGACCCCGACTCCACCCTGCGGGCGTACATCGAGGTTGTGGACGGCAAACCGGTCATAGCCTGCGTGCCAGACCTGCTGGACGAGCGGGTGTATAAAGTCTGGGGCAAGAAAGACCTTGGCGACCCGGACGAGCCTTGGGTAGAGGTGCGTGAGGGAGAAGAAGACCTGTACAATTTCTTCAAGGTGACGGTAGAGATGCCGTAGCGCGGATTGGTGCGCAAAACAGAACGCCGCCCTCGTGCGAACGGAGGGCGGCTATTTCTCCAGCCGCATGCAAAGTATGGCGTTGGAAAAGACCACCGAATCGGCGTAGAACCCGACGCGCCACTCCAGCCCGTCGTTACGAGGAATCTGGCATTACTCTTTATTCTTTGAACAGATCGTCAAGCGTGACGACGGATTGGATGTCAAAGGCATTATTTTCTGCCACAAGTCAATAAAAAAGGCTCTTCAAAGTTTTTTGTGGAAACGGCTTTTGGGGGTGCGCCACGCGCGACCACGAACCCTCCATCCGGGTGGGCCGCGCAGTTCAGATGCAACTATGCGATAGTGTCACACGCCGAAAAGTCGTTGCGCAGGGATAATGAAGTCGAAGAAGCGGTCCGCCTCTATTCGCGGCGAAAGACGCCCGTCATAGACAAGTGCGGTGCGAACCGACAGTCTCCTGTCGTGAACAATTCTTGACACCTTCTCGGAAACCTCTTCAACGACCTCATACCCGATTTCCCGGTTCCGCTTGATCTCAACCACAATCAGTGTGCGCTGCGTCTGGATGAGAAGGTCTATCTGGCATCCACGCTGCCGCTTCGTAGCCGCTTGTACATACGGAAATGCCGATAGCACCAGCGACTTGTCGATTCCAAGGAGCGGGAACAGATCATTTATGTGGTTCAGAATCAGGTTCTCAAACTGAAAGCCGAAGAACGTCTGCAATCCGGGAAGCTGTTCAACGGACGAGAACTCGAACAACCCGCGCATGATCGCCTCCCGGCGCGGTTCAATGTAGCGCAAATAGAACCTGACATAGTTGTCGCTGACGCGGAAGCGCGCCTTGCGCACGATCTTGCCTGTCACCGGATTCAGTCCATCATCGCGCGATACATACCCGGCACGGCAAAGATCGTCAAGGGTCTGTGAGTATGCTCCGCTGACCGGCACTTCGTCATGTGCGGCAATCTCGGCGACTGTTTTCGGATGTTCCGCGAGTTCGCGCAGGATCCGCCCCCGCAGTTTCGCCTTGCGCCCGAATACCTGGCTGAACGTTTCATCAAACTCGCGGAACAAAATGCCGTTGGGCATGAAACACATCCGCCGGATGTTCTCGTCGACCGAAAGTGCGGGCCTAATCTCTTCAAGGTACTTAGGGACTCCCCCCGTCACAGACAGTATGTCCAGTTTCTCATGCGTCGACATTCTGCCCGCGGCGCTTCCCCACATGCTTGCCGCATCGCGCAGCGAAAGTTCCTTGAGCTCGATGTCAAGGGAATTGCGCCCGACAAAGCCCGTGCTGTTGAGGATGTTATCCACAATCCACGCCGAAACGCTTCCGCAAAGCACGAAGATCAGATTGGGATGCTTGCGCAGCCGCTTGTCCCAGGCTTCCTTCAGGTATCCGGGAAAGTCAGGATTCCAGCCACCCATCCACGAAATCTCATCCAGAAGAACAACTATGCGTTCCCCGCCAGAAAGCAAGGCATCCATTTGGTAGAACGCAAGCGCCCATGTATCGGCATCTTCGGTGGGGCGTTGCGCATATTCGGCGACCTTTTCGCAAAATCGCCGCCGCTGAACGGCATCCGACATGCGCTTATGCGGCGCCAAGCCTTCAATCGAAATGAACTTCGCGGCCGAACGTGCGGCAAACTCTTCAATCAAGGTTGATTTTCCGATTCGACGCCTTCCGCGGCAAGTGACGAGAACTCCTGAATCCCGCCCCCATAGCGCATCCAACAGCTCCAACTGCTCTTTTCGGCCTATGAACATGCTTTCACCTCCTGTTCCTTGAATAATCTGACACGATATTATATAATCTCTCAATTGCCGTCACAAGCAAAAAATACTTGAAAACGGAAATATGCATTTTAAAGTATGATTCAATGGTAAATCACGAATGAAACGTTACTTAAAAAAAGCAATTGCCGATTTCGAGTAAGAATAGAAAAGCGAGGGGACTGTTCCAGCAACAGATTGAAGATGGTCGCGACCGTGAAGATCGCGAAAGCCACCGATTCTGAACTTGGCAACAACATGTCCCAATTTAAAGGCGCAGACTTTGCCCATGAGCTGCTGTAGCGCCCCTTTGGGAAAGCGACTCATAGCGCCTTTGGAAATTACGAGCGATGCGTGGGGTACAAAGCGGGCCGCGCTATTTTTCCAGCCGCACGCAAAGTATGGCGTTGGAAAAGACCACAGAATCGGCGTAGAACCCGACGCGCCACTCCAGCCCGTCGATTTTGGTGAACTCCAAATCCTGTCCCAGCGGGTCGCCGCGGCGGATTGCGTAATGCCCGAAAATCCGCCGTTCCGGCTCTTTGGAGAGCGCCGCCACTTCCCGACGCCGGTCCACGGCGAACCAGCTGTAGCGGCGGGCCAGCTCGTGCGGCAGCCGGATGTAGTAGCGGGTCGGGACGGATAACGGCGCATAAAGCTCGGCGTCGCGGAAAACCTTGCCCTGGAAGGTGTAGCTGACGCTGGGCGATTTGGCGGCAACCAGCGGCGGCTGCCACCACACCGCCACGCCCAGCGCGAGCATCAGCAGCGCCAGCACGGCTTTGACCGAGTCCGCTCCCCATTTTTTCCAGCGGGATATCGGGACTTCGGGGGCATCGGGCAAACGCGGCGGCAAAACCGGCGCCGTTTCCGGCGGGTTTGGAGTTTCGCTTTCCGCAAGTTTGCCGTTTTCCTCTTCCATGCTGCCTTTCGCGCCCCCTTAACCGCCGGGCGGCGTTACCGGAGTCAATCTTCCAGCGGGGGCGACTTGGAAAGCACCTCGCAACCGGTTTTGGTGACCAGCACCACGTCTTCGTGGCGGACACCCAGCCTGCCCGGCAGGTAGATGCCGGGTTCCACGGTGATCAGCATTCCGGGTTTCAGCACCGTTTTGCATCCGGGCGAGAAGCCGGGCGACTCGTGAATCTCCAGCCCCAGGGAGTGGCCCAGCGAGTGGCCGAACGCCTTGCCGTAACCGGCGCGGTCGATGTAGTTGCGGGCGATGGCATCGATGTCGCCGCACACCATGCCGGGCTTAACGGCGCGGATGGCGGCACGGTTGGCCTCGTAAACCACGCGGTAAATGTCACGGTACGCCGCGCTGGGCTTACCGAGGCAGAAACAGCGGGTCATGTCGGAGCAGTAGTGGTTTAGCCGCACCCCCTGATCCACCAGCACCGGCTGGCCGGCCCGCAATTCGGTTTCGTCCGGCTCATGGTGGCACTCCGCGCCGTTGCGCCCCGCGCACACGATGGTGTCGAACGCCTCGCCCTGCCCAAGCTGCCAGGCCGACATCCTGACGAACGTGGCCAGTTCCCACTCGGTCATGCCGGGTTTCACGTACCCCCGCAACGCCCGGTACACCAAATCGTTGGCGGCGATCGCGCCGCGCATCACCCGCTGCTCGGCGGGGGATTTCACGGAGCGCATTGCCATCAGCTCGCCCGACACATCCACCAGCTCCACGTCCGGCAGCGCCTCGCGGAGCGCATTGAAGCGGGCGGCGGAAATATTGCCCTCGTAACCGACCCGGCGCCAATTTTTACCCATTTTGCCCAAGACGTCGGCATGGTTCTTGGCGGGCCACATCAGTTCGCACTTAAGACCGGGGGCTTTGCGCTTCGCCATCACGATGTAGCGGAAATCGGTGTAAAAGGTCGGTTCGCCATCCGCCGCCACCAGTATTGCGTTGTCGGAACTCAATCCCGTGAGGTAATAGAGGTTGACCTCGGTGCGGAGCAGCATCGCGTCGAGTTTCAGCCGCCGACGCAGCGCGGGCAATTTCTTGATGCGCCGCTCGAACTCGGTGAACGGCAAATCGAGCGCAGGCTGCGCGGGGGTGACGGGGTCGAATTTTTTCATGGTTGGCCTGTCAAATTACCGGCGAAAAAAAGGGGGACAGGCTATGCGCCCATCCCCACACACAAAACGGCTGGAATGCAGCGGATTACCGCGGATTCTGCTGTCCGTCCGGGCCCAGATAGGACAACGCGTTCTGGTTGCCGATGGTGGTCTTGAACGACTGGTTCTGGTAAACCACGCGGACGGTCGCGTACTTGGCGGTGCCGTTGAACGTGCCGCCGCCTTTGCGGATCATCACGAAGCCCTTGTTGGAGAACGGGGCTTTATAGGTGCTGGAGAAGGTGATCTTGTCACTCTTCGAACCGTCTTCCAGATCCTTGTAGAGCGAGGAGCAGTCGATGTTGCGCGTCACGAGTATCGGGATGATGTCCTCCATCTCGTCGCGGACGTTCGCGCCGATGCACCACATACAGTTGTTCGCCTGGAGCTGGCCGCTGCCGGACTTCGCCGGAACGCCCGCGCCCGCCAGCTTGGAATAATCGAAGCCGGCCACGTAGGGGCTGTGGTTTTCCGTACCGACGTTCTGGCCGTCGTACAGCTCATAGAAGTAATCGCAGCTGGAAGAGAAGGTCTTGGAGGCGATATCGTCGTCGGAGGTGTCCGCGCCGGACTCCAACTGGGTTTTCGGCCAAACGTTGCCGAGGCCAAGCGGCTCGCGCTCGGTGTTGGCGCCGGTAATCGCCACGTAGATGTCTCGCCCACGGGTACCGACTGCAGTCATGTTCGCTTTCATAACGGCATTGGAGATCGCCGGGAACAGTGCCGCGGACAAAATACCCAAAATGCCGATAACTACCAGCAACTCGACCAGCGTGAAGCCGGAATTTTTCTTCATAGCGTTCATTTTACAACTCCTTTAATTAGGCCGCCGCTGTTGCGTGGGCCACATCACAACAAAACAGCGCAATCTGACGCCTATGTCGATTGCAAGGCAGTATTGTGCCACGATATTGGCCAAAGGTCAAGCACCGAACGGCAAAAAAATAAAATTTCCTCAAAAAAGCTTTTCTGGCTAGACTTTCGCACCGAATACAGTCTAAACTATGGCTGTGTTTGAATTTAAGGGGGCGGTCATGCCCCGGAAAGGCGGAGTTTATGTTGAAGGAGTCGCTTGTGGCGGCCGGAGCGGCCATGTTGCTGATTGGCGGATGCGAAAAAGCGGGGCGGGAGACGGCCAATCCCGTGCAGACGCGGCAGGCCGCCGCCCCCACGGTCAAGTTGGTTACCCTTGATCCGGGGCATTTCCACGCGGCACTGGTGCAAAAGCGGATGTATCCGGAGGTTTCGTCCCGGGTCCACATTTACGCCCCGGATGGCGCGGACCTTCAAATGCACCTCAAGCGCATCGAGGGTTTCAATACCCGCGAGAAAAACCCCACCAAGTGGGAAAGCGAGATTTACACCGGGCCGGATTTCCTGGAGCGCATGCTGGCCGACAAGCCGGGAAACGTGGTGGTGCTGGCCGGAAACAACTCCCGCAAGACGGAATACATTCTGAAAAGCGTCCAGGCGGGGCTGAATGTGCTGGCGGATAAGCCGATGGCCATCAGCGCGAAGGATTACGAGTTGCTTAAGCAGGCGTTCGAGGTCGCCAAGGAGAAGGGCGTGCTCCTATACGATATCATGACCGAACGCTACGAGATCACCACCATGCTGCAACGTGAGCTTTCCCGCTTCCCGGAGGTTTACGGCGAGCAGGAGCTGGGTTCGCCCGACGACCCGGCGGTCACCAAGGAGAGCGTGCACCATTTCTGCAAGCTGGTGGACGGCAAGCCGTTGCAGCGCCCGGAATGGTATTACGACACCGACCAGCAGGGCGAGGCGATCGTGGACGTCACGACCCATCTGACCGATCTGGTGCAGTGGGAGGTTTTCCCGGATACGACTTTGGATATGAAAGACGTCCAGATGCTCTCCGCCCGCGTGTGGCCGACCCCGATCACCTTTGAGCAGTACCAGCTCAACACCTCCGCCAAGGATTGGCCGGAGTATCTCAAGAAAAAGCTGGATAAGGACGGCGTGCTGCAGTGCGCGGCCAACGGCGAGTTCACCTACCGGCTGAAGGATGTGTGCGCCAAGATTTCGGTGCTTTGGAATTTCCAGCCGCCCAAAGACGGCGGCGACACCCACTACTCGCTGATGCGCGGCACCCGTTCTTCGCTGATCATCGAGCAGGGCGAGGCCGAGGGCTACAAGCCGGTGCTGTACGTTGAGCCGCGCCGTGTGCCGGGCGTGAAAAAGGACGACATCGCGGCGGCGTTGACCAAGGCGATGCGGAAGATCAACGAAAAGTGGCCGGGAGTCTCCTTCACCCCGCACGAAACCGGTTTCCGTATCGACATCCCCCAGCCGTATTACAACGGCCACGAGTCCCATTTCGGGCAGGTGACCGAAAAGTATCTCGGCTTCCTCAAGAACGGCAATATGCCGGAGTGGGAAGTCCCGAATATGCTGGTCAAGTACGGTACGCTGATGCAGGCGCTGGAAATGGCACATAAGGAGTAGCGGTTTGCCATGCGGGCGGTCTGGGCTATCGCAAGGACCACGTTCATTGAGGCCATTCAGCAGCCGGTGGCGTTCCTGATGTATCTGTTTTCAGTGGCGCTCACGCTGCTGGTGCCGGTGTTTCAGTTCCACCGTTTCAGCGAGGACGGGCGGCTGGCGCGCGACAGCGGACTTTCCTGCATGCTGGTGTTCGGCATGGCGCTGGCGGTATGCACCGCCGGGAGGTCGGTGTCGAAGGAAATCGCCGACGGCACCGCCGCATCGGTTCTTGGCAAGCCGGTGCCGCGCCCGGTGTTCGTCTGCTCGAAATGGCTGGGGTGCGCTCTGGTCACCGCAATGTTCTGCCTTGGCCAGCTCGCCGCGCTGATGATCGCGGAGCGCGCCTCCGCGCACTATGTGCTGCGCGAGGATTTCAACGGTTACGCGACCGACCCGATTTCGCTGATTCTGGCGCTGGGCGGGCTGGGGTTGGCGCTGCTGGCCGGCGCGGCGCGGCACTTTTTCGGGCGGCACCGTTTCGGGGCCTCGGTGTTTTTCGGGGTGCTGTACTCCCAGGTGGCGGTGCTTCTGTTTTCCGGCTTTTACAATCGGCTGGGCCAGTTTTACCCTGTCCACGGCGAGGCTGCCTGCTGCGAGCACCACGCCGCCGGAGAGGCGGCCCATGCGCTTTTTTACCATCCGGAACTTAACCTGCGGGTGATTCCCGCCGCGCTGCTGGTGTTTTTCGGTCTGCTGGTTTTCGCCGCGCTTGGCACCGCGCTCTCCACCCGGATGCGCACCGGCACGGTGCTGGCGGTCTGCGCCGGGGTGCTTTTCACCGGGTTGGCGGGCGATACGCTTTTCAACGGCTCGTCGCTGCTGTCGTTTCGCGGCGCGGTTTCGGGAGTGTTGCCGGACCTTCAGAATTTCTGGCTTTGCGACGCCATCGCGCACGGCGGCCGGATTTCCCCCGGCTATGTGTGGCTGGCGGGAGGTTATGCCCTGACCGTTTGCACGGTCTTTCTGTTGGCGGGATGCATGGCGTTCCAAAACCGCGACGTGGGGTGATTGTCCATGAGCAACAACGATGTTTCCGATTTGTCCCAGTGCCCGATTGTGATCCGCGGGTTGAGAAAAACCTTTCTGGATTTCTGGAGAAGACCGACCGTGGAGGCGGTCAAAGGACTGGACTTGACCGTTCGCCGCGGCGAAGTTTACGGTTTTCTCGGGCCGAACGGCTCGGGCAAAAGCACCACCATTAAGATGATTCTCGGTTTGCTCCGTCCTACCGCCGGAACTATCCGCGTGCTGGGCGAGGCGCCGGACAGCGTAAAGGCGAAGCGTAAAATCGGCTACCTTCCCGAAATCTCGCACCTCCATCCGTTCCTCACCCCGCGGGAGACGCTGATGTATTACGCCGACCTGTTCGGGATGCCCAAGCGCGAGGCGAAACGCCGGGTGGCGGAGTTGATCGACATGGTGGACTTGGCGGCAGCCGCCGACCGTGCGGTAGGCGGTTTCTCAAAAGGCATGGCCCGGCGGGTCGGGGTGGCGCAGGCGTTGATCAACGCGCCGGAATTGCTGATTCTGGACGAGCCGACCTCGGGGCTGGACCCCATCGGAACCCGCGAGGTGAAGGATTTGGTGCGGATGCTGGCGCAAGGCGGGGTAACGGTGCTGATGACCTCCCACCTGCTGGCGGACGTGGAGGATGTCTGCGACCGCGTGGCGATTGTGAGCCACGGCGTCCTGCAAGCCGAAGGCACTATCGGCGAATTGTTGCGCCAGCCGGACGTGGTGCGTTTCGGGGTGGAGGGGCTGGACGACGAGTCCGCCGCCAAACTGCGCGAAATGATCGAGCGGCATGTCGGCCATCCCGTCGCCCAAGATTATCCCGCCATCAGCCTGGAGGCGTTTTTCCTGCAAGTCGTGGCCAAGGAAGGCAAAACCCGCGAATTCAAGCTCGCCCCCTATTTGGAACGGTCTGATAAATAATTCCGCCGGTCTGTGCCGTTTCCGTAATGCGCCGCGCCCGTTCTCTCTTACCTTATCTTTCCATTCCGAACAGTCGTGTGTCGGGCGTAGCGAAGGTGATGGTGAAACTGTCGGCATCCTGCGCGACGGTTTCCCCTGAAAGCAGATCGGTTACCTTCGCCACCTTAACCGGCAGGCGGATGGTCTTTCCGCCCCCGACTTTCGTGTGGACGGCAAGGAAACGTTCGTTCGCGAAGACCGTCGCGGGCGCGTCGAGATAGAGGTGCGCGCCGGCCTCCGCCGCGATTTTCGTGAGGGATTCGGGGGTGAAGAGTTTGTAGTCGTATGCATAGACGCTGCGCCATCCGTCCATCTGGGTGGCGTTAATCCCGGGTGTCTTGAACGCAACTCCCGCCCATTCCTTCACACGCTCCGCATCCAGTGTCTGGCCGTCGGTCACGCCCGGCGCGTAGCACCAGAGCACCGTGCGCCCGCCACCGCACACCTTCTCACGCAGAAACTTCGCCCGCTCCGGCGTGATTAGCAGCGTCGAATTGAGGCAGACGAGCTTGTAACGGTTCATGTCCAGCACGGGAAGGTCGTCGAAGGAGTAGATGTCGTAAGGGGCGGCGATCCGCGCCAGCTGATTGCGGAGGTGCTGCCCGAACGCGCGCTCAAGCGGACACTTCTCGTTCACGTGGTAGAGCGATTCGGGGTCGCACACGATCAGGATCTCCGCGACGGACGGCGCGGGCTTGAGTCCGTCCTGCACCTTCTTCAGCGCGGCGATGCGTTCGCGCACCTTCGGGTTGCGGTAGAAGCCGCCCCACATGTCGAACCACCAGTAGTTCGCGTTGTTCGCCATCGCGAAGGCGGCTTCGCGCGTGTTGCCTGCGAGGTCGTCCTCCAGCGTTTTCCACAGGCCCTTGCCCCATTGCGTCTGGTCGTGCGGGCCAAAGTCGATCTCGTGCATAAAGCGCTTGCCGTAGCGCAGGGCGGTGCCATAGACGAGCTGGCTGCCGGAGCCGCCGCCGATTGCACGGTCGGAGTAGTTGCCTGGGGCGATGAAGAAGTCGATATCCGGCGAGGCGTACACGCGGCCGTAGTCGAGATGCGCGAACGATGTCTGGTTGGGGTTGCTCATCAGATAGTATCCGAAGAACACCCCGATCTCCTTCGTCTTGGGAATCGCCTTGCGGGCGGCCTCGGCGAAAAAGAGGATGGCGTTGGCGGTAATGGAGTTGTGGAATTTCCAGTAGGCGATCTTCTCCGGTTCCGTGGCGGGGTCGTAAACGAGGTTCTCAAACACGGCGCGGCCGAGCGCCGTCGGGGACGGCGGCTCGTCGCCGTAGGAGAGGTTTCGCGCCTTGCACCATCCACGCCATCCCTTGTTCTTCGCGTAGCTCGTGCGCCCGCGGTCGTATTCGTACCACTCGCTCGTGCCGCCTCCGGAGAGGATGTACGCGCCGATGCGGTCGCCCCACTTCGCTTCGGCGTAGGCGATAAAGTCGAGCATCCACTCCTTAGTGCGGTTGCGCCATTCGGGCATGACGCCCGCATGGGTGATGTCGGTGAAGGAATCGAGCCAGAACTTGTGCGTTGCCCAATAAGGGGTATTGAGGTCGATCAACACCATGAAACGCGCGCCGGGGCTCGCCTTTGCGAGATCCTCCGCCTGCGCATCGAGGGCTGACCAGTCGTACTTCTTGAACCCCTTCCAGATGAGCGGGTATTCGCAGTATGGGTTGGCTAGTCCGTTGATGGTGTTCGACGCGAAGAAACATCGGTTTGTGATGCCCATCGCGGCGAACTGTGCCGTTCGCTCCAGCTCCTTGTTGAAGCTGCGGTACGTCACCCACAGCTGCTTCCGACACTGCTCCTGAAAGCCGACCGGATCGGCCGCAAACATCGGAGATACCGCAACCGCCATTGCTATGACAATCCCAAACATCTTATTCCTCATGGTTTCACCTTCCTTTTTCCGACGCTTTTTCCATACCGTTATCATGCCACAAGCCTCCATCTGAAACAAGCCCTTATTTTCAGGGCGCGATCACCGCGACCTCTTCTTTGTCTAAGGCAACTTCGCGACGGGAACCGTCGGGCAAAACGAGTTTCACCCGGCGACTCTTGTCCACATGGCGCGGGCGCAGAATGAGTTTCACCGACCGCCCATCCTTCGCGGCGAACTCCACCTCATACCCGCTCTCCGCAGGAAGCCGGAACGACCACTCCTTCCACTCTTTGGGGACACCCGCCCCGATGCGACATTCGCCGTCCAACTCCGCGAGCAACATTTGATTCAGGGCGTAGAGGCAGTTACCAGCCGCCGTCATGAACCAGGGGTGCATCTCCACCACGCCGGGTTCGTTGATCTCCCAATACTCGCCGTAAGGTCCTGCCGAAACCCCCGCTTCCATGATGAACGGATAGACTTTTTCGTATCTCCCCGCCCTCTGCGCCGCCATCGCCATCGTACCCGCATACCATGGGCAGATCTTTTTGCCGACCGCATACATGTTCCCCGCCTTTACGCCCTGCGCGAGGAAGAAGTCAACCGCCGCCGACTGCTCCGGATGCTCTTTGGGAAAGATCGGGAACGGAAAATATCCCGCAAGCGTACCCATGGAGACGGCATCCGGATCGTTTGCCGTCGGAACGAAACGTCCCTCTTTGACGGGCAAAGACCTGACCAATCTGTCCGCCGTCGCTCGCCAGTCGGCTGCCTCATCCGCATCCTCGCCGAGCCGCGCGGCGGCGGCGGCGGAAACGCGGAAGGTATGGATTACACCGCATGTCGTCATGCAGGGGCGCTCCTTCGCAGCGCCGAGCCGTTCGAGATCGGTGCAGCGTCCGATAAACGCCGAACCGTCGGGAGCGTCATAGACGTACTGGGAACGATAGAAACGTGCGCATTCGCGCATCACGGGATACGCCTTCTCTCGGAGAAAGTCCAGATCATCCGTATAGGATGCTGTGAGGTTACACGTCTGGGCGATGGCGGACATCTGGAAAATGTGGTCCAGCCAGTGTCCGGAGGGCGCGCCTTCACGAGTCGCATCTTCCATGCACTCCCAATACCAGCGCGCCCCGCGGCCGCCAGCACCGACACGCCGTTTGGCCTGCCCCAGCGTCTTGAATCGAAAATCCGCGACATGGCGGGCCTCGTCAAAGTGGCCCGAAGAGAGCAGCCCCTGCATGCCGTAGAGTTCGTCGAACGCGAACGAGTTGCCGTTCCAATGTGACGGGAATATCCCGACCGGAAGGTTCCATCGCGTGACGGTACACTTCAGCTGATACTCACCCATCGCCCGCATGCGCATCAACTTTGCGTCCGGCACCTGTACGGACGAAGCCGCATAGTATTGCCGCCATGCTGCCTCGTGGCGCTTCACAAGATCCGAATAGGTGCCGGTGTAGGGTTCGCCTATCGAGATAAAGGTGATGAAGGCCCCGTCCTCCCGAGCATGGCGGAGCGTGATGCGCGTCTTGTCGATATGCCGCCCGTAGGCGGTGAAGGCGTACGTGCGGCCATCCGGCGTCTCCTCCCAATCGCCGACGACCAGCCGCCCCTTCGCGTCCCTGTGTTCCTTGTAGTCGAGCCCCACGGCGAGACGCGCGGCGTCCGTGCCGGGGAAGGTCTGGCGCACGGCGATTACATCGCGGTCATGGGCCACAAACGTCTCAACCACGCGGGTGACATCACCGAAAACGTTCGTTACGATCGACTTCGCGGTAAAGGGATCAAGCGTTTGGGTCCAGCGGTCGGGTTTCACAAGCGCTTTTCCGTCAACCGAGAGCGTGAGCCGGTAACTTCCATGCCCGTAGATGTTGTAGAGGAGCCGCCGCCCGGCGATAAAGATGCCGGTGGAAATGTGACAGCGGCGTGTACGTTCCGAAGGGAAGGGGACTCCGCCGAGATGGTCGGCCGTCATGCAAAGGCTCCCGTTCGACAGCATCACGGGGATATACCCGTCAGGCATCGCCGTGCCCTCCCCGGATGCCGTCCACTCACCAGACGACACGCCTGCCATCACGATGATAATCGCCGCGAAAATCAATGCCGGATGTTTCATTATGGATATCACCTTTCTGTTATCGAAGCATAATGGTCGTACCCTCATAATGGAACAATCTCAGGCCGGTATCATCGGGACGCGCATAATATGACCGCCCCGTCTCCTCATCCAGATCGAATGTAACGTTTTGCGGCGGTGTCTCCCATGTAACCAGATACGGGCTGTCGGATTTCACGAGCGCATTAAGGTCTTCCCGCCCCGCGAGGTTGACAAGGATCGTCGCGTTATACGCAAACGAGAGGGTATTCGCTACAACCGGTAGCGCATCGCCGATACGGCTCTTCTCGTTGAGCGGCGTCATCCGTCCCGAAAGATCGAGCACGGCACCGTCTTGCAGTTCGCATCCGCAGAAGAAGTCCGTGTTGGGCTGGAATGTCCCATAGACTTTACACCCAAGCTTATGATAAGCGGCTAGATTGTCGGCAGCGGTCGTGTTCACGATGTAGTTGCCGAGCAAAGGCGTCGAAGTGCCCGGACGAAGCTGCCCGTTATCCTGCACAATGACCGTACACGCCCTTAAATCAGATTCCGGCGGCATGAACTCCAACAGGCGGTTGCCGAATATTTCGATGGTTCCCGCTGTCGTCTTCAGCCCCCGGGCGTAGATGGCGGTCGGGGTTCTGATAGTCAGTTTGTGCCCGCCGAGATCGATAAACGTGCCGGTCAAGCCGACATTCCCCTGCTCGTTCACGCTGGTAAAGCCGTACGGCTGATCGGTCTGCACGATGGAATCCGCCGTTAGGACCATATTGGATAACGCCTCGCTGCTGTAACTGTCGGGTGAAGTTGGTTTTGAATTCTTAAGCATACCACCGTTCATTTCAAACAAGTAACTGTTGTGGAAGAGCGTGCCGTTCATGTCCAGGACGCCGATTCCAGTGGCGTTTGTCGAAACCGTGATGGTACTGCCTGCCGGACCGAATGGACAATCGCGACCGTCCGTGCCGAAGACCAATGTTCCCGCTGTCACCACGGTCCCGCCGTAATAGGTCTGTCCGGATTTGGCCGCCGTGAATGTTCCCTCGCCATCCTTGACCAGTCGCAGATTCCCGGTGAAGGCAATCGACCGGTTCTCGATCTTCGACATGTCTGTCGCGGTGCCGTATGCGGGGAACGGCGTCGTGCTGGCGCTTTCATAGAACTTACCTCTCACCCTGTCGTACATACCGCAAACGGAAGTTAACGACTGTGCAGGAACGAGGTCGAGCTTGAGCGTACCGTCCGAACTGTAGGCCTTGAAATAATAACATTTGCACTTCGCATAGTTGTTCCATCCGACCATTGCGCCGTTTGAAATCTGAAAGGAGGCGAAAAGGACCAAATTGGTCGGCGCGGTAAAGGCGGTTTCGGGCGGGGTGACGGAAGCGACGGTTTCGCCATCGATGGACACCGTTCCCGTCGCGCCGTCGGCGACAATGACATATTCAGTGTCCGAGCCGGCGGCAAGGGTCTTCCCGTTCGACGACTGCATGGTACCGAAGTCGAATCTCAATTTCGCGGGGAGCGAGGCGAGACCGAACTGTCCGGCGCTGCCCCCGCTTGTTCTGGTGCAGAAGAAAAACTGGTTGTTGTTGGCGATTGTCGGAACGATTTTCATCTCCATGCGGTCTGTGGATTCCGGCACGTAGTCCGTAATGATGTACTGGCTGCCGGTAGGCTGGATATAGTCGATCATTTCGCCGAGTTCCTGCGAAGAGCCTCTTACGATTATCCGGAGTTCCGCCGGATCTCCATCCGCGGAGTTTGTGATTTCAGTTCTGGATTCGGATTCCGCGTAAGCCGTGAAAGCACCGTTGCCTATGTTCTCATGGAACGTCCCGGCCACACGATCGTAAACGCCAATAGCGCCACTCTCTTTTCGAAGCGCGGGAACGATATGGCACTTGAGGTTGCCGTCCCGGTCATAGACCTTGAACGAATAGAACCGGATCTTGGCGTAGTTGTTCAAATATGTTATCTGGCTCTTTGCAATTTCAAAGGAGGCGAAGAGCATAATGTTCGTGGGCGGGGTGTATTCGGTCGCAAAGTTGGACATGACCCCGCCCACCCACACGCCGTTCACGGCGATGTTTCCCGTTCCATAATCCGCCGTGACGGTATAGTCCAATCCCGAGCTCGCGGCGGGAATAATTGAAACGGCGGGGGTGAAGTTCCCGTTGTAGCGGTCGAACCGGAACTTGCCGTCAACCTTTCCGCAGCTGAAGCGATCCTTACCCCCTGAAGCGGTACGGTCGCACCAGAGAAACTGATTGGCGGAGAAACCGTTCGCATTGAACATGAACCGCATTTCCGCCTTATCGGTGCAGGATGGTTTATAGCCGGTGATGACATACTGTCCGCCGCTCACGTCAATGAATTCAAGGTCCTGATACCCCGCCACGACACCTTCCGCGTTGGTGATGCAATATGGGGTTGGCGCATTGAACCCCGCAACGGCGAGATTGTGGCCCGCAAGATCGACTTTCACGCCATTGGCGATAGAGACAAGACCGTCATCCGTCCAGTCCTCGTCCGTTACCAGCGTGTAGTCCGAACTGATTGTCCTGTCCGCCAATGCGATACCGACCATAAGAGCTACGAACATAGCCGTTATCATCTTTATCCTTCTCATGAATTAATACTCCTTTCGTTACTGTCATTGCAACTGATGCGTCACTCGTCCCCGCAGCGCTCACAGGGGTAGTACTTGGGAGCCTTGTAGCCGGGCTTGTCTATGGGACGCGACTCCTCGAACTGGATATAGACCGAGTTCATCCGGATGTCCGTGACACCATCGGCAAGACGGGCGGCCTCCTTCGGGAAAAGCCGCACGAGATGCGTAGCGTGCCCCGGAACCTCGGCGGAATAGCGGATCCCGTAGATACCTTCGTCCTTCTGCCGCCAAATGTCGCGTACGAGCCACTTTCCCTCAAGCCCCAGCGAATCGTAGTCGATCATTATCCGCGTCGAATCCTCGTGCGTGTTGAAGAGTGCGAAGACGAGCGAACCGTCATGCATTGGCTTCGCCCACACCTGCGCGCGTGGTCCCTTGGCGACGAGCGCGGCCTGGGCGCCCAGCTCGTCTTGGTTCACTTCGATCACCTCATCGTTTGTGAGGAGCGAGCGCGTGAAGTCGTCGAGCTTCGTCAGGTCGCAACCGATGAGGAGCGGGGAACAGAGGATCGACCACATTGAAATGTGAGTGTACTGCTCGTTGTGCGTGAGGGTGCAGGGGTGGGCCTCCGTCATGCCGACGGTACCCACACCGCCGATGCTGATTGGTCCGACGATGAGCATGTCAGGATCGTTCCATGCGCCGGGGCGGGCGTATGGCCAGAATGCCGATTGTTTTTCCACGATACTGACTGTCTGGGGCCACGAGTCCCTGAAGTCGCCTCCGGTTCGCCAGCAGTTCCCCCCGACATTCTCGCCCCAAGTCACCGCGCTCCCTCTTGGGTTGAACGAAAAGATGATGTCCCGCTTTTGGGCCTTGAGGGCCTCGCCCATCAGCCGATAGGGGAGGGTCGCGCCTTCCAGTCCTGTGCCCACGCCTTGATGGCTGTACATTCCGTTGCGGAAGTTCTTCTTGTCGTATGTGCAATGGTCATACTTGAGGTAGTCATAGCCCCAGTCGGCCCAGGTCTTTGCATCCTGCCACTCATGACCCCAGCTCCCCGTACACATCCCGCATGTGTAAGGGCCTGGCGACGAGTAGAGACCCGCTTTCAGACCTTTCGCGTGGATGTATTCGGCAAGTCCTTTCATGTCCGGAAAACGCGCGTTCGGGTTGATTGTTCCGTCCGGTTTGCGTTCCGCGCCTTGCAGCGTCATATCGTCTTTGAAGCGATAAGGGTTGTTCTGCCAAAAGTCATCGATGTTCACATAGGTCCAGCCGTGGTCGGCTAGGCCACTCGCCACCATCGCGTCCGCGGCATCACGGATATTTTTCTCCGTAACCCTGAAGTTGAAACAGTTCCATGAGTTCCACCCCATCGGCGGCGTGAGTGCGATTTTGTCGCCCACAACGAGTTTCATCTGTTGCCGCGTCCGGCCCTTCGCGTTTTCCGCCGACACGGTGAAGAGGTACGTCCCCCGTTCCGGCACGGATCCGCCGACCATCCCGCGACTCTTATCGAATGTCGCGCCCTTCGGCAATCCCTTCGCCGAGAAGCGCATCGGACGCTCACCCGTCACCGGGATTCGCCAAAGGATGGGATTGCCGGGACGGACGCCGAGAATTTTCGCGCCGTTGATGCGCGGGGACTCGCTCTCCGGCGGTGTGAGGATCCCGAGTTGCCGTGACAACCCTTTCACTTTGTAAAACACTCCAACAACACGGTCATACACGCCCAATACCTTGTTTTTCCTGTCAAGCGCAGGCACAACATGACATTTGAGCGTACCCGCCCGATCATACACCCTGAACGCATAGAATCTGATTCTGGCGTGGTTGTTCAGGTTGATTCGCTCCATGTGGTTCCCAAGTTCAAAAGAGGCAAAGAGCATGATATTCGTCGGGGGGATGTACTGGGTTGCATGGTTGGACATGACTCCGCCCGCGCGTTGGCCGTTTACGGAGATATCCCCAGTCGCGTAATCAACCGTGACGGTATAGTCTATATCCGCGCCCGGTATGGGAACGGAGGATTCCGCCGCAGTAAAGTTTTCGTTAAACCGGTCGAACCGGAACTTGCCGTCGATTTTCCCGAAACTGAAGCGGTCTTTACCGCCGGATACGGTGCGGTCGCACCAGAGAAACTGATTGGCGGAGAACCCGTCTGATAAAAACCTGAACCGCATCTCCACCCTGTCCGTACAGGATGGCCTGTAGCCTGTCGCTACATATTGTCCGCCGTTCACGTCGAGGTAGGCAAGGTCGGCATAACCGTCAACCGTGCCGACCTCATTTGTGATTGCGTCGGTGACCGTCCTCTCCGCATCGGCGGTCAACGTGTTGTCCAAACGGATGGTTTCGCCCGCCCGTAATGTCATTGCAAAAAGGCAGACATAAACAACAATCATGTTACACACGTATCCCATTTTCGCTTTCCTTAAACCCAACGCCGATCATGCCGGGGAAATCGTCACATTGTGGAACAACGCTCACCCAACCTAAGACTGCGCCCGAACGGTAGCAATGCCATGTATGTATCAGTATGACACAAATAATCACAGCGAAGGGACGATTTGCGCACAAATTAACATCCCATTTGCGCATTCCATCACACGGAACGATCCAAAGGAAGGTTAAAAGACGAATCGGTTGTCACAACCACCGTACATCCCGCCATGGCACGGGAGCGTCGATTCGGTGCACTCTAAAATTTCATTCACTATCTCCGGCCTTTGAGAGATGCCCCCTGGGCCCGCCATTCCGACAGGGTGAGGCCAGTCTCCTTGCGAAACTGTTTCCGGAGGGAGTTCGGGTTCGCGAAACCGCAGAAATCCGAGATGACCTTGAGGGGCATGGTACTGTCCTCCAGAAGCTGCTTGGCCCGTTTGATGCGGACGGCGTGAATCTCCTCCAGAACGGAATGTCCGGTCGCCTTGCGGAAACGGATCTCGGCCTGGCGGCGGGCGCAGGGGAAGCTTTTCAGAACGGTAGCGGCGGTGATTCCCTGACAGGCCTCCCGGCGGATTAGTTCCAACGCATCCGAGACGATTCGGTCGTGGATGGCGGTCCGGCGCGTCGAGGCGCGGCGGACCACCCGCAGCGGTCCGAAGGTGCGACGGCGCGGCCCGGCGAAATCCGCACCGTTCCGAAGCTGCACCTCCAAGAGGAACGCGGCGAGACGTCCGCCCTCCCTGAAGTCCGGCTTGACCGAGGTAAGCGTGGGGATGGAATGCTCGCAAATCTCCTCGGCGTTGTCCACGCCGACCACCGCGAGCGCGGTGGGAATCGGGATGGCCGTGATGGCGGCTGCGGTCAATACCTCCGTGGCCGTCTTGTCGTTGGCTGCGAAGAGGGCGCACGGTTTCGGGAGACCGGCGAGAAAGGCCCGCAGTTCCCGCTGGTGCAGGGTTGGATCCGAAGCGGATCCGTGTCCGCTGAATACGCGGCAGGTGTGTCCGTTGATCCGGAGCGCGTCGGTGAAGCCCCGTTCCCGCTCGTCGCTCCAGAAGCGCCGCTCCGGATAGGGAACGAATGCGAAAGCCGTA
The DNA here is from genome assembly GCA_017454745.1 of Kiritimatiellia bacterium. Taxonomy (GTDB): domain Bacteria; phylum Verrucomicrobiota; class Kiritimatiellia; order RFP12; family UBA1067; genus UBA1200. The sequence continues at coordinate 61,247 of JAFTCL010000046.1, forward strand.
ATGCCGTCCATCATCAGTTCCCGCGCGGCCATACGGCCGGTGGCGGCGGAGTCGTGGGTGACGCAAAAGGTGTTCTTGGGGAGACAGGAGGGGTCATGATCGAAAAAGACGATCGGCAGGGTGCCGAAGACAGCTGGGTTGATTACCGCCGCCGTCCCGCCGCACTCCACGATCACGCCGATGGGATTCCAGAAGTCGAAGAGCTGATGCATCTGTGCCGGAGGGGGAATCCCCTCAACCGGCTGTACCAGCCAATTCAATTTCGCCGCGACCTCTTGGACCCCCGCGAGTTTCTCAAGGGCATTGGTTTTCGACTGCGATTGAAAATAGAGAACAACATTCATGACAGTCACCGTTCCGGAGGCCACGCCTATTCATGATAATTAATTATAACCCGACGAGTCCTCCTATCGCTGATAGCAAGGATGATACCGCAAACACGGACTTGAAGTCAAGGGCGTATTTGGCGCATCCGCGAATCAACCCGCCAGATTAGAGAAAATCGGCTTGCCTTATTCATGCCCGATAGGTTAGAATTATTTCCCGTCATGGATTTTAGCTGTTGTTATCACAGATTAAGGAGAGGGTTGTAACAATGTTTCAGATGAATCGTCGCAGTTTCGTCAAAGGAGCCGCGCTCGCGGTCTCGTCCTTCGCTGTCAACGGGTGTGTCGAGGACACTTATCCGTCAGTATCCCGTTCCGTGGCCCCGAAGTTCCGCGACGCCAAAGAAAAAATAAAAATCGGCGTGGTGGGCGTTGGCGGCAAGGGCTGGTCGGACTGGACCCCGATGTTCGACAATGGCGAAGATATCGTGGCGTTGTGCGATGTCGACCGCAAACCGGTTGAACGGGCCTTGAAGTACATCTCCGACCGTCGCGGAGCCGAATACGCGGCAAAGGTTAAGTGTTACAGCGACTACCGCTTGATGCTCGACGAGTGCGGCAAAATTTGCGACGCCGTGACCGTCTCCACCCCGGACCACACCCACGGCCCCGCCGCCATCCGCGCCATGCGCCAAGGGTGCCACGTTTACGTCCAGAAGCCGCTGGTCCGCACGATTTGGGAGGCGCACTATTTCGAGAAAGTCGCCAAGGAGTGCGGCGTGGTCACCCAAATGGGCAACCAGGGCAGCGCGAATTCCGGGCTTCGCCGCAATGTCGAGGTTTTGCAGGCCGGGGTGCTTGGCAAGATGACCGAGGTGCACGTGTGGACCAACCGCCCGATTTGGCCGCAGGGCATCCTCCGTCCCGACGGGTCTGACCCGATTCCGGAGAATCTGGATTGGAACAGCTGGATCGGTACCGCCCCGATGCGCCCCTATAAGCAGGGGGTTTACCATACTTTCAAGTGGCGCGGATTCTTCGATTTCGGCACCGGCGCGTTCGGCGATATGGCTTGCCACACCATGAACGTTCCGTTCCGCGGATTGAAGCTCGGCGCAGTCGAGAGCGTGGAGTGCGTGAAGATCGAGGGCAACGTGGTTGACGGACGGGTCAATGACGACACCTATCCCAGCAAGAGCATTGTGAAGCTGCACTACGCCGCCCGCGAAGGAATGCCGCCGGTGACGCTCTTCTGGTACGACGGCAACCTCAAGCCGAGCGCGGACATCATGCCTGCGGTGATCAACACGCTTGGTTCGGTGCCGAACACCGGATGCCTGATTATCGGCGACAAAGGCATGATGGTCAGCACTAATGACTACGGCGCCGAAGCCTACGTCGCCCTTAACGGCGAGGCGAAGATGAAGTCGGTCGCCAAGCATCCGGCTTGCGCGGAAGACGTGATCAAGCCGTTCCTGCCGCGCGCCGCAAAGGGTCACTATCTCGAATTCGTCAACGCGGTCAAGGGCACCGACCGCTGCTTCTCCGACATCGACGTCTCCATCCCGATGCTGGAGGGAATGCTGGTGGGTTGCATCGGGCAGTGCTTCCCCGGCGAGAAACTCGCCTGGAATTCCGCCCGCCAGACCTTTGGCAATCGCAAGGCCGATGCCTTGATTACCCCCTATATCCGCAAAGGCTGGGAGTATTAATCCCTCCCGGCTCCGGTTCCGCAAAGATGGGAAAGAACCGCAATTACGCTGTCCGCACCCCGTTGTCGGTTCGCGGCGGCATCCGCGCCCAAGGATCGGCCAGCGCCAATCGCCGGGTGTGGTGGAGCCGCCGCTGGACGGAAATGATGGAGCGTTTCCATCTCGGGGCCCGCCTGGGCCGCGGACGCAGTTATGCGGTTTCGGGACAGGTTTCGGAACTTGAAATCGCGCCGGGGCTGGTTTCGGCCCTGGTTCAGGGCGCGTCCAGCGCCCCTTACCGGAGCGAGATCCGGTTGCGCCGGCTCGATGCCGCGGTACGCGACCGGATCGCCGGTTTGCTGAAGAGCCGTCCGATATTGCTGGCGCGGCTGGCGGCGGATGAACTTCCATCCGATGTGGAGGAAATTTTCCTTCGCGAGAAGATGCCGCTTTTCCCCAGCCGCAGGGATGATTTGCGGACTTCTTGCAGCTGCCCGGATTATGCCAATCCCTGCAAACATCTTGCGGCGGTGTGGCTGCTGCTGGGGGAGGCGTTTGCCAAACGCCCGTCGGTGTTGCTCGCCATCCGGGGGCTGGATCCGGAATCGTTGCTGGGAAAACCTTCCCCTCCCGAACCCTCGTCGCCGCCGTCAGTCGCCCGCCATTACACCGGGATGCCGGGTTTTTCCGGTTCCGCCGCGCCGTCGGCGGTGCTGGACCGCTTGGGCCCGTTGCCGTTTTGGCGCGGCCACGAGCGGTTCATCAGCACCATGGAGAGCCTTTACGCCCGAGCCGCTTCGCGCGGCCGTTTGGCTTGGGCCGGCGAGGCGCTGGACCTTCGCCGGGAAGACGAGAAAGTGGTGATTAAGGGCGGCGAGTTGACCCTGCGGCATAAAAAACTGCGCCCCGAAAGCTGGTGACGCCGGGTTATTTTCCCCTTGCGGCGCGGAAAGCCCCGCGCAGGGCGTGGAATAGCATACGGCGAACGGAAACCGGCCAGCCGGATTCCGCCCCGCGTCCGCGCCAGTCCGTAATGCGAAGCCCCTGCGCCCCGACCAGATAACCCAGCACCCGTTCGTACACGTGCGCCAGCGTGGCGGGTTCGCGGGCGACCACCGGGGCAAAATCAGTCAGCCGGACTTTTCCGCGCATTGGCGCGAACAGCCGCGCCCGGGCGATGAACATCGTCCCGGCCACGAATTCCGCCGCGCCCGGCTTCAGCCCGAAACGTTCAATCTCCGCGCGGGCTTGAGCCAGCACTTCGGGGCGCTCCTCGGTGTCGGTCTGCCCCACAATCAGCCGCCGGTCGGCGATCATTCCCGTCATCGGATCGCGCTCTAAAAGATTTATGACCGTCTCGACCCGTCTCCGGCTGGCGCAGAAATTTAGCAGCAGCTTGCGCCAGCGCCCGCCCGGCAGCGGACGGTAATTGATCCAGTCGTTCACCGTGCGTTTGGTGTGGAGCTTCACCAGAAAGTCGTAGTTGCCCAGTTCCAGCCTGTTCAGCGTCTCGACAAACGGGCCCAAATCGTACCCGCGGTTTTCCATCACCCTGAAATGCGTGTTGATCGGGGAGCCCGGCAACAGCAAGCCGTCGGGCGAACCGCCCGGCGGCAAGGTAACGTAAAGGTCAAGCGGGCAAACCGCCAAGTTTACGATCCGGGGCAACAGTGTTTCCCACTGCTCCCGATAGTAGAGGTGAAGGTGCGCGGCGATTCTCATCGCCCGGTTATGCGTTGGGGTCGGCTGCGACCTTCTCGCCTTCGGGGATCACGCGGTTGACCGCCCCGCGGGCGATTTCCACCGCAACCTTTGGCGCGATTTCCACCATGAAGGTGTTTTCGCGGGCTTCGACCACCGTGCCGATGAACCCGCCGCCAAACACGATCCGCTGCCCCACGCGCAGCTCGGAAATCATCTTCAGGCGCTCCTTCTCTTTGCGTTGCTGCGGCCGGATCAAAATGAAATAGAAAATGCCGAAGACCAGAATCATCGGAATCAGCATGCCGAAACCTGATCCGGCGGCGGCCGGCTGTCCAGCCTGGGCTATCAACAACAGTGTGTTCATCCAATACTCCTTATCGCGCTAAAAAAACAACAACGGATAGCATACCGAAAAAAACGGCGGTTTTCAACCATTAAAAGCCGGGCGCAGCGTTCTGCGCACTTCGTCGAGCCATTCCGGGAAGGAATCGGCGGCAATGGCGTCGCGCATATTGCGCATAAAGGTCATGTAGCAGTGCATATTGTGGATGGTCAGCAGCCTCACCCCGGAAATCTCGCCTACGTGGATCAGATGCCTGATGTAAGCCCGCGAAAAATTGCGGCAGCAGTAGCAGGAACAACCTTCCTCGACGGGGCGCAGGTCGTCTTTGTAGGAGCTGCCCTTGACCGGGTAGGATCCGCGCAGGGTGTGCGCCGTGCCGTGCCGCGCCACTCGGGTGGGGATCACGCAGTCGAACATATCCACCCCCATCGCCACCGATTCCGCCATCTGGAACAGATCGCCAAGCCCCATCAGGTAGCGAGGTTTGTCGCGCGGCAGCTTCCGTACCCCGTCGGCCACCCCCTTTAGCAAAACGTTCTCCGGTTCGCCCACGCTCACCCCGCCCACGGCGTAGCCGTCGAATCCCATTGCCGCCAGCTCCAGCGCGCAATGCTCGCGCAGCTCGGTGTACTCCCCGCCCTGCACAATCCCGAACCGCAATTGCCCCGTCGCCCGCGGCTGCTCCAAGCTTTCCGCCTCCCAGCGCAGCGTGTTCGCCACCGAACGCCGCGCGTAAGCTTCGTCGCAGGGCCACGGCATGCATTCGTCAAAACACATCGCGATGTCCGACCCCAGAATCCGTTGCACCTCCATCGATTCCTTGGGGCCGAGAAAGAATTTCGCGCCGTCGATATGGGACCTGAACTCCACGCCGCCGGGACGGATTTTGCGCAGCTTGTTCAGGCTGAAAACCTGAAAGCCGCCGCTGTCGGTCAAGATCGGTCCATCCCAGCCCATGAACCGGTGCAGCCCGCCGCAGGCGGCCATCACCTCCATGCCCGGCCGCAAAAGCAGGTGGTAGGTGTTGCCCAAAATAATCGACGCGCCCAGCTCCCGCAGATCGCGCGGCTCAAGCGCCTTCACCGCGGCCTGGGTGCCGACCGGCATAAACACCGGGGTCTCCACCGCTCCGTGCGCGGTCCAGAGCCGTCCCAGCCGCGCGCCGGTGCGCCGGTCTTCTTTCAGCACCTCGAATGTTCCCGGCGGCTGCCGCCGGTCTGAAAAGTCTTCCATCGCCAGCCTTTCGCGTTAAACCATCGCGGTAATCGGTGCGGGCCCTATTTCTGGGTTTCCGCGCCGAGCGCGGTGGATTGCGGCACCACTGCGGTTTTTTCGTAGCAGGCGAAGGAGCCGTCCACCAGCTCTTTCGGGGGCTTGCGCGAAAACAGGCTGACCAGCGGCACGATCACCAGGCCGCCCAGCATGGCAAGCGCGCCGGTGTTGATGGGCGACTTGAGCAGAGCCGGCATGGTGTCGCGGAAGAACACCCCCGCAAGGGTGAACGCCGGGGCCAGGATAAAACACGCCCAGCACGAAGCCGCTGTGACCCATTTCGAGTAAAGCGAGTAAAGGAACGGGGCGAGAAACGCTCCGGCCATCGCGCCCCATGACACGCCCATCATCTGGGCGATGAACGCGATCGGGCTGGTGCTCTTGTACTGTACGAGCGCCAGCGCGGCGGAGATGGCGATGAACACCACGATCAGCGAGCGGATGCACAAGACCTGCTTGCGGTCGCTCATTTGCTTTACGACGGTGCCGTTGACGAAATCGATGGTGAACGTTGAGGCGGAGGTGATCACGAGCGAGGAAAGGGTGCTCATCGAGGCCGACAGCACCAGCACTACCGTGAGCGCGAGCAGCATCGGCGACAGCCCCTCCAGCATCTTCGGGATGATCGCGTCGAACCCGCCGGCGGGATTGCCGTTTGGCCCCACGTTCAGCACATTGGTGAAGAGCCGCCCGAACCCGCCGAGGAAGTAGCATCCGCCCGCCACCACAAACGCGAATAGGGTGGAGATTATCGTGCCCTTCTTGATGGAACCCTCGTCCTTGATGGCGTAGAATTTCTGGACCATCTGCGGCAGGCCCCAGGTGCCGAGCGAAGTCAGGATCACCACAAACAGCAGGTTCAGGGGATCCGGCCCGAAGAACGAGGTAAAGATGCCGGGCGTGGGTTCGCCGCCGGGCAGCATCGCCGGTCCGGGCATCCGGGCCAAACCGTCGAGCGCGGCGATCAGCCCGCCCTTGGAGGCCAGAATCGCCCAAACGATTGCCGAGATCCCGACCAGCATCACCAGACCCTGGATGAAGTCATTGATTGCCGTCGCCATGTAGCCGCCCGCGATGACGTAGATGGCGGTCAGCACCGACATCAGCACGATGCACCAGGCGTAGTCGATGGAGAACGCCATTCCGAACAGGCGCGACAGGCCGTTGTAGAGCGAGGCGGTGTAGGGGATGAGAAACACGAAGATGATCGCCGCCGCCGCCAGCTTCAGCGCCGGACTGCCGAACCGCTTCGCGAAAAAGTCCGGCATGGTCGCGGAGTCGAGGTGCTGGGTCATGATGCGGGTGCGCCGTCCCAGAATGTCCCACGCCATCAGCGAGCCGATCAGCGCGTTGCCGATGCCCGCCCAGGTGGCGGAAATCCCGTAGCGCCAGCCGAACTGGCCGGCGTAACCCACGAACACCACCGCCGAGAAGTAGGAGGTGCCGAACGCGAACGCGGTGAGCCACGGGCCGACCGACCGTCCGCCCAGCACGAAGCCGTTTACGTCGGTCGCTTTGCGGCGGCACGCCCAGCCGATTGCCAGCAGCACGGCGAAATACACCCCAAGCAGCACTGAATTAATCACAATCTGGTTCATCAGTTTTCTCCTGTCCCGTTTAAACCGGCAACCGCCTCCCGGAATCGCCGGAAACAACAAAGTGTGGAAATATAATAAATTGCCGTGCGGCATTCAAGCCAAGAATCGCCGATATAAAATAAAATTCCCCCAATTCGTCCCTCGTATCTTTTCATTCTTCCCTCTTCATTCTTCATTTCCCAACTCGTATCTCTTCATTCCCTTTTATTATCTCACGCAGAGCCGCAAATCGTGCAAACACGGCGGACTGGGGGGAGATCGGGAGGGACGCGCTCCGTCGCGTCCGGGTTGCAGTCTCCATACCTTTACGCTCCTTGCGCCCTTTGCGGCCGAAAACAAACGGATTTGTTCGTGACTAATGCCGCCCA
>JAFTCL010000047.1 GCA_017454745.1 Kiritimatiellia bacterium
AAAAAAGCGAAAAAAGTTACCAACAGAGGAATCGTTTATTTTAGAGATTAGCCGCTGGTCGCCGACATCGCGACCGAAACGTGAAGTTTTTTGGAAGGGGCTATGGTTACAGGAAACAGCTGTTCAAGACGCAAAGGCCGTAGATGCAGGCGGTTTCCGTGCGCAGAATCCGGTCACCCAAACCGACAGGTTCCGCGCCGGCGGCAATCAGCCGATCCATCTCATCCGGGGAGAAATCCCCTTCCGGACCGACAAACCATCCGGCCTGCTTGGGAGGACAGTCCAACCACGGGCGCAACCCGTCGCGGAACAGCCGCACTTTCGGCAGCAAAGCCCCGAAAAAGACCGGGGCGGCGGTGGGCAACATTTCTACGGCTTCCTGAAATCCCACCGGCGGAAGAATCTCCGGCAGCCATGCCGCGTCGCACTGGCGGGCGGCGTCTTCGGCGACGCGCATCCAGCGTTCCGCCTTTTGAGCGCACTCCTCCGGGGCGATTTTCACCACCGTACGCTCGGAAAGCACCGGCACGATACGCGACACGCTCAGCTCGACCGCCTTTTCCACCGTCCAATCCATCCGCTTGCCCTTGCTGACGCAAGCGAAAAGCGTCAACGCCACCGACGGACGGGCAACGGCCACCGCCGGTTCTGCGGCGGAAAAACCCAACCCTCGCTTGGCGAACGGCCTTACTGTCATTTTACGGGTATGGCCGCAGCCGTCGAAAAACTCCACGACATCGCCGTCCCGCACCCGCAGCACGTTCAGCAAATGGTGCGCCCGCTCGCGGTCAAGCTCGCCGGCATTGGACAACACGGTTTCGGTTTGGACTAAACAGCGGTGCATTGTCTGCTCCGGCTACTGGCTGTTGTTTTTGTTAAGCGAGTCGCGGCGGCGGAAAAAGGTGGCTGCCGCATCGGACGATTTCTGACGCAGCGGGAAGTTGCTCGCGCTGAAGGTCGATTCAAGCTGCTCCATCAAACCGCGCTGTTTGGAGGACAATCGGTCCGGCACCTCCACCAAAACGCGGACATGCAGGTCGCCATACCCGCCGTTTAGCCGCGGCATACCCTTGCCCCGCAACCGCAAAACCTTGCCGTTCGCGGTGCCGGCCGGGATTTTCAGCCGGGCGATGCCGTCCGGCGTGGGAATTTCAATGTCACCGCCCAGCGCCGCCTGTACCGGGGAAACGTATGCCGTGTAAGCCAGCTCGTCATCCTGCCGCACAAACAGCTCGCTGTCGCGCACATGGATCACCACGTGCAAATCGCCGGGCGGTCCGCCGCGCAGACCGCTCTCGCCCTTGCCGGCCAAGCGCAATCTCGACCCGGTGTCCACGCCTTTCGGAATGCGCAGCGAAATATGGCAGGGTTTCTTCACCTGCCCGGAACCGTGGCAAATCCGGCACGGGTTCTTGACCATCGTACCCGCCCCGTGGCAGATCGGGCAGGGCTGGCGAACCTGGAAGAACCCGCCGCCCATCACCACGAAACCCCGACCGTTGCACTGTTTGCATTTCTCGCGGGTCGCCCCCGGGGCCGCACCGGAGCCGTGGCAATCCGGGCACTCCCCGTTCACGTTCAAGTCCACCGTGCGGGTGGAGCCGAACACCGCCTCCTCAAAATCGATTTCCAAATCAAAACGCAAATCATTGCCGCGCTGCGGGCCGTTGGGATCGCGGCGCTGCCCCCCGCCAAAACCGCTGAAGCCACCGCCGTGAAAGAGCGATTCAAAAATGTCGCCGAGGTCGATATCCTGGAATCCGGTGAAATCACGGCCGAAATCGAACCCGCCGCCACCCCAGGCGTTCTTCATGCCCTCGTGGCCGAACTGGTCGTAACGCTGCCGTTTCTGCGGATCCTTAAGCACCTCGTACGCCTCGCCGGCTTCTTTAAACTTTTCCTCCGCCGTTTTGTCGCCGGGGTTCCGGTCGGGATGGTACTGCATCGCTACCTTGCGGTAGGCCTTTTTTATTTCATCGGCGCTGGCGTTCTTCGGCACGCCCAACACTTCGTAATAATCACGCTTTTCTGCCATAATCGCGCCTCGCGTAAACTATTCAGCGGCCTCAGGCGCACCGGAAGAGACAATCACCTGCGCGGCCCGCAGCAGTTTGCCGCCCAAAGTCCATCCGCAACGGAACTGATCAATCACGGTTTGCGCCGGCACGTCCGGCGACGGCAACATGGAAAGCGCCTCGTGAACGGACGGGTCGAACACCTCGCCGCGGGCGTCAATGCGCTTTAAACCGTTGCGCTCCAGCACCGATACAAACTTGTCGGTGACCATTTTGACGCCGGACACCATGGGGTCGTCCGCCGACGGGGCTTTGGTCAAAGCCAGCTCAAGATCGTCGAGTACCGGGAGCAACTCTTCCAGCAACCGGGCGTTGCTGCGCTTGACGGTCTCTTCATATTCGCGGGCCACCCGCTTGCGGAAATTGTCAAAATCCGCCATCAGCCGTGCGTAACGGTCTTTCAGTACCGCCAGCTCGTCCGGCTTTTCCTCTTTTTTTTCGGCCGGATCCGGATTTTCTTCCGTTTCAGACGGTTCCGCCCCGGTTTCGGTCGGCCCCTCCCCCGCTTCACCGGCATCCCGCTGTTCCGCCGCGACCTCCTCCGGCTCGGATCCCGTCACCTTCTCGGTCCCCGCTTCCGCTTCAGCGGTGGCGGCATCCCCGTCCTTAACCGGATTCTGCTTCGTTTCGGCGTCTTTGCTGTTCTTGAAAAATGACATGGTTCACAACTCCTAAAATGGTTAAAATTATTAAGCAATGTATGTGCCAACCCGATACGCAATAATCCACAACCCAAAGCATTCCAATATATTAAGAAAATTCAACAAAAAATAAAACCCCGCCGGATTGTCCCGATGTCTCAATCAGGCGGGGATGTTGGGACAAAACTGTCACACCGGTAAAACGGCCCTTAAGACATGGCCGAACGACAAAAACTACCGGTCGTGTACAAAATCGACCGCTTTGCGGTAGCCCTTAACGCAAACCTTGCCGTCGGCGTAAAGCTCTCCTACCGCATAACTGTTAAAGGTTTCGCCCGTCCCGACCACCAGCGCGCGCAATGAATAATACGGGATGCCGTCCAGCTCGCAGGTACCGCCGTAATGTTCGTGCCCGGTGAAAACCGCCTTAACTTTGCCGCTCTCTTTAAATAAGGCGCGGACCGCTTTGGAGTTTCGCACCTCGTGGTTGATTTCGGCATTCGGGTCAAGCCGCTGATGGCAGAAAACGATTGCCGGCCCCTGCGCCTTGGCTAAAGTTTCCTTAAGCCAGTCCAGCTCTTTTGGCGGCACGTTGGCCACGGTCCATGTCCAGTTGCCGGGCCGGTAATCCTCCATTTTCCCGTTGTAACAGGCATCCAGAACCACGCACGTAACCCCGTTTTTCACGAAAGAGTAATGCGGCAGCGTTTTATCCTGGCCGGAATTGCGGATATGCGACAAAAACTCCGCCTTGGACAGGCAGTCGAAATCGTGGTTGCCCAAAACGTGGTAACGGTCGCCCTTGAATCCGGCAAAAACCGCCTCGATTTCGTCCAGACAGGCGACGGTGCGTTCCTTGTCGGGCGAAAGGTCCTTAAAATCGCCCAACTCGATCATGAAATCGGGCTTCACCGAATTCATCGTGTTTACCGCTTCCCGCAGTTTTTTGCAAGACTCGCGGTAATGGCGGTTGCCGATAGGGGCGTCGGCCGCCCCCATCGGGATGTCGGCGTAATGCAAATCAGTAACCATTCCGAACCGTACCAGCGGCTGTCCCTGCCCCTCCTCGCCCCAAAGCACCTTGGAATTCAGCATACAAACCGCGCCGCCAGCCAGACCGGCCCCGCGCAAAAATTCACGTCTCCGCATTTTAAACCTCCGATAAACTTTTAAAGGCGTCATCATTCTGTAAACCATGGTTCGCTTTTCATTGAAAACCACCTAACCTACAGATTGTTGCGAGCACTATAACAAGAATCCGGAGGCAAGACAAGCGAATTTTGCAGTGTGACCGCTAATGCTTTGTTAATGCGCCCATGAAAAAAAACGCGATTTTTTAGTATTGACTTCTTCAACATGAATATGGTAATGTGTGGGCCGTTGTTTGGCCATCCTAGGCCGACAACCGGCAACCTGGCGCAACGCTTCCCCCGTGATTGCGCGGTGCAGCCCCCCTGCACGGTTACCGAATAATATTATATGTCCTCCCTGATGGCGGGTATGGGCGCAAGCCCGTATCCGCCGTTTTTTATCAACGGCCCAACGGTTTCTTTGACATTGTATTGCCGATTTTCGCAATCGAAAAATAGGTTACCAGCATTTTTCCTTGGTAAGGAAGAAATCAGGCGCGGCGCCCTGCTGAAGGACAGAGAAATCCTCAAAAGCGCCTTCCGTGGGACGGCTAAACGTAACGCCCCAAAGCCCCTCCGCCGGGCGGGAGTCTGAACGGTACACCGTCCATCCCGCAATCCGGTCGCACTCCCAAACGTTCTCGCCGGATGGATTTGACACTTTGGCGCGGACAAGTTCCGAAACGTCCGACCCGGAAACCGCCACGATGAAAGGCGTGTCGGCGGCCACCCGGAAAAATAGCGTCCCTTGCGTGGCATAAATGGGGCGGGTGAGACCTGTGGACACCACGGCAATCGGCACAGAGGTCGCCGACAGACCGAACGCGTGGCTGTCGGCATCGGCGGTCATCGTGTAAAATCCCGCCGCCTTCGCCTGAAACCGGAATGGGGTCTCTTCGGCGCCCGTCAAAGGGATGGTGGCGCAAACTTTACCCGAAGCGTCTTTGATTACCACCGGTTTGGGGACAAAAGCCGGACGCCCGACCTTGGTGAAACGACCCGAAAACTTGGCTTCGCCGGGCGCCGCCATAAAGAACCGATAGGTCACTCCGTTACGGAAACGGAAAGGCTTCAGCCGCACCGGTTCGCCCGGACAGGAGTCGAAAGGATGGGTGGCGGCGGGATCGAAGGTTTGCCGCTTGGGCGCCCCGGCTAAAATAGGTTTGTCGAAATACTTCGCGCACCAGGATTCGTCGAGAACGTTTCTGCCGGTACCGGACGGTGAGACGACTGTCAGGTTTCCGGAAATGCGCGATGGCAATTCGGCGGCAAGGGCGTTCAACGCGCGCGGCAGCCAATCCCGCGCCACGGGCTGGCGTACCGTACAGTCTATGAACGAAACCCCGTCGGTTGGCGCTCCGCCCGGAGATGCGTCGCCTATCGACATATCCGTCACCTTACTCGCCGTTGCGGCATTAGTCTGGCAATTGATGAAACTGCAGTTTTTAAACGCCACCAGTACCGAATCAGCCGTCTTGCGGATAAGGCGCACCGCATAACCCCGTTCATTCTCGAACGAGCAGTCATCGCAAGAAATAAGTCCGTTCACGAAGGTCTCCTTGCGGCCGTTGGAAAAAGAAAAACCGTGCGCGTTCCCGCGTGAACGGCAGTTGACGATTTTGATCGAAACCGGTTTGGAGGTGCTGTCGAGCTGGCCAAAATAAAAATCCAGGCCAATGCCATGATTGTCGGTTAAAGTGCAGTCGCGCATCTCAATGCCGGTGAGTTCTTCGTGGGGATGGTTCGGCTCAAAGTCGATACCCGCCGCCGGTGGGGTACCGCCGGTGCCGCGCAGAATGCACCGCTCAATTAAAAGATTGCGCGCGGAGATTACGCTGATGCCTTGCCGATACTGGCGGTCGCAGACCAGATCCCGCAACACGATATCTTGGCAGGGGCCGTTCTTTCCCGACACCCCCACATACACGCCGTCGCCGCCCGATTCGAAAAGCGTTAGCCCCTCGATGGTCACGTTCCGGCAACTCAAAAGGTTGATGTTCATCCGCCACTCGGCTTTTTCGTATGGTTTGGCCGCATAATCGTCACGGTGCATCCGCAACACCGCCCCGTAACCGCTGATCTTGACATTTTCGGCACACTTCAGCGTAAAGAGCGAGTCGTTTTTGCCGAGGTATTCGCCCCTCTTCGCGACCACCTCCACACCGCGCTCGAAGACGATCTCACAGTTGGAACGCCCGAAAAGGGGGCGCGTGACCCACGGGGAGGACTGCTTGTCGATCACTATCTTCCGTGCGCCGGAATCAAGCGCTTTCTGGAGAATTGCGGTCGAATCCGTCGGATCGAATCCAAACGACGAGGCGGTAACCACCTCCCCCGCGTTTGCAACGAAATTTGTACCGACGGCCAGCAGGGCCATACTCAGAAAAGAGCGCAAGACTTGGGAAACAACATCATTTTTCATATTGGCATTCCTCCGTAAGGCAACCGCGATCCCCGTTCAAGCCGTTTACGGCCGATTCACCCGCAAAACACCCCGGTTCCGCCGAAGAACCACGGTGCGAATAGGGACAGTATGGCATATTCCCCCCATAAACGCAAGCATGGACATGGTACTGTCCGCCGATGGGTATGGATGTTGGGTTGACACCGACACTTGGTTTGTATTATCATTATTGCATCTGTTTTGTGGAATTCCCTTAACTGAACGGAGGGGCTGTTACATGAAGAATGGAATCTTTGCGGTTCTCGGTGTAGTGACATTGTGCGCACACGCCGCCGCGCCGTCATGGCCGAAACCGACGCGGGAGATGCGTCCCTGGGTGTACAACTGGTGGCCGGCGAGCGGAGTCGATGAGCAGGGGCTGGAAAACCAATGCGCCGAACTGGAGGCCAAGGGTTTCGGCGGTTTCCACGTTATCCACATCTACGGGATGAACGGTCCGGACAACCGCTATCGCAGCGGATGGAGAACGCTGCTCTCTCCGGAATGGGTGGAGGCTTGGAATATGGCGGCACGCAAAGCGAGGGCCCACGGTCTGGAAATCGACCTCACGATGGGCGCCGGCTGGTGCTTCGGAGGACCGTGGATCACGGAGAATCTTGCCGCTTCATCACGGATAAAAGTCAAAAGAGCCGGCCCCGGCGGCACGGGCTTTATGCTCGACCCGTACAATCCCGAGGCGATGAAAGCTCACGTCGCCGCCTTCGAGCCGCTATTCGGCAAAGGCGGCAAGGCCGAGCGGCCGAGGGCGTTCTACCACGATTCCTATGAGTATTACGGTGCAAAGCCGCGCGAAGGGCAGGACATCGACGAAGCGCAAATCGCCACTTTCAAGGTATGGTCCAATTGGTGCCGCGATAACGGATACCTGACCCGCAACGAGGCGCACGGCAGCCCCGCCAACTGGCTTGATCTCTATGGCCTCGCGGATATCCCGGAAACTGAAATGTTCGGCAAGTCCCGCGATATCCTCATATCGAAATTCGCCTCGTCCACCGCACACGTCAAGGGAACAACGCTCGTCAGCTCGGAAACCTGCACCTGGATAGACGAGCACTTCTGCGAGCGGCCGGCGGAAATCAAGCAGTTCATCGACCGGCTCTTTCTTTCCGGCGTGAACCACATATTCTACCACGGTATGTGCTATTCGCCGGTTGACGCGGCTTGGCCGGGTTGGTGCTTTTACGCCAGTCTGGAGATGAATCCGCGCAATCCGATCTGGCGCGAAGTCGGGGAACTGAACGGTTACATCACGAGATGCCAATCGTTATTCCAAACCTGGCGGTGCGACAACGATCTGTTAATTCTTTGGGATCCCGACCCCTTTAGAAAGAAACCGGGCAATTTCAACAAACAGATGTCCGTCCACGGCGATGGTTGGTTCTACGGTGAAAAGGTCGGCAAACTCGCCAAGCGGCTGTACAACGCGGGATACGCCTTCGACTACATCTCGCCGCGCCAGCTGGCCGACTCCGCCATCAACAAATCGCGTTACGCCGAAATCATCGACCCGGAAAAGGATGAGAAACCCAAAGCGTCGCGGACGATGCCGTTCAGCCCGGACGCGAACGGACTTATGGCAACGCGCTGGCGGACCCAGGACGGAAAGACGGCCTACTTTGTCGTCAACCAAAGCGGGAAAGCTCGCGAAGTGCGTTCCGCGGAACCGTTCACCGCAATGGACCCGCTTTCGGGGAAAATCGTCGAAACCGCTAACCGGACACTTGAACCGGGACATTCCGCATTCTTTATCGGCGGCAGTTTTGAAGTCCTTGCCAGCAACGCCAACCCCGTCGGCAGCCAAAACAGTTTTGGCATCAGCGGACCGTGGGAGGTTTCGCCCGTCTGCGGCGGCCCGGCGATGCCGGCACCGCGTACGATTGACTCGCTGGCGGGCTGGGACTCGTGGGACGATGCATTCTCCGGTACCATGCGCTACTCGGCGTCCTTTGACTGCGACAGGCCGGAGTGTTCCACGCTCGACCTCGGCGAAGTCAAGGAGATTGCTCGCGTCCGGCTGAACGGCAAAGATCTCGGCGTTCGTTTCATGCCGCCCTACCGGTTCGATATTCCAGCCGGTCTCGTCAAGGCGAAAGGAAACCGGATCGAAGCGGAGGTGACAAATCTCGGTGCCAACCGCATCCGCGATCTAGACCGAAAAAAGGTGAACTGGAAGTATTTCGGCGACATCAACATCGTGGACACAGCATACCACCGTCTTGACGCTTCCGGCTGGCCAGTAAGGAAATCCGGGCTTTTAGGTCCGGCTCGGCTTATGGATTGACTTATGCATGGGGGATTGGTTATAATTTTTCTTATGTTTTGGTGAGTTGTGCCGTTTACGCAGAGAAGGTTGCAAATTCGTCAAAATCCCATAAGGGGAATTTGAATTAATGAAAAACATCCGGTTTACTCTTGTTGCAGCTTTTGCCGCAATGATAATGCCCAATGCTCATGCGGATGATACGGTTTATGCGAAACTGGTCGACGGAACCTTTGCGTATTACGAAGACCAAGAATGCGAAACCCCTGCGGACACCCCGGAAACCGGCATTGCGGGTTGCGTGGTGCTTTTCGCGGACGATGCCGAATATCAGGCACTCGTCCCCTACACCAACGAGTTGGCGACGGCTGTCGGCGGTCTTGCATATCTCCAGAACGATCTCACGCTCACCGGCGATACGGATTGGCGGGCGATGGATTTTGACCTTAACGGAAAAGTTATCACCCTGCGCGGTTATGATCTGGCGGTGCGCAAGCCGAAGGGCGAGGGCCGTATTACGGCAGGCAATCTGATCATGAATGGCGATTTCGACACCAGTGACGAAGGTTGGACGCTTTCGAGCAGCACCTGGCGAACTGGTTCCAACGGCTCCAGCAGCAATAACAAACCATACGCCGGGAACATCTGGCTCGCGGTGGGCACATCGAGCGGGAGTGTGGCCGCAAAGCAGACTTTCAACATCGCCAAAACCCAAGACTGTTACGTTAGATTCCGTTATTCCAAATATAATTCCACGTATGTCCAATATTTGGGAATCGGGATCGACGCGAACGCAAACATCATCGGAAAAAACTCGCTAAAATCCAGCGGCGGCGGCGCGGGGACCAACAGCTCGATTTATAAGCGGAATCTTTCCGCCGGCGAACACACGTTTTACATCTGCCGGTGGAACGGCTATGCGCTTATTGATGAAATCACCGTTAGCCCAACGAGCCATCTCACCTTTGACATCCCGGAAGGTGATGAGTATGACAATACAAGCATCACGCTTGGCAGCACACAGGACTACTTCTTTGACGGCATGGGACTTCAAGTCCGAAAGACGGGCAAAGGCAAGCTAACAATGTCCAAAGTAAATAACCGTTTCGGAGGAAACGGCATCACCTCGATGGTGGTGGAAGAAGGTCAGGTGGTTAAAATGAACGGCGCCACATGCGACGCTTCCTATTCCAACATAACGGTCGAAGACGGAGCGCAGTTTGATCTGAACGGCCGAACGTACCACGACTATGATTACACGCTGGCCGGATCCGGGCCTGACGGAACGGGCGCATTGACCAGTAGCGCGGAGCTTGACGAAGACACGGCCGCCGAAAAGAACACCGCGACATCGTTCCTCCGGAATGTCACGCTCGCAGATGATGCCACCGTCTATGCGCGTGAAACCATGGGTATGATTTTCTATAACTATGATGCCTCGACCATGGCCATGAACGGCCATACCATCACCTATGACGGTGTCGGAGACCGCCGCATCTTTTCGGGTTCGCTATCCTATTCCGGAACTGGAAAGATCGTCATCGCGACCAACGGCTGGTTCCAAACCCGCGAGAAGACGGTAAGTGCCGGAGGATGCGACCTGGAGGTGTACGGCAAATACTGGCAGGATTCCGGCGGCTTGTCGCCAGTCAACTCATTCGTCTTCCATACCGGTTCGGAGTTTTGCGAACTGAGTACCCCCAGCGCCGCAAAGGTTGTCTATTCGGTTTACGCTCCCCCGCCCGTTTCCACCAGTAATGACGGACGGAACCATTGCCCCAAGGTACAACTCGGCGATCCCGACCATCTGGCGACAACCCTCGACCTTTCAAGACTCACCACATTTATCGACGACAGCCAAGAGGAGACCCTGACCTTTTTCGAGGGTTCAACTGTGACAGTGGAACTCGGAGACCGGGAAGCATTCGACACAAGCGCACTCTGGAAGTGGGCGAAAATACCCGACGGTGTTACCTTTATCCGATCGGAAAAGATGCGTAATCGCGGATTTGTCCTAATGGTATTGGATACGGGGCTTTATTTCGCTCCAGGATCGATGGTGATCGTACGATGAGAAGGCAAATCAAAATCCAAACCTCTTCCGTCCGGACAATCGGCGACAAGAGAGACGTGTTCAAGGCGATCCTGACGACGATGGTCGCGGCCGGACTTATGGTTAAGGAAAGTTTCGGTGCGCCGGTAACGGAGGCCGACGCCGAACAGGCGGTAATCGGTTGGGCGCGACTGAAAGAAGCGTTGGGCGCTAAATTCGATTCGGATATTGAGACGGAGTCGGTGCTGTCCTACGCGGGCAAAGACGGCAAAGGCGCCTTCTTCGTCGTGAATCTGAAAGAGCGCGGGTTCGTGGTGACCTCGGGCGACACCGGGTTGAACCCCATTCTCGCCTACTCCAAAGACGCAATCTGGATAGACGATCCCGCCGCCAACCCGCTTCTGGCAATGTTACCCATAGATGTCGCGGCGGCGACCGATATGTTGGACGCGCCGACTGGCGGTATAATGCTTGCGGCCGCGTCTCCCGCGCCTGCCGCCGTAAATGCCGCAAAATGGGAACGTTTGCTCAACCCCCCCGGCGCGAAGCTGGCTTCGGAACCACTCTTGTCCGTATCCGACCTGCGCGTCGATGTACTGCTTTCAACCCGCTGGGCTCAAAACAATTTCTCGGTTTACCCCACCCCTACGTCAAACACCGCCATAAGCTACAAATGCTTCAACCTCTATACGCCCCTCAACCGGCCGTGCGGTTGCGTGGCAACGGCCGGTGCGCAAATCATGTATTACCACAAATGGCCGAGAACCGCCATCACCGCCATAAAGGATTACTCCGGTACGGTGACTGATATGGGGAGTTGGAGTATCAGCCAAGGATACCAAACCTCAAGCGACAGCGGTTACACGGCATGGAATCCCGCTTTCGGCGGCACCTACGACTGGGATGCCATGTCGGGATTAACGGCGGACGGACGCAAAGCCATCGGCAAATTGACGCGCGATGTGGGCCTCACATGTCTAATGAGTTACGGGGCGTCTTCCAGCGGTTCGCACCTTTCGGCATTCTATCACCGCCTTCTCGACCAATTCGGATATCAGAACGCCAAAATCAAGGTCAAGCCCAGCGAGGACGACTGGCGGAAAGGCATTCTCTCCAACCTCGACGCGAAACTGCCCGTTGGTGTGGCGGTTCCCGGGCATGCGCTGGTTGCAGACGGTTACGGTTACCAAGACGGTACGCTCTATGTCCACTTCAACCTTGGCTGGGCCGGCAACAACCGGATTGAGGACGGGTGGGAAGGAAACGCCTGGTACGCTCCACCGGACCTCACAAGCGCCGATTCGTCGTTTACTTCCATCAGCTCGATTGTTTACAATGTGTACCCGCCCGACACCGCCGCAGCCAACTGTACAATCGTCAGCGGACGCGCGCTCGACAGCTCCGGCGTCCCGATTCCGGACATTACGGTCTCCGCCACGGATGTAGCCACCGGTAATGCGGCCGCTGCGGCGACAACGGACGGTAACGGCATTTACGCCTTATTTCTCCCTGTTGCGTCATACACCCTCAAAGCAATCAGCGAAACCTATTACGGCGAAACCAGAGTGTCGGTCTCCGCATGCACCTCGACCACTGTAAACGAGCAAGGGACATACACGGTTGGCTCCGGCCGGGTTAACAACCAGCATGGCGTCGATCTTAATCTGGAGACGAAGACAACGGCCTGCGCTACACCCACGGTCTCTCCGCCGTCAGGAACGCAAGTTTACGGTGAAACGCGGAACGTGCGTCTCTTCTGCTCGACGGACGGCTCGGTGATCCGCTATACGGTTGACGGAAGCGAACCGACCGAAGAAAGCGCCGTTTACCGCCATCCGTTCGCCATCACCGGATCGGTGACCGTAAAGGCGAAAGCCTTCGCCGATTTGTATCTTCCGAGCGAGACGGCGATCGCCGAATTGACACATACGGATTTTTTCGGCGACAGGTATCCAGACACTCCGGAAAACCGGGCTTTGCACTGGGTGGAGGAAACCGAAGAGACTTACGAGGCGACTGGCGTCTGGCAGTATCCCATCTATTATATTGACGGCCGGACACCCACTCTGGCGGAAAACACATTCACCCCCAACGCATCCCCCGCCGGGCGGTTTGTGACGTTATATACCACGCTTATCTTCGAAAGCGTCCGCAGAGACATGGCAGACGTCCCTGATAATATGGGAGGCGCAAAGGCCGCAGTATGCATCGGAACCAACGGAAACTTTCAAGTGTTTACCCGCCAAAACGACGTGCAGCAGTGGCGGGACGTGACCGGGTTAACGCCTGAACTTGGCATAGACTACACGCTGAAACTCATTCTTGACTGCGAAACAAAGCGCTATACCGCATCCGTAATGGAAGCGGATGGGAAGGAAACGCCGCTTCATGCGGACGGTGAGACCTCTTTCGCGTTCGCGTCCGGTGGGGAAACCCCGGTCCGGTCGATCGATTACGGCGGCCCGGTGAGCATAGCCTCGCTGTTCGGCAGTTATTCGGACGTGGCACCACTTTTCCTTAAGGGCGATGAGGTGGGAATGGGCGGATTTATCACTCTGACGGACGCGGAGGCCGGATGGCTTAACGGTTTCGGAGACTATCTTGCCGTCAAAAACAAGGTGAACGGGATGTCTCTTAACGCTTTCCTAAACGCCTATCTGCTTAATCTAGACATTATGTCGCCCGACTACTCGGATGACTGGGGGCGCTTACAAGTTTCTTCGCTGGATATCGACGAAACCGTTGTCAGGGTATCCGTCAGTCTTCTGCGCCGCTGCGCGGTACAGTGGGACGGAAAGGCCGCCCCCATCAACGGACGGCTGGAAATCTACGGTGGCATGATGCCTGGCGACCTCACCCCGATTCAAGTGATAAACATAAGCGACTCTTGTTTTCGGGACGGCGATGAGACAGAATGCGCATTCGGGTTGGAAGAGGCGGCGCGGTTCTTCCGCGCCAAAATCGTGATGCCTTGACAAACGGAAGACGAACCGTCAAAGGCGATTGTCCCCGCCGAAAAGAAAGGTGAAAAATGAAACGGATCATTAGTGTGTTGGTCGCGGCCAGCGCGTTTTGCGCGTGCGCGGCGGAGGTTCAGGTTGACTTTGGGAAAACCGTCGGGCCGATCAAGCCGGTTAATGGGGTGGGACAACCGCCCCTCGTCGGCAAACTGGCGAACTATCCGATGTTCCACTACCTCAAGGAGGCGGGCATCCCCTATTCGCGCCTTCACGATGTCGGCGGCTGGCTCGGCGGCGGACTCTTTGTAGACATCCCCGTACTTTTCCCCAACTTCGACGCCGACGAGAACGATCCGAAGAGCTACCGCTTCGCCTACACGGACTCTCTTCTAAAGGCACTCGATGCAAACAGTGTGGAGCCATTCTTCCGTCTGGGCGTGACGATCGAGAACTTCGTGGAGCGCGGATATCCGCCAATGAACATCCTGCCGCCCAAGGACTATGCAAAATGGGGTCGCATTTGCGAGCGCGTGATCCGCCACTACACCGAGGGCTGGGCAGACGGTTTCAAGATGCGGATTACCTACTGGGAGATTTGGAACGAACCGGAAAACAATCCGGACGACAACCGCAACCCGATGTTCCGCGCACCCTTCACCGAGTACATTAAGCTATACGGCACCGTGGCGCCGTATCTCAAAGAAAAATTCCCGCACCTCAAGTTTGGCGGTTACGGAAGTTGCGGATTCTATGCGGGCGTTGGATCCGGACAAGTTGCCGCCGCAAATTCCTCGCCGCGCACTAAATACTTCGTCGATTGTTCCCACCGATTTCTCGCCGCCGCGCGCGACAACAAATGGCCGCTCGACTTCTACTCCTACCACTCATACTCCGATCCTGCCGAGGCTCTGCGCCAGGTGCGTTTCGCCGACGAACACCTCAACGAATACGGCTTTACCGCCGACAAGTGCGAGCGTATCTTCAACGAATGGCTCCCCTACGTAAGCCACGACAACCTCGGTTCGGCCATTCAGGCAGCAGGCGTAGCCGCCGAGCTGATCGGCCTTCAGAACGGCCCCTGCAACGTCGCGTGCATTTACGACGCGCGTTGCGACGTGGGGAACTACTCGCCTCTCTTCAACCCGCTCACCTACAAACCGCACAAGGCGTACTACGCTTTCACCGCGTTTAACGAACTGCGCACACGCGGCACCGCGGTCGCCGCGCAGGCGTTCGGCGACAAGAACCTGTGGGTGACGGCAGCCAAGGGCGAAAAAGATACCGCCGTGATGATGGCGAACGATTCCGACAAGCCGATTCCGCTTGTGTGCGACTTCCAGGGCCGCGCCGTCGCCTCCTGCCGCATCACCGACAAAGACCGCACCGACGCCACCGTCCCCTTACCGTCCGAGTTGCCGCCGCGCTCGTTCATCGTGGTCATTCTACAATAATTACCGGCGACCTTTCCCGGCCAATTCCACGATATTCCAAGACAGCGGCTTCGCGTCCGTCCGGATCGTGTTGTCAATTCAGCCGTCTTTCCATTGCGGATCACGGCGCGGAAGATGCGTTTGCCTTGCGGAGACTCTCAAAGTACTTGTTAATTTCGGCGGCATGGACTGTCTCGCGACGCGCTTTGACACCGAATGATTTCACATCCCGAATCCAGTTCTCGACCGCTTCGGCACACGTAGCGGGACGCGTCCACTTCAAACCGCTTTTCGCGGCTACCGCCTTCAGCGGCTCGTAGTTGAGCAACATGTAATGATCCACCGAAAGTTTCTCGCGCCTGACGCGGGATGCGAACGGCTCACCGGCCTTTTCCGCGGCGGCAACCGCCTCGTCCATGAGGCGCGCCGCCTCAAGTTTGTCGGCGCCGGTCAGAAACGGAGCCCCTTTGTGTCCGCAACCGACAACCTGTTTCGTTTTTCCGGGGCCGTTTTCTATTACGGCGATGAACTCCTTCAGTGCGGGCGCGGCGGTGCCGTAGTAACCACGCATGAACTCGTCCGTCAGCCGCTTCTCGTCTTCGCCCGGGTCCCAAAGAAGATGCGATGTAACATAGTGCCGAAGCGCCGCGAACGTACCGGCGGCACAAAGCGCGTCTCCCTGCTCGAACACCCCCACGGTTCCGTTCTCGGCAAAGAGTCGAATGTTTGGAGCAATGGAACCAATGTTCGGATGCGGCATCATGTAATTGTGGAAATTCGCGAGGTAATCCCAAATGAAAAGGTTGCCGACAGCCACCTTGCTCCAATCCGCCAAATCTTTCACAAACTCCGCGTTCCGGGGAGCGGTCGGATCGTTAAGCGGACGGGCGAAGTCGCATTCGATATCGCACAGCCGCACGACCACGTTATGGAGCGGACGGGTTTTCGCCGGGGCCTTTCTGGTAAACTGATAGGCGAAGGTGTCGATCCGCACATTCGGGAATTCCTTCTCCACCGCCGCCGCGACATCGTTCGCAAAACGCAGATACGGGCCGGATGGCACCCCGCCATCCTCGTCCATCATCGCCTTGCACTTTTCGCAAGTGCAATACCCGCGCCAGTCGTTCTGGGACACCTGAATGAAATCCACGGACGAATCCTCGCGGAGCCGCTTCAGCGTCTCATTGATGTACTCCGCCTTCATCTCGTCGTTGGCGAGGCAGAGCTGCTTCGCCTCGCGCTTACCGCCCACGAGCGAGTACCATTCGGGATGCTTCTCGAAATAGACATCGGGCGGGAGTACTTCAAAGAAGGAATGATACGCGCTGCGGCGGCCCTTGAAGAAGTAGAGCCGGTGGTTGCCACCCATCTCCGGCGGAATAAATTTCATCTCGGAAAGCATATAGCGCGTGAGCGACGAGAAGTTCCCCTTTGAACGGACTTTGAAAAGCGGGTCGAACCCGTCAAGGTAATAGGTCTCCCGATACTTGAACTGCGGCGCGTATTCAAGGTCGATGCCGGCTACCGGCAACCGTTCAAGTTTAGGATAAAACGCCTCGGTTGAGGTCCACCATCTAACTCCGCACCATCGCTCAAGGTATAGATCGACCACGTAAAGCGGCGCCCGGGCCGGATCGCCGTCCAACACTACGCCGCCATCGACCGACTTGAGGAAAACGCCGTCCGTTTCCCATGGTTTATCGCCGCGCACGGCTTTCGCCGTCTTTGTCGCGCCAACGAACAACCGCTCGCCGTCTGCCGCGTTTTTTTCGGCAACGATGTCGGGACGTCTGCCAAGCACCTTTTCCAATTCGCCCGCCAGCTCTGACGCGGCGGACTGTTCGATCGCGGTGGGCGAATCCGGCAAAACCACGACCGGATCCGCCGACCAGCCGTCGCAAACCGCCGAAAACAGAAAAACCGCCGAACAAATCAGAAAACCATTCCTCATAAAACCATTCTCCTCAATAAATCGAGTTAAATTTTAACCTATTTATCTGTTTTGTAACAAGCTTAAACGCACGGGAGACATTTTCTTGGGCACATAATACGAAAACTGCGGTTAGACGACCATAATCAATGTAATCAACAAAATGCGTTTTTTTTCGTTTTAGCTATTGACTTTGGCGACAGGACTGTGATATCATACTTCCCACTTTGAACGACAAAGGGTTACATTCCGGTGTAGCGCAGTGGTAGCGCAGTTGGCTGTTAACCAATTGGTCGCCGGTTCGAATCCAGCCACCGGAGCCATACCCCCTTTGTCATTTTTTATGGATGGCGAAAGTAGCTCAGTCGGTAGAGCTCCAGATTGTGGATCTGGCTGTCGCGGGTTCAAGTCCCGTCTTTCGCCCCAGTTGCGATTTACACATTCCGGTGTAGCGCAGTGGTAGCGCAGTTGGCTGTTAACCAATTGGTCGCCGGTTCGAATCCAGCCACCGGAGCCATCTAACTGCCGGAAGCCCCAAAAGCTTCCGGCAGTTTTTTTTTGTATCCGAACACGCCAAGGAGCGCCGCCGCCATTATTGTGCAAGCGGAGGACAACTCACGCGGCCGCGAATCCTACAGCGTCTCCGACACCGCCAACACCGCATTACGCACGCAGTCTTCGCAACTGCAAAGCGCCTTGCCCGTATTGACACCTTTTAAATCCCGGCAAACCGTCGCCCCGCTCAATCCGGAGAAACGCGACATGATGGCGCGGGAATTTTTCATCGCCGTGCCCGGTTCCGCCGTAAGTGACGACACCATGATTCCGCCGACGAGCGCACCGCAGGTGCCTTCCATCGTTCCCATGCCGGAGCCGAACCCCGAGCCGAGCCGCATAAGCCGGGCTTCGTCAATGCCAAGCACATCGGCGAAAGCGACCAGCACCGCCTGACAGCAGTTCATCTCCCGTTTGCGTTTTGCCGCATATTCCATACGTTCTTCAATCGTCATAATGCTCCCCTTGTCCAGTGTACAATAACGGGCAAAGCTTACCATATTCTGCCGGCGACAACAATTAAAAAAGATGCCGACCGCGCGAATTGCAGCGATCGGCATCTTAAACAGGACTTCCCAACCCGTAGCGTTACTCTTTGGACACGGCGAATTTCGGGCGGTGACCGCGGAACCACCACAACATAATCGGGGTGGCGATAAACAGCGAAGAGTAAGTACCGGCAATCACGCCGATAAGCATCGCGAGCGCGAAATCGTTGATCGCGCCGCCGCCGAACAGGAAGAGTACCAACACCGCCAACAAGGTGGTGATGGAGGTAAGCAGCGTACGGCTCAGGGTGCTGTTGAGAGCCTGATTGCAAAGCTCCTTGAAATCGGTGGTGTGGTCGCTCTTAAGGGTTTCGCGGACACGGTCGAAAATAACGATCGTATCGTTGATGGAGTAACCGACAATGGTGAGCAGCGCCGCCACGGTGGTCAACGACATCTGCCGCCCGAACAGCGAATAGAGGCCCAAGGTGATCAAGGCATCGTGCGCCAAAGCCACCACGCCGCCGAGTCCGAACCCGAACTCGAAGCGGATTCCAACGTAAATCAAGATGCCGATCAGCGAGAAGATAACCGCCTTTACTGCGGAACGCTTCAAGTCGGAACCGACCTCGGAACCGACGGATTCCTCGTTGGCAATCTGGAACTTGCTGTCCGGAATGGCCTTGTTCAACTCCTCAAGAATCACGCCGGAAATCTGTTTACCGTCGCGCTCCAAGAAGCTGGTCTTGACCTGCAGCAACTGGCCTTTGCCTTCCAGCGAGGACTGGTACTGCAACGACGCGCCGCTGTCGATGGCGGTAACCACCTTGCGGATCTCACCCAAGTCGGCCTTCTTTTCCTGATCATAGTTGAAGGTCACCGCCGCACCGCCGGTGAAGTCCACCGCCAGAACCGACGGCGGGTTGGTGAACGCGCGGGTGAAGAAAAGTCCGAGCGTCAGAACCGTCACCACCAACGAAGCGATCATCGCGGGCTTGCCCAGCTTGATGAAGTCGATCTTGGGATTCTTGACCAGCTGCAGCATCTTGTAGGGTTTGCTGCGGCCTTCCGGCACGGTGGCGTTGAAGATCAGGCGGGTCACGACCAGCGCCGTGAACATGCTCACGATAATGCCGGCGCACAGGGTGATCGCGAAACCGCGGATCGGGCCGACACCCACAATGAAGAGCACCACGCCAGTCAGGATAGTGGTCACGTTGGAGTCGAAGATAGCCAGGAAGGCGCGGCCGTATCCGGCGGAAATCGCGGTGCGGGCGGACTTGCCCTGCGCGAACTCTTCGCGGATGCGCTCGAAAATCAGCACGTTGGCGTCAACCGCCATACCGAGAGTCAGCACGATACCGGCGATACCGGGCATCGTCAGCACCGGCAAATCCAGCGAATTCTTCGCCACCGCCGCGTCACGCACGAACACCGCCATGATGTTGGAGGCGATCAGCAACCCGACCGGCAACAGGAAGAGGTCGAGCGCGAGGGCGATATCGGCGATCAAGCCGCAATAAGTGTAATACACCAGCATGAAGACCGCCACCAACGCCATGGCGAGCAACGAAGCGAAGATACCGCTCTTGATGGCATCCTCACCCAAGGTGGACTCGACCGAGCTTTTTTGCAGGATCTTCATCGGGGCGGGCAGTGAACCGGCGTTCAGCACGTTGCGGAGCAAAGAAGCCTCGGCGTAGGAGAAGCTGCCGGTGATTCTGGCGCGACCGTTGGGAATCTCCTCGTTGATGGTCGGCGCGGAATAAAGGGTGTCATCCAAAATGATGGCCAGCCGGCGGCCGATCTCGCTGTCCTTGTTACGCTTGCCGCGCGGCTTGAGGTCTTTGGTTACGCGGGCGAACTCGGCGGCGCCCTTGGCGTTGAGGGTAAGATTAACCTCGATTTTGCCGGTCATCGGGTCGGTCTCGACCGACGCGGAAGAGAGAGAATTGC
Organism: Kiritimatiellia bacterium; assembly: GCA_017454745.1. Lineage (GTDB taxonomy): Bacteria > Verrucomicrobiota > Kiritimatiellia > RFP12 > UBA1067 > UBA1200. Next base: position 19,943 of record JAFTCL010000047.1, read on the forward strand.
CGGTCAACTCGGACTTGCGGAGCACGTAAACCGGGACATACACCACATCGCCGTTGTTGCGGGTCTCTTTCTGGAGCATGAAAGCGTACTGCGGGCCGGGCACCATAAAGAGCGAAAGCCGGCGGGCGTATTCGGGATCGCGGGAGACCTCCTGGAAATTCGCCGCGCGCTTGAAGGAACGGCCGTCCTCGGCCAATTCGTAGCCCTCCGGGGCCTTTCCGCTGGCGAACACCTTATCGACCTGCGCGTCGTTTTTGGCGTAAACCACCTTGAACTCAAGAAATGCCGCGCTCTGTAGGCTCTGCTCCGCCGCCATACGGGCTTCGGAGGAAATACCCGGCAACTGCACAGTGATGCGGTGGTTTTTGCCGCCCTGGATGACCGGCTCGTTAACGCCCAAACCGTCGATTCGGTTACGAATCACCTCAATGGCCCGGCTGTCCGCATCCTTAAGAATCGAGTTGACCTTATTATCGACTTCTTCCTTGGTCATATTGTTGTCGGCATCGCGGATGCTGTTCTCCAGCTTCTCCCTGTCCACGGCCAACACAAAACTCGTGCCGCCCGAAAGGTCCAACCCGAGGCGGATCTTCTCCTTAAAAGGATACACGGCATAAACCGACAATAACGCGGCAATGGCTAAAACCAACCATTTCCAAAGGTCATTTCTGCTCATTCTTCAACTCCGTTGACTTACAACCATCCCACCTGAAACCCTCTAATGGGAATGGGAAAAGGTATGATATCACAACGCCGCGCCAAAAAGCAACGCGAAAATTGCGGGTGACTGAAAAATTCCGGGAAACGAAAAAACGGTCTCTGCGCGGGTATCACATATACCCCAACCGCTGCAACTCGGCGCGCAACGCGACCTGCAAGGAACGCAGGTCGTCGTCAGTGGGCCGATAACCCGGCGTGGAGGGTTCCAGACCGAACCGCCCGGTCTGGTCGATCAGCCAGCGGGCCCGCTCGCCGTCGGAAAACACCACGTTACCGCTGACCATCGCGCCAGGGACCACAATCTGGTCAACCGACAACTGCACCCCCGCCCCGCCTTCCGGCGGCGAGTCTTCCGGCTGACCGCCGTCGTCGTCCGCCGCAATCGCTTCGGCATCTTGCGGTGCGGTCGGGTCGGCCTTCGGTTTCGGAGGTTCCGGGGTGTCCTTAATCTCCGCGCCGATGTCCAGCACCAGCAACCGCAGATCCATATAGGTCATGCTTACGCCGCATTCGCTTTTCAGACGCTTCTGCACCTCCGAAAGCGTAGCCCCATCGCCCAACCATTGGCGGATTAATTCCCTGACCTGATTGTCTTCCATGGTAATTCCTCTGTTAAACCAGCTACGGCAGGCGTCAGCCGCGCCGTACGTAACGTGTAGCCACCACCGCCACCCCGGTACCGCAAACATCGGGGATTACAACATCGCCGATGTTCACCGGCGGAACCGCGGTCACGGCTTTAATTGACTCCAAAACCTCAAAAATCTTACCTTTGGGCACCGGCTTGGCGGTTTTCACGCATAACGGCTGCCGACAACCCTCCACCCGCACCAACGCGGTCACGGTTCGCTCCGGGGCGGTCATCTCCTTTATGCCGTACGCCTTGCCGCGCCCGCAAGTCGCCCCCTCAACCTGCAATTCGCCGTTACCGTCCCGCGAGACGGTCAACACACAGCCCATCGGGCACCCAATGCAAATCATTGCTTTTCCTCCGACTGCACCACCTCGACGACGACCCCGTCCAGACCTTCAAAAAGTTTGCGGTTCAACTCCACCCGCTGCGACTCGCCGGGCGTAAGAATCATCGCGAACTGCTTGTGCAGCACCTTGTCCCCGGACCTCACCCGCCACCATGCCTTGCGGTACACCCCGGCGGGACGGAACGATAGCGCGACCTTGTCGTCGCTACCCGCCGCCGAGATTTCCTGCGGCACGCAGCCGCGCACCCCGAATCCGTCGCTGACGGGGATTTTCTTAACGTCCCCCGCCCCGCAGCCCAACGCAAACGCGGCCGCGGCGCGTCCCGCCGTTTCCGACTCCAAGCTCACGTAGTCAACCAAATCGTGCACGTGCAGCACGTTTCCGCAGGCGAACACCCCCGGAACCCCGGTCTGCATCGAATCGTCCACTTCCGGACCGCCAGTCACCGGCGAGAGTTTCACGCCGGCTTTCAGCGAAAGCTCGTTTTCCGGAATCAGCCCCACCGAAAGCATCAGAGTGTCGCACTCGAAATACTGTTCGCTTCCCGGCACCGGAACGCGGCGTTCGTCCACCCGCATCACGGTCACGCCTTCCACGCGCTCGCGCCCGTGGATCTTGGTTACGGTGTGGGACAGCAGCAGCGGAATCCCGAAATCGTCCAGACATTGCACGATGTTCCGCTTCAAACCGCTGGAATAAGGCATCAGTTCCACGCAGGCCAGCACCTTCGCGCCCTGGAAGGTCATGCGCCGGGACATAATCAACCCGATATCGCCCGATCCCAGCACCACCACCCGCTTGCCGGGCATCAGCCCTTCCATATTGACCAGCCGCTGCGCGGTGCCGGCCGTATAAACCCCCGCCGGACGGGTGCCGGGGATCATCAGCGCCCCCCGCGGCCGTTCCCGGCATCCCATCGCCAGCACCACCGCTTTGGCGCTGAACACCTGTACCCCGTTTTCCGGGCTTACCGCAGTGACCTTGCGGTCCTGCGAAATGTCCAGCACCATCGTCCGGCATTGAATGGGGATGTTTTCGGCGTTAACGCGGTCGATAAAACGCTGCGCGTACTCCGGACCGGTCAACTCTTCCTTAAAACGGTGAAGCCCGAAACCGGGATGGATGCACTGCTGCAAAATCCCGCCCGGCGCGTCGTCCCGCTCCAGAATCAATACCTTGGAACAACCCGCCTCGCGGGCGGCAATCGCTGCGGCCAATCCCGCCGGACCGGCCCCGACCACCAAGACTTCGACCTCAATCATTGACGATCCTCCCCGAAAAGCCGACCGGCCAACAGTTTCGACGCCCCGCCGGATTTGGTGACCTCCTCCTGGGGTATGCCCAGCTCTTCCGACAAAATATCCAGAATGCGCGGGGTACAGAACCCGCCCTGGCAACGCCCCATGCCGCACCGGGTGCGACGCTTGACCCCGTCCAACGACCGTGCGCCGACCCGACACCGGATGGCGGCGCGGATTTCCGCCTCGCTGACTGTTTCGCACCGGCAAATTACCCGCGCATACGCCGGATCGCGGGCCACGCACTTCTCTATCTGCGCCGGCGTCATCTCCCGAATCTTCGGCCACAGCCCGCAATCGGACGAAAATTCCGTTTTTTTCGACGCACCGAGTTTGGCCGCCACCAACCCGGCCAAATAACGTCCGATTGCCGGAGAGGATGTCAGCCCCGGCGATTCAACCCCGAGCGCGTTGAAGAAGCCGGGCGCGTCGTCCGGTTCGCCCAGCACAAAATCATGCCCTGTGGTTTCGTGCGCCCGAATGCCACTGAAGGTGGTGATTGCCTTGCGCAGCGGCAACCCAGGCCAAGTGCGTGCCGCCACGCGCTTCACCTGCTCCAAACCGAAATCGGAGGTCTCGGTGTCCGACCGGTCCTCAATCCAGTCACTCGTCGGGCCGACAATGATCGTCCCGTCAACCGTCGGCGAAATCAGAATCCCCTTCCCGGCGGCGGAAGGCACTTGGAACATGGTCGCGCTAAAACACCCGGCCTCGGATTTGTCGAGCATGATGTATTCGCCGCGCCGCGGTCGAATGTTGTAATGTTTCGCGGAGACCTGGTTGTTCAGAATGTCGCTGTAAACCCCGGCGGCGTTTACCACGCACTTGGTATCCAGGGTCTCGCCGCCCTCCAAGGTCAGCTTCCAGCCGTCACCGCAACGTTCCACCTTCTCGACCGGAGCGTTAAAACGGAACTGCACCCCGTTGGCCGCCGCGTTCTCGGCCGTCCGGAAGGCCAGATCGTACGGGCAGCAGATTCCCCCGGTCGGTGCCCAAAGCGCCCCGACGGCTTCCGGCGAAAGGTTCGGCTCGCGCTTCCGCAATTCCGCCTGGCTGAGAATCTCCAGCTCCGGAACGCCATTGCCCGTCCCCCGTTCCAGCAATTCTTCGAGATGGGCCATTTCCGATTCCGCAAACGCCACCACCAGCGAACCGTTGCGTATAAAAGGGACTCCCAACTCACGGCACAACGGCTCGAAAAGGTTGTTGCCAAGAACGTTGAACTTTGCCTTGTTAGATCCGGGTGCGGCATCAAAACCCGCGTGGACTATCGCGCTGTTCGCTTTTGTGGCGCCCATCGCCACGTCGTCTTTCGCCTCAACCACGCCAATTTTCAAGGCATACCGCGAAAGTTCCCTTGCCACGGCGCACCCAACCACACCGGCGCCAACCACCAAAACGTCAAACATTCCATTCCTCCTAGGAAAAAAATTATAAGGATGCTTATACCATTCATTCGCCCAACCGTCAACCACAAAATCCGCGACACGGGAATTTTTCGCCTGACAGTTACCGGTAAATTGCGCCGCCCCGGTAATTTTGCGTTTCATATTGACGCAATAATGCCAAAATGTTAATATGTTTAATGTTTGTTTTAGTAGTCGGGAACTTGTGCGGCAGTTGTTTCGCGAATCGGTTAGCGAGGCTGTTGTTTTAATAGGGCTATGCGACAAAGGAGACGGGAAATGTCAGAGATTAAATCTTTTGGGATTCGGGCAGGCATTGCGTTTAGCGCATTCATTTGCGCGGTTGGAATGGCGGCTGCCGCCAACATCGGATCGTTGACCATCTCGCTGGATGGCGACAATGTCGCCGTGAAGGCTTTGGATGGGGTACTGAACGACACCTCGAAACTCTATCTGGTGTGGGATGACATCGATCACGGAAATGATTTCGCCAGTTGGCCGGAGAGTAACCGTATCCAGTACACCGGCGCCGTCGCCTCCTCCGAGGCGACCTATACGATCAAGAAGACCGACGTTCCGAACGGAAGCGTGATGCGGGTTTTCGCCACATCGGATGCCCGTCTGATCGACGGCTGGGTGCGGATGGCCGCGAACCAGTACATCAACACCGGCATTCTCGCCACAGACGCCTACGGTATCGAGTTACGCTTCCGCCCAATCGGGTCCCAGTCGGCAAACTGGTCATCGGTGGTCTCAGGTATGATCGACAACTTCACGATCGGTGTCCGAAATACCAATTTCTCGCTCTATTACCTTCGGTACCGGACGGTGGACGTGGGATCATTCGCTCTCCCCGATATCGCCAACCCGCACACCCTTTCGATCATCGACCAGGTCGCGTCGGTGGATGGAAATGCGCAGATCTCCGGTCTTGATGCCGGGTCGATCGGCACGAATCCGTCCAGCATCTTCTTCGGTTGCTCCAACAACGGATCGGGTTCGCCGCACCAAAACCGCTATTGCCACGCCGAATGGTACTTTCTGCGCCTGTTCGACGCCGACGGCAATATGACCGCCGAATTCGTGCCGGCGCTCTGGGGCGATACCTCCGCTCCGGAAGCGATTTTCTTCGAGACCGTTTCGAAGCAATGTTTCCGGTCGGCCGGTACGGACAAGGAGTTGGCATACAACACCGCCGCGTCCGTCACCGGGAGTGTTCCGGTCGTCTCGGCCTGTTCGGTGGCGCTGGCGACGGGGTTGACGGCGTGGTGGACAGGCAAGGGCGATCTCGCGAACATCAACGATCCGGCGAACTGGGCCTGCACAAACGGTGTCGGCGAAGAGGTCGTCGGCCAAGTCCCGGATGTCGACACCATCGTGATGATTGAAGGCCCGGTGAACTTCAACATCCCGTTTGGACAGACGCTCACCTTCCGCGAGCTGCATCTCGGGAACTGCACGCTCCTGCAGGACAGCGACTGGCGCGGACTCGGCGTCGCGCAGGCGCCGGTTTTGGGACTGGCGTATCTGGACGTGCCTAAGGGGGCTTACATCAACACCGGTTTCCAGCCCAACGAGAAGACCCGAATCGTGCTCGATGTGACGGTGCAGGGGTCGGCCGAGTACTGGTGCGGATGCTGGGATCGGGATTATAAGACCGGCGCGTTCGCCGTCTGTAACGATGTCTGGAACGTCTATTCCGGATTTGGAAACGACGGCGGAGGCATGGGATCGGCGGTTTCGAACGGACGGCATGTCATCGATTACGACAGGGGCGAGTTGAAGGTGGACGGCGAGCTGCATCACACCCGAGACCTCAACCAGGTTTTCCAGGTTGAAAGCACGCTCTACCTCTTCGCGCAAAACCGCAATGGATCAATGTACCAGCATGAAGGCCAGAAGACGATCCGTTTCCATTCCTGCAAGATCTATGATGACGATGTGCTGGTTCGCGACTATGTGCCGGTGGACAGCGGCGGAACCAGTTGCCTCTACGAACGGCGCTCCGGTACCTATGTGATGAACGCCGGAAGCGGTTCCTTCGAGGGCGGCGCCCAGACGGGCGATGCGATCGGTGTCCAGCAGGTGATCGCGCCGATCAACGGGCCGGTCGATCTCGCGGGCCATAAGCTGACCATCGGCAACATCTCCGGGATGGGGACGATTTGGGATTCCGTTGGCGGCGGTGAGATCCACGCCTACGCCGGCGAGGGTGAGACGACGGTCAATCTGGGTGTCCGGTTCGCGGGGGCGATCCCGTTGATCAAGGAGGGCGCGGGAACCTTCGTCGGCGGCGCGGCAGGCCAATCCTACACCGGCGGCACGCTGGTGGCAGAGGGCTGGATCAAAAACGGCGTGGTCGATGGCGCGTGGGGGCCGGCGCACGCTTTGATTACCGTGGCCGACGGGGCCGGTTTCGACTGGGCCGGCAAAGTGGAGGACTCCACCACGACCCCGTACAACTTCGCCATCGAAGGTTCCGGGCCGGACGGGAAAGGGGCGATGTTCAGTTCGGTCAATGTACCCGGCGGAAACTCCTGGAACCGCAACTGCATCGCCGATATGGAGTTGACCGGGGACACCCTCATCGACACCCCTAATGGGAATATGGCGATTATCGGTTTCGACTACAAAAACGGCGGCGAGACGCTCCACACCCTGACCATGAACGGCCACACACTGACCATCGTCGCGGGTGACCGCTTCTGCTTCCGGTGCGTAAAGACGGAAGGAACGGGGACGATCGTCTGTATGCCCAAGACGGAGAGTGAAGGGATGCGGCAGCTCTCCTTCTACGGCGGCGCGTGCGATCTCAGTTCCGTCACGCTCGACATCCATGACGAGAGCGGAATCAACGTGGAGACGCCCTTCTCCGTCGGGACCTACATCGACCGCCGCACTGCGGTCCGCCGTTCCGGAAACGAACATGACCAGCCGATCACCGTCCTTGACCGCTTCATGCCGGTCTCGACCAATCTCCTCAAGACCATCATCCTGGGTGACGAGACGCATTTGGCGCCGGTGCTGGATTTGAGCGCGATCGACGAACCGTTCATACTTCCGGAGGAGACCTACACGCTGTCGGCCGCTGAAGGTGCGCTGGTGACGCTGAACCTGGCCGGCCGCGAGGGGTTGATCGAGCTGGCACAATCCAACAACCCTTACATTTTGACTTGGAGCGCAGCGCCGCAAGGTTTCAACGTTGAGCTAGACCAGCAGACCCAGGATCGCCACTTCCTGCTGAAGAGCGATGACACCGGATTGCGCCTAATCTATGTCGGAGGAACGGTCATCCTGTTGCGTTGATCTCTCTGGACCGGATATCCTTAACGTCCGAATGCCAGATATCGGACAGTAGACAAAACCGTACCATGAAACTTCGCATACCATATTCCCGTCCGGCGAAACGCTGTTTCGCCGGCGCGGTTCTTTTGTTTGCCGCCGGTACGCTTTTCGCGGAACCGTACATTGTTTCCGGCCCCCAAAACGCCAAACCGCATGAGCGAACGGCCATGGAGGAGTTGTCTTCATATCTCGGCAAACGAGTGTCAGGGTCGCTCCGAATCGGCGACAAGGAGGGAATAATCTTCCGCGTGGGCGACACGGAATTGGCGGCGCGGCACAACTTGCTCGCCGCGCAACTGCCGGAGGAAAAGTGGGTAATCCGCTCATTCGGCAACGAAGTTTTGCTGAACGGCGGCGGCCCGCGCGGCGCACTGTTCGCCGTCTATCATTTTCTGGAGGACTATTGCGGTGTTCGGTGGTGGAACGAGTTCGATGAAGACGTTCCGGCCGCCGCCCCGCTAGAGTTGCCGGCTCTGGACGCGCAGGGCCAACCGGCGTTCGCCTTCCGCGACATTTACCGCGAGCAGGTCAGCCCGCAGGCCGCGCGCTTTGAACGGCGGACGCGCCTGAACGCACGGGGCGGGGCGAACCTCGGCGGCGCGTATTCATTCGGCCCGCCAAACTTCTGCCACACCTTCGACTACTATCTCAACGCCGACAAGCACATGCAGGATCATCCCGAATGGTTTTCCCTGCACAAGGGTAAGCGTGTCGGTGGGCAGCGTCATGGACAGCTGTGCCTGACAAATCCCGAAGTGCGCGACAGGGTTCTGGAGCAGATGCTCGTCTACATCCAGAAGGGAATCGAGGAGGCGAATAAGAACGGCGTGGAACCACCGCGCATCTATGACCTCTCGCACAATGACAACCAGTCTTATTGCGAGTGCGACCGTTGCCGCGAGGCTGCCGAGAAATACGGACTTTCCGGCGTGAACCTGAATTTCGTCAACTCCATCGCTGCCGAAATCGCAAAAAAACATCCCGATGTGCTGATCTGCACCTGGGCTTACCAGTACACTCAGGATGTACCCAAAGGCGGTGTTCGCGCCGCGGATAACGTAATCGTCCGCCTCTGCGACACCGACTCCAACCAAATATCCTCCATTGCGGAACCCGACAACCGCGCGTACTATGACCGCGTGATCGCCTGGAGCATGGTGACAAAACACCTCTTCGTGTGGGATTACGCAATTACGTTCTCCAAGGGACTGACCGGCCTGCCCTTCCCCAGCGAGTTCCATTACGGCGACCTCTTCCGCCACTATCGCGACAATCATGTCACGGGCATTTTCTGGGAACACGAACATCCCTATCTCGCCGACCTATGGGAACTGAAATTCTTTTTAGAGACTAAGCTGATGGAAAATCCCGACCTCGATTGCAACCAGCTGATCGAGCGGTTTATGCGCGAATACTACGGCCCCGCCGGCCAACACATCCTCGCCTACCGGAAACATCTGGATCGAATCCGCCGCGAAAAAAAGGCATTCGTCAGCTGGTTCCCGCAGCTCTCCGCGTTCAACTATATCGATGACGAGGATGTAGCGGAATGCAACCGGCTGCTGGACGCGGCGGAAGCGGCCGTCGTCGGCAACCCCAAATTGCTGGCCCGTACCCGCCACGCCAGGTTGGGCTTGGATCGACTTATCTGCCTGCGGTCCTGCCCCGTCATCCTGCACGATCCCGCGCAGAAAGCAAACATCGTGAAGAAAATTCCCGGCTTCGACGCCGTGAAGGCACGTTTGTCAACCGACTGGCCGGCTTGGATCAAGCCCTATCCGAAATCCGACAAGCTAATCAAGGTGGAGATGGATCATCTTGAGAAAACATGGCGCCAGACCGTGGCCCCGCCTCCCGCGCCGGAACGCTTCCAGAACAGCCGCTACTATGATTTTCCCGCATTCTTCCTCACCAGCCACGGCGAGCCGGGGCAGGAAATTCTGGTGGACGACCCTGAAAGCCCGATCGGACAGGCGATGCGCACCGACGCCGACAAAAGCCACTACTTCAAACTCCCGTTCGGCGGCGGCGTTTATGATGAGAAGACCAAAAAGTCGCTCGGCGGTAGCGAATGCGCGGAGGTGCAGGGGCCCGGTTACCACTGGTACCACATCTGCAAGGCGAAATTCACGCCGACATGCTACCTATGGCTTACGCGCGCGTGGACGACGCAACTCCGCGCCGGCAATTATCGGGAACTGGCGGGGAAGGAACTTGACGTGTGGGTCTCGGTTAAATTCACCGGCCCGATGTTCCAGCCCGGTGCTGAAGGCAAAAGCTACATCTGGATTGACCGAGCGATTCTGGTTCTGGAGGAGCGCACCATTAACGACTAACCGCTAACGACTGGTGTCCGCGACGGCACGGGAGGGCCGCGCTCCGTCGCGGCCGCTAACCGGCCCTCCCAACCACCGCACCACCTAACCACTATGCAATGGAGGTGTACCATGATGAATAATAATTATACCGTAATCTGTCTTGCTTTGCTCATTTTCGCGGCGGCGCATACTGGCGGGGCGGCAACCGCCGTGGAACTCCCGGACGAGAAGTCCACCCGCCCGCCAATCTCCTGCGCCCCGTTCCCAGACCGTATGACCGCCTACGTGTGGCGGAACTGGTTTGTCGTGCCGCACGACCGCCTGGCAAAGGTGGTGGAAGCGTCGGAACGGGATCTCGAAGGAATCGCGACCGAAATGGGATTGCCCGAAAAAGTTGACGTGCTGCCAGCTTGGCGGCGGCAGGGGTACATCACGGTACTGAGACGGAACTGGCATCTTTTGGACTACCCGCAGCTGATGGAGCTGTTGGACATGGACCGCCAAAAGCTCTATTTCTCGCTGATGGAGGACGATTTCCTCTGGCACAAAATGGGACGGGTGAAACCTTCGTGCGGCAAGCTCGCGTGGGATCCCGCGACCGTGGCTGGCGGCGCGGAGCGGCGTAAGCAGATTGCCCAAATACTTAAAGATGAACATATTGACGATTTTTCGGAGGAACCGCGTTTCTCGTTCGTGAACGAGCTGAAACGGGTTAACGGCCGTCAAATTGAGCGTACGGGGACAAAAAAGAACTCGCCATTCGATCTGCGGCTAATTTTCAGTTACTTCGCCGATTACGGCGATCCATTGGGCGACCCAGAGGTATCCAGCTATCCGGAAGGGCTGCTTGAAAAGCTCGCCGCGCAGGGGGTGAATGCCGTGTGGTTGCACACGGTTTTGAACACGCTGGCGAAGGACCCGAAATATCCCGAATTCGGGGAAGGCAGTGAACGGCGCATTGAGAATCTGCGCCGATTGACTACCCGCGCCGAAAAATACGGCATCAAGGTTTTCCTATATATGAATGAACCGCGCGCGCAACCGCCCGCGTTCTTCAAGGCCGCCCCATGGCGTGGCGAGCTAAAGGGAGTGTCACAGCAAGGCGACGGTACGTTCACAATGTGTACCAGCCATCCCGAAACGCACCGCTGGATGCGTGACGCGGTTAAGAGCGTGTTCGCGGCCGTGCCAAACCTGGGCGGGATCTTCACAATCACGATGAGTGAAAATCTCACGAGTTGTGCCTCACGCGGCGGAAAGGCGAATTGCCCGCGCTGCAAAAACCGCAGCATCGCGGCGATTGTGGGCGAGGTGAACCGGACGCTAATCGCCGGTATGCGGGCGGGGAACCCCGATGCGCAGGCTATCGTGTGGAATTGGGCGTGGCCTGACGACCAAGAGGAGGGCATCATCGCCAACCTGCCGACCGAAGGATGCCGCTTAATGTCGGTGTCGGAAGGGAGGATGGACATCTGCCGGGGCGGAGTGCGAGTGCGGACTAGCGACTATTCCATCTCCTGCGTCGGGCCGAGCGAGAAATCGCTGTCCTTCTGGAAAAACGCCCGCTCCCACGGGTTCCGGACCATGGCCAAAGTGCAGGCGAACACCACCTGGGAGGTGGCGGCGGTCCCCTACCTGCCGGTGATGGATCTGGTGGCCGAGCAAGCCTCCAACCTCGTAAAGGCGGGAGTGGACGGCGTGATGCTCTCCTGGTCGCTCGGCAGCCTGCCCGCCCCCAACCTGCGTGTGTATGACGAGATTGACGCTTCCGGCAATATCGACAAGACGCTTAACACGATCGCGACCGACCTTTACGGTCAGGACGCGGTACCGGCGGTCAGAAAAGCGTGGCACTCGTTCTCGGAAGGCTTCCGCAATTTCCCGTTCCATATCAGTGTCGTGTATCTCGCGCCGTTGCAGACCGGGTGCGCCAACCCGCTTTACTGGAAACCGACCGGCTACACCGCCACGATGGTCGGGATCCCCTACGATGACGCTAAAAATTGGCGCGGCCCCTACCCGCCGGAGATTTGGACGGATCTGATGCAAAAGGTGGGGGACGGCTTTGAACAGGGCTGCAATGATTGGAAAGCCGCCATCACAACAATCAAAGACCCCGGCAAGCGCGCGTTTGCCGAAAAAGAGCTGGGACTCTTCCGCACGGCGGCACTCCATTTCGCGTCAGCCGCCGACCAGATGCGGTTCGTGGATGCGAGAAACGCGGGCGACAACGAAAAAATGCGGTCTATCGCGGCGCGTGAACTGGCCAGAGCGAAAGAAGAACTGGCCCTAGCCCGTGCTGACAGCCGCATCGGTTACGAATCCTCTAACCACTATTTCTTCATTCCCCAAGACCTCCGGGAAAAAATCCTAACCTGCAAACTCCCCCTTTGCCCGTAACTCTCTTCATTTTTCATTTTTCATTTTCAAACTCGTCACTCGTCACTCGTAACTTCCCTAACCACTATTCCCTACTCAAAACCGATTTGCGGTAATCGCGCATTGAGATGCCGAAACGCTTCTTGAAAAGAATCTTGGGCGGCGTGGTGTTGGACCAGCCGCAGGACGCGGTAATCTCGGCGATAGGGTCGTTTGTGTACCGGAGGCGGCGTTTGACCTCCTCCAGACGGATCCGGAGCATGGCTTCGTAAACGCTCTCGTGCTGGAGTTCACGAAAACGGAGCTCAAGCAGGGAGCTGGAAACTTTGAACCGCCTCGCCACGTCATCCACGCTGACGCCCTTCCGCGCTTCGCGGTTGATGTAAACGAGTACCTTCTGCACGAACCGTCCCATTTTGGACTGCGGCACTGTCGATTCCCGATGGATAACGGACCGGATGCCGACTTTTCGGACTCTTCCAGCCGGCGGGATGGTCCCACCCGCCATCATGCGATCCAACAGTTCGGCGGCAAGCCTACCCTCTCCGATGAAGTCCGGTTGGATGCTGGTGAGTTTCGGCTCGGCGTTCTCGCAAAGGATTGGATCGTTGTTGACACCAATGATGCCGATCTCTGCAGGCACTTTGAGTCCGATTTCGCGGCAGAGATCGAGAATTTCAAACGCCCGGTCATCACACGCGGCCAATAATCCGCAGGGTTTGGGAAGCTCGGTCAACAGGCTGGCGATGGTTGCTTTGTCCTCCACTTTTCCCGAATAGTGATCAATGTCGAACATGTGGCAGTCGAGCCCCGCCGCAGATAACGCCGCCCGGAACGCTTCGCCGCGCTCGCGGCTCCAATCGTCATTCGTGCGGTACCCCGCATAGACGTAACTTTTGTAGATTCCCTGTTTGAGAAGCGTTTGGGCAGCTTCCCGGCCAACAATCTCCGAATCGGTCTCAACGAAAACAATGTGACGCCTCCGATGTTCTATCTCTCCGCCGGAAACATTCATCACAACCGTCGGCAGGTTACTTTCGGCAAGAACCGCGAGAGCGTCATCCGTACCCGGAATCCCGACGATGAAACCGTCCGCGCCGCAACTTATCTCATGGCGGACGACCTCCGCCGTGAATTCCTGCCGTGTCCGGTAGATTATCAGCGGCCAACGCCGCCCGGTGCTCAAATGCTCGAAAATCCCGTTCAGCTTGTCCTGCCCGGCAATCCCGGCCATCCTAAGCGCCACAACCACGCGCCTCGACTTGTTGTATTCCTTGGTATTTTTCATAGGCGGAAAAGTGGCGCCCCGGACGAATACGCATCCAACCCGGATTCGCAAGCACTCCTTTCGGGGCGAATCTTAACAGAACCCGGCCAATGGTTGCAAGCGGAATCCGCCTTCTGACGCCGGTTTTTGGCCCAAAATATGTTTTTTAGCGAAAAGATAACATTTATTTGGCGTTAAGATGATTTACATATACGATTAAAGTTGTTATACTATTAGACATGAATTCGAATGAGTGTGACAATCGACGGATATGGTTCCTACTTGTGGTCGCCGGTTTGGGCGGCCTGCTGTACGGGGTGGATTTCGGCGTCATCGCGGCGGCAGAGCCTTATATGAAGGCGTTGGGGGTCTATTCCGACGCGCAGATAAGTCATGTCGTCGGCGCGGTACTGCTTGGCGGACTGCTTTCGTCCGTGACCTCCGGATGGCTGTGCGATTTCTTCGGCCGCAAGCGAATGATCGTCGCGTCGTCCGCGATGTTCCTGGTGGCGATCCCGATAGTGTGCCTGTCGCTTGACACGTTCCCCGTGTTGTTCGCCGGACGCGTCCTGCAGGGTATGAGTGCGGGTTACATGGCCGTCGTCATGCCGATGTACCTCACGGAAACGCTGCCCGCCGATATCCGCGGACGCGGCACGGGCGTGTTCCAGTTCTGCCTTGGGCTCGGACTGGTGGTAGCCGCCACCGCCGGATGTCTTGTCGCTACTTGGTACGGCGCGGCGGACAATAAGAGTCTCGACACCGCTGGAATGTCCGCCGCCTGGAGCGCGAATTTCTGGTGGACAATGGTTCCGGTCGCCGTACTGTTCCTGGGCAGCCTGCGCCTCCCCGAAAGCCCGGTGTGGCTTTCCAGAAAAACCGGCGACGCCAGCGATTCCAGCGCATCTGACACCTCTAGCCCGGTTAGTTTTTCTGACAATATTGGCGAATCTCTCTTCCAACGCCGTTACGTCATCCCGTTCCTTCTAGCGGTACTGGTGCTCACCTTCAACAAAACAACGGGCATGAGCTCGTTCACCAGCTACCTCGTGACCATCCTGCACAGTGCCGGCTTCGAGGGAATCTTCGCCAACTGGGGACAACTCGCCGTGAAGCTTACTAATATGCTGGTGACCATCGCGGCGGCGGCACTGGTGGACAAGAAGGGTCGCACTTGGCTGCTCAAGGTTGGCACGGGCGGGATGACGGTCGGCCTAGCGGCCATCGGAAGCGTTTTTCTCGCAATCGAGCGGTTCGGCGTGGAGGCGAACAACTTCACCGGGCTTCTCACTATGTTCGCGTTTTTCTTCATGCAAGTGTTCTACGCGCTCGGCCCCGGACTGTGCGTGTGGCTGGTCCTGTCCGAACTTATGCCGCTGCGCATCCGCGCCAACGGCATGGCGATCGCGCTGTTCATGAACCAGCTCGTAGCGTGGGGGCTAGCCTCTTGGTTCCGCCCGTGGGTGGCGGCGTGGGGGTGGTCCTCAATGTTCTTCTTCTTCGCCGTCAACGGCGTACTTTATTTCATCACCGTTCTCTTCATCCCCGAAACAAAAGGCAAAACACTAGCCGAACTGGAACGGCTTTTTGATAAATGCAGTTATTAGGGACTAGTGGTCAGGGATTAGGGATTTCGCATGGGTACGATAAAAAGTTTTCGAGATCTTGACGTGTGGAAAAAGTCGATGGACTTCGCGGAACACGTTTACAAAGAGCAGCGGAATTTTCCTGATTCCGAGCGGTTTGGATTAGCCGACCAGCTACGCCGGGCGGTCGTTTCCATCCCCTCAAACATTGCCGAAGGACACGGTAGAGGAACGACAAAGGACTTCGCCCGCTTTTTAACCTTAGCCCAAGGTTCGCTTAATGAGGTATCCACCCAACTGGAACTGGCGCATCGTTTTGGTTACCTGCCTTCGGGAACCGGGCTTTATGAAGAAGCGACGGAAATTGCCAAGATGTTATCCTCCCTCATCAAGAGCTTGGATAAAAAGGAGAAATGCAAATGACAAGTTTTTACCCCACCCCCTATCCCCCCCTAATCCCTACCCCCTATCCACTAACCACTAACCACTAACGACTATTCTTCACTAACCCCTAACGACTAACCACTAACCACTATGATCACACAGACATCCATCAGTTACTACGGTCTCAATTACGTTGAACACGCGGAAGCGGATTTCAAGGAAATGAAGGCGCACGGCGTGACGCAGGTTATCCTTGCCGTCACGGAGTTCGACTTCGATTTCTGGCGTCCGAATATTCCGAAAATCGTGGACAAGGCGCACGAGCTTGGGCTGCGCGTTTTGATCGACCCGTGGGGCAACGGCAAGTACTTCGGCGGCGAACAGGTGTCGAAGTTCCTTCAGGACAACGTGGAGAACCGGCAGGTCTCCGCCCTCACCGGCGAGAAACTGCCCTACGCCTGCTTCAACACGAACTCGTACCGCGACTACTTCAAGAACTTCTGCACCACCCTCGCCCGCGAGGCGAAACCGGACGGCTTCTTCTGGGACGAGCCGCACTACGCCTTCCCCAAGGGAATCGCCTCCATCACCGGCGGCGTGGCGGATGACTGGACCTGCTTCTGCCCCGTCTGCCGCAAGCGCTTTGAAGACTACTACGGCTACCCGATGCCGAAGTACATGACGAACGATGTGAAGCAGTTCCGCTGGCGCGAGGCGCTGGTGGTTTTGAGCGACACCTCAAAGGCTCTCAAGGAAATCGATCCGAAACTAGAAATTACCTGTTGCGTCCACGCCACCCAGAACGGTTACTACGTTTCCGAATATCGCGGTTACGACAATTGGGATATGGTGGGAGCCTGCCCATATTTCGATGTCTTCTCCACCACCATCGTCAACTGGGCGTTGCCAGAAGACTTCTTCCGCGACATCACCGAGCGCACCGTCGCCATCGCGAAGAAGTACGGCAAAAAATCCGAACGCTGGTTCATGGGCTACTACAAACAGCCGAAGGATTGGGCGCAGGTGGCGAAGTGGGTCGATATCGCGAAAGACGCGGGCGTGGACCGCATCGCCGCCTGGACCTACCGCGGCGGCTATGGCACCGTCGTCGGCGCTCCCGACGCGCTGAAACTCTGGGATACCATCGGCGAGAATTACAAGCGGGTGTTATCTGAGGTCTGATGTCCTCAGTCTGAAGTCTTCAGCCGAACCACCGACGAAAGACACGATGAATAGAAAGGATGACATGAAAACAAAACGGATTACCGATGTTGTCGCGGCTTGCGTGCTGTGCGCGATAATGTGTCTGACGGTTACTGCGGCGCCGCTGCAAAAGCTAACCTGGGACAAGAACACTTGGGTGGCGTTCGATAACACCATCACCGCCACGGTGGATTGTCCCGACCCGGCGGCGACGGAATGGGTGAAGGCCCATTTCGCCGATTGGTACGGGTCGTATGCGCCTAAGGTGGCGTCCGGTCAAACCGGACTAACGGTACAAGATGGCGATGAGGCGTACGCGGCGGCGGTTGACGCAAACGGCGTGAAGATCGCTTCGCGCACGTTGGCCGGAACACGGTGGGCCGCCTACACGCTCCGTCAGATCGCGATCGCGAAGCGCGGCACCTTCAAGACGGAGGGAATGCTGTTGCCGACCTTGGACATCACCGACGCGCCGCATCTGTCGTTCCGTGCCATCCACCTCTGTTGGTTCCCGGAAGTACGTCCTCAGCAGATTGAACGCGCGATCCGACTTGCGGCGCTGATGAAGTTCAACTACGCGATCATCGAGCCGTGGGGGATGTACAAAAGCGAGAAACATCCTTGGTGGCCCTGGCCGCAGGCGAATATGACCAAGGACGAGGTGAACCGCCTTGTCGCCATCGGAAAGGACATCGGCATCACGCTCATTCCCCAGATCAACGTCTATGGCCACGCCACCTCCTCGCGCGGCTGCACCATCAAGCACAGTGCGCTCGATCTCCATCCCGAATACGAACCGCTTTTCGAGCCGGGCGGGTGGAACTGGTGCCTCTCCAATCCCGAAACGCAGCGCGTTCTGCGCGAGTTGATTGTTGAAATGCATGAAAACTTCGGCAATCCCCCCTACTTCCATCTGGGATGCGACGAAGCCCAACGGCAGACCTGCCCCGAATGCGTGAAAACGCCAAACAACGAACTGGTGTTGAAACACATCACGGGTCTTGCGGAGTTCGTCAAATCGCGCGGAGCGCGGGCAATGATGTGGCACGATATGCTCATCGACAAAAAAGATGCCCGCTGGAAGGGTTTTGTCGCGAACGGCGATTCCAACGCGACAAACCTCCTAGCCCGGCTGCCGAAGGATATCATCATTTGCGACTGGCAGTATTCGTACGGCAACATGAATGAGACGCGCAAAGAGTGGCCCACGATGACCTATTTCAAGGAACAGGGCTTCTCCGTAGCCTGCTGCCCGTGGATGAATGACAAATCGATGAAACCGATGGCCGACCACATAGTTAAGATCGGCGGCTTCGGCTTCATCGAAACCACCTGGCACCATCTGCGCGGTTCTGACTGGCAGAAAATGTACATGGGCGCCGCCCATGCCGCGTGGGGTTCGCCAGTCTCGCATGAAGTCTCCTTCCAGCGTTCGTTGCGCCTAATCGGCCAAGATATGAAAGTGACCGATTACCTCGACACCGGTTTTCTGAACTATCAGGTTCCGCCGTCATGGTGGATTTCCAATTAACAAACAACGTCCCCGCGGCATGCGCGTTCAAAACGACCGCGCTTGCCGCATCCGTTTTTTAAATCCACGCGACACGTTTCCCAATTCAGATTGACCAAACGAAGTCAAAATGTTAACATAACCAACGATTCGTGGATTCTTTAAGGAATGAATAATGGATAACATCCCCAACACCTCAACAACGCTGTTGCGGAGTCTGGCGCTGGAAACGCCCGGCGCCAGATGGGGTGATTTCGTCAGCCGCTACCGTCCCATGATGGAAGCGTTCATGAAAAGCCGTTTCCCGGCGGTTGAGGCGGATGATGTGATACAGGAGACGCTGCTGGCGCTCAGCCGCATCATCCGTTCTTACCGCTACTCTCCCCAAACCAGCGGACATTTCCACAACTATCTCACCGGCATTCTCAAAAACAAAGCACTGGAAATGCTGAGACGCAATGCGCGCCAGGAACGGATACCGGCGGAGATGGCGGAACGCCTCACGCCGAAAACGTCCGGTGACAGTCAGGATTGGCGCCAATCCATGTTTGAGATCGCCCTGCGCCAGTTTCTCGACGACCCGGCAATCGCAGACCGCACGAAACAGGTATTCACCCGGACGGCCATCAACGGTGAGTCGCCGGAGAAGGTGGCCGCCTCGCTCAAGATGACGCGACACGCCGTTGACCAGGCGAAAAGCCGGTCGCTCTCGCGAATTCGGGAACTGGTCGCGGCGTTGGAGGCGGTAGCCAATGGTTGACACCGATGACATCGCGAAACTCTGCGCGAACCACGGGCCGGTTACGGAAAACGCCCATTTTGAGGCGGGAACCGTTTTCGGCGACTGGCGGCTGACCGGATTCATCGGACGGGGCGGCAATGGCGAGACCTACTGCGCGGAGCACGTCAAACTCGGCACGCCCGCCGCCGTGAAGGTTCTCATCCGCGGGGACGAACGCGCCAAGGCCCGGTTCACCCGCGAGGCGGAACTGCTCGCCAAACTGCGGTCGGACGCTTTTCCCCGTTTTTTCTCATACGGGGAGGATAACGGGCGGCCGTATCTTGCGATGGAGTTGCTGGAACCGGGCGAGTTGCCAAAAGGCGACCGGGCGGTCGGCGGTTTTATGCTGAAAATCTGCGACGCCGTCGCCGAACTCCATGCGATGAACGTGGTTCACCGCGACATCAAGCCCGCCAATATCCTTTACCGTTCCAACGGCAATCCTGTCCTTTGCGATCTCGGTCTGCTGAAACAGCTCCAAGAGCCGGGAGAATCTGACCCTGACGGGATTCCCCAAGTTTCCTCCTTCACCGGTGTCGTCGGGACGCCCGGTTACGGTGCGCCCGAGCAGATGGAGCGCGGCGAGGTGACCATCGCTTCCGACATCCACGCGCTGGGGGTGCTCGCCGAGCGTTGCTTTGGCGGTAGGCTTTCATGGTGTTGGAGAAGGATCATCCAATGCGCCACCTCATCAATTCCCTCCCTCCGCTATCCGAATGTTCCGGCGTTCGCCCACGCCATCCGGTTCCGCCATTTCTGGCGGCAGTTTTTCGTGGCGCTCGCGGCGATATGCGTTGCCGCGGGAATCGTGTGGTACGTGTTGGTGATGGCGGGGGAGGTCCGGTATTGTGTGGTTGACCTTTCCGGCGGACCCGACGCGGAATCCTATCCGGTGTCCTATTTGAAGAAGTTGCCTACTGGTTGGACCAAAGAACACGGCTGGCCGGACGCGTACAAGACGACAAAACTGGTGTTGCGGCTGGTTGGTCCCGGATCGTTTGTGATGGGGTCACTCGATGATCCTGAGGAAGCCCGCAAACCGGTCTTCGAATTTACCAAGCCGTTTTTTATCGGTGTCTTTGAAGTCACCCAGAGGCAGTACGAGCTAGTGACCGGCCAAAACCCGTCCGTGTCCAAAGGCACTATGCGCCCGGTGGAAAATGTCTCTTGGGCTGACCTTCGCGGTCCGTGGCAGAAGTTCAACTGGCCGGAAGAAAAAGGAGTCAGCCCCGATACCTTTATCGGAAAACTTCGCGCCAAGACGGGACTTTGCTTCGATCTCCCCACCGAAGCGCAGTGGGAATTCGCCTGCCGGGCCGGGACAAAGGGTTCCGTCAACAGTGGCGGAAACACCGTAGAAGCGCTGAACCGTTTGGGGCGGTTCGCATTCAACCAGAATGTGCGCGGCTGGTTGGACCGCGATGAGACTTTTGTGCGCCATCGTGCGGACGGGAAGGGCGGGCACATGGAACGCCACACCATCGTGGGATCGTATCTGCCGAACAGATGGGGGCTTTACGATATGCACGGGAATGTTTCGGAGTTCTGCCTGGACTGGTACTCGGAAATGTCTCCCTACACCGATATCTCCACGATAACGGACAACAAAGGGGAACGCCGGGTGAGGCGCGGCGGCAGCTGGAACAATCTCCCGCTGTTTTGCACGTCATACTTCCGTGACCTGTCATGGGCCGATCATGCAAACGAGTCCTTCGGCTTCCGGCTGGTCATCCAGGAATACGAAACCTCCAAATAAATCCTCACCCGTCACTTTCCCTAACCCTTACCCCCTAACCCATAATCCCTAATCCATTCTTCATTTCCGAACTCGTCACTCATCACCAGTAACTCGTCACTTTCCCTAACCCCTCTTTCTGCACGATCTACACGGTTTCATATCTCACCAACCATCAAACGGTAATAAGATATTCCAACATTTATGGTCTTTGCTTCAGTTCCAGTATGTGTCGCAGGTGTGAATAAGCATCGCGCAGTTCATGATTGCTAGTATATGAATCTCTTCGGCAATATGTTCATATACGATTCGATATGGACCGCATATGGTCTGACGGAGGCGTTCGTAATCCGGTGGAAGCGTCAAGAAACATTCTTCCGGTATTCTGTCTCCGAGTTCAGGAAAAGGCGGGAGCAGTCGTGTAATATTCCCGAAATCACGGTTCCATTTACTGGCGATTTCTCGGGTCTGCTCTCGAAATATGAGCCGAACAATACCCATCCTCTGATTATGGGCATGTCTGGACCACATGACTTTCATCGGGACGCTCCGTCAACATCCATTTTGTCTAGCATTTTTTCCGCCTCATCGAAGGAATCTTCCTCAGTAAGACATTCGCCATTTTCGAATTGCTTGCGGGAAATGGTAACAGCTCGCGACAGTTCGGCCTTTTCGCGCCATGATTCGATTTCGTCCCATGTGCTTTCAAAATCCGCAACGCTCATCATTACGCTGGTGCTGCGCCCGTTTTGCGTAATGACAATGGGGCGGTGCGTACGGGCCGTTCGTGCAAAACAGTCACTTAGAGTCCGACGATACTCGGAAAACGGTACGACATCCTCGTCGAGGCGTGGTCGCGAGATAGGTTTTGCTCTTGCATTCATGATGTCTCTCCTTTAGGATTGTCAATATGGTACACAATCTTGTACCTAATGTCAAGAGTACGAGTTAGTCTAACAATCCATCTTATCGGTAATATCTTTGCGATCCTTTGCGATCCTTTGCGGCTAAAAACCGTTGTTATAGGTAAGATCGTGTAGAACCCCTACAACCGTCAAACTGATAAAACCGATTGTCAAAATAAGCAACGCCGGAGTCGTTTTTTTCTTATTTTGACAAAATTTTGAAAATAAGCCAACGTACTTTAGTTTATATTGTATTGAAACTCTGAATTAAGCATAAGATTGTTTATTTATTTTGCTTGAACTCTTTAAAAAAAAGTAATACACTTTTCCTTATTAATTGAAGGAGATGGATATGTTTTCAAAGGAAATGTTTATCAATCGGATTGTTTTGGACAACCCGTGGTGGAGAACGGGGCATATCGGGGAAGAATACTCCCAGGTACGTCCGCGACTTTTCATCGATACGTTATGCCATTATCTTATGCTTGATGGTGCGCGCCGAGCCATCTTGTTGATGGGCCCGCGCCGCGTAGGCAAGACATGGCTTATCCAGCATGCGATTGAGAAATTGATTGAAAAAAAACATGTCCCACCCCAAAACATCCTGTTCATTCCCGTGGATGTTCCGGTTTATCATGGGTGTGAACTTGAAGAACTGGTCTATGAAGTGTCCCGCGTTTCCGGCGTGAATCCCGTCACTGACCGAATGTTTGTGTTTTTTGACGAAATCCAGTACAGAAAAGATTGGGAAACCGCCCTTAAGACATTAACGGATTCATATCCAAACATCCGCTTCGTGGCGTCTGGGTCGGCGGCTTCGGTTCTCGTCAAAGGGGCGCGGGAGAGTGGCGCCGGCCGGTTTACAGATCTGACTTTGGGGCCGCTTAGTTTTTATGAGTATATGGACATGATTGGCGAGGACGAGAGCCTCTTCGACTCGATTGAGCGGACTAACCGGGTTTTTATCGATTACATCAATTTCGGGGGATATCCAGAGCTCGTGTCCAGTCTAGCTGTGCGCGAAAACCCCCGACGGTTCATCCATCGGGACATTGTCGATAAAGTGTTGCTCCGTGATTTGCCAAGCCTCTACCACATTGACGATGTTCGTGATCTACAGGAATTTTTCTCTTACATAGCATTTCACACCGGTACTGTCCAGACGTACGAGGGACTTTCGCAAGGCTCCGGATTGTCGAAGCACACTATTTCAAAATTGCTTCAATACCTTGAGGAGGCGTTCTTGATTTCGAAGCAAGACAGGGTCGACATAAACGCTTTGTCGCTTAAACGGACAACTCAATTCAAAATCTATCTCACGAATCCGTCTCTGCGCGCGGCCATGTTTCAAGAGGTCAGAGGCGTTGACGATCCGTATTTCGGATATGTTGTCGAAACGGCGGTCTCCGCGCAGCTTGGAACCGGCGACGAAAGGATGGACTGGCGTTACGCGAATTGGCGAAACGGGAAAGAACAGCACGAACTTGATTTCGTCCAAATCAATCCGGGGACGCAACGCCCCATGTCGGCGTTTGAGGTCAAATGGTCTGACGGTCCCTTTGATCATCCTGCCGAAATAAAGGGTGCGATTGCTTTCGCGAAACAAAACGGGTTAAATAGCTTGACGGTGACCTCCAGGTCGCAACAGGGCAAAAAATATCTAGACGGCATAGAGCTTTCATTCATCCCCACTGCCTTGTTCGCTTACCGATTGGGCAAAAGCCGATTGTCAAAATAAGCAACGCCGGAGTCGTTTTTTTTCTTATTTTGACCAAATTTTGCAAATAAGCTAACGCGCTTTAGCTTATTAGGACAATAATACCCCCCAAAAACCCTTGGCCATTATTTTCAATTACCCCCTAACCCCTAATCCATTCTTCATTTCCGAACTCGTCACTCGTCACCCGTAACTCGCCACTCTCCCTAACCCCATTCTTCACCCTTCACTCTTCATTTTTCATTTTCAAACTCGTCACCCGTAACTCGTCACTCTCCCTACCCCCTATTCACTAAACACTAGTAACTGTATCTCTACACTATCTGTACGATCTACACGGTTTCATATCTCACCAGCCCTGAAACCGTCCAACTGTCAAACCACCAAACCATCAAACCAACTAACGCCTACCCATATAATATC
>JAFTCL010000048.1 GCA_017454745.1 Kiritimatiellia bacterium
CAAACCGCGTTCTCGCCCCGTTTTCGCCCTCGTCGGCCATGTTTCAGCTCCTTGCATGCCGTGTTTTGAACTCTTGTCCCCCGCCGCCCGCACCACCAAACCTCGGAATCTCACGCCTGCGAGGTTTTGCAATTACCTCATACAACAGTAACCTACCAAACATTTCGCAAAAAGACAAGCAGAGAATCCGCAGTATTTCCTGTGGCTTCCCTTCCTGCTTCTTATTCAAAAGGACCTTAAAGGAAAAAATCAAACTTTACTAAATTCTGGCTTGCTTTTTACGCCCGAATAGGGCAATATATCTTTTTCCTTTTTTAGGAGAAGGAAGGTTAGAGTTTACCCCACAGTAAGGTTTGGAGGAGTTTCATGGGTACTGGCCGCACACTGAATAAGAATCCGCGCACCCGCCCGATCAAGAGCGTTGGCGAGAAGGCCCGCCGCTCCAAGGCGCAGCGCGCCCGCTTGGTTAAGTTCGGAATGGACGAGGCGGTGGTCGCCAAAATGCAGACCGAAGATGTCCGTCGGATGGTTCAGCGTCCTGCCGAGGTCAAGAAAGCTTTGGCCAAGGCCGCCGCTAAGGCTGCGGCGGAAACCGCCGCGTCCGAATAACGGAAACGGCGCGATGACGCGATGAAGAAGCCCGAAGTAGTCCGAAGCGGACGCTTTTGGGCTTTTTCCTTTTTCCTGCTTGATAATGGCGGGATTTTGTTTTATACTGTGAAGCAGTTTTTTCATTCAAAGGAGAGTACTTATGCGTAAATTGTGTGGTTTACTGATGGCTGGGGTTTCGGCACTGACCGTTTTCAGCGCGAATGCCGACCAGGTGACATTGAAAAACGGCGACAAACTGACCGGTACGGTTAAATCCGTCGAAGGCGGCAAGATGACCTTCGATTCCGCCCTGCTAAGCACGGTCACCATTAAGATGGACGACATCTCGACCTTCACGACCGAGAAGCCGATTGACATCGTGGTGAAAAAAGGCGAGAGCGAGCAGAAGGTTTCCGTGACCGCGTTCGGCTCCGAGGCGGGCAAAATCGCCGCGGCCGACGGCACGGTCTATTCTTTCGCCGATATCGCGAAAATCAACCCGCCGCCGGTGAAGTGGACCGGTAACGTGAGCGCCGGCGCGACCGTCGCCCGCGGCAACACCCACAGCGAAACGGCGACCGCGATGTTCGACGCTTCCCGCCGAACCGACAAGGACCGTACTTCGGCGTACGGCGGATACTACTTCGCCCGCGAGCGCGACAGCACCACCCACCGCGACGACACTTCGGCGGACAATTGGTTCCTGAAGGGGCAGTATGACTACTTCCTCTCCCAGAAGAGCTACCTTTACGGCTCGCTGAAGTATGAGAAAGACCGCATCGCCCACTTGGACAAGCGCTTCACCCCGGGCGTCGGTTACGGCTACCAGTGGATCGAGCGCGCCGACCTGAACTTCAACACCGAGTTCGGCGGATCTTGGATCTATGAAAAGTACAACGATCCCACCGAGACCCGCAAATACATGGCTCTGCGCGCCGCATACCATGTGGACAAGACCATCAGCGACAAAGTCAAGGTCTATCACAACTTGGAGTACATTCCGAGCCTGGAGTACATCGACAACATGCTGATCAACGCCGACGCCGGTCTGCAGGCGAGCATCACCGCCCGCCTCGCGTTGGACTTCAAGGCGATTCTGGCCTACAACTCCAACCCGGCCTCGGATATGGACAAGTTGGACACCCGTTACATCACCGCTCTCACCTGGAAGTTCTAATCCCAAGAGCCGGTTAAGAGGTTATAAAGCCGATGCACCCGTTTCGCACCCACAATTGCAGTCAACTCCGTGCGTCCGACGCCGGAACCACCGCCAAACTGTCCGGTTGGGTTTTCCGCATGCGCGACCACGGGGGAATCCTGTTCATCGACCTGCGCGACCATTACGGATTGACGCAGGTGGTGATCCACCCTAGCCGCCCGTTCTTCGAGCAGATGAGCCACGCCAAGCTGGAGACCGTTATCACGGTCACCGGCGTGGTCACCCTGCGCGAACCGGAAACGATCAACCCGGATCTGGCAACCGGCGAAGTGGAACTGGTGGCGAACGAGTGCGTCGTCGAGGCGACGGCGGACCAATCCCCGCTCTACATTCCCGGCGAGCCGGACGAGAGCGAGGATCTCCGCCTAAAGTACCGTTTCCTCGACCTTCGCCGCGAAGGGCTGCACAGCAACATTCTGCTGCGCTCGAAGGTTATCGCCTTCCTGCGCCAGCAGATGTGGGCGCACGGGTTCAACGAGTATCAGACCCCGATTCTGACCTGCTCGTCCCCGGAAGGCGCGCGCGACTACCTCGTGCCGTCCCGCGTCCACCGCGGCAAGTTCTATGCGCTGCCCCAAGCGCCGCAGCTGTTCAAGCAACTGCTGATGGTCGCCGGGTTTGACCGCTATTTCCAGATCGCGCCGTGCTTCCGCGATGAGGACGCGCGCGCCGACCGCTCGCCCGGCGAGTTTTACCAGCTCGACATCGAGATGTCGTTCGTCACGCAAGACGAAATCTTCGCGGTGGTGGAAGACGTGATCAGCAAGACGTTCGCCGAGTTCTCCAACCGCCCGATCACCCCCGCGCCGTGGCCGCGCATCCCGTACCGCGAGTCGATGATGAAATACGGCTCGGACAAGCCGGACCTCCGCATCCCGCTGGAATACGTCTGCCTCAACGACCTGTTCCGCGACAGCGGTTTCAAGGCGTTCGCCTCCACCGTGGCCAAAGGCGGCGTGGTCAAGGGTCTGCGCGTTCCGGGCATCGTTGGCGTTCAGTCCCGCAGCTGGTTTGACAAACGTGAGGCGTTCGCCAAGGAAAACGGCGGCAAGGGCCTGGGTTACGTGATGTGGACCAAAGAGGGCGAGTTCAAAGGACCAATCGCCAAGTTCATGTCCGAAGACGAAATCAACCGGCTCAAGCAGCTCACCGGTCTCCAACCGGGAGACGCGCTATTCTTTGTGGCGGACACCGCCGCCGTGGCGCACCCGCTGTCCGGCAAGATCCGTCTGGACATTGCACACTCGCTCGATCTGGGCGAGAAGAACGTCTATAAATTCTGCTGGATTGTCGATTTCCCGATGTTCGAGCAGGATCCCGAAACCGGTGCGACCGTATTTTCCCACAATCCTTTCTCCATGCCGCAGGGCGGCATGGACGCATTGCTCAACAAAGATCCGTTGGATATCCTCGCCTACCAGTACGACGTGGTTTGCAACGGCATTGAGCTTTCCTCCGGCGCTATCCGCAACCACTTGCCGGAAATCATGTACAAGGCGTTTGAAATCGCAGGCTACGACCACAGCGTGGTGGAGGAAAAGTTCTCCTGCCTGTTGAACGCCTTCCACTACGGTGCCCCGCCGCACGGCGGTATCGCGCCCGGTGTCGACCGCATGGTCATGCTGTTGGCGGACGCGGAAAACATCCGTGAGGTCATCGCTTTCCCGATGAACCAGAAGGCACAAGACCTGATGATGAACGCGCCGTCGGAGGTCACCGAAAAACAACTGCGAGAACTGCACATCAAAGTGCGAGGCACCGACGTGGCCCCCGCCCAACAATAGCAGTTTTTAAATCCGGACGGCGGTTGCCGCCGCCCGAAAGGCCGCCATGTTGACGGACATCGAATTCGACATCACCCCGGAACAGGCCGGCATCAGACTGGACAATGCGTTGTTTGCGCATTGTCCTTCTTCTTCCCGCGCCGAGTGCCGACGGGCGATTGAGCACGGCAGGGTATTGGTGAACCGCCACACTTGTCCCAAAGGGGCCAAGTTGCGCCCCGGCGACCGGATACAAGTGTTGCGGCTGGAAGAAACCTCAGACCTCCGGCCAACCCCCAACCCCGCTCTCCCGGTGCGGGTGGTCTATGAGGACGAAGCGTTAGTCGCGGCGGACAAGCCCGCCGGAATGCCGGTGCAACCGCTCTCTGGCGAAGAAACCGGCTCACTGATGAACGGGCTGGTGGCGCGCTTTCCGGAATTGGCGGAGGTCGGCGACGATCCGTTGATGGCGGGTGCACTGCATCGGATTGACTCCGGGACTTCCGGACTGGTGCTGGCCGCGCGCACCAATGCGGCATTCACCGAAATGCGCCGACAATTCGCCGCCCGCGAAGTCGCCAAAATCTACCTGGCCGTCGTGGAAGGCTCGGTGTCGAAACCCGGGCGGCTTGAACACGACCTCGCGCACTTGCCCCACCGGTCGGCCTGTAAAATGGTAGATGCCAGAATGCTCAGCAAACCAGGACGCATTTTCCGCGCCGTTACCGAATTCCGTCCGCTTCGCAGCGTAGGCTCCGCCACCCTGCTGGAGGTTGCCATCCGAACCGGAGTCACCCACCAAATCCGGGCGCAGCTCGCTCTGGCCGGCTTCCCCATCGTCAACGATACCCTTTACGGCGCCAAACCGGTCGCCAGTATAACCGGACACCTGCTCCATGCCTTATCGGTCGAGTTTAAACACCCGGTATCCGGCGTACAATGCAAAATCGCCACCGGTTTTCCCAAACGGCTCAACCTTGGGGGGGTATCCGCATGAACCGCATCCTAACTCTGGAGCAGGCGGCGCGGCACATCCAGTTCGACGCCCGCGAGCTGCTGCATCTGGCGCAACGGGGCGAAATCGCGTCCCGCCGGCGCGGCGATGAATACTTTTTCGAGCACCAGGTTATCGACGAGTGGGCGCAGCGGCATCTGATGTCCCAGCCCGCGAAATTCCTCCGGCTGCGCCACCGCGACGCCATGCGCCAGGCGCGCAAAAGCATCGAAGACGACCGCGTAATCGAGTCACTCCTGAAACCGGAGTGGATTGACGCCGCCATGCCATCCCGCACCCGTCCCGGCGTAATCCGCGACATGGTGGCGCTCGGTCTGCGCACCGAACTGCTGTATGACGACGTGGTACTGCAACAGGCGGTCGAAGAGCGCGAAGAGGTCGCCTCCACCGCCATCGGCGAGGGCGCGGCGTTCCTTCACCCCCGCTTTCACGACCCATACCTTGCCGCAGGTTCGTTCATCACTTTTGGCCGCACCGTGCGCCCGATCTTCTTCGGCGCGCCTGACGGGCTGACCACCGACCTGTTTTTCCTGATTTGCTGCGTAAACGACGTGGAACACATTCACGTGTTGGCCCGGCTGTGCCTGCTGATGCACGGCACCGATCTCGCCGAGCAGTTGCGCGAAGCGCCGGACGCCAACGCCATCTACCAGTTGCTCACCGCTGCCGAAAAGGAGTTTCTGTCCACCCTTTAACCAATTTTTCCAAACGCCCCACATGAAGACCCTCTCATTCATCTACCTGATGCGGGACCAGCAAAACGCCGAAGATATCTGCGAAAATCTCTCCTGCGCCTTTACCGGGCTGTTCCGCACTTTTTACGTCTCGTCCTTCGCCAGCCCCCAAATGCCGCACGACTGCCCCGCCATCCGGGTGGTGCCGGTCCGGACGCTGGACGAACTGTTGAAGACACTGTTTGTCGACGGCGCCGTACACAACGGCTTCCTGACC
The DNA here is from genome assembly GCA_017454745.1 of Kiritimatiellia bacterium. GTDB lineage: Bacteria > Verrucomicrobiota > Kiritimatiellia > RFP12 > UBA1067 > UBA1200. Next base: position 5,540 of record JAFTCL010000048.1, read on the forward strand.
GACTCCGGGAAGGAGTGCGCCCTGTTTTTGATTGACGACCACCTGCACTCCGGTAATACGCCGGAACCGTTGCCGTTCCATCAGGCGCGGGTGGACGGCTGGCCTCTGACCCGCTGGCTCGACACCTACTTCCCGGCGCAGCCGAAGATTGTGATCTCCTACGGGCGCTACCACGGCGACCACCTCGATTCGCTTTACTCGCGCTGGCTCTCCAAGCCCCACACCATTTTGGAAAACCTCAACCAAGACGACGAACGGATGCAGCACCTGTTCCGTTCGCTCTGGGAACCGCAGTTCTGGCACTGCCTGTACAAATACGTCACCCAGGACGCGGGAGTATCTTGGCACACCCCGGGCCACAACTCCGGCAACCTGTTCCAGAACTCAGTTTTTCTCAACGGATTCTGGGACGAGTTTTCCGACATGAGTTTCCGTTGCGACCTGAGCGTGTCGGTACACGCGCTGGGCGACCTCTCCAAGCCGGAATCCCGCACCCCGCTGGCTAACGCGCAACGGCTCAGCGCGGAAATTTTCGGCGCCGCCCAAAGCTGCTACATCACCAACGGCTCCTCCACCGCGAACAAAGCGATGCTTACCACCTTGCTGCGGCCCGGCGAGTATGTGTTGCTAGACCGCAACTGCCACAAATCGGTCCACCACGCTATGGTCATGACCGGTGCCATCCCCATCTACCTGCCGACCCGATTCAACACCCGGTTGGGGTTGTGGGAACCGGTGGCGCTCTCCGATTTGCGCAATGCGATCTTGCGCCGTTACCCCGAAGCGCGGCGGCCGCGGGTGCTGATTCTCACCACCTGCACTTACGACGGAATTCTTTACCCGGTGTGGGAGATTGCCAAACTTTGCGAATCCAAAGGCATGCTGTTCTACGCCGACGAGGCCTGGGCGCCGTATTTAAGTTTCCACCCCTACTACACTTGGCAGGGCGCGGGCGGCGAAGTTCGCCGCTACAACGCCATACACGAATCATCGGGCGCCCATTTCGCGGTACACTCCATCCACAAAACCATGGCATCCTTTAGCCAGGGTTCGATGATCCACGTTTCCTTCCGTTTCAAGCGTCTTCTGGAAACCAAAGACGCGAAATGGGAGTGGCTGCGCAAACGTTTTTCATTCGAGGGGCGCGGCTCATACTCCAAATTCCGCCACAATCTCTACGAAGTGCTGCGCTACTGGCACTCCACCTCGCCGAATTATCCGATGCTTGCGACGCTCGACTGCGCCGGAGTGCAGATGCGGCTGGAGGGCATGAATTTGATCGAGGAACGGTTGCGCTGGATCGAGGCGTTCAAACAGCGCGTCGCCAAACTTTGCGGAAAACCGGTGGAGGAGTGCTTTGTGGAACTCGAAGCGGTGGTCGGCGAACGGGCAGAGGAATACGTCCAAGCCGGATACATGCACGACCCGCTCAAAATGACCATCTCGTTTAAAAACCCGGAGGTGTGCCGTAACTTCCAGCGGCTGCTCCACCGCAGTAAGATCCAGTGGGAAAAATCCACTCCGGTAACCATTCTTTTCCTGGTCACGATGGGTACTTGCGAGAGCCACTTCGAGTATCTCTACCACGTGATTATGCGGATGAAGGACGCCATCGGCGCTCCGGATTCGGACAGTTATTTCGTTGACGCGACCCGCGCCGTCACCGGGCAGCCTGTAGTCAGTCCGCGCGATGCCGCGCTCTGCGACGGCGAACAGATCCCGTTGCGGTTGGCCGAGGGCCGGATCGCCTCGCAGTTGCTGGTGCCGTACCCGCCGGGCATCCCGCTATTCCTGCCCGGAGTACGCATCACGCGGGAGATGATCGAAATAATCCAGACCGTCACCAAGAACGAGGGACCGGACGCGGTACACGGGCTGTTGATCCGCAATGGCGAAAACTACCTTGAAGTAATCCGGGAGGACGAGTACGACCAACTCCAGCAAACCGATGCCGAAGCGCTGGGAGCAGGAGTTCCCTCGAATGAAACCAGAACCCCACTAAGGAAATCCTAATGAAAAAAACCGCGGCCATTCTGCTGTTTTCACTGCCACTCGCCATGATCGCAACCGCGGACTGGCCGACGATCGAACGAGACTTCCGGGAATTGCCGGTGGAAGCCCGCCGCTTCACCGGGCCGCTGTTTTGGCTGCACGGCGACGAAACACCGGAACGGCTCGCCGAAACCCTCCAACGGATTTACGAAAGCGGATGCGGCAGCGTGACCTCGGAATCGCGCCCGCATTCCGACTGGCTCGGCGAGGGTTGGTACCGGGACTTGGGGCTTTCCATCGGTTTTGCGCGGCAACACGGAATGTCGCTGTTCATTTTCGACGACTATTGGTGGCCAAGCCAAATGATGGGCGGCCGCGTCCCGGAACAGTACGGCAGCAAACTGCTGGTCGCCGATGTGGCGGTTCCTGAAAACCGCAACGGGCAATGGACGGTCTCCCGCGCCGCATTGCCGACCGAACGGGTCATCGGCATTGTCGCCGCCAGACTGGCGAACGGTAACGCCTACGACGCCGCGTCATTAAAGGAAATCCCGGCGGCGGGAGGTGACATAACCCTGCCCGGCCAGGAGTGGCGCGCGTTGGTCTTCCGTTGGGAATTTTGCGGCAAAAAAGGCAGCCAGTGCAAATACATTTCCGTGGACGGAGCCGACCGCGAAGCGACCCAATGGTTTCTCGACCACGTTTACCAGCCGCACTTCGACCGGTTCAAGGAAGATTTCGGCAAGACCGTCCGTGGCTTCTTTTTCGATGAGCCGGAAACCGTCGGCACCTGGGGACGCGAGGTGATGGAAGTGATCAACGAACGCGGTCTGGACTGGAAAACGCTTTTGGCGGCAAAGGCGCTGCAGTTGGACGGCGAGGCGCAGACCGCCGCCGCCTACCAATACCGCGAATGCTTCGCCGAAGCGTGGGCGCGGGTGATGTACAAGGGAATGTCCGACTGGTGCAAAGCCCACGGCGTGGTCTCCACCGGACATTTCATGGAACATCATAACGACTGTTTCCGCGATCAGCTTTGCGCCGGCGACGTGCTGCATCTGATGAAGTATGTCGATATACCGGCAGTGGATTTGGTTTGCCACCAACTCTACCCCGGCGACAAAAACAAACCCTTCATGTACCAAATGCCCAAACTCGCCAGTTCGATTTCCCACATTTACGGCAAGAAGGACAATCTGGCCATGTGCGAAATCTTCGGCGGCTACGATCAGAAACTCACCTACCCCACCATGAAGTGGCTGACCGACCACCACCAGTTGCGCGGCGTGAATTTCCTGATTCAACACTCTTTCAATCCGCGCGCCCCGTTCGACTCCGACTATCCGCCATACTTTTATAACGGCGGCTTTGAGCCGCGTTACCCGTTGCACCGCATCTGGGCCAGCTACAACAACCGCCTTTCCGGCCTGCTCACCGGGGGCCGGCACGTTTGCCAAGCGGCGTTCATCCACATCGGACAAAGCTACCATCTTGGCAGAAACATCCGCCCGGAACCGTTTACCGCCGTGCTGCAGGACGCACTGATCGATTGCGATTATGTGCCGTTCGACGCCTGGGAAAACACCGCCAGATTGGACGGCGCGGAGATCGTGCTGGCGGAGGAACGCTACCCGCTGCTGATTCTGGCCGCCTGCGAAGTGATGCCGTACACCGCGCTCGAAAAGGCCCGACAGTTCGCGTCCGGCGGTGGCGCGGTGCTGGCATACGGTATCAAACCCTCCCGCTCCGCCACCCTCGGCAAGAGTGACGCCGATCTCCGGAAATTAGCCGATGAACTGTTCGCTCTGCCCAGAGTCAAGTTTATCGGTTCAGAAACGCCATCCGTCGCCGATGTTAAGAAAACCGTCTGCGACGAACTGGGAATTCGCCCGACCGCCCGGGTAATGAAGGGCGAAAGTGACGACTGGCTCCACATACTGCACCGGAAAAAGGACGGCCGCGACCTCTATTTCATCTGCAACCAGTCGCCCGAATCAACCGCCCGCGCATTGACGTTGCGGTTTGAGGCCGCCGGATTCCCCGAATGCTGGGATGCGATGCGCAACGAAATTTCCGTGCCGGACTATTCCCGCGTTGACGAGCGCACCGTAGACATTAAACTGACTTTGGCGAAATTCGAGAGCACCGTCCTGGTGTTTTCCGACACCGCCCGTACCGAATCCGGACGCGGCGCGCGTAAAGCGACGCAGCTGGTGCGGCGCAATCCAGTATCGCCGACGGGTGTGAAAAAGCAAGAAACGTTAAAACTGGGCTTTGATGGTTCCGCTTGGATCTGGCCCGACGCCAATGCCGCGCATGATGCGCCGAGCGGCACCAATTATTTCCGCCGTGCCTTCGAGATTCCGGCAAACCGCAAGATCGCATCGGCGGAACTCCGGATAACCTGCGACAACGCCGCGACGCTGTGGCTCAACGGCGAAAAAATCGGCACCAGCGATTTGCGTTATGAGGGCTGGAAATCTCCGCGGCGGTTCGACCTCGCCGACCAATTGCGTACGGGCGGCAACGTGCTGGCCGTCGAAGGCATAAACTGGCAAAACGATCAGGCCAACCCCGCCGGGTTGCTGATCAAACTGAATATCCGTTTTGCGGACGGCGGATCAATGGCGGTTGTCACCGACGCCGACTGGCGGTGCCTCAGCTCCGTCCCGAAAGGACAATGGACAGCCCTCAAATTCGACGACTCCGCGTGGAAACGTCCCGAATCGGTCATCGCATACGGGAAAGGCCCGTGGGGGCGCAATTTGGGAACGGAGCGGCTGACCATCAGCCCCGCACCGGCGGCGGATCCTTTCGAGGCGGAAGTTGAAATCGCCCCGGAATGGCTAAAACCCGGTTTAATGGTCGATCTGGAATTCGCGGAAGTTTATGAAGATTCGGCGCTGGTCACCATCAACGGGCAAGACGCGGGAGGCTTTATCGGCAAACCGTTCAGGCTCAGGATTGACCGTTTCCTTAAGCCCGGCGCAAACCGGTTGAAGATCGAGCCCTACGCCCCCCATGCGGTTCAACTGACTTTGCGGGAAGTCCGGCAACCATAGTTGGAGCAATTTATGTCCGCCCCTCTGATCACGTATGCAGTCGGCTGTCTGGCGTTGATCGCCAAACCCGGCCCGGATTTGATGTGTACCCTCGCCACGGCGTTGTCCGAAGGCCGCCGCCGGGCGATTATGCTGATGACCGGACTGATTGCTGGCTGCTGGTTGTGGGTAGTGCTGCTGACCGTCGGCGCGGCGACCTTCTTCACCGGACATCCCAAAGTGCTGACTGCCATCCGTGTTGTCGGCATGGCGTACATCGGTTATTTGGCGTTGGGCGCGCTCCACGAGGCATGGGTGGGGTTTCGCGGCAAAGGCGACCACACAAAATTGAACGGCGCCAGCGAAACCGGATTCGCCCTTTTCAGGCGCGGAATCATCATGTCGATGAGCAATCCGCTCACCATCCTGTTTTTCCTGGCCTTCCTGCCGCATTTCACCGTGGCGGAATCCGCCATTCCGCCGTCAATCCAAATCCTGCTTTTAGGCACGTTTTTCTGCGCCCTGGTTCCGGTGATTTATCTGCCGGTGATCTTCGCCGCCGACGAATTCCGGGTGTGGCTGGCGAAAGAAACCCGATTCCCGGCCATCCTGAAACTGATTTCGGGACTGATCCTGCTGTCGGTAGTGAAATGGCTGGCTTTCAGTTGAGAAAGCGGGCAAAGTCCTGCGGGGATATTCGGCAATCCCCGCGGCAGTTGGCGTGCCGCGCTTAAACTATTTCGCGCTCGTATATTTGATTATCCCCCACAAAGCGTCATGCTCGGTGCGGTCGGCGTAATCGAATTTCTCGTAAAAAGTCCAAAACGGCGCCCAGTTGCGGTCAACCGCCGGCGCGTATCGGATCGGCATCAGTTCCAGCGCCCGCAAGTGGCTGTCGCCGTTGGCGCGGGTCAGCTTGGAATAGAACGGCCAAATGCGCAGATAATCCTCCTCCAGCGTCAAGCGGCCCTCTTGGTTTTTGCGGTAGGTTTTCTGGTTCATGTAAAAGGGAAACACCGAACAGCGTTCCGTGCGCTTGCCGCGGGAATCCAGGGAAAACGCCGAAATCAACGGCCATGCCGCATAGCACCGGAACTCGTCCTCCGAGCGCGTGTCCCCGTAAAACGGCCAGTAGGAGCGCTTCTGCTCACGGGGGGATTTGAACGTCTCGTAAAACGGCCACGGCAACCGCCAGCGTTCCGTCTGGTCGGCGGTGGCATGGGAGAAAAACGGCGGTAAAACCAGGGTCTGTTGTTCGCGTTCCCGGTCAACCCGCCCATACAAAGGCCAAAGCATCCACGACTCGCCGGTGTTGGCCCCGGATTCATTGATGGCGGAGGTCCAAAACGGCCAAAAGGCGTATTTTGACGACACGCCCTTATACTTGCGCTCCCCGTAAATCGGGAACACCCCGGTGCGGGTCTCGCCGACCTCGTTGTCGCGCCGCTGGAAAATCGGCCACAAATAACTCCGCCGCTCAATACCGTTCACCTCGTAATTCATGTAAATCGGGAAGAGCGTGAAGTCGATGTCATCCATCAGCAGAATATGGGGGACGTGGCCGTAAAACGGAAACAGCGCCCAGTAATCATCGCCCTCGCGGGTACGGCCTTGGCAATACAACGGAAACAGCACCGCTTTCCATCCGGAGTCCTCGTCATAAATGTTGTCGTTCGAACCGTAGGCGATTAATGCCGCTCGCCACCACGACTCTTCGCGTTCGCGGTGGTAGGTATAGAACGGCCAGACGATATCGTCAATGTGGGTCTTGGAGACTTCGGGGTCGTGCACCCGGGCGTAAAAAGGGCGGATTGCCCAGAAAACCCCGCCCCCGTTGGTTTTTTTGAACTCGAAAAACGGTCCGATCCTCAATCTGGAAACCACGGTGTCGGGCGCGTCGCCGGAGGCGGCAACCGCCTCACCCCGGACGGGAAACGCCGGGATTTGCACGGCCAGCGCGGCGGCCAGCAATAATTTGGCGCAGCTAAACATGGCAGTCTCCAAAAAAAAGACCGTTCCCCGGCTGGAGAACGGTCATAACGAACCGTCAGACGGCTACGCCAGCGCGGTGCGGGCCTTTTCGATGAACTTCTTGAAACCTTCGGGATCGGAAATCGCGATCTCGGAAAGCATCTTGCGGTTCACTTCGACACCGGCCTTGGTCAACCCCTCAATAAAGCGGCTGTAGGTCAATCCTTCCGCGCGGGTCGCGGCGTTGATACGGGCGATCCAAAGCCGCCGGTAGTTGCGCTTGCGGAGCTTGCGGTGGATGGTGGACAGCACTTGCGCGCGGTCCACGGCCTCGGTGGCCTGACGAAAAGTTTTGCTGCGAAGGCCGCGGAACCCTTTGGCGAGTTCCAACCGGCGACGGCGGCGTTCTCTCGAAGCGGGTGCGTTAGTAGCTCTCATTGAAACTTCTCCTCAGTTAAACCTGCATCATGCGCTTTACGGTTTTGACGTTTGAATCGTCAACACTGGTTAACCCACGGAGATTGCGCTTGCGCGCGCGCGGCTTGTACCCGTTGATGTGGGACTTGCCACCCTGAGTGCGAAGCAACTTACCCGTGGCCGACATTTTAATCCGCTTGGTGGCGGATTTCTTGGTCTTCATTTTAGGCATTTTCTTATCCTTCCTTAATTGAAGCCGAACCGAACAGGGTAGCCAGCCTGTAAAAGCCCGCCCGGTTCATCATTTCGCCTACTCCGGCGAAAGAAAGTTGCATTTATACCAAAAACGGCGGTTAAGGTAAAGTCGAAAAACCCTCTCGGGAGAAAAAAATCTTAAATGCGAAATGCGGACAACTTTTTCCGTTTCCGGGTTGACTTGGCAACAAATAAATGTTACATTCAATCTCATGGTTCCCCATGGGTGCAGCATCTGCATGGTGTGCGGCAAGACGGCCGTTTTCGAGCCGCCAAGCGGCGTCGCCGGGGCGGAGTGCGGGGCGGGGGAATAGGTTTACGGCGTAGAACTGCGGCTTTCGGGCGTGTGCCGCGAATGCCGAACAAGAAAGGCAACACAATGAAATACGTTTGCAAAATCTGCGGATACGAGTACGACCCGGCGGAGAACAACGGTGTCGCGTTTGAAGACCTTCCCGATGATTGGGTTTGCCCGCTTTGCGGCGTCGGCAAGGACGAGTTTGTGGCGGCTTAAAAACGAGGTGTAACATGGATTTGAAGGGATCCAAGACGGAACAGAATCTGGCGTTCGCTTTTGCCGGCGAATCCCAGGCCCGCAATAAATACGACTACTTCGCCTCGCAGGCGAAGAAGGACGGCTACGAGCAAATCGCGGCGCTCTTTCAGGAGACCGCGCTGAACGAAAAGGAACACGCCAAGCTGTGGTTCAAACATCTCGGCGGCATCGGCGACACCGCGAAGAATCTGGCGGCGGCGGCGGCCGGCGAACACGAAGAGTGGACCGAGATGTACAAGAAGTTTGCCGAAGTGGCCCGTGCCGAAGGTTTTGAGGCCATCGCCCGCCAGTTCGAAGGCGTGGCGGCGGTTGAGAAACACCACGAGGAACGCTATCTCAAGTTGTTGGAAAACATCGAGAAAGGCGAAGTCTGGGAACGCATCGGCCCGAACCGCTGGCAGTGCCGCAATTGCGGCGCGATAGTCGAGGGCGAACAGGCCCCGGATGTCTGCCCGGTGTGCTTACACCCGCGGTCTTACTTCCAAATCGAGGCTCAGAACTACTAGCCGCCGTCTGGTTTACGCCGGATTTGGCGCACAAAAAAGGACGTGTAACGCATGGCGCTACACGTCCTTTTTTTACCGTTCTCAAGGACCGACGGGATGAGGCACCGGCATCGCCAGCAACATCAACCATGCAACAATGCCGCTCACCAGACCCACAAGGGCCCCGATTTTAATCCAATCGCTGAATTTTACGGGATGATAACCGTGCTTCTCAAGGAGACCGGAGGCGACGATATTCGCGGTGGAACCGACAACGGTGATGTTGCCGCCGTAGCAGGCGCCGAAAAGCAGCGCCCACCAGAGTACCGAATATTCCGATGAGATCTTCATCAGCTCCTGCACGACCGGGGCAAAGGATGCCACGAACACGATGTTGTCCACGAACGCCGACCCGAGCGAGGAAATCAGTATCACAAGCGGGATCATCCCGTTGGGACCGCCCTTTACGTGCTGCGTAAGATTGGTGGCCAGGTTGGCGGTAATGCCGTTAGTACTGAGCGACGCGGAAATCGAGAAGAGAAGCATGAAGAAGAGAAGCGTCCACCATTCCACTTCGTGTTCCACGTAGTGGCGGGCGCGCGACGGGCGAAGAATCATCAAGATTCCCGCCACCACAAGAGGCGTCATAATCAGGAACGCGTTGTGGTTATCTGCCCCTTCCAGGCCAAGCAAACCCTCGATCTGGTGGTGAAACGCGATCACGACGACCGTGGAGAGCAACACCACGAGACCGGCCTTGTAGGGAATCTTCGCGGTCGGGCCTAGCCCCGTCTTGCGATGGGCGTCCATGGCTTCCGACATCATACGGATATCCTTGCGGAACCAGAACACTGTGATCAGGAACGTGCAGCACAGCGCGGCGAACGCGACAGGAGTTGCGCCCACGAGAAACTGAGAGAAGGTAAAGCCGGCCTTGTTACCGATGAAGATTCCCACTGGGTTGCCGAGCATAGTCGCGGACGAGCCGATGTTGGTGGCCATTACGGCTATAAGCACGAACGGGTGCGGCCGGAGCTTCAGCGTCTCGCACACCTGGAACACCAGCGCTAACACGACGACGATGGACGACACCTCGTCAACCACGGACGCCATCACCGCCGAGAGCACGCAGAGTATCGCAGTGAACGACACGCCCGTCATCTTGTTTCTGCTGATGATGGCCTGAATCACCCATGTGAGGAAGCCCAGGTCTTTCAGCACCCCCACGATGATCATCATGCCCACAAGGAACAGAATGATGTCAAGTTCCGTGCCGACAAGCATCTGCTTGAGAGTCATCGCCTTGCAGCCCACCAGCAGCGCCACGCCTAAAAACGCCACGCCGACGCGGCGCTCCCAGAAAAGGAGCGTGGTGGAGATGACAGCGGAAAACACCGCAAGCGTGAGCGCCTGAGTGACGTTCGTCGCGAGTCCGGCTTCGAGACCGCCGAACGTCACGCCGCACACGATAAGAATCTGAATAAGAAACTTTGGGTTGAAAAATTTCATGACGTCCGATTACTCCCTGAATATCTTGTTGAGGAATTCCGTAAGCTTCACAATACCCACCAGCCGACCTTCGTCGCGCACGTAGCACTTGGAACTTTTGTGCTTCATCATCTCGCAGGCGACCTGAACGGCGGGACTGCCGGGAGACACTACCGGATATTTGTCGTCCATTATCGTGGCGAGCGGCGTATTGTGTTCATTGCCGAGAACCTGCACGAACGGCTCGAAGTCGAGAATGGAGGAAAGGTCATCCATCCAGAGGAAATGTTCGGGAATGCAGGACCGCAGCAGATTGTCGGCGCGGACGACGCCCTTGAGGTTTCCGCAGGTGTCGACCACGGGCAATTCCGAAGTATGCTCCGCTATAAGGGCGCTTATGCAGGTCCGCATCGTGCCATCGACACTGAGCGAACAAAAATCCCGCGTCATTATGTCAGCCGCCGTGAGAAATCTAGGCAGATACGTCTTGCCGCTCTCGAAGAAACGGAATATCTCGCCGGCGCTCATCATTCCCGCGACCAGATTGATGTTGTTCGGATCGCCGAACGTTGTTCCGAGCCCGCGAAGCACCTTCAGGTACAACGCCGGCTGGTCGCGGGGAATCAGCACCATGAACACCACATGGACTTTGGCCGACACGTCAGGAAAGTCGAACCCCGGCTTGCTGGTTGCCACCGCCGCAAAGGGCTGCGATATCCCGTCTATGCGGGCATGGGGAACCGCCAAACCGTCGGCAATCACCGTCGAGCCCATTCCCTCGCGCGCCAGCACCTCGTTGGTCAGTTTTTCGACATCGCCCAGCTGGTGGCGCTCGGCAAGCCGACGGACAAGCTTCTGAATAACGCCGTCGTGCGAACTGTCGCCGCAGTTCGGCAGGACATCCTCGACATTGAAAAACGTCGTCAAATTAAGCCGTTGTTGTTTCATGGCTTACCTCCTCATCAGTGTTAAAGCTTGAATTTTAATCTTTCGGTTTGCAATATGCAAGGGCAAACTGCCCCCGGCCGGGTTTTTGAACAGAGGGTACATTTTTGCTCTTGCGTTAAAAAGGCGTGATTTATATTTCGACTTTATCGACGATTTTTTTGAGATAAAGTCGGAATATAACGATAATTTGGCTTATCCATTGACTTTATCGTACCTCGTCCGGCCAAAAAATGGAATTATTATATTTCATTCGCCATAAAAGTAGGATTTCTGTTCATGCTCTTTGAAATGGTGTAATTTTTCTTAGCCGAAGCCTCTTGAAATGGTGTATGTTTTCGATGTTGAAGCCTCTTGATTTGGTGCAGACATTATTTTAACCGTCACGAGAGCGAGAAGAAAAGCACCGTCAGCAGAATCACCGGGAGTAGATACCGCATATAGGGGCAGAGCCAATCTGGAAGCCGCATACCGAGGCCGGCCGATGCCTCGTCGCGGAACGCCCGCCACCCCCAACCCACCGGCCAGACCGAGAAGACGCAGGAGGCCAACGCGCCGAGCGGCAGCCAAAACTGGCTGAAGAGATAGTCCTCGCAATCGAGTATCGTCTTTCCGCCGCCGAAGGGATGAACATCCTTCCAAACGTTGTAACCCAACACGCAGGGCAGGGAAAAAACCATAACCGCCGCGCCGACGACAAGCGATGCCTGAATCCGGCTCCAGCCCAACTCGTCCATCAGCCCGCCGATCATACACTCGAACACCGCGATCATCGTTGTCAACGCCGCCAGCGACAGGAAGAGGAAGAAAATCGCTCCCCAGAAACGCCCGCCGGCCATATTAGCAAATACCTTCGGAAGGGCGATAAAGATCAATCCGGGGCCGGCCGAGACATCCACCCCGAAACTGGAACAGGCGGGAAAAATGATCACCCCAGCAAGCAACGCCACGCAAGTATCGATGGCGATAATCCAGATGCTCTCGGTAACCATAGTGTGGCTGCGGTCGGTATAACTGCCGAAAATCGTCATGCACCCCACTCCGGTTGAAAGGGTGAAGAACGCCTGCCCCATAGCGTCAAACACCGCCCGCAGGGGATGTTCCATAAACTTGCCCCAATCGGGTGCCAGATAAAACGACATCCCCTTCCAAGCGTTCGGAAGGGAGAGCGACTTGACCGCCAGAACGCCGATCAACAGCAGCAGCGAGATCATCATCCACTTGGTTGCGCGTTCCACGCCTTCCTGGACACCGCCCATGCAGAGCGCCGTTGTGATCGCAACCGCCACCGCCATGAAGGTAATGCCCAGCGGCGCAGACCCCAACAACGCGTTGAAAGCGGCTTCCGCCCCCTCCGCCGTCGGCATCCCCGCCGGCCGCATGTAATCGGTGTAATACTTCAGCAGCCAACCCGCGACATCGGAATAATAGAGCATCAACAGGAAGTTGCCGGCGAAAACAACCCTGCCCACGCTCCCCCAAAAACGCCGTGTCCCTTCCGGCGCCAGGTGGCGCATCGCATTGGAGATGCCCATTTTGGCGCCCCGGCCAATAGTCAATTCCGCCATCAGCAGCGGAAACCCGAGCAAAGCGAGGAATACCAGATAAACGAGAACAAACGCCGCGCCGCCGTTCTGCCCCACCACAAACGGAAACCGCCAAACGTTTCCCAGCCCGACGGCGCAACCGGCCGCAAGCATCAGGAATCCCAATCTTGAACTAAGTTTCGCTCTCATGGCACCTCCACGCGGCTTGATTTCCGTTCAGGCCGCCACCGGTCAACGGTCTTTCCTCAACTCCAACCGCACCGCCGTAGCGTCGCAACTGTTTTCCTGCTCGTTGATTCCAGCCCCCACGACAATGTCCAACTGCCAACCGGCCTTGAGCGGCTGCCGGTCCAGCCGGATTGTCTGCAAGGTAACCGATCGCGATGTGTCGCGCACCAGTTCGTTGCGGAACAACGACTGTCCGTTCAAAACCACCGACACGTCAACCCGTCCCGCACCTAGGTTCAAGGAACGGAATCGCGCGTTTATACTGTATTCCCCGTCCTCAGGCACGGTGAACCGCAGCACCGCGCGGCCGCCGCCGGGAGTGTTGTTCGGCTCGGGATGCATCATCAGCTCGCCTGGCTCCAGACGGTTTTTTGCGCCGCCGGTTGCTCCGGGGATCAACACCGCCAAATCGCTGTCGTTCGCCACCACGTAACAATTTGGCATAGCCGCGATTCCGCGTACTCGGCCGGGAAGAGTAAAACGTCCCTCGCCCCAAACACCGCCCGCCGAGTCCGGTTTTTTACGGCGCAGAAAAGCCCACCAAGCGCCGTTTTCATCGCGGAACGGGTTGGAACTGGCACTGTCGCAGGCCGCCGCCACCGCATGGGCCGGACGGTAAACCACTGCGCCGGAATCATTGGCTGCTGCCGCCGCCGGCGAATAAAACACCAGCGCAAAGTCGCGGGCTTCCTTGAAATCCACCTTCAGCTTGGCAAGCTGCGTCCCCTTCATAATCGAGGTTTCGGTTTGTTCGCCGCGGTAACGCTCCACCAGATATTTCTCCGACGGGTCAAGCCCCTGAAGCGAGAACGCGAAGGAGCGTTCCGCGCATTCCGGACGACTAAAGACAATTGCAAAACCGCCGTTCAAATCCGGCCGATGCATCTGATATCCGCACATTTGGTTGAGCGCGAGCGTGGTGGGATCGGTCTGCGGGTAAAAATCGCCCATAAACCCGGTACGCATCCGGGCGGCGGCGGCAAACACCCGCTTGAACCAGCGGGTTTCCCGCTCGGAAAACTCGCGGCGGACAATGCCGCCGTTCCAATCGCTCGGAGTGAACACGCTGCCAGCGCTGACGGAACTGAAGAAACCGTAGTCGTCGAAAACCGCGCCGGGGGTGGTTTCGCTGCCTTGGAAGGGCTGGAAACAGATGGTGTTCATGGTGATATTCTGCACATCCAGTATCTGGTCGATGTCGCCGTGATGGCCAATGGCGAAATCGGTGCGGCAATAGGAGTGGCTGCGGGCTATAGTCTCGATATCAATGCGCCTGCCGCCGCTGGCGCAGTTTTCGATCAGCAAATCGGGAAAGCGTTTTTTGAGCGAGTCCCACAACTGGTACAGCCCAGCGATGTGTTTGGCCTCGGTAACACCGACACGATCCGGAGCGTCGTTAGCATTCCAAAGCGGCATCGGATCGAGGTTGAAATCCTGACGGTAAACGCCGATCCGGTTCTCGCGTATAATCTTGCTGAGCATCTCGAAAACGTAGTCGCGGCATTCGGGATTGCCGAGGTTTACCAACAGCGGACGGTCTTTCTTGCCGCCCTGCCAATCGGCCGGCAACATCCACTGCGGGTGGTTCTTCGCGAACGGCATATCGCCCATCGAGCGTTCCGGCTCAAACCAGAGCAGAAACTTCATTCCAGCTGCTGCGGCGGCATCGGAAACCTGGCGCAGATTGCCGTCGGGATGAATGTTCGGGTTGAACTTCCAAAAACCGGTGTACGGCCACCACAAACTGCCGCAGTTGGGATAAGGATCGGGATCATGCGGCGGACCGTACCAACCGGCATCCACCCAAAAAGTGTTGAAGGGCATACGGTTCTTGGCCGACCAGTCGATAATGTCAAGCATCATCCCGTCCGGCTTGTTTCCGCCGCCGGCGGTGATGGGCAACAGCGGCTCGATCAAATTCCCCTTGCCGTCGCGAGGCAGTTTCTCGTCAATCATAAACCGGTGCATCATGGTCTTGGCGGCGTTCACCGAAATGCCGTCGCGCCGCATCAGCAGGATTGACGGCTGGCGTAGCGTCTCGCCCGGCAACAGCTTGAAATGGGTGCGCCGCATCCCGGCCCGCACCCGTAACCCGACCTCGGTCGCCTCAAACCGCGCCGTCCATCCACCGGTCCAACCCAACCCGATTTCAATGCCGTGCATTTCGTCGAAATCGATTCCGAAGAACGGCAACCACGCTGAGGACGACCGCCCTTCGGCCACATCCAGCACCACCTTGCTCTTTTGCCCCACGCCGGTTCCCAAACGGTGGTTGAAGGGGGTGAAATCGTTGGCGGTGCACACGGTGCCGGAAAAAGTGCGCAACCCCGCCCCGCCCCGAACGGGGAACACCTGGTCGATAGTCTGGAAAGAATCCACAACGCCGGTTTGGCCATAACCGATGTTGGCCAGCTCCGGGGTCACCTCCACCGCCGGGAAATTTTTGTAGAATTTCCAAGTGTCGCGCAACTCCAGTTTGCCGTCGGCGGAACGGAATACCCGGCAGACCGACTTGAAATGTTCGTTGTCCTCGCCCGGTAACAACTCCGCCGCGCTTTCGAAAGAAAACGGCTGGCCGTCGTAAGTGAACGAATGCAACCCTTTTTTTTGCAACTCCAGAAAGGTTGGAACTTTCGCGTTGGCCAGCCCAACGCACCACAACACGGTTAGAAACGCAACGGTCTTTTTCATCCTTTATCCTCCGGCTTTTTTGCGGTTATAACGCGTTGAATGTTACGGTATGGCTGCCGGACTCCACATTGTCCAGAACCCAGCGGTTTCCAACCGACTCGGGACGGATCTTTTTCCCGTCTAACTTCAGCGTGCCGCCATGCCACGCCGGAATTTCAACCCGCGCGGTGGTGTTGTACGGAATTGTAAACGCCAGCTTATACGCGGCCTTGCTCTGCCGCACGCTAACCGTGACCCGCCCCCGGACGGTTGGGACAAAACCTTCGACCACGTTAAGCGAACCCAATTGCGGACGGATCAAAATCTTGCCGAAACCCGGGGTAAGCGGACGCACGCCAACCACGAAACGGGGGATGATATTCGCCGGAACCGCGCCCCAGGCGTGGTTCCAATCCTGATTCGACTTGTACTGGTTGTCCCACGCCTCCATGGTGATGGTGGACCCCGCGTTGAGCATATTCATCCAGCTGCGTTTGTCAGACCGCGACATCAGCTCGATGGCGTAATCCTCCAAGCCGGCCTCAAACAACCCCTCCAACAGGTACTGCGCGGCATAAACGCTGCACGACATTCCCCGCCACCGGACGAACTCCGCCACACGTGGAACCTCCTCCGGCGGCACCAGCCCAAACGCCAACGGCATTATGTTCGCGTGGATCGAGGCGTGCGCCGCGCCCTCGCCGTCAACGTAGCAACCGCGCTCGGCATTGTAAAAGGCGTGCTGGAAGGCGTCATAGGCGGCGGCCGCCAATTTCTTGAATTCGGCCGCGTCATCGGCTTTTCCCAACACTTCGGCGATGTCCGCCATTTGCCGCAAGTTATGGATACGGAAAGCGTTGATCACAGTGTTGACATTTCTGAATTCAAACCCGTCGCGCTCGGCGACCGGCCAGTCCACAATGTCGCGGCTGCCGTCAGACATCGCGGTGTTTGGTCCTTTGGTTTCCAGCAAACCGTCGGACTGCCGGGCGCAGAAAGACAGAAGTTTCTTCTGCTTCAATTCGTCGTACCAGCGTGACAAAGCCTCGGTGTTGCCGGTGTACATCCAATCCTGCCACGCCATCATGATGGAATGCTGTTTCCACTCAGTCGGCCAAGTCGGATGCCGCATCAGGTGATCAAGCGTATAACGTGCCAGTGTGTATTCGCGGTCCAGATTGTAGTGGCCGAGCTGGTTGATGTAGGCGTCGGCCTCGTACGGGATGCGCTCCCGGTCGCCGTCCACATACACCCCGGCAAAGGTGGTGGCACGGATGCTGTACTTGCAGAAACCGTAAACCCGGTTCAGCGCATCGTTGTCGGAAACGAAATTCGCCGCGTTGTTGTCGAAAGGATAGGTCACCGCAATCTGCCGGATGGTTTGCTTGGTGACCGGGAAGGGGCATTGCTCGACCTCGACATACCGGAAAGGCATCACTACGCCGATTTCCGGCGGCATCCGGACCGCGGCCCCGGAGGTGTTGCGCTTGTCCGCCATCAGCGGAACGCGGTAAATACCCTGGTCGGTCAGTGCGCCGCGGACTTTGGCGTAGCGGATGGTCAAACCGGGTTTGGTGTCCACGCTGTCCCCGATGGCCTTCTCGCCAATATGCAGCACGTAGTCGCCGCCGCGCCGCATATCTCGGGGCGGGAGCAACTCCACCCAGCCGAAAGCCGCGCGACCGAAATCAACGAACACCCGCCCCGCCGCGTTGGTGACAATCCGCGCCGGCTCTACGTGGCGCTGGGCCAGCGGATAGCGCAACGGGGTGTCGTCGCCCAATTCCCCTGCGGTCTTAAAGGCGTAATTCAGCGACCACGGGCCCTCTTTGCCCTTGCGGTCCCAAACCTTGACGCGCCAGCAGATCTGGCGGTCGCCCGGCAACGGACCGCCCGCGTACGGCACGAAGACCGAATTGGGGCTTTCCACCTTGCCGGAGTCCCACAGGTCGGGAGAATCGGTTTTAAACAGCGAAGTGTCGGTGGCCACCTGAATCCGGTAGGCGGTCTGGCAGTCGCCGACGCGGCCGTTCTTGAAGCCCCAGGAAAATTCCGGGGTGCTGTCGGTTACCGCCACCAGTCCCGGTTTGGCCAGCAGTTCGCACATCAGTTGGTCGGGCGTGAGCGCCTGCGCCGTCACGGCGCCAAAAACGCAAAGCGCGAATAATATTCTCCCGTTTTTCATTTTGACTCCTTGGTTTACTGGTGTTCGCAAATGTCCAAAAGTTTGGCGAGCGGTTCCCCGAGCCGGGTTTCCAGCCACGGCTTAACCTGCCAAAAATCCCTCAACTCAAGATACTCGCTTATCGCCGCGCCCAAACCCTTCTTTACGGTAGATTCAGCGCGGAGCAGAATGTTGCGGGCGGTGGCGTCGCGGGAAACGAATTCCATCACCTGTACCCGGTACCCCATGATACGCAGCAGTTGGGCGCGGAAAGTGTCGGTGAGCAAATCCGCCAACCGTTCGCGCAGAATGCCGTGGCGCAGCACCCCCTGCATTGGGCTCCCGGTTTTTATCGCGCGGTGCAGCTCGTGCTGGCAGCAGGGCACGCAAAGCAGATAATGGCTTTTCCACTCCACCGCGCGGGCGATCGCGGCGTCGGTCGCGGTGTCGCAGGCGTACAGGCTCACCACCAGATCCGGCTCGAACGGCAATTCGGCGGTGTCGATGTCGCCCTCGATGAACACCGCCCGCTCGCCGAGGTCCAGATCGGCGGCCATCCGGCGCGCGTCGCTGATGACATCGTGCCGGCGGTCGATTCCGCACACCCGCACCGTGAAATTGCGCACATCGGTCAAGTACATCAACGCCGCCAAAGTCAGGTACGCCCGGCCGCAGCCGCAGTCCACAATGTTAACCTCCGGCGGCGAGTCCGCCGTTTCGCCGGAATCGCCGTCGCGGCCGCGGCGGCGGGCGGCGCGCGTCACGGGGTCGTCCGGCAGCGTTTCGTCGATCACCCGCAGAAAAGCGTTGACCTGGTCGTACTTGCCGCGCATCGACGCCTTGATCTTGCCGTCGGCATCGGATATCCCCAACACGCGCAGCAGCGTCGCGGAGTGGAAAGTGTTCAACGGGACGTTTTTGGTGCGGTCGTGCGCCGGGGTCTCGTCCAACTGCCGGGCCAGTTTCCCGCTGCGCGATTGCAATACCTTGCCTTTTTTGGTGACGCGCACGTGAAGGTCTCCGGAAGCGGTGATCAAGTGCAGTTCCCGCACCCCGTTTTGGGCGATCATCTCTTCCAGTCCGTTCTTGGCGGCGTCAAGGTCGAAGTTCTTGACCTTGGTGCGGCCTTCATCGAACATTTCTCCCTGATACTTCATTTCGCCGCGGATCTCCACCGGGCGCAAACTCACCCGGAAAACCTCGCCGCCGCGCCGCACCACCTGGGTTATCCTCATGAAACCCGGCTCGCCAAAAACCCGCCGCCGAATCTCGTCCGCCAATTCCACCGGAAGTTCCGCCTGCATAACGCTCTCCTAAATAATCCTTACATCTCCAAAGCGGCCCGCAACCGCCGCACCCCTTCCGCAACAAAACGCCGTGGACAGGCGATGTTGAACCGGATGAACGACGCGTAATGTCCGCCGAAAAACTTGCCGCCCGAAAAACAAACCCCCGCTTTGGCGAAGCGGTCCTCAAGCTCCGCCTCGGAAAAACCGTACGCCGCCAAGTCAATCCAGCACAGATATGTCGCCTCCAGCGGCGACATGACCGCCCGCGGCAACTGTTCCGCCAGCAACCGGGCCAACTCGTCGCGGTTGCCCTGCAAATACTCCAGCAAACCGTCCAGCCACGCATCGCCGCAATTGTAAGCGGCGCGGGTGGCGACCAGCGCGAACAGGTTGCCGCAGCGGACTCCGGCGGCGTTGATCTCATCGCGAATCGCCGCCCGCAACTCCGGGTCGCGGCAGAAACATACCGCCTGATGAAGTCCGGCCAGATTGAAGGTTTTGCTGGCCGCGGCGAGCGACACCACCCGCGCTGAAGCCAGCGAAAGCATGGGGTGGAATTCCGCGCCGTCGTAAACGAAATCGGCGTGAATCTCGTCGGAAATCAAGGTGGCGCCGTGCCGGGCGACGGTTTCGTAAAGGCGCGACAGCTCCTCCCGCGTCCAAAGTCGGCCCACCGGATTATGCGGGTTGCAGAGCATAACCGCCTTGGCACCGTCCGCCAGCGCCGCCTCGATCGCGGGATAATCCATCCGGTAGCGGCCGTCTTCCTGGCGAACCAGCGGGCAGTCGACGATCCTGCGCTTGGTGGCGGTCACCGATGACATGAACGGCCCGTAAACCGGAGTCATCAAGACCACCCCGTCGCCCGGGGCGGTCGAAGCGCGGATCGCCACTTTAAGCCCGGTGATTACGCAAGGCAGCAGGGTGATTTCGTTTTGCGACAACTCCAGCCCGTGGCGGCGCCGCCAGAACCCGGAAACCGCCTCATAATCGTCCCGCCGCGGGTCGGTGTAGCCGTAGGTGGGGTGCGCGGCGCGAACCAGCAGCTCCCGCGTCACCTCCGGCGGCGACGGGAAATCCATGTCGGCCACCCAAAGCGGCAAAGTGTCGGGCCGAACCGCCGACTCGCGCATCGTGTCCCATTTCTCGCACCGGGTACCCACGCGGTTCAACCCCGCATCGAAGTATTCGTAATCGTAGCGCATTGCTCAAACTCCAAAAACGGGTTGAATTATAATGTAAGCAACGCGCCAAAGCAAACCCAAAGTGGCGATTCTTTTCTTCGCGGCAAAATCGGTTGATACGGGATGTAAAGCAAGGAGGACAGGGTGGGAGGTACGAGATAGGGAGGGACGCGCCCCGTCGCGACTCCGGGTGGTCCGCCCGGTCCGGGACCTGTCCAGCGGTGACGGACGGAAACAAATCTCTTCCGCTTTTTCAAGGTCTGGGTCGGCGACGCCCCGATCCCGGCCGAGCCGAAAATGCCAGGTGAGTTTAGATCATGAGCGAAAGGCATATTGACGTTGCAAGGAAAGTGTGGTACTATATTGTTCAATGGATTGAGTAAATTTGCTCATTGCGATTGGCAAATGACGAATAGAGGAGTGATCCCAGATTCCTCACTTGGGGGTTTCACGCAAACCCTTGCCGCTCAGCGTCGCTGTGCCTCTGCGTGAGATAGAAATCCTTGTCTAGAAAGCGTAACCGAGGAATTAAGGTTAATGTCCGCAGAAAGACGACGGAAGGAGAAACCATGAAAACACCAACGACAAAACGCATGCTCGCCGCAGTCGCGGCGGTAACCTGCATCGTAACAGCCGCCCGCGCCGGCAGCGTTCCGGACCAATGCCTGGACGCCTGCACGGGCGGCGAGGGCGCCATCCACGTTCAGGGCTGGGCCTATGACCCCGACGCCTCGTCGCAGTCCATCAATGTCCACGTCTATTTCTATGCCGACTCGGGCTGCACGATCCAGTACGGGGACGTCCGCATACTCACGGCCAACGTGTCGAGGCCCGACGTGAACCAGGCGAAGGGAATCACGGGCGACCACGGCTTTGCCGCCGACATCCCCGTCTCCAACGCCGGAGACTACTGGGTCAAGCTCTTCGCCATCGACGCCACCGGCGACGGCAATCCGCAGATCGGCTAGACGAGAAGCGTGACCGTGACGGCGACCGGCTCGCCGTCCGGCGGCTCGTCGGCGGAATCCGGCTGCACCGTCAAGGTCACGAAGTTCCACCAGTCGTATCCCTACTCGGGCAGGGCGACGGTCGAATACATGGTCGGCGGGACGCTCCCCGCGAACGCCGTCGCGGAAATTATCCTCAATACCGACGACGCGACCGCGACCTTCGTCCAGAGCAACGTCGTCGCGGGCGCGAATACGCACGTGATCGACTTCGCCTCGTCCTTCGGCGGCGCGATGCTGCTCACCAATGCCTCGTTTGTGGTGACGATCACTGGAGAACGGGCTCTCGGCGGCGTGCAACTTTGGGAGAACGGGCCCTACTGGGCGGAGTGCAACGTGGGTGCCACAAAGCCTGAAGAATACGGTTACTACTTCTGGTGGGGCGACACGGTGGGCTACAAGCGCGAGAACGACGCCTGGGTTGCAGCGGACGGCTCGACGTCCAGCTTCTCGTTCAACAGCGACAACACGCCCACCTACGGCAAGGACAACGCGACGCTTCTCTCGGAGGGCTGGATCGACTCGACGGGTAACCTCGTGGCGGCGCACGACGCGGCGACGGCGCACCTCGGCGCACCCTGGCGAATGCCGACGGACGCGGAGTTCTCCGCGCTCCTCGACAACTGCACCACCGAGTGGACGACGCGGAACGGCGTATCGGGGCAGCTCGTCACGGGCAAGGGCGCATACGCGGACAAGAGCATCTTCCTTCCTGCGGCCGGCTACGGCAACGACTCGCGCCTCTACGGCCTCGGCTCGTACGGCTTCTTCTGGTCCTCTACGCCGTATTCGGGCAATTCGAACTACGCGTGGAACCTCTACTTCCTTTCGGGCCACATCGACTGGAGCTACGGCAGCCGCTACGACGGGGTGTCCGTCCGGCCTGTGCGAGGATTTGCCCAATAGCGCGCGAATCTCGGGAACAACCTACGGAGAGCAAGAGAGGCGTTCATTATGAACAACCGGAAACACGAAGGACATGCGGACGCGACGGAGCGCGTCCCACCCCGGGCGGATGTGGGAGGGTCGCGCTCCGTCGCGACCGCCACCACGCGCGTCCTGCCCGCACGCAAACACCCTTCGCGCAATTCAATCCTGACAACTTGCGACAACCGGGCTATCATTCTTTTCGTCACGGTGGTTACGTGCAATCGGCAGTGCGTGTTGGCCGATTGCAAGGTGCAATCGGTTATTCTGGACGTATGGAGAAGGACCAAGGGCTGGATCGTTGGGCGTTATGTGATCATGCCGGACCATATCCACTTCTTCTGTGCGCCGACGTGCTATCCGCCGTCCGACTTCCATGCCTGGATGGCGTGCTGGAAACGCATGGTGTCGAACCGCTTTCCTTGCCGGCATTCGTTGCCGTTGTGGCAAAGGGATTGCTGGGATACGCAGTTGCGCCGCAGCGAGAGCTATGCCGACAAATGGGAGTATGTACGCAACAATCCCATACGCAAGAGGTTGACAGAGGATGCGGATTCGTGGCCGTTTCAGGGAGAATTGAATGTTTTGCAGTGGCACGACAGATGATGTATGGGATGTGCGGACGCGACGGAGCGCGCGTTGGATGGGGGTGGACGCGACGGAGCGCGTCCCTCCCGAGACGTGTGTGGGAGGGTCGCGCTCCGTCGCGACCTATGACAAATAGTAAAGGACATTAATGCGATGAAGATGAACAATTTGATGAGTTGTAAATTGCTGGTGACGTTGTTGCTGCTGCTGGTGGGGCGAGCCGTTTCGGGCGCGCCGCTGGCGCGGCAGAGCGGCGCGGTGGGCGTCGTCACCTACGACCCGTCGGAAACGCAGACGACGCCGGTCCCGGTTCCGTATGCGTGGCTGGACGGCTATCCCGAACTGCTCGCGGGGCAGTCCGGCGACTACGAGGTCGCCGCCAACGCGACGGCGGCGAACGGGCGCAAGGTGTGGGCGTGCTATGTGGTGGGGCTGGATCCGTCCGATCCGCTTGACAACTTCCGCATCACGCGCTTCTGGATGGACGGCTACATGCCGATGTTCGTGGTGAGCCCCACGACGAACGGAAGCGGCCGTTCGATCCTGCCCTACGTGAGGCCGCTCGGCAAGGCGGAACTGACGGGCGCGTGGCTGCACGTGCCCGACGGCGGCAGCCCCGCTTTCCGGTTCTTCGCGGCCGAGGTCGTGCCGCCGGGATGCGAATCCGCCGTTGACGACGGCGTCCAGCTCTGGGCGGACGGGCCCTACTGGGCGAAGTGCAACGTGGGCGCCGCGGCGCCAGAGGAATACGGCTGCTACTTCTGGTGGGGCGACACCGTGGGCTACAGGCGCGAGAACGGCGCCTGGGTCGCGGCGGACAGCTCGACGTCCGGTTTCCTGTTCAACAGCGACAACACACCCACCGACGGCAAGGACGACGCGGCGCTTCTGTCGGCTGGGTATATCGACGCGACCGGCAACCTCGTGGCGGCGTATGACGCGGCGACGGCGCACCTCGGCTCGCCGTGGCGCATGCCGACGGACGCGGAGCTTTCCGCGCTTATCAACAATTGCACAACCAAGTGGATCACCACCAATGGCGTGTCGGGGCGGCTTGTCACGGGCAAGGGCGCATACGCGGACAAAAGCATCTTCCTTCCCGCGACCGGCTACGGCGACGGTTCGTCCCTCCTCACCACCGTCAACGGCTGCTGGTCCTCCACGCCAGCCGGTTCGGACAGGGCGTGGCACCTCTTTTTATCTTCGGTCTCCATCGGTGCGTTCGGCTTCGGCCGGTCCGACGGGAACCGTTACAAAGGGTTTCCCGTCCGTCCCGTCCGGGACGCCGACTAGCGCGCGAACCGCGCGGAATGCCCACGGCGAGGAACGATGAACGGGCTGATGAGTTGCTGATGGGGCGGCGGAGTCCGCAAATACCGCAACTGCCACAATGAAAACGCCACAACTGCCACAATGAAAACGCCGCAAGTGACATAATGCTTGCAATGCCGATGGGGATATGCTATCATTTTTGCCATGAAACAGTAAGGAATCGGTCATCATGAAAAAAACAGCTTACACGATTATGGTTGCGGTTGCGATGGCGGCGAGAAGCACCGCGAGCGCCGCAGTGTTTGTTTCGCGGAGATGACGTACAACCCCGACGGAACCATCCGGCAGCTGCTCTGGTGGGCCGACATCCAATAGCGCGTCCTATACACGAGGTACCGCAATCATGCGGCCGGGCGGGTTCCCGCTGCCGGAATTTCACACCCGAAAAATTGATTGGGGAACCTCCAGTAATTTCGGTATTGAATTTTTGCCCCGGTTTTGATATGATATGGCTTTCTTTTGGGATAGGTGTGTTGATCGAACAGGGACACAGTATGAGCGGACAGAATCTTTCGGCAAAAATCGCCGGTACCGGGATGGCGGTGCCCGCGAAAGTTTGGGATAATTTTAAGTTGGCGACTTTGGTGGAAACCAGCGACGAGTGGATTACCCAGCGAGTCGGCATCAAGGAACGCCGCATCGCCGAAGATAACGAGTACACCTCCGATTTTTCCACCAAGGCCGCGCTGCAGGCGCTGGAGCGGGCCAACATGACCGCCGACCAGCTGGACCTCATTCTGGTGGCGACCTCCACCCCGGACATGATCTTGCCCAACACCGCCTGCCTCGTCCAGAAGAACATCGGCGCCGTCAACGCCGCCGCCCTGGACATCTGCAGCGCCTGCTCCGGATTCATTTACGGGTCGGCAATCGCCTGGGGAATGATAAAGTCCGGCATCATGAAGAACATCCTGTTGATCGGCGTCGAGCTGAACAGCCGCATCCTCAACTGGAAAGACCGCGGAACCTGCATCCTCTTCGGTGACGGCGCCGGTGCGGCGGTGTGGACGGCCTGCGACGCCTCGGAGGGCGGAATGCTCGGCTTCGTGATGGGCGCGGACGGCAACTACGCCGACCTGCTGACGCTGCCGAACAGCGGTTGCCGGAAATACCCGGAGTACGACGGCACCTACATCACCATGCACGGGAACGAGACCTTCAAACAGGCGGTGCGCACCATGAACGAATGCGCCCTCGAAGTGCTGGAGAAGGTCGGGCTGAAACCGGAAGACGTTGACCTGCTGATCCCGCACCAAGCGAACATCCGCATTATCGAGGCGGTCCAGAAACGGCTGAACCTGCCGCCGGAAAAAGTTTTCGTGAATATCCAGAAATACGGCAACACCACCGCCGGCACCATACCGATCGCGCTGCACGAGGCACTGGACCAGGGTCTCGTAAAGAAAGGCGACATCCTGCTGATGGATGCCTTCGGCGCCGGACTGACCTGGGGCGCGTTTGTGATGAAATGGGCATAACGGTTGCGGCGGTTCCGCAATCCGAATTGGGAGAAAATACCATGGAAGAGAAAATTAAAGCCAAACTCGAAGAACTGCGCGGAATGCTCCAAGCCGACGGCGGCGATTTGGAACTGGTTTCCATCGAGGACAAAGTGGTCACGCTCCAACTGCGCGGCGCCTGCGGCAACTGTCCCCACGCGACCATGACGCTGAAACAGGGCATCGAACGCATCCTCCGCGAAACGATCGACCCCGAAATCGTTGTTGAGCGCGCCTAATCGCGACACCTTTGGAGACCTGCGCATGAAATTGCCGATTCTGCCGTTTCTGGTTTTTGCCGCCGGTATCGCGGCGGCGGCGCCGTCGTTTAAAGCAGAAAAACCCTATCCGGCGATAGGCCTGAAATTCAAGACCTTGAGCGGCGGCAATCCCGAACCGCTCAAACAGGCGCAAACGCACACTTACACCCGCACCGACAACCAAACCGGCGCCACCGACGAGCTGGAACTGTTCAGCGCCCGCGAACTGTGGTACGCCACGCAGCATCTCGGGCAGTGGCGCGACAAGGCGGGGAACCTGATGATTCTCGGGCGGGCCGACTACGCATTGCCAAAGGTACGCGTAACCGCCGGAACACACGTAAGCCGCGAAGATTTCGAACAGGCGGCGGCGGATAACAATCTGCGAATCGGACAAGTCGATATCACCGACAACCGGCTGCTTTCTTGGGTGGGGGATTTCGCCGACGCCAAACCCGGCGAACCGGAAAAGATCCGCTGTCCCTTCCGGATTCGCGATGCCGCATTCGTCCCCACCGACCATCCCCAGCAGGTTGCCTGCCTTTTCCGGATCAAATCGCAGCTTCCCGCCGCCGATGACTGGTATTGCCTGATTATCGAGATTGCCGACGGCACCCCGACCGCCAAGGTGCGCAAAGACATCGAAACCCAGTTCCTCGCCACCATCTCCGCCATTCCGCGCTCATCCACTACAACCCGCGCCGACAACAAGGAGCTGAAGACCTTTACTCCCGGAACGCGGACTCCGGAAAAGATCGCCGACCATCCCAGCCGCGACGCCGCTAAAAAAAGCATTGCCAACATGGCTGGCTGGTGGTACGCCGAAACCGCGGACTACATATTCCTCTCTGACGTTCGCAGTTCGCTCGGCAAAAATCTGGTTAAGACCTTCCAAACCATACTTCCCGACTACCGCAAGGCGCTCAAAAAGCTGGTACCCCCGTTTGTTGAGCAGACCGACGTGAACGTGGTGCGGATATTCGAGAACGAAGCCGACTACAAACGCCATGTCGGGCCTAAACACGAATTCAGCGACGGCATCTGGAATCCGGCGCTTCGCGAACTGGCAATCCTATCCTGCGGCAACAAAAAAGCCGAAGAGACCATGGACATCATGCGCCACGAAGGGTTCCACCAGTACCTCTTTTACGCCGCCGATAAAATCATCGTCTCGACCTGGCTCAACGAGGGCTACGCCTGTTTCTGCGAAGGCGCGGTAATAAAGGGCGGACGGGTCTCGTTCCCGGAGACCGGACGGGTTGACCAGCTGTTGCGCGAACTGCCCGCCGCCACCGCGTTGATCCCCAAACTGATAAAAACCAGCCACGAGGGTTTTTACGCCGGAAACGACCAGCAGATCAGCTTGAAATACGCCACCGCGTGGGGAATTGTGTACTTTCTGTGCAAGGGGGTCCCCTCCAACCGCAAATACGAAGCATACGCCACGATTTTGCCCGACTACTGGAAAACGCTAAAGGAAACCCGTGATTGCGAAAAGGCCAACGCGGCCGCGTTTGAGGGCGTGAGCATGGAGAAATTCCAAAAGGATTTCTCCGAATTCTGGCAAAAAGGCCGCAACGCCGCCCGCAGGATCGACCCGCTGGCGGCGAACCCAAAATAAACCGTTCCCTAGGGAGGGAATATGAAAGAAATCTCCGCCGCGCCGGCAAAGCGGCAGATTGTCTGGCTGGACGCAGCCAGATTCTTGGCGATGTTGTTTGTGTGCGTGTCGCACGCCGGCGACACGTTTAACTGCAACCCGCCCGCCGGGGAAGAGGCGCTGTACAATTTCTGGGGGGCGATCTGGGGGTCGCTCTCCCGCTTTTGCGTGCCGGTGTTCGCCATGATCACCGGGTATCTGCTGTTGCCGGTGCGGACCGGCCACGCCGAGTTTTACAAAAAACGCATCGGGCGGGTGTTG
Source organism: Kiritimatiellia bacterium (assembly GCA_017454745.1). Taxonomy (GTDB): domain Bacteria; phylum Verrucomicrobiota; class Kiritimatiellia; order RFP12; family UBA1067; genus UBA1200. The sequence goes on from JAFTCL010000048.1 coordinate 33,306, forward strand.
CCGCCGTTCCTTTTCTGGTCGGTCATCTACTGCCTGCTGCCGGGGGTTATCGGACTGATCGGGGGCGACCTTAAGACCCTCAAAGTGCTCATCCCGTTCGCCGAAGAACAGCCGTTGACTTTCGCCGCCTGTCTGCCGAATATCGCCAAGATCCTGTTCAACTTCAACTGGATCACCACCCATATGTGGTACGTCTATATGCTGATCGGCCTCTATTTGATTCTGCCGGTGGTTTCCGCCTGGTATCATACCGCGTCGGAACGCGCCAAATGGGGGTTCGTCGGGCTGTGGGGAGTAACGCTCTTCATCCCCTACCTGCGCCACCTGCTCGGCGGGATGAACCTTTGGGGGGTGTGCGAATGGAACGACACCGGAATGTTCTACGGTTTCGCCGGTTTTACCGGCTACCTGCTGTTCGGTTCGCTGCTCGGACGCATGAAACCCTGGTCCTGGGGCAAGACCGCCGCCATCGCCGCGCCGCTTTTCATCGCCGGTTTTCTGACGGTGTTTTTCGGGTTCCGCCACTTCCAGCTCGCCAACCCCGAATACAACGCGGACTGGGAACTTTTCTGGTGGTACTGTTCGCCGCAGGTCGCGGCAATGTCCGCTGCCGTGTTCCTTTTCGCCAAGAAATTCGACCGCCTTCCACCCCGTTTGGCGGGATTTCTCGGGGAGGTCAACCGCTGCGGGTTTGGCGTGTACCTTTGCCACTACGCGCTAATCGGGCTTTGCAACCGGTTTTTGGTCCGGCCGCTGCGTCTGCCTGCGTGGCTGCAACTGCCGCTGATGGCCGCGCTGGCCTTTATCGCGGCGTTTTCCCTAATCCATTTCGTCCGGCGCATACCAGGCGTCGGGCGTAAAATCACAGGCTGAGGTACCGCAATGTCCAACACCGCCTTCAACCGCGTTTTAATCCGAATCGCCGCGTTGGGTTTCGCCGCCGCCGCGTTGGCGGACCCGGAACCCGCCGCGCAGACATTCGGCCTTTCAGTAACCCCGTCCGGCTCTACCAACGCCGTCGCGCTGCCGTTCCAAATGCCGCTCGCCTTCCCCGGTGAAGCCAGCTGCACTCTGGCCGCGACCAACACCTCGTTTTGGCTGGACGCCGACTCGTTGCGGCTGGTTCTGGCGTGGCCGGAGGGTGCCCCGCGCTACTCCGGCGGGTTGGTGTGGCTAAAAGACCGCGACGACATCTGGCACCAGCAGGTTTTCGCAAAACATCTCTCCGCCGGCGCCACCAACGTCATCGAAATCCCATTCGGGGCAACGGCGGCGGGCTGGACCACGCCCGGCCATTCGCTGGCTTGGCACTACCGCGCCCGGCTGAACCCGCAGTCGATTGGCTTCCGGGTATTCGCGGACAACACCTTCACCGGCCGTTGCGAAGTGGTGTCCGCGACCTTGACCGTCAAACCGCCGGCGGGGGTGCCGCAGATTATGCGCGTCAGAGCGCTGACCTCCGCACCGCGGGTTCTGGAGAAATTTGAACTGCGGTTTGACCTTCCGGACCGTTACGCCAACCCCTTCGACCCCGAAACCATCGATGCCGGGGCAAAAATAATCACCCCGTCCGGCACCACCAACACCATCACCGCCTTCTACTATCAGCCTTACTACCGGCTGGAAGACGAACTCGGCGAACCGGTCGAACCCGCCGGCCGACCGGAGTGGCGCATTCGCTACTGCCCGCGCGAGCCGGGAGAATACCGCGTGTCGCTCTTCGCCAAAGACCGCTGGGGCGAAGCGTCGGCGGAATCGGCCGCCACCTTCTCGGCCGCACCGGCGGGGACCGACCCGATGCGGTTTGTGCGGGTCTCGGCAAAAGACCGCCGGTTTTTCGAGTTCGACAACGGTGACCTTTACTACCCGATCGGCCACAACACTCGGTCCGCCAACGATGCCCGCATGAACGACAAATTCCCGTGGATTTTCCGCAAGGAAGAGAGCACCGCAGTCTATCGCCGCTACTTCCAGCAAATGCAGGCGTCGGGCGAAAACTGGGCGGAGGTGTGGATGAGCGCGTGGTCGCTGGGTCTGGAATGGACAGAAGGCATTGGCGGCTACCACGGCGCAGGCGACTACCACTCCGGCAACGCCTGGGAGCTGGACCGGGTGCTGGAACTGGCCGAAAAACACCGCATCCACATCAACCTGGTGCTGAACTACCATGGGCGGATGAGCAGCTGGTGCGATCCGGAATGGCATCTCCACCCGTATAACAAGCGGACTCCCGGCGGATGGCTGGAAATGCCGCTGCAATTCTTTGACGATCCCAAGGCCGTGGCGATGCAAAAGCGCTTTATCCGCTACACCCAGGCCCGTTGGGGATGGTCTCCGGCCATCTTCGGCTACGAACTGTGCAGCGAGCTTAATCTGACCGGGCACGAATCGCACCACCGCACCAATTTCGACCCCCGCGTGGTTAACTGGTGCAAGGTGATGAGCGAATACTTTGAGGAGATCGACCCCTACCGGCACCTTGTATCGGCGCACGTCTCCAACGACTATAACTTCATCTGCCCGGAACACGCCAAACTTCCGACGCTCGACTTCAACCCGCTCGACGCCTACCACCACACCCAGCCGGAACGCATCATCGCGCTGGCCGCCGAAACCGCCAACTTCGGTTTGCAGTTCGACAAGCCGATTCTGATCACCGAGTTTGGCGGCTCCCCGATGGCGGCGGGAAAGGAGCACTTGAAGATCGAGCTGCACGCCGCGCTTTGGACCGGGGTGTGCGTACCGCTCGCCGGAACCCCGATGTTCTGGTGGTGGCGGGTGGTGGAGGAGAACAACCTTTACCCGTACTACGCCGCCGTCGCCAAATTCATGGAGGGGGAGGATCCCCGCGACCCAGCCGCGAAAATGGTCAGGCCCGCCATCGGCGCCGTGGAAGGGAAAACCGCCCCGCAGGCCGCCAACTACCTTTGCATCGGCACGGTGTCGCCGCGTTCCGCCCGCTGTTACGTCTATCCCAAATCCTTCCCGCGCCCGCCCGCAAAACCGATCGCCGCGGAATTCCTGACCGCCACCATCAAGGATTTGGAGCCGGGAACCTACCGGGCGGAGTTCTTCGACACCCGCACCGGGAAATCCATCGCCAAGCGCGATACCCGCGCGGAAAACGGAACGCTGGTGCTGTCGGTTCCCAAATTCAGCAATGACTGCGCCTTCAAATTGCACCAAGTCACCGCCATTGCCCCGAAAGCGAACTGAACCATGTCCGCCCGCCCAACCACCTTCGTCGCTTTAGTGCTGCTGGCCGCCGGAGCGGTCGCGCAGTCGGTAGGCGGCATTGGGGGTATGAGCGTGTCCGACGACCGGGTCCGACGCCGCTCCGTGCCCGACCCGGTTGCCGCCAGCGGGGAACTGCGGATGCGGAGTCTGCAAATTACCGTATCGCCGCCGCAAATGTACCTCAACGTGGGCACCGACCGGCGGTTCGGCCCCTACGCGCTTTCGGACGGCACGGAGATCGGCGTCGCCCAGCCGCCGTACAAACTAACCGCCGTGCGGGACGGCAGTTTTTCCGTGCGGGGGCCGGATCAAACGGTTTACGGCCCGTTCAGCAGCGCCGACGGCACCGCGATAACGATCGGCCGCCAGAGCGCCGTTGTGCTGCGGCCGACCGTCGACCTCGCGGTGCGGTTGGAATGGAACGGCATGAAACGGCAGAAACCGGTCATCGGCGTCGCCGTCGCCAACCAGCCGCTTTATCAGGCGCTTTACGAACTTCGGGACCACTTCGCGACGGTGATAAACCGCGTAAATTACGAAACCGCCGACCGGGAGATACAAGGCGTGCCGCGCCGCATCCACTACCCCAACGGACGCAGCAACGCCGGGAACGTCGTGTCGGTTTCCAAGCGCGACAAGGAAAACTCCGAATGGCAGGCCGAACGCAGTTGCGTCAACGCGGTGGAAAGGCTTTTTAACCAACGTTTCCATATCAAGTCCTACGCGTTAACCGACCGTTTCACCAGCCACTTCCGGATGCCGGCGGGACGGTATCTGCTTTGCGCCATGCAGCGTTACAGCGACCCAAGGCAATCATCCACCTTCGCCGGATCAAAAACCGCCATCTGGTGGACGGAATTCACTTTCGACGGACAAAGCGGACTAAGCCTGGAGTTGACGCCTGAAAACGCCGTCAGCTGGAGAGAAATTTTCCCGTTCCAAACAATCAGCGAATAACCGCGCCCGGATTGACTATTGCCCCGGTTTTTGCTAAACTGTTTTTGATTTTCTTTGGCGGTGTATGCCCTTGAAAGAAAAGCGAGGACGGAATGACGGCGAGAGCAAGATATTTCGCATCAATTGCGGCGATGTAAAGGTGGCAAACGTGACCTTTGCGGGAGTCATTGTTTGTCGTTTCCATGCCTGAGGAAGGAGACTTTATGAATGAGTTGAAGTATGTCGATCCCAAAGCCGATCTGACTTTCAAGAAGGTTTTTGGCGAACACCCGGACTTGATAACAAGTCTGTTGAATGCGTTGCTGCCCTTGCCGGAGGATGGCCGGATTGTCTCTATCGAATATCTTACCCCGGAGATTGTTCCCGATGATCCGCTTCACAAGGACAGCATTGTGGATGTCCGCTGCAAGGATCAGAAAGACCGCCAGTTCATTGTAGAAATGCAGATGATATGGTCTCCGGACTACAACCAGCGCGCTCTTTTCAACGCCGCAAAGGCGTACTCCCGCGAACTTCCGGCGGGCGGGGACTACTGCAACCTCAAAACAGTCTATTCGCTGAATCTTTTGAACGACAACCTTGATCTTGATGTTCCGCAGTGGTATCACCTTTATCGTCTGGAACACCACAAGGTCAAAGGCGAGACGATAGACGGAATCCAGCTTGTTTTCGTTGAACTCAAGAAGTTCGAGCCGCACACCTGGCCGGAGCGAAAGATGGCGGTGCTGTGGCTTCGTTTCCTTACGGAGATTGACGGCAACACGCGCAAGGCCCCGCCGGAACTGGAGGCGAATCCGGAAGTCAGGAAAGCCCTGGAAATGGTGGAGGTTGCCGCCCTCACCCCGGAAGAGCGGGCGAGGTACGACGGATTTCAGGACTGGCTCTGCCGCGAAACGCGGCGCGCCAACGCCGAGAAAAGACTAAAGGACGCCGAGAAAGATCTGGAAAGACTTCCCGAGCTTAAGGCGGAGCTTGACGCGGCAAAGTCCGAGCTTGACACGGCAAAGTCCGAGCTTGACACGGCAAAGTCCGAGCTTGACACGGCAAAGTCCGAACTTGACACGGCAAAGTCCGAGCTTGACACGGCGAAGTTCGAGCTTGACACGGCGAAGTTCGAGCTTGACACGGCAAAGTCCGAGCGCGACGCGGCAAAGTCCGAACTTGACGCGGCAAAGTCCGAGCGCGACGCGGCGGTAGAAAAGATGCGGCAAGACAAACTCCGGACCGCCCGGAACCTAAAGGCCATGAATCTTGCCAACGAGCAAATCGCGGCGGCAACCGGTCTTACCGCCGCTGAAATCGACGCGCTCCAACCTTAATCCCCTTTCGCGGATTTTATTGTTCCGGCCAGGATTAATGCCAGGATCAGCCGTTCTCCTCAAGCTGCTCTGCGGGCGCCTTCCACATCATCAGCACCACCAGCCCTCCAGCTATGGCCGCCGCGAGAATCGTGGCGTATGCGGCATCCCAGCCCCAGTTCTGCGCCATCCATCCAAATCCGATGCCGCTGATGATTGTGCTCAAGTAGCCGAGTACCCCAAGGATGCCGCCTGCGGTAGCCGCTGCTCGCGGAGTGGCCTGCTGCGTTGACGATATCCCAAGCAACGCCTGCGGGCCGTACAGGAAAAAGCCGATCATCGCGAACGGAACCAGTTTCGCCGCAAACGGCGCGGACACGGGCACAGCCCAGAACCCCGCGACCGATAGCGCAATGCCGAGGAAGCAGAACACGCAGGTACGGTGCGTGCGGCTGCCGAATATGTGATCGCTTGCCCAGCCCGCCGCGAGCATGCCCAGATTGCCGCCGACAATCTCAAACGTGAAACAAAGCGTCGTTGCCGCCGCGAGGGTCAGACCCTTCGACTCCATGAGCAGCGTCGGGCCCCAGTCGAGGGCGGCAAAGCGCACCGTGTTCACGAAGAAGTTGGAGATGGCAAGAATCCAGATGTACGGATTCCTCAGCACGTGGTCGCGCACAAACGCCTTGTGGGCCTCGCTCTCCTCCTTCGTCCTGACAACCGTCACCTTGCGTCCGGGAATAGGCGGCAACCCGACATCATCGGGCGAGTCCTTCATCGCGAAAAGCAGCCCCAACGAACCGGCCATCGCAATGCCGGCCGGCACGAGGAAACATAGCCGCCAGGCGTTGAAGTGCGGGATGATCCACCATCCGAGGAGCGCGAACACGCCGCCCGCGCCGATTGAGTGCGAAAGATTCCAGATGGCCTGCTTCGTGGCGAGCTGGTTGGGCGGAAACCATAGCGGCAGCGTCTTCACGCACGGTCCCACGCCCATGCCCTGGAAATAGCTGTTTACGATGTAGAGGATGCCCATCGTCCAGACGAGCGCCGACGCTGCGGAGACGCCCTTGGCAACCGCCGGCGCCGCGCCGCCCAGCGCGATGAAATCGCTCACGCCGAAAACGACGTTAACGACGGAGCAGACGAAGAGGCCGAAGGACATCACCTTGCGCGCGCTGTTGCGGTCGGTGATGATGCCGTTCGTGAAGCGCGCCAGACCGTAGAGCATCCCGCCCGCCGTGAGGAACGCGCCAAGCTGCACCTTGCTGATGCCGATTCCGCCCAGAAGCGGCATCGCCAGCGAGAAGTTTTTGCGGATGATGTAGTAGAGGGCGTAACCGCCCATCGTCACCAGCAGCGTCTCCCACTGCCACCAGCCGAGCGATCTTTTAGTCTTAGCCATGTTTCCGGTTCCTTACTTCACTTCCCACACGCCGCCGGGGCCGAACAGGCGGTCGAGGAGTGCGGGCATGAGACCAAGGCGCTGCACCAAGTCCGCCCCGAAATACCTCGCGCGCATATAGGGAATACCGGCGTACGTCTCGCGGAAGCGCGCGCGGGAGACGCCGATCTCCTCCGGCTCCGCCGGCGCACCCACCTTGCGCAGATTCTCCTTAACTTCCGCGAAAGGCATGAGCTGCGCGCGGATCTTCGCGGCGAGGTCGCCCCAGTTGTCGCGGATCGCCTTCAACTCCTTGCGGAGCGAGTCCTTGGACGGAAACTTCTTCGCGTATTCGAGTTCCGCGCGCGTGACGTGCGCGGGACGGCCCGGAAAAACGGACGGGAAAGTTGCCTTCACGGCATCGAACGACGGCCACCACGCGGCGACCTTTTCCTCCACATCCATTTTCGAGAGGTCGTGCTCCAGTAGGAATTCGAGCGTGGCGGTGGAGACGAGAGTGCCGATGCCCACCTTGAAACCGTGCGACACGAATCTACCGTTGAAGGAGAGGTCCTCCATGTCCCAATAGTGCGACACCTGATGCTCGGTGCCGCTCGCCGGGCGCGAGGAACCCATCGCCTGCATGGCAAACGCGCTCATCACGAGGCCTTCGCAGAGTTTGCGCACTTCGCGCTCGTCTCCGGAAGCGCAGCCGGAGGGATTGGAGAGCGTGTCGCGCAGGGGATCTTGTACGAGCCTCCACGCAAGGGGGTGTATGGCTTCGGCCCCGACGAGGTCGGCGATTATCCAGTCCGCCCCGGCGGGGATCTTCGCGATGAGGTCCGCGTATCCGCTCGCGGTCATCTCCTTCGGCGCGGCCGCCGCGACGGCGCTGTCCACGATGCAACCGAGCGGCGCCTTGCAGTCCATCGTCTGTTTCATGCCGTCTTTCGTAATGGCGGCGCCGTATGCGGTGTAGCCGTCCATCGAGGCGGCAGTGCCCACGACCATGTACCGAAGACCCAGTTCGCCGCAGGCGCGTTTGGTGAGATCATTGATGACGCCGGAGCCGACGGCCACGGGAATCGCGCCGTCTGCGGCGGCTATAGCCCCGCGCACTTCCTCCACCTTCCCGTAGGTGGCGTGAAAGTCGGAACCGTCGGGGTTGATGACATACTCGGTCACCTCGCGTCCGGCCGCCTTCAGGATTTCGTTCACGCGGATTCCGGCCACAGCCCGCGTATTCGGGTCGTCTATCACGATAGCCTTGCCCGCCTCCGGGAACAGCTCGCCGAACATACGCGCGACGGCCTCGGTAGCCCCCGGACCGACCTCGCACGCCTTCGTATCGGTGGTCTTGGTCAACGCCTCTTCTATCATCGTCATTTTGCAGTCCTCTTGTGTTTGCCTAAAAATCTCCGAACTTGAAACCAATATATATTTTTAGCACAACACGGCCGCTTGAGTCAACAATGACTTGCAAAACACGGCGGACAGGGTGGGAGATAGGGAGGGACGCCCCCACGCGAAAAATACGGGGCGAATCGGTTTCGGCTTGACGGGTAAGGCATACAAATGTTATCTTCATAATATTTTTCTTTTTTCTGTTGCACGTTAAGTTAACGATTGTCAGGAAAGGTTATTAATCATGATGAACGGTTTTTTGCGTTTTGTGCAAACGGGATGTCTAGTTTTCACATCTCTAATTCTCCTGATGGCGGACAACGCAAATGGGTTGACCGCCTACTCTTATGTCCAGAAGGGGCTGGCCGCCTGTTGGGACGGTATCGACAACGCAGGGTCCGGGTCGCACGATTCTTCCGTCCGCACATGGAAAGATTTGACCGGAAACGGCTACGACGGCATATTATCGGATATCGTTTCGTGGGAGGACAATTGCTGGTCCACCGCAGTGAGCGGCCGCCCCGTTAAGCTTCCGAATTCGTTCTCCTATCTCACCGCCGCACGGACTTTCACCGTGGATTGCGCATTCAGCCCGTCCAGGGCCGAGAAGAGCGCTTCGGCTCGCGAAACGGTTTTCGGACAGTACGACGGCAGCTACAACGGCACATTCAACATCGAACACAACCACAACAACCATCCCGCCGGATGCCTTCGTTTTTACATGAATAAAGGGCAGATCGACAAATACAGCACGGGTGTGGTTCTGGCCAACCAGAACGCGACGGTCGCGCTGACGGTCACGCCGGCAAAGCAGGTTCTATACATCGACGGCGCGAGCGACACCGTCTCCACAACCAGTCTGTCCACATTGTACTCCAGCAAAGACACTTACATCGGTGGCGAAACGTCTCGAGAAAGCTTTGGGTTCCGGGGGCGCTACTACGGTTGCCGCTTCTACGACCGCGCGTTGACTGCGGAAGAGGTGGCGGTGAACCACGCCGTTGACGCCATCCGTTACTGGGGCGCCTCCCCAAACGATTTCACGCTCTCCGGCGGATACTGCTTTGACGCAGAAGGCGAGTTGCTGATCGACGTAACCGCCAATGTGACCGACGGAGGCGGCAAAGTCTGCGTCGGCACGGGTGGCGACGCCTCCGATGCCATCTCCGCAACCATCAACCAGAACGGCACGGAATCCGTCACCTTCACGGCCGTGCCCGACGAGGGCTACGAATTCGCCACATGGGTGCTGGAGGACGGTGCGATGCTGGACGAAGGCAGCAGTCTCACCGACCCGACAATCAGCATATACGCAAAATGGCCGCTCGCCGTCACGGCGACGTTCCGCGAGAAAGGCAAGCTGACCGCCTACTCGTACGTGCAGAAGGGGCTGGTCGCCTGCTGGGACGGCATCGACAACGCAGGCACCGGCGAACATGACGAGGAAACCCGCGTTTGGAAAGACCTGACCGGAAACGGCTATAACGGTACGCTCGGCAGCGACGTTACCTGGGCGGAGAATGGTTGGCAGAACGAAGCAAACGAAAAGCCCGTCTCGCTTGGCTACGGATTCTCCACCGTCACCGAACCGTGCAACTTTACAATCGATTTCACCGTCACGCCGTCACGCGCCCCCTGCCGCGAAATCTTTTTCGGCCAGTTCGGCTGGGACTACGGCTCAATCAACCTGGAACGGAAGGCAAACGGACGGCTGCGCTGCTATTACAACTATGATGAAGTCGATTTCGAAAGCACACAGGCGATTGCCGCCAACGAAACGGCGAGCTTCACCGTCACCACCACGCCCGGCAAACAGGCCGTGTGGAAGAACGGCGTGAAAGATGTAGAGCAGACCGACAAGGCGATCAGCGCCATGTCCGGCGGCAAGCCCACCTATATCGGCGCGGACGGGACAGGAAACAGCAACCGGAAGAGCTTCAACTTCCACGGCACCTACCACGGCTGCCGCGTATATGACCGCGTACTGACCGACGCCGAAATCGCCGTAAACCACGCGGTCGACGCCATCCGCTACCGTGGGGCGTCCGCCGGCTCGTTCACACTCTCCGGCGGTTATTCCTTCAACAATTCGGGCAACTTGTTAATCGACCTGACCGCGACGGCCTCGGCCGGCGGCAAGGTCTGCTCCGGAACGGCGGACGTGGCGGCGGCTACCGCCGTCGCCACCATCAGCCAGGACGGAACCGTTTCCGCCGCCTTCACCGCCGTGCCGGACAATGGCTACGAATTCGTAGCGTGGGACGTGGAAAATGGCGGCACGATCATCGGAGGTTCGACGTCCGACGCGACGATCAACATCTCCGCCCGGTGGCCGCTCGTTCTGACCGCAGTCTTTCGTCCGGCCCGAGCGGCATTCCCCGCGACAACGGTCGCAGACTACGTGAAAGACGGGCTGGTGATGTGGTTCGACGGCGTGGACAACGCGGGCGCAGGTCGGCACGACGGTGCGGCGGCGGCGTGGGCCGACCTCTCCGGCAACGGCAACGACGCCGTTGCGGTGGGGCCGGGCCTGGGATGGGCGGACAACTCCTGCACCAACGCCATCGACGGCAAGCAGACGGGCGAAGCGGGCCTGTTCAGGCTGAACGGCGCCGTGGCGCCGGTTATCGCCAACCGGACCTTCACGCTGGAAATGGCCATTCGCCCCGGCTTCGTCAAAAACCGCAAAGTGCTCTTTGGCTCGTACGACGGCGCTAGCGGGTTCAACCTGGAAGAGAACGATTCGGGAATGTTCCGCGTCTTCTACAACAACACGCCGAACGTCGTGACCACCGTGCCGATGGTGAAGGACGAGGAAGCCGTATTCTCCGTTGTCAGCACGGCGGACGGGGTTGCCGTCTATAAGAACGGCGTTCCGGTCTATCGCTACGAAGGGGCGATCGACGCCAAAGGCACGATTGCCGCGCTTGAAGATTCCGTCTATTATCTGGGCGGAGAGCGGCAGCGCGAAGGCTTCACGTACCGCGGCGCCATCTATTCTTTCCGGCTGTACAGCCGCGCCCTGACCTCGGCAGAGGTGTTGCGCAACACGCGGCTCGACCAGCAGCGGCTTCTGGCGAATACGACGCTCTGGTCGGACGCGACGGGCGGATCGTGGATGGATAGCGCCTCATGGAGCGGAGGACTGCCCAACACGCTGGCACCGGCAATCGCCACGCTGGCCGGGGCGGACGTGCGGATGGGCTTGGCGCAGACGGCCCCGAACACCGCCAACGTCACGCTGGCCAATCCGGACGGCACCTCCGTGCTGACGCTTGCAAGCGGCGCGACGCTTCCGGTGCCGGACAACTCCCTGGCCATCGGCGGCGGCGGCGAATTGCGCGTGGAAACGGGCGGCACACTCGCGCTGGACGTCACCGGTAACAACCCGACCCCGCGCCTGACCGTGGCAGACGGCGGCAAACTTACCGTTGACGGCGGCACCGTGAAGTTGACGAAATCTCCCGTCTCCATCAACGTTTTCGGCAGCGAAGGCCGTACCGGCACGCTGGAAATCGTTTCCGGTCGAATGGAAACCACAGTCAGCAACACCGGACAGGACGGCGTGGCCGTGCTGAAGGGCGGACTCCTGCGAATGACCGGGGGAAATCTCACGCTTAACCGCACTGGGAGCTATAACAACGGCGGCAATCTTGTGGATGACGGCGGAGCGGTAGACCTTTCCGGAGACGCGGCTCTGATTGCGCACAAGACCGGAATCACCATCGGTTCCGGCACGTTCCGCATGGCCGATGCCTCCCACATCGACTTCCTTACGGACACGGGCAAGGATGACACTGTCTATAGAGTTCTATTGCAGCCGGGCGTTGGGCGGGAAACGGTCATGACGGTCGACGATTCCGCAACGATCACCCCCGATCCGCTTTCCGGCCAGATGCAGTTCTTCGTCGGCTACCAGAACGCAGGATCGCGCACCATCCTGAACTGGAATTCGACCCAAACGCTGAAAGCTTTGCGTACGTTTGCCGTCGGTTTTGTCAAAGGATACGGCGAACTGAATATATCGCGGGGACAGATCATCGGCGGATACAACGGATTCCGCGTCGCGCAGAACTACGCAAATCCGTCCGCCGACGCATGCGTTACGGGTGTGGTGAACGTAATCGGCGGCAGCGTGCGTAACATAGACACCGAAAACGACTCCTCGACGTTCCAAGGGCTGATCATCGGTTCTGGCGGATGCGTAAAGATCGCCAACCCCGGCTATTTCTGGGGCACGCTGAACCTGTACGACGGCGGCGCGGTGACGAACTCCAGCGAATACTTCGGCATCGGCATCGGTTACGCGGAGGGCGTCCTGAACCAACACGGCGGCGAGGTAATCCACAACAACAGCTCCAATAACGAATTCGTGATCGGGGCGTGGGGCGGCAAAGGCTCAATGGTCATGGATGGCGGCAGGGCGTGGTCGAAACGCGACGTCTATGTGGGCGGCGCCACAACCAACAACCTGTACTACAAGCGCTGGAAACTCTACACCCAATGCCCGGTGGACAACCACTGCGCCACCGGACTCCTGCGCGTGGCGGCGGGCAGATTCGACACGGCGGGCTCCATCTGGGTCAGCCAGGACGGACAGGGGACATTGGAAATCGGCCCCGCCGGACAGGTCTCCGCGAACAACGTCATCCTGACCAACACGGTCGCGGAGCTGACCGGCACCGTTGACCTCGCCGCAAAACTCGCCTTCGTTCTGGACGAGGACGGCGCCGGGCTGCTTACCGTGACCAACGCGCTGACCATCGGCCAGGGCGTGACCATGGAGGTGGATGCCACCGAAAGGAAAGGGCGGGGCGGAAACATCCCCCTCATCCGCTTTGGGGAGAGCGAGGGCGAGTTCAGCGCCATCACCGTCAAAGGCGGCGGCACGGTCAAAAAGTTGACCGTTGACGGGATGTCGGGTTACTGGTACCAATTCAGCCCCGGTACCATCATCACCATCCTATAGCGACGGCTCGGCATACCGCTTCCGCCCGCAGTAAAAATGACTGTTTAGCGGTTTGACTTTTGTCCCTAAAAATGCTATATTACCTTAATTCCATTCGTGGGGTTCAGACCTTATTTTTGCCGAGGCTGGATCCCGAATGGAGTTAGGAGGTTTCTAATGTTGATGACGCAATCCGCGAGTCCGCAAATTGATGCGGAGTTGCTAAAAGGTTACGCGGATAAAATCCGGGTTACCGGCAAGATCGCCCCCGAACTCTACCAAAAGTACGATGTCCGGAGGGGGCTACGCAACCCGAACGGTTCTGGTGTGCTGGTCGGACTGACCAATATCGGTTCCGTCCACGGCTACGTGACATCCGAGAGCGAAAAGGTCTCGGTGCCGGGCCAGCTTTTCTACCGCGGCATCAACGTGGCGGATTTCGTTAAAGGCTTCCAGAGCGAACACCGGTTCGGCTTCGAAGAATGCGCGTACCTGCTGCTGATGGGCGAGTTGCCTAAGCGCGAGGAGCTGGTGGTGTGGAAATCCGAGCTGGGTGCGCTGCACCGGCTCCCGGACGGTTTCAAAGAGACCGCTATCATCCGTTCGCCGGGCGTGGACATCATGAACAGCATCGCCCGCGCGGTGTTGACGGCCTATATCTTCGACCCGGCGCCGGATCGGCTCGACCTGGAGACAACGCTGCGCCAGAGCATTGAGCTGATCGCGCAGTTCCCGACCATCGCCGCCTACGCCTATCAGGCCAAGGCACACTACCACCTGGGGCAGTCAATGGTCCTGCGCTATCCCGACCCGGAACTTTCCACCGCCGAGAATTTTTTGCGGCTGATCCGGGCCGACGGCTACTATTCCAGGTTCGAGGCGGAGGTGCTGGACCTGTGCCTGGTGCTCCACGCCGAACACGGCGGCGGCACCAACTCGACCTTCACCACCCACGTGATGTCGTCCGCGTTCACCGACACTTACGCCGCCATCGCGTCCGCCGTACTCTCGCTCAAAGGGCTGCGCCACGGCGGCGCCAACCTGCGGGTGATGAAACAGATGTCTGAGGCCAAGAAGAAGATCAAGCATTGGGACAACGAAAACGAGGTGGCGGACCATCTGTGGAACATTCTCAAGCGCGAGGCGGGCGACGGCACCGGGTTGATTTACGGTTTGGGCCACGCGGTTTACACCCTCTCCGATCCCCGTGCCGAGATGTTGCGCGACTGCGCCCGCGCGTTGGCCAAGTCAAAAGGCCGCGAGGAAGAGATGGGTCTGTACGAAACCGTCGAGCGGTTGGGCCCGGAAATCTTCAACCAGTTCCGGGGCGGCAAACACGACCTGTGCTGCAATGTCGATTTCTACTCCGGGTTTGTTTACGATATGCTGAACATCCCCAACGACCTCTTCACCCCAATCTTCGCGGTGGCCCGTGTGGTGGGCTGGTGCGCCCACCGGTTGGAAGAGCTGATTAACGGCGGCCCTATCATCCGCCCCGCCTACAAGGCGTTGACCCAGCCCAGAAAGTATGTGCCGCAGGCCGAACGCGGTTAATGAGTTTGGCATTTTTTACAAGAAAGGATCGCAACAATGTTGGCAGAATTGATTAGTACGATGGCTCCGGAAGCGGCGGACACCGCCGCCAAAGTGGCGGAACAGACTACGGCGGCAGTCGAAAGCAATGTCGCGGAAACCAAGACGATACTGGACACCGCCACGCAATGGCTGACCCAGAACGGGATGGCGTTCGCAATCAACGTCTTATGGGCGCTGATTATCCTGCTGGTCGGCTGGATTGTGATCAAGGTGCTTTGCGCCACGTTGCGCAAAACTCTGGACAAAACCCCGAAAATCAACCCGCTGCTCAAGGAGTTCTTCATCAGCATCGCGAGAAAATCCTGCTGGGTGCTGCTGCTGATGCTGGCGCTGCGGAGGCTTGGAATCGACATCGCCCCGCTGATCGCCGGACTCGGCGTCACCGGATTCATTCTGGGTTTCGCGTTCCAGGAATCGTTGGGCAATCTAGCCTCGGGCGTGATGATCGCCATCAACCAGCCCTTCAACGTGGGGGACTACGTTAACATCGGCGGCAACGAAGGGTCGGTGCTGGAGCTTAACATGATGGCGGTGACCATCGCCACCGCAGACAACAAAAAGGTCGTGGTGCCGAACAAGGTTGCTTGGGGCGCCCCCATCACCAACTTCGCCGCGCTCGGCACCCGCCGTGTCGAAGTGACCATCGGCATCGCCTACGGCGAAGACATCGGGAAAGCGCGCGAGGTGATTCTGTCCGCGGTCAAGGCCAACCCGCTGGTGCTGCAGGACCCCGCCCCGATTGCCGAAGTGGTGGCGTTCAAGGACAGCGCCGTGGTCTTCGCGGTGCGCCCGTGGTCGAAGTCGTCCGACTACTGGTCGGTGTATTTCCAGGTTGGCCAGCAGGTCAAAGAGGCACTGGACAAGGCCGGAATCAAGATCCCGCTGCCGCAGCTTGAAGTGCGCAACGTTTAACGGGCTTCCGCGTCGGCCCCGACCGGATTGGAGAAAAGCATGAAAACCAGAGCAGAAGAGTTTCTTAAGCGGCACGGCCTGTCCGTTGACGGCATCGACCGCGAAGGCTTGCTGAAAAATTTCGCAGTGCAGATGGCCGACGGACTGGCGGGGCGGAAATCGTCGCTGATGATGATCCCGTCGTTTGTCTCGCCGGACAATCCGGTCAAGACCGGCACCCCGGTGGTGGTGCTGGACGCCGGCGGCACCAACCTGAGGGCCGCAGTGGTGCAAATCTCGGCGGAAGGCCGCCCGGAAATCGGCTCGTTCTTCAAGCGTCCGATGCCGGGATCGCAAGGTGCGTTGAGCGCCGACGCTTTTTACGACGCGTTCGCCGAGTTCCTGATGCCGGTGGTTGAGGCTTCCGACACCATCGGCTTCTGCTTCTCATACCCGGCGGAAATCACCCCGGACTGCGACGCCCGGTTGCTCCACTGGAGCAAGCAAATCGAGGTGCCGGCTGTAGTGGGCACGATGATCGGAGCGGGGCTGCTGGAACACCTGCGCAAGCGCGGTTACGAGCGGCGCACCGTGGTCCTCAACGATACCGTGGCCACGCTGCTGGCGGGCAAAAGCGCCGGCGTGGCGCGCGATTACTCCACCTATGTCGGCTTCATCCTCGGCACCGGCACCAACATCGCCTACACGGAGCGCAACGAGCGCATCACCAAGCGCAGCGACCTAAAGCCCGGCGGAACGATGGTAATCAACTGCGAGACCGGCGCGTTCAACGGCGCGGAACAATCCTTCTTCGACCGCCAGATGGACGCCGACACCAACGACTGCGGCCACTACACCTTTGAGAAGATGATTTCCGGCGCGTACCTCGGACGGATCGGCTTGACGGTACTCCGCCAGGCAGTCGCCGAGGGGTTCTTCTCCGAACCCGCCGCCGCCCTGATCAACAGTTGGCGTACGGTCTCCAACAAAGACCTCGACGATTTTTGCGGCGGCTCCCCAGCCGAGGACAACCCGTTCCTCGACCCGGCGTTCAACGAGCCGGACCAGGCGGCGGTGGTGGCGCTATGCACCCCGGTTTACCAGCGCGCCGCCGTGCTGGCGGCGGTCAACATCGCCGCCGCCGTGATCCAGACCGGCGAGGGACACAACCCCGCGCGCCCGGTTTGCGTAAACATCGACGGCTCCACCTACCACCGCACCCGCACCGGGCAGTTCCGCAACCGGGTTCAGGAAGAGCTTGTGGACATGCTCGGTTCGCGCGGCATCGCGTACGAGCTGATTCGCGTTGACGAGTCGCCGGTAATCGGCGCGGCGGTGGCGGGTCTGATGTGACATTACGGCGCCGGCCCGCCGGTCGGCGCCAAAAAGGATTTTAAGCAATGAGCGACGAGATTCAGGACCCAGGAGCGGTTGTGTTGGAGCAAGGTGTCGAGGACATCAACATCGAAAAGGAGATGAGTTCCTCGTACATCGATTATTCGATGAGCGTCATCGTGGGCCGTGCACTGCCCGATGCCCGTGACGGGTTGAAGCCCGTACACCGCCGGGCGCTGTTCGCGATGAACGAGCTAAACAACGTTTCGACCCAGCCTCACAAAAAGTCGGCACGCGTGGTGGGCGAAGTTATCGGTAAATACCACCCGCACGGCGATGTCGCCGTTTACGAAACCATCGTCCGCCTGGCGCAGGATTTCTCGATGCGCTACAAACTGGTGGACGGGCACGGAAACTTTGGCTCTATCGACGGTGACAAACCAGCCGCCATGCGTTACACCGAAGTCCGCATGGACAAGCTCGGCGAAGAGATGCTGGTGGATCTCGAAAAAGACACGGTGGACATGACCCCCAACTACGACGGCTCCTGCCTGGAGCCGACCGTGTTGCCGTCGCGGCTGCCCAACCTGCTGTTAAACGGATCGATGGGCATCGCCGTCGGGATGGCGACCAACATACCCCCGCACAACCTCGGCGAGCTGGTGGACGGCATAACACACTACATCGACCATCCCGGCTGCACGATCGACGACCTTATGCAGTTCGTCAAAGGCCCGGACTTCCCGACTGGCGCGACCATCTGCGGAACCCGCCAGATTGAGGCGATGTACAAACTGGGGCGCGGGCAGCTGGTGGTGCGCGGCAAGGCCGAGATTGTCGAGGACAACAAACGCCATTCGATCATCATCACCGAAATCCCATTTACCGTAAACAAGGCCGCGATGATCGAACGCATGGCCGATCTGGTGAACGAAAAGGTGATCGACGGCATCTCCGACATCCGCGACGAAAGTTCCAAGAAGGACGGTTTGCGCGTGGTGGTGGATCTCAAGCGCGGCGCGATCGGGGAAGTGGTGCTTAACAATCTGTACAAGCACACGCAGCTGCAAACCACCTTCGGGGCGATCATGCTGGCGCTGGATCAGGGCCGCCCGAAGATTATGAACCTTAAGGATCTCTTCCGCTGCTGGGTTGACCACCGCTTCGAGGTGCTGACCCGCCGCACCCAGTTCGAGCTGAAAAAGGCCGAGGCCCGCAAGCACATCGTCGAAGGTCTGCTCATAGCGTTGGATCACCTTGATGAGGTGGTTTCCATCATCCGCAACTCCCCCAACCGCGACGAAGCCAAAGCCAGGCTGATCGAACGCTTCGGTTTCTCCGACCGTCAGGTCACCGCTATCCTCGAAATGCGGCTCTACCAGTTGACCGGACTGGAGCGCGAAAAGGTCGAGGCCGAATTCAACGACCTGTGCGCCAAGATCGAATACTACAAGGGGCTGCTGGCCGACCCGGTCAAAATCTACGGGCTGATCAAGGACGACCTTGCCGACCTCAGGGCCAAATACGTCGAAGGCAAGAAACTCTCAAACCGCAGGACGGAGATCGTACCGATGGAAGGCGAGGTCAACATCGAGGATCTCATCGCCGATGAGCCTTGCGTGATCACCCTGAGCCACCGCGGCTACATCAAGCGCGTCGCGCTCTCGGTCTATCGCGAACAGCGTCGCGGCGGCCGCGGCATCACCGGCGCCGCCGTCAAAGAGGAAGATTTCATCACCACGGTGTTTGTGGCGGAAACCCACGACACGCTGCTGTTCTTCACCAACACCGGAAGGGTCTTCGCGGAACGCGCCTTCGAGATTCCGGAGGCCCCGCGCACCTCCTTCGGCAAACCGATCATCAACCTCATCCAGTTCCAAGAAGGCGAGAGCGTCGCCGCGCTGCTGCCGATCCGCGCCTTCTCCCCGGACGTGGACGTGTTCTTCGCCACCGAGCAGGGCACGGTCAAGAAAACCGCGCTGTCCGACTATCGCAACATCAACCGTAACGGCATCCGGGCCCTGAACATCGACGAGGGCGACCGGCTGGTACAGGTGTTGCTCACCCATTCCGGCGATGACGTGCTACTGATCACCGCCAACGGGCGGGGCATGCGCTTCTGTGAAGACCAGGTACGCCGTATGGGCCGTACCGCGACCGGCGTACGGGGCATCCGCCTTCAGGACGGCGATATCGTGCGCGGTTTCGCTGTGGTTGAGAAGGGCGCGACCTTCCTGATCGCCACCGAAAACGGTTTTGGAAAGCGCTCCGAATTTTGCGACTTCACCCCGCACCACCGCGGCGGTCAGGGGATGATCGCCATCAAGGACGAATCCGGCCGCAACGGGAAGGTGGTTGCCGCCTTCGCCGTACACAACGGCCAGTCGATGGTCTCCATCGCCTCCAACGGCATGATGGTGCGTTCGCCGGTGGCGGACATCCGCGTTTGCGGACGTTCCGCGCAGGGCGTGCGTCTGGTGCGGCTGTCCGATGGTGCCAAGCTAGTCTCCGTGAGTATAGCAGATGCCGAAGAAGTGCCGGAAAACCCGCTGAACGGCGTTGCTCCGACCGACGAACCGGTGGCCTCAGAAACCACCGCAGACGCCGAAACCCCAAACAGCGGCGACAATACCCCCGAACCGGACGCGTCGCCGGAAGGGGCAAACGGCGGGTCAGACGAATAAAGTGACTCCGGTTGACCGTCGGGCGGTTCCCGGCCCGGCGGCTGGCGGATACCGTAATCCCGGCCCAAATGAAAGGAACCACTTATGGGCACCTTTTTGTTTCTGATTATGTACCTTGTTCTAATGGGTCTGGTGGTGCTGGTTCCGCATTCGTTACGCCGCTTCCACGTGCCGTCGGTGGTGGCGATCATGCTCACCGGCATCGTCATTGGCCCGAACGCCCTGGACTTGCTCGGGCACCTAGCCAAATGGATGAACGGCGCGTACTCCGCCGAACAGCTGCGGACCGTGATTGAGGCTTTCGGGCTGCTGGGGCTGGTGTTCCTTATGGCACTGGCCGGCATGGAGGTTGACCTCCGGCTCCTGACGGTGGAAAAAAAGGCGGTAACGCTGCTGAGCATCTTGACCTTTGCGTTGCCCGCTGCCGCCGGTTACGGGGTTTACCACCTCTTCCGGCCTGAAGACGAAATCGGGAAATGGGTTTACGCCTCGCTGTTCGCCTCGCACTCGGTCGGCATCGTCTTTCCGGTTATCCGGGAACTCGGCGTTTCCCGAACCCGTTTCGGAGTTTCGATTCTCGGTTCCACCGTGGTCACCGACGTCTTAAGCTTGATTCTGCTCGCCGTCACTATCCAGTACAAGCGGATGCAAACCCATGCCGGGCCAATGACCTCATTCTCGCTGTTCGACCGCATCGACGCATCATCGCTCGGCAACTGGTTCGGAGTGGTGTTTGTCGGCGTGGTAATCATTTACATGCTACTCTGCATCTGGCTGCTGCCGATCGTTTGGAAACGGGTGCTTACCGCCTTCAACGCCAAAGACGACATACACGTGACCTACTTCCTCTTCGCCGTATTGATCGTGGTCGCGGTGGGCGAGTTTCTGGGCGTGAACCTGATCGTGGGCGCGTTCATCGCCGGTCTGGCCGTGATCCGGTCCGAAGGGTTCGAACACCTCGGGCGCCATCTGCACCGCAAGCTGGAAGGCGTGGGTTTCGGGCTGATGATTCCGTTCCTGTTTCTGATGATCGGCATGGACAGCCAGCCCAAAGTGCTGGTCGAAAACTCCGGCAACCTGGCCATCGCGCTGATGACCGTGGTCGGGCTGGTCGCCAGCAAGGTCTTCTCCGGCTGGCTCGCGATGCGGTTGTCGGGCTTCTCCAACCTCAAGGGCATCTGCGCCGGACTGATGACCGTGCCGCAGCTTTCCGCCACCCTGGCGGCCGCCGCCGTGGCGTTGGAACTGCAGATGCTCGACACCAGCTTCTTCAACGCCATCGTGGTGCTCTCGATGGCCACCACCATTCCGGTTCCGACCCTGGTACGCTACATCATCTACAAGTTCAACGTCAAGTTTGACGACGCCTTCCAGCCGCTGCCCGGCACCAGCGGGTTCACCCCGGCCATCCCGCTGGACGACAACATCAACCGGTCCCAGCTGCTCCAGCAAGACCCACGGAGACGATAAATGCGCAATTTTTCCATTTCCCTGTTGCTAATAATGGCACTAACCTCAGCCGCCGCGCCGCAGGCAGGCGCGGATAACGCCGCAGCCAACTCCAAAATGATGGTCGAACGGTTCATCAACACCCGCAGCGCGGGCAGCGCGGAAGACTTTGCCGCCGCCGCTAAATTGGTGCGGGCGCGGGCCGACGAGGGACAGCCCTTTTTCCGTTTTTTGCTCGCCCTCTATTCCGGGCAGGACAAGCTCTGCGAATTGCCGGACGACAAACGGGAAGCCTATCTGGAGCAGGGCCGGCCTTGGGTGCGCGAACAGGCGAAATCGGGTAACGCGCTGGCGCAGTATCTGATTGCGTTGGACGCGCTATTAAACCGCGAGGCTCTTGACGAGGCGCTGGATATGCTGGAGAGGGCGGCGGAGCAGGACCAGCCGCTGGCGATGAACACTTTGGGCATGATGTATTTCAACGGCAGCGGAGTGCGTCGCGACCCCGCCAAGGCGGCCGGTTATTTCCGCCGCAGCGCCGCGTCCGGCGACATGATCGCGGAATACAATCTGGCCGGGCTGTACCATCAGGGCATCGGGGTGCCGAAAGACCAGGAAATGGCGTTGGTGCTATACCGCCGCGCCGCCGGTCAGGGACATTCCAACGCCATGAACAACCTTGGGTGGGTTTTGCAGCACGGCGAGCATCCCGATCCCGCCAAAGCGCTGGAGTGGTACCGCAAATCGGCCGAAGCGGGCAACAGGGACGGCCAGTACAATCTAGCCTACTCGCTGATGCACGGGATCGGATGTGCGCGCAATCCCGCCGAAGCCGCGCCCTGGCTGAAAAAATCCGCCGATCAGGGGCAGCTGGAAGCCCAAACCATGCTTGGCACTTTGTACCGCGACGGCGAGGGCGTAGCCAAAGATCCCGCGAAAGCGTTCGCGCTGTTTTCCGGCGCGGCGGAACGGGGTCACGCCGGCGCCAGGTACCAGCTGGGGCAATGCTACGAATTCGGGACCGGCACCGCGACCAATATGGTCAAGGCGATCGAAAGTTACCGGCAGGCGGTTGCCGCCGAAAACCCCGACGCCCAACACGCCCTGGGATTGTGCCACTACCGCGGCAAAGGGGTGGAAAAGGATTACTCCAAAGCGTTTGAACTGTTCAGCCAAGCCGCCAAAAACAATTTCCCGCCGGCGCAGGACAGCCTCGGAATGCTCTATGTGCGCGGCGAAGGCTGCAGCCGTGACTACGCCAAGGCGGCCGAACTCTTCACCACGGCATGGGAAAGGGCGCACCTGCCCGATGCCGCCTACAATCTGGCCATGCTTCATGAATTCGGACAAGGCGTAAAACAAAGCCACACCAAAGCGGTGAACTATTGCCGCGAAGCCGCCAACCGCGGCCATATCGCCGCGACCGAATGGCTAATCGCCAACGGTTACACCCCCCGTTGAGAACAAAACGCTTCTTTGTTTCTGTCAATACAAAAAGCCAAACAGCCAGAAAGGTATTTTGTTGCCTACGCCAGTCTCGATACCATCGGCCGCGATGAAACTTTCAGGGATATTCTTGATCTGAGAAAACCCCTTGCCAGCTCCTCCGACTTCAATAATATAGCGTCCGTCCACTTTGAAATCGCCTTGCGCCGGATACAAAACTTCATGACCGGCAGAACGAAGCTGATTCAAAACAAAGGTCTCACGTAAGCATCCGGTATCTAAATCTCTGACCATCGCATGCATAAGGTTAACAATCAGTGGCGGTTTAGTTTGCCGTTTGGCCGCTTCTCACCATAACAGGGCCGATAAGCCCGGAGGGCAGTAGCGCGTCTTCTTTGGACCAGTGTTTCCACGTGGTGAAGGTGTGACGCCCGGTTGGGGATTTCTTGCCCTGTTTCACCCATTCGGGGATTTCTTTAACCCCGTACTCTTTTACGCCCTTGCGCGGTACGCCCTGCCACACGCAGTCTTCCTTGTATAGCCGGTCGTCGCCGATCAGGCGGTTCGCCCAAAGGTTCGTAACCCTGATTTCAAGGTCGATGGCGTCCTTGCCCTTAACGGCGTCGGTGATGTCAAGGCGGAAGGGCGGTTTCCACAGTACCGGGAACTTGTTGCCGTTTACCGTGACCTCCGCGAAGTTCTTGACAACGCCGAGATCAAGCATCACGCGGTCGCCGGACCCGATAAGCGAGCGCAAGGCGTCGCCTTCGATGCGTTTCGCGTAGGTGGCGGTTCCTGAGAAATAGCATATCCCGGGATCGGAATGCTCGTCCCACGGGATGAGCGAATCAAAGGTGGTTTTTCCCGGAGCTTCCCATCCCGCCGGGAAGGATACCTGCCAAGGACCGGGAACGACCAGCGCCGCCGCGGGTTGCGCGGAGAGTTTGCTGCTCGTTCCGTTGCTGTCCGTAAGTGTCGCCGTGAGCGGCTGCCAGGCGACAATCTTTCCGTCGCGCCATTCCCAGCTCGGCGGCGGTTGCGGGGTTTCCCTGTTGTCGGGAAGTTTGAACCAACCGTGTTCGTTGAAGGTCGATGTTGTCTCGAATCCGTCGTACACGTAGGTCACGCGCAGCTGCTTGACCGTCTTGAAGAGCGGGTCGCGCCCGGCCAGACTGTTCTCCGCCTGCACCGCGATTTTGCCGTTTTTCACGGCGGCGGCGATTTTAGCGGTCACGTCGAAAACCGTCGGTTCGGCGGGGGGATTCCAGTCGGGGTCGATTATGCCGTACCACGCGCTTTGGAGTTTCGCGCCTTCCGGCAGCTTGTAGGACTTGCCCTCTTTGACGATATCGCGCGTAGCGCGGCCGTTCAAGGTGTATCGCACTTCTAGCGCTTTCACCTTTTGGGAGGCGGGATCTTCGCCCATTACGGAGTTTTTCACTTCGACCGTCACGCCGGGCTTGATACGCCCGGAAACTTCGATGCATTCCGGACGGATGCCGTTAAACACGCCGTATTCCGCCTTCTTGATGGTAAGGGTGTGGGGTTTTTCTGGGAGCGCGGGATCGTGGCGCGCGTTCACCTTGGCGTCAACGGTAACGAAGTGGTTGCCTGCCGCCGGGCGGCGGAACACCACGAACGAGGATCCGCTCACCGGATAGTCCAGCTTTACAATCGTGCGTCCTTTTTCTTCGCGCCAGACGTTGGCTGCGGCGATTTTGCCTGTTTCCGCGTCCCATATTTCCGGGGTGCGGCCGGTCTGGCGGAAGGAGGCCTCGAAGGTCGCGTTGGTGGCGTTGTCGAGCGCGACGAAATACCAGTCCGTACCATCCGCCTGCCGGTGGATCCAGGATGCCGTGGGCTCGCCGGTCGTGAAGTCGGGGGCCACTCCCAGTTTAACGAGCGCATCGCCGGCGTTGCTTTCGATGACGCCCTTTGCCCATACTTTGGCGACGAGCGCCTTCATGTTGGTGTCCGACTGCGGCCAGCCGCGCAATCCGGGCGCGCGCGACGGACGCGACACGCTGCTAACCTTTGCGCCGGCATCGAGCAGTTCGCCGACCTTCCTGACGCATGCCTCGCTCATAGTGTCGGTTTTCGGGAGAACCAGCAATGCGTACGAAACGCCGCCCGGCGCCACCACGCGCCCGTTCTTTACGGTAAGCGCCATTAGCACCTTGGTGGCGCAGTAGTCGTAGTCGTAGCCGGCGGGGAGTTTTGTGTCAGTGCCGCCCAGCGGGACGGCTTCGCCGCACCAGAACAGGACATCCGCCGCGAAGGTGCCTTCCTGAAGCATCCATTGGCAGCGCGTCTGGTAGCGGAACCAGTCGTTGGCGTATTTCCACCACGTTTGGGTGCGGTCGAGGTGCATTCCCCAGCGGCCCATCGTCATGCCGGGCAGGTACTTGTCGCCCGGCCAGGGCTGGTGCGTGAAGCGGTGGTAGATGATGCGGTTGATGCCGGCGGCGAACACCTTGTCGCCTTGGCTTTTGATCGTGTACGGGGTGGTGCGCCAGCGTCCGCCGATCACCGGGTTGGCGGTGAAGGATTCGGTGGCGGCGTAGCGGCGGCCCCACACGTGCGCGATAGTGGCGGCGAGCCGCGAGTTGCCGATACCGGCCACGCCATGCTCTCCGCGCTCGGCGGCCGACCAAAACTCGGCCATGGGGATGTCGATGTCCTGACCGTACTGGAGGTTGTCCGCCGTACAGTTTCCGTACGGCTCGATGGAGCAGAGCAGACCGTGGCGGTGGCAAAGTTCCGTGAGCCGTCCGGCGTAGTTCTCCGCAAAGAGGTCGGCCACGACGCGGCGGAAATCTTCAAGGAAACGTTCGGTCTCTTCGACGCTGCCGACGATCCGCCCGGCAAACACCGGGAGATAACGGACGATGGAGTATCCCATGCGCTTCTCGAAGGTCTTGTCGAAGTTCTGGGTCCAGTTTTGGGTGTTGACCTCGTAGCTGTCCACCAGAATGTTGTTGAAGCCGGTCTCGCCGATTTTCCCCGGTTCGATGCCAAGGGTGTTGCAAAGCCTGGTGACATATTGGTCGAAGTGGTAATCCATCGCCTCGGCGGAGAGTTTGTCCACCTCAAGTCCGCGCCCCTTCTCCGACGCGGGGTGGTTGCAACGCCCGTTGCAGATGTAACCGATGCGCAATATCGTCCATTCGCCGACGGGGACGTCCCATTCGAGCGATCCGTCCGCTTTCATCCGCGCCGTCAGCTCCACCACGGAATCCTTTGCCACGACCGTTCCGGCAGCGGCGGGTTTTGTGTCGCGGTTCACCTTGCCGCGCTCGGCGAAGGTCTTTTCCGCGAGATTGCTGAGCGTGGCCCCGGGTTTAGGCGTGGGGTAGGCGAGCACCGCGATATCTTCGTAGAAGCCGTTGTCTTTTGCGGTGCGCGGCAGGATGCCGGAAAAACGGGTTGGCCCTTTGGCGGCGGTCTCGGTGAACACGACACGTTTCATGCCGTTCTTCGGCGGGTTCCACGGGCCGCCGGATGAGGACCACCCGGAGCAGTTGGGAATGCAGATTTCAAGGCCGAGCCTTTTAGCCTCGGAATGGGCGTGACGGAACATGTCGAACCATTCGGGCGAGTTGAATTTGAGCGGCCCGGGCGGGATGGCGCATCCGGCGTCAAACATTTGAACTCCGCCGATCCCGGCTTTGGCGAGCGCCTCGAAGTCGCAGGTGATGCCTTCCTTCGTTACGTTGCCGTTCATCATGTGGTACCAAGTGTGCGGCTTGGCGGAGTCTGGCGGAGCCTTGAATCCCTCCTCCAGCGTCAACGCGAAAAGCGGCAATGCCGCTACACAGGCAACGGCGCCGAGAACTGCTATTCTAACTTCTTTAGTCATAAGGCTGACCTTTCTTTTGGTTTTCGCCGATTCCGGCATTCACAGACAAAAAATCCATCCCCCCGAAACACCACAATGATACCAAAACGCCTTGAGTTGCGCAAGGGGTTTTGGTATCATGACGGGGTTTTTAATGGTTTCTGGGGAGGTCGCGTTGCGATGACGGAGTGGATGCTGATGGCCGCGTTTGCGCTGGCGGCGTTTTTTTCGGGGCGGGATGCCGAATCGCGGATGATTTGTTTTGTCGCTTGCACCACCGTGGTCGCGGGCCGTGCCGCCACCGTCGGCGGACGCGTGATCGTGGGCCACAACGAGGATGACAACGGCTGCCCGGATGTGCGCCACGGCTACGTGCCGCCGCGCTCATTCGCGCCCGGCGCGGCGATGCCGGCCGAGGCCGGCCATGCGTCCGTTCCGCAGGTGGAGCGCACCCTCGGCTTCTACTGGAGCGAATTCAAATACGTGACAAAGGGCGGGTCTTCGTTCTGCGACTCCTTTGTAAACGAAAAAGGGGTGCTGGTGTGTTCGAACAGCGCGCGGACGGAAAACGCGTGTGACCCCGACGGGCTGGTGGACGGAGGGATAGGCTACAATCTGCGCCGGGCGGTTGCGGAGCGCGCCGTCAGCGCCAGAAACGCCGTGGAGGTATTAACCGGGCTAGTTTCCCATTGGGGGTATGCCTCGCCGGGGCGACTCTACACGGTGACCGATTCGCGGGAAGCTTGGATTGTGCAGGTGGTTTTTGGCCGCCGAAGCTGGGTGGCGAGACGGGTTCCGGATGATGAGGTGGCGCTGCTGCCGAACTGTTACACCGTGCGCAGGCTGGAGTCGGGCGATGTGTTTCCGCCTGAACTTGAGGGGCGGGGTACCGACTTTGATTTCGCCAGGACTTTTCAGAGGGAGTCGAAATGGAAAGCGCCGGTTAACCAAGGCCGTTGGCGCAATCTGGTACGGATATTCGCCGGCGTGGAGTGGCCGGACGATGATTACCCATTTAGCGTGAAGCCCAGGAATAAGGTGGACGAGGCGTTGGTGCGCAAGGCACTGGGCACGCACTTTGAAGGCACGGAGGATGAAGTACCGGTGGGGGAAGACGGCACGCGCCACGGAGAATCCCGTTTTGCTCCGGTGTGCCGCCGGACCACAGCGGAATCAGCCGTTTACATCTTTGGGGAGAAACCTTGCGATTTGCGCGTGGCGCGTTGCAAAGGGCCGCCGTGCCTCGGACGGTACGAGACGGTATTCCCGCTGGCAAACCCGACGGTTGACCCTACAGTAGTGGAGCGTCTTGAACGTCATCATCTTCCCGACATATCGGGATGATTCGGCGTTCTGCCGCCGTCACGTTCTTTTAGGAGCTTGCGCCACCCGGCGCAGTTTGGCTATGCCGGTGGCGAGCATTTCGTCAACCGGAAGCTTCCAGTATTCCGGGTTGAACAGTTCCAGCGAGAGCCAAGGGTAAACCGCGTTGGTTCGGAAGTGGCCAAAAATCTTCGCCATCGGGGCGATGCCGTCCCCCGGCCACACCCGGTCGCTGTCCTGGGCTTTTCCTCGCGGCGGATCCGCGGGGTAGTCGTTCATGTGGAACACTTGCGACATGGAAGAGGTGAGTGCCCGCAGATTGTCAAACCCGCTGTTCCCCATGTACATGTGGAAAACATCGGCCAAAACGCAGGCTTTGGGATGCGAGGCGGCAATTGCCACGTACAGGGCTTGCGCGAGGGTGCTGATATTGGCGGACTTCCCCCAGAACTCGACCTGCGGTATTACCCCGGTTTTGTCTCCCAGTTCCAACACCAGGCGGTAACGTTCGGCGGCGGCGTCCAGCTCCAGTTTCACCTCTTTGTTGTAAACGCCGGCCGGCGGAGCGGCGATTCTCTGTCCGCCGATCTTGGCGACCAACTCCATGTCGCGTTTCATCTGCTCCAAACCCTTGGCGCGTTCCGCCGGATCGTTTACCGCCCATTGGGCGAATCCGATGGCGCTAACCACCTGCAAACCAGAGTCCGAGCACATCTTTCGCGCGTCTTCCAGCGCACCGGGGGTTTTTTCTGCAGCGGCAAGGTCGGACACCCACGGCTCAATTCCCTCAAACCCCGCCCGAACCGCGGCGGAAATCTGCTCTTTGAGCGGCAAACGGTAGCCACGGATGGTGGCGGTGTTGAGCGCGAAGGCAAAAGCCCGGCTGCCGTCGCGTCCGGAGGCTGCCGCGGCAACCGCCGGCATCGCCGCCGATGCGGCGGCGAGCTTGACAAATGAACGTCGGGAGATCATGGCCGTTTTTTAAAGCGTTACTTTGGCGGCGTCGGCCCATGGAACCTGCGCCGCACCGGGGCCGTAGGCGATACAGAGCGCAGCGGTCGCGTCGGCGCGAATGTCGGCGAGCAGGTCTTGCTTAAACTGGCCGTTTTCGCATGCGGCGGCGACGTCAAACCATACCACCCGTTTGCCTTGGGCGCGGAACGCCGAGTCCAGCGCCATGCGCCATTCGCGCCACGGGAATGTCTCGGGGCCGTCGCAAAGCGCGGTGGCGGCGTCGCCGATGGCGATCATCGCTTCGGTGGCTTTGGCGATGGTGGCATTGTCAGCGGTGCCGGGGATGATTTCGGCCGGATTAACCAGCGTTTGGGATAGCGCTGCGCCGCAAACCGACGCCTGTTCGCCCATTTCGCACTTTTTAATCGCGATGGTGCGGGTTACGCGCTTGGCGAGTTCGACCTCGAAGGTTGGGATGAAAAGATCCCAACCCATCGCCAGATTGCCGCCGATCACAAATGCTTCGGTCTGGAACAGCTCCAGCCACGGGGCTACGCACTCGGCCAGGTTGGCGCCGTAACGGCGATAAATCTCCAGCGCCGCCGGGTTGCCCGCATCAGCGGCGTTCGCCACCTCTTTGCCGCCCGGCACGTCCTCGCCGGTGGCGAGTTTCCACTCTTTGACCAGCCAGCGGGTTGAAAAGTAATCGTCGGCAATCCCGTCCTGATAGGGGATATGCCACAGTTCGCCGTCTTTGGGCACATCGTCGCCGGTGGTTTGGGGGCGGCCGTCACGGATGAAGGACGCGCCGAAACCGGTTCCGAGCGTCACCACCACGGCCCGTTTGTACCCCTTCGCCCCGCCGTTGAAATACTCGCCCAGCGCGAAACAGGCGGCGTCGTTGTTAAACACCACCGGCTTGTCGGCTCCGAGGGCATGGCAGAGGTACTGGCGGAAATTCACGCCGAAGAGCTGTTCGTACTTGTTCTGCTGCGGGGTGATTCGGCAGATGCCTTCGGGGTAGTTGAACGGTCCGGGGAAGGCCAGCCCAACCCCGAGGATATTGTCACGGCCCACGGTGTCGGCGATTTCGCGGATAGCCTGGTCGAACACCTCAAGCACTTTGGTCGGCTCGACATGGGTGTTGAGCGGTTTGCGCAGCGACATTCCTTCGAGGATTGCGAAAGTTTCCGAATCCACCAGGTTTAGCGTGATGTGGGAACCACCGACATCCACTCCAAGATAATAAGCCATCCTAACTCTCCTTATTGTAGTTTTGCGCGTTGCGCCGGATCGTGTCCTAAACAAAAAAGGGGTCCCGCCGTTATTGGCGAGACCCTTCAAACTCAATCGAACCGATTCAGATAACCGCTCGGAAGCGGCATGGTTCCCTCCCATGCTGACGGGGCGGACCACGGCATATCCGTTTCCGCCGGGCGGCTGGCCATGCAACCTGCCGCCGCCAGCAACGCTGTACATGACAGCGCGGCGAGGGCGCGGGCGACGGTCTTAGAAGAAGACCACATCACCCTTCTCCACAGCGGTCTGCTGCCAATCATTCAAGATGTCCGCCACCACGATATTCTTGCCGCGAACCGCCTGGCGCAGTTTAATGCGGGTAACGAACTCGCCGGAAGCGCTCTGGCGGCCCGCACGGCGGATACTCATTTCCAGCTGCGGCAGCGGATTCTCGCGCTCCGGACCCATCATTTCGGCGATGGCGGCCGGGGAGAACTCGATGATGCAGAACTTCATCTCGTCGTTGGCGGAGATGATCTTGCCCTTGTCGCCGGCCGTCATCTGCGCGGCGGCAACCGCGCCGTCTACATACTGACCGGGACGGTCGTTGGTGCCGTTCAGGCGCTTTTTCATCTCCTCAATCGTCTTCTGGGCGTTTGCCAAGTCGTCGGTGAGGGTCAGCTTATCCTCATTCAGCTTCTCGACTTCGTTCTTGGTCTCCGCCAGCTCGGCGGTCAGCTCTTTCTTCTCGTTGTTCAGCTTGGCGATACGGCCTTCGAGGACTTCCTTTTCGTCGTTCAAACGGACAATGTCAGCTTTGCGCTCGGTCAAGTCCTTCTTGACCAGACGGCCGTCAATCTTCAGCTTGTTGATTTCTTCAACCGCGGTGGTGAAGCGGTCGCGCATCTTGTGAAGTTCGCCGCGGGTTTTGTTCAGGTTAGCCTGCTGAGCCTTCGCCCGGTCAAACACCTTGTCCAGCAGCTCGGCCATCGTGCCCTCGCCGGTCGTGGACGGCTTCTGGGTGAGCGAATCCAGCACGTACTTGCCATCGGTGCCGACCTTATAGAAGGTACGGAGCTGGCTGCGGGAGTCGTTGTCGCCGATTTCGAACGTGGGCTGATTCTCCGATTCCAGCTGAAGCGCGTAACCCTCCAGCGGGGAATCGGTTTCCGGGTTGTCCAGTACCCGGTCTTCCACCGCTGAGACGTCCTGTTTCAGCTCCGGAGCGGTCTGCTCCTCCGCGTTCTTCATCTCAATCGTCTTGGCCAGCTTTACGATGCTCTCTTCCAACGCATAGTTGCGCTGCATCAACAGCTCACGCTTGCCGAACAGCAAGTTCGCAAAAACCAAAGCGGCAATACTCAGTGCCAAAATTACAAAAACCAAACCACGTAGTGCATTACCCATCGCAATAACCTCAAATGCTGTTATTCAACACTCCTAGCTACACTCATGTGTACGGGAATAATTTACCCCATTAGCGGTGCAAACTGCAACCTTAAAATGATAAAAATGTGAAAAAAAATGTTCGATGAGTCTAAATTGCCATTTTTTACCCCAAATCGGTGAAATCGGGCGTGACTTTTGGGCGCAAATCTCACATAATATAAGAGTTCTTTCAGTTTATTAGGAGAAGTGTCCGAATGAAACAGACGAAAACTTCCGGAACCGCTGCCGGGAAAACGCGGATCCGAATCACCGACACCACTTTGCGCGACGCGCACCAGTCGCTTTGGGCGACCCGGTTGCGCACAGACGATATCCTTGCCATTGCCGAGGCGGTTGACCGGGCCGGCTATTATTCGCTGGAGTGCTGGGGCGGGGCGACTTTCGACGTTTGCATGCGTTTCCTGCGCGAGAATCCTTGGGAGCGGCTCCGCCAAATCAAGGCCGTGTGCAAAAACACGCCGTTGCAAATGCTGCTACGCGGCCAGAACCTGCTGGGGTACAAGCACTATCCCGATGATGTGGTGGAGCGCTTCGTCGCTTTGGCCTGCGAAAACGGCATGGACATCTTCCGGGTCTTTGACGCGCTGAACGACCCACGCAATCTGGAAAAGGCGATTTCGTCGGTCAAGAAATACGGCGGGCACGCCCAGGGCACCATCAGCTACACCACCAGCCCGGTCCATACCGTTGAGAGTTTTGTCCAGTTGGCGAAGCAGATGGAGTCGATGGGCATCGACTCGCTGTGCATCAAGGATATGGCGGGTATCATGACTCCCGCCGAGGCGTCCACGCTGGTCGGGGCGCTGGTCAAGTCGATCAAGGTCCCGGTTCAGGTTCATTCCCACATGACCAGCGGTATGGCGGCGGCGATGTATCTCTCGGCGGTCAAGGCCGGCGCCGGCGCGGTTGACACCGCGATTTCCACCATGTCCAGCTTTTCCTCCCAGCCGCCCACCGAGACTATGGCGGCGATTTTCGAGGCCGAAGGATACGACACCAACCTTGACCACGCCAAGCTGGCGGAAATCAACGCCTATTTTAGAGGGCTTAAGAAGGACCGCGCTCCTCGCACCACTGCCACCGAGCCGGTTGACGCCGGGGTGCTGGAACACAAGATTCCCGGCGGCATGATTTCCAACCTCCGTTCCCAGCTTGACCAGCAGGGGGCGCTGGATCGGTTGCAAGAGGTGATGGACGAGCTTCCCAAGACCCGCGCCGACATGGGATATCCGCCGTTGGTGACCCCCACCAGCCAGATTGTAGGCATCCAGTCGGTGCTGAATGTGCTGCAGGGCCGTTACAAGATGGTTACCCAGGAGACCAAGAATTACGTCAAGGGCCTCTACGGCCGCGCACCGGCTCCGATCAACCCCAAAGTGGCAAAGAAGATCCTTGGCGGCGAGAAGCCGATTACCTGCCGCCCGGCGGATCTGCTGAAACCGGGTTTGGCCGAGGCCGCAAACCAATTGGAACCCAAGCTGGTTCAAAAGGAAGAGGATATCCTTTCTTATTGCCTCTTCCCGGAGGTGGCTCTCGGCTACTTCAAGTGGCGCGCCCAGCCCGAAGGCCAGCGCGACCCGATCCCCGCCGATTTGGAGCGCCAGTCCGCTCCGGCGGCGGCCCCGGCTCCCGCGTCGGCTCCGGCGGCTGACGAGTCAACCGAGCGATTCGCCGAGATCGGCCAGTTGGTGGCGGAATTGGCGAACCGCCTTGGCATGACCGCCGGATCCGTTCCCGCCGCGCCGTTGCCCAAGAAGTCGGCTCCGGCCCCCGAGGCGGTGCCCGCTCCGGCGGCAGAGAAGCCGGACGAAGTTTCCGGTCCGACCGTCAATGCCCCGTTCAACGGCACTTTCTTCCGTTCCGACGGCCCCGGCAAGCCGGAGTTGGCCCAAGAGGGCGGCGCGGTTAAGGCCGGCGATTCGGTATGCGTGATCGAGGCGATGAAGATGTTCAACCCGATTAAGGCTGACAAGCCGCTGACCGTGGTCAAATTCCTGGTCAAGCACGGCGACAACGTCGCCAAAGGCCAGCCTTTGGCGGTGGTTAAGTATTAATTGGGCTTCGGGGTTGAAGGAGGTGCGTTTTTGGCTCCGAGGTCTTGGATAACCCCGGATTTTGACATAGCCGCCGCAGACCGGCTGGCGGCGGAGCTTGATTTGCCGAAGCCGCTGGCCGGAATATTGGTTAAACGGGAAATATCCGACCCGGCGGCTGCCAGAAAATTCCTTAACCCCAATTTTCGCGATCTGGTGCCGCCGGACGCCTTGCCCGGTGTCAGCGATGCCGTCCGGTTGATTTGGAACGGTATCCGTTCCAACGCACATTTCGTGGTGTTCGGCGATTTTGACACCGACGGGGTCTGTTCCACCGCCATTATGGTGCGGATTTTGCGGCTGCTCGGGGCCCGGGCGGACCATTTCCTGCCACAGCGCCAGACCGAAGGGTATGGTCTCACCCCGGCGGCGATCGGCCGTTGCCGTGCCGAATGCGGCGATCCCGATTTTTGGATTACCGTCGATTGCGGCATCACCGCCGTGGACGAGGTCGCGGCGTTGAAGAAACTCGGTTGCCGCGTGGTGTTGACCGACCACCACCAACGTATCGAGCGGTTGCCGGAGCCGGACGCGCTGATCGACCCGACGTTGCCCGGAACCCCGGAGCCGTTGCGATATCTTTGCGGGGCGGGGGTGGCGTTCAAACTGGCGCAAGCCTTGGTTGAATATGGCCGCACCAATGGTTGGTATTCTGACAACAGAAGTATCGCCAAACGGATAATAGCCGAAGTGGCGGTAGCCACCGTGGCGGACATCGTTCCGCTGGTGGGGGAAAACCGCATTATCGTCTCCAATGTCACCAATCGCTGGGGTTCCTTCCATACCAACGGGCTGGACCGGCTGCTTGCCCACCGGAACAAGGGTGGCGACCCCGATACCGAGACCTTCGGGTTTTTCGTCGGCCCGATGATTAACGCCGCCGGACGGATGGAGTCGGCGGAGATTGCCTATCAACTGCTTTCCACCGACAATCCCGACCTTGCCCAACAGTTGGCGAGGAAGATGGCGGAGCTTAACCGCTGTCGCAAAGAGACCGAGGGCGAGATTTTTGACGCCGCCATGTGCGGTTGCGGTTTGGACGGTTACACGGAATCCCCGTCGGCCGCCGTGGTTGTCGCCCGGCACGGCTGGCACAAGGGCGTGATCGGGATTGTGGCGGCGCGGTTGTGCGAAAAATTCTGCCGCCCCGCCGCGGTGGCGGTGTTTGATACGCCTGATGAATCTAACGCGGTCGCTCGCGGTTCGGTCCGGGCGGGGGCAGGGTATAACGTGGTGGCGGCGCTGTCAGAAACCGCCGACCTGTTGAGCATGTTCGGTGGCCACGAAAGGGCGGGCGGTTTTACGGTAAAACCCGGAAAATTCCCCGAATTCCGCCAGCGTTTTGAGGCCGTTTGCCGGGCGCAGCGCGCCGTTGCCAAGGTGGAGACCGAGTCATTGGTCGTGGACGGTATCCTAGCGCCAGACCGCTTGACGCTGGAATTTTACCGCGAACAACAGCGGCTCGCGCCGTTCGGTTTCGGCAACCCCAAACCGTGCTGGGCGGTCGCAAACGCGAGAATCGACCGGATCAACAAAATCGGTGCAGACGAAAAACACCTTTCGCTCACGGTTGCCGCCGGCAAACATAAGTTTCGCGCCGTCTGGTTCAACCGCGGCGAAGATGCGGATAAGTATCGCTGCGGCGATTTGGCGGATATCGCGTTTGAACTCGCGATAGACGATTACATGGGTGACCAGTCAATCGAACTGCTGGTAAAAGACATCATTAGCCATACCGACAAATAGAGACGACCCTATCCGCGGGTTACCTGACTAATCACCGACTCCACGGTCATCGATTCGTCCGCCGCCCGCACAAAGCTGAACTTGAACGCCTCACCGCCCGGCGGCACGTCCAGCACCACGTGTTTCGGCTCGTACAGCGTTTCCGGGATATCTTTGATCCAAGCTTTCCCGGCGTCTTCCTTCCGGCGTTCCTTGGTGAACACGCCCGGACATAGCAAACGCGGCTCCGGGTAAAGGTTGCGGTCCGCTAACCGCTCCATCGTGTCGGCGGTCATGTGCAGCTGATCCCACATGCAGGCGACGTAAACCTGTCCTTTTAGCGCTTTTACCAGTCCGGGGAACATCGAGTGGTGGCCGTGGTGATTGACCTTGACCACATTCGCCGTGCCGCAGGCTTCGGCCATCAGGTCCTCAATCTGCACCGCCGTCCCGTCCGCCTTTTTAATGCGGTCGGAAAAGTCCCCGGCGGTGTAGAAACGGAATTTTCCGTAGTTGAAGACCATCCCCAGCGACATTCCGTTTTCATTAAGTGCTTTCGGGTGGTTGCGCTCGATCAGGTCTTTGTACAAGTCTTTTATCGTGCCGTCCGGCAGCATGATTCTGCCATTGGCGCAAAGCGGACGGATACTGAACCCGTCGGTTTTTTCATGCAGCGGATTCAGCTGGGCGGAACCTTTCTCCAACCGGAATTTTTCGACCTTTGATCCGCGCCGGATCATCTCTTGGTAAACTTCCTTGAGGTTGGCGCACATGTGGCTGTCGTCATTGTCCAGCTTGACGATCGGGTCGTCGTAGGTCGGGTACGCGCGGTCTATCGCCTTGCCGATATCCAGAAAGTCGATTGCCTGCCCCAACCCGGATTTGTAATATTTCCCGTTTTCCGACAGTCCCGCATGGTAGGAACGCGACCCTCCGTGGTCGGAGTGGTAGTGCGAGAGCATGAAGTAATCGACCTTGCGCCCGTTGGGGTTTACCCGGGTTACGTACCGGGAAATCCATTCGCCCGCGTGGCGCGACATATCCGGCAGGATCGGTATTTGCTTTTCCCCGCGCATGTGCGCCGGATGGTCCCCGACATCCAGCAGCAGCGTGGTGCCGTCGGGATAGATCATAAACATCGATTCCGCCACCCCGGTGTAAATGAAATGCACTTGGAAGTGGCCTTTTTCCCATCGTCCCAGCGGTTTGCCGACGGCGGGATCCGCCTCGCCCTCGGCGAATGCCTTCATGAAATCCGCCAATACTGCGGTTACTGTCGCTGCTACCGAATGTTTGACAAAAGCCCTGCGCCGCATAAATGCCTCCCTTTTCATTTGTTTTTCTTGCTGTCCAAGCGAAAAGCCTTTGGCAGCAATTCACCCAACGTGACTGCCGTCACTCGTCGTCCGGTCAGTCCCGCCACAAAAATTTGCAGTCCGTCTCTCACGAATTCCGCCATCACCTGCCGGCACGCGCCGCAGGGCATCGCTGGATCGCGCGAGGTTCCTCCGGTCACCGCGATCGCCGCCAGTTCGCGGCAGCCGGAGCTGACGGCCTTAAACATTGCGGTGCGTTCGGCGCACACCGTGAGTCCTGATGACGCGTTTTCCACGTTGCAGCCGGTGAAGATCTGTCCGTCGGATGTAAGCGCCGCCGCCCCCACGGGATACCCGGAGTATGGACAGTAAGCTTGTCCCGCCGCTTCGCGGGCGGCTTTTATCAGCAAATCAACCACCTGTTTAGGGATAACCGGTTCTTGTCGCATCGCATTCCCTTTCTTAATTGTCCGTTTCCGTGAACTTCAGTTCCACAGCAACCGTCCGTGTTTCCGGCGTTTCCACTGTCACCGCATAAATCTCGCCGTACGATTCCGGTTTTCCCCGCAGAACTGCGCCCGGCACCTGTGTCACTCCCGCGCATGAAAATCCTTTTGGCACCGCGAACCGCAGGGCCAGCGGGAAACCGCCTACCGCCTCTACCTCTGTTGTGAGCTTCCCGTTATCCCAACGGCTGTCTTTCAATTCCACCGCGCCTTGGGTGAGGTGGCGGTCGCTGGTGAGAAACTGCGGCCGCCCGGCATCCGGTTGCAACGCCACCAGCCGCACTGAACGCGGCGGCACTTCCAGCTCCAGCCGCGACTGAAGACGTCCCAGCCATTTGCCTTCCCAAAACTCCCAGCCCAAAAAGTTCTTTTCCGGATCCTCTCCGATTTCGCCCCAGTCCACGCCTATCCGCTGTGGATGGTCACTCCAATTGAACAGTGCCGTCACGTGCCACGAGCCGAATTTGCGCCGCACCGCCAAATCCCATACCGGCAAATGTCCGAACCTTGGGCACAGCGCAACCGGGTGGATGTCGCAGACCGGCAGCGACTGTTGCAGCAGCCGGATGCGGTCGGGCGCGAGTTCGCCCAGCTTGTCGCCGGCGAACATCTGTTGGCCTGGCAGTGCCACGATTGTGGTTTCGACCCGCGCTTGTTCGATATCCAGCGCTTGCTGGCTGATCATCATACAGTCGGGATCGGACCAGAAGACCACGTTGTGGGCGAAGATCTGGTTGATGGTGCATCGCGCTTGCAGCAGAATGTTCGCCCATTTCACCGGCTGGTTGGGGTGGACGATATCCGCGCCGGTGCGGGAAGCGTCGGCGTATGCCGCTTCCGCCCCGGTGAAATGCCCCTGGCACGCCAGCAGGATCCGATCGGTGCCGATACCGTCGCGGAAGGCTTTAACGCACAGCTCAAAGGGGTTTGGGCATGACGGGTCGCTGAAACATTTGCGGATTTCCGGGCGTTCGTACAGGTGGGCGCAGTAACCCGGCCCGCGACCGCTCATGCCGTCGATTTTAAAGAACTCGTATCCCCAGTCGTGCGATGCCTTGTCGAAGATGCCCCGCAGATGTTCGCGCGCCGCCTTGACCGTCGGGTCGAGCGTGTATTTGCCGTTCCAGCAACCAACCGGGGAACCGTCGCCCCGGTGCAGGAACCAATCCCGGTGCGCCCGGTAAAACTCTTCGTTGCCGGTACCGAACGGCGCCACCCAAAGACCGGGGCGAAATCCGAGTTTCCTGATTTCGCCCGCCAGCCATTTCATGCCCTCTGGGAACTGTTCCGGATGGTGTTCGAGATTCATGTTGTGGAACTTCGAGACCGGCAATTCGCTGGAATTGGCCTGCCAGGACTCGATTGACCAGATTTCCAGCCCGAACGGTTTTAGGAACTTCGCGCCCAACCGCGCCTCGGCAAGGTTTTCCTTTGAGCCAGCTTTGTCGAAGTAGGTGTTCCAGCTCATCCAGCCGGTTGGCGGGCGCGGGGCGCGGGAACGGTCGATCGGCCTGTAGTACGGTACCCAGCGGTTTTTGTAGTAATCCCGTTCCAGCGCGATGGTAAACTCCGCCTTCGCCGCGTCGTCAATACGCCCCTCGAATCCGAAGTCCCAGCCGCCGCCGGGATGTGCGGACAACGTTAGCTTTGCGGCATCCAACCGCAACGCGCAGTCGTTTTCCGGGGAAAACAGCGTGTCGTTCAACAGCGAGTCGGCATCGCCCGCCGCCAATTGCAACACCCGTCCGCCCGGCGATCTGGTGCGGGCGGCAAAGGCGTCTGGGAAAAATTTCGCCGTTCCTTGAAACGACAGCGTTCCGGGGTAGGCAAGCGCGGTACGGTGATATACTAACAGCCGGAGCCGCCCGCCGTCGGGTTGAAATGTCACGTACCCCTGTGCGTCGCCGTTGGGGTCGATTAACGCCAGCCGTTGCCTCGCTCCGTCGCGTGGATCTTCAATCCGCCATTTGCGGTCGGCCGGAACCTCGTGCCCAATGGTTTCGGAAGCGTTGGCCTTGGCCGGGCCTAAAAACGACAGCGTCCCGGAAAGTTCGGTTCCGGTGGCGGGGTGGGAGAGTTTGAGGGATTCGGACGATGGCGAAAAATCCACCCGCCATTCGCCGGCGTCAAAAACGGTGTCACCGTTGACGGTCGCAGCGATCATCAATAGCGTAAAAAAAAACGTTCCGCGCATTTCTGCCTCTCCATTATTATAGGTTAATCCATCGCGCCCGCCTTAGGATCGGGGCCGAAACGGTTAGCTCCGAGAGTGCCTTCGCGGATCAGTAGGAGGAGGCATAGCCAGATTGGTCCGATAATCGGAATCAGGAAAATAAAAAACCACCAACCACTTTTGTCGCAGTCATGCAACCGGCGTACTGTCACCGCGAGTCTAGGCAAAAGCACCGCCAACGAGTAGAATGTGGACAAAGATCCGATAGCGGTAGGAAGAATAGATCCCCGCAAGCGGTGGGACACAAAACCGATAGCCACAATGATAATAAAATCAAACAGTGTGAAACCCCAATATTCTTTGCGGCGGGCCCGGCCGCTGAAATCCAAATACTTTGTCGTGACTGCTTGTACAAAAAAATCAAACAGATTCATTTACGACCTCCTGGTTTCCCCCGTCATATCCCGGCGCGCCAAGCGCCACAACCATCAAAACTGCGAATATG
Source organism: Kiritimatiellia bacterium (assembly GCA_017454745.1). GTDB lineage: Bacteria > Verrucomicrobiota > Kiritimatiellia > RFP12 > UBA1067 > UBA1200. Next base: position 73,056 of record JAFTCL010000048.1, read on the forward strand.
GTACAATTTACCGCGAAAACAAGCAAGGCGAAATTTTGAACAACGAATAAGGTCGAAATCGCCCCGAAGGCGGGGTTGACAACATGTTACTCCTTTGCTAAAATTTTAACAGTTTTTTGTTAAGTGGTTTTGTGTCTTTTTGTGTTTATTCGTCGCAAATGAGAGTGCGCTGACGGTTAAACGATAAATGACAAAAAACATGGGAAGGGAAAAAGATGGGAGTTGTCTATGACTGACTTGAAATGTTTGAGCGGCGCGGTGGCGCTTTTCGCGCTTACGCTTGGCGCGGTGGAACTTGAGACCGCCGGTGAGCTGCTGGTGGATCTCGACGCATCGACGCTGTCGGGATATTCGGAAGGTGACGGTGTTAGGGTGTGGCCCAATGCGGGCAGTCAGGCCGACTTCGTCTATGTTGACACCCACAGCAAGAATACTCCCCCGACCTACCGCCTCCGCAACGGTGCGCCGGCTCTGCGCTTCCTCGGCTCCGCATCGGGCAGCATGACGAACAACGTGCCCATGCCCGATTCGCTCACGGGCAACAGCGCCTGGACGGTTGAAGGATGGATCGCGCCCACGCAAGAGAGAACGGATTTCCGCTACTTCCTGAGCATGCCGTATTATAAGGAAGGCACTTCCTCCACGCCCGAAGCCTACAAGCGCTGGGCGTTCCGCATGGACATGAAGACCGACCTCTATGCCGTGGAGCACAACTCATATCAGCTCTACTGGGGCCGTCGCAGTCCGGAGAATGCGATTTACCGCCCCGAGGTCGGGAAGTGGCACCACATCTGCGTTGTGCACGAGGCATCGGGCTACGAGCGCGTCTATGTGAACGGCCGTGTCGCCTCGGTGGGAAACACCGCGCTCAACCTCTCAAACGCGGATCCGAGCTTTTTCATCATCTCCGGCATCTACCGCCAGTCGACCGGCGCATGGGAGCGCCAGAACTATGCCGACTACGGACGCATCCGCATCCAGACCGGGGCGCTCATGACCGCGCAGGTGATCAGCAACTACAATGCCGAGAAGGAGCATTACGGCGTGACCGACGTGCCGGACACGCTCTGGACCGACGGCGCCACCTGGTACAACGGCAAGGCGCTCGCGCTTGACGACAATCTCATCATCGAGGGAGACCAGCCGCTTGTGATCGACAACGGCGCGAGCAACGCCGTGCACTTCATCACGGTGAACGCGGCGAAGAACACGGGGCTCACGATCGACAACGGCAGCATGCTCACGGTCGCCTACGGCAACGACCTTGTCCAGCTCGGCAACGTCGCCGGCGGCACGTTCTCGCTTCTGGTTCCGAACGGAACATTCGCCACCCCGAACAATTCGATCACGCTCGGCCTCTACAACAGCGGCGTGGGCGTGATTGGCGGCCGCGAGGACGCCTTGGGCATCGTCAACTGCGGCAGCTCCCTGCGCGTGGGGCACTATCCCGGCGGTTCGGGCGAATTCACCATCAAGACGAACGGCATCGTGAACATTGCAAGCACCATCCGCATTGCCGACGGCAATGATGCCGAGGGTCATATAACGGTGGAGGAGGGCGGCGAGCTCACGGTTCTGGGCGACACGTACATCTGCTCCGGCACCGGGACGGGCGTTCTCGACGTGTACGGCACGTTCACCCACGGCACGGCCGACACCACGCCGACCTGCTACATTGCGGGCAGTGCGACCGGCGTCGGCACGCTTAACTTCCATCCCGGCTCCGTCGCCAACATCCAGATCTTCCGCAGCACCTCCGGCTCCACCACGAGCACGGTCAACATCGACGGCGCGACCTTGCGCACAATGCGCGGGCGCACATCGATCGTCGAGCCGCCCGTCATATTCAACATCAAGAACACGGTGACGTTCGACATCCCCGCGGGCATGAACGGCACGATCCGCACCACGGTCAACGACCTGACGGAGAACGGCGCGGCCACCATTGTCAAGACTGGCGGCGGCATTTTGTTCCTTACGCCAAACGACGGTCAGACGCCAAGCGACATCTCCTCGACGTTCATCGTAAGGGAGGGCCAAGTCACGATCGGCAACGCAAACGCGCTCGCCGCCAGCTCCACGGCCACCTTCAAGCTCGAGGGCGGCACGGTGAGCGCCGACTACGTAGGCGGCGCGGCGGCGCTTCTCGCGCGCATCGACAAGTCGTCCGTGGGCAACTTCATGCTCCACGGCAACAACGTGGCGGAGAATCTCGACTTCTCCGAGTATCCCGGTCTCACCATCATCCCCAATGGTACCTTCACGTACACGGGAACGATAACGCCTTACCAGAACAAGTACATCTTCCGCCCCACTAATGGTCTCATGGTCTATGCCGGCAACATCTCCGACAAGGACGGGTTCCCCGCGTCAGTCGAAATCTACGGCGCGACAGATACGGACGGCGTGACGCTTTCCGGCCTTAACGACGGCATGAGCGGCAACATCAGCGTGTACAAGGGCATCCTCGGCATCTCCGGCTCGTCGTATGCGGCGGGTAACCCAGACTTGACGAAACTCTATTTCGCGGAAGGCACCTCCTTCAAGCTTGACGCGCTTGTGGGCTCGACCTTCTTCACTTCGCGGATTGCCGAAGGCTCTAAGCCGGCGGCGATTCTGCTCACCGACAACTCCGCGAACTGCAGCGTCGATCTTTCCCGTTTCCCCGGCTGTCGCCTGGGTACCGACAAGACCGGTTCGGTCATGATTCAGACGGGCTCGATTTTCCCGAACGCCGACAATGTCTTCCTGCTTGGTGGCGGTGCCGTGCCGTATTACCAGACGAGCCATCCGGGCTTCCAGCCCTCAGTTATGTCGGACAACTCCGCCGGCGCGGCTCGCGTTGAGGTGGGGACGGTCGGTATCGTCAACCTTTCGAATGCGGCAAACACCTATTCCGGCGGCACGTCGATTCTCGACGGCGGCACCGTCTTCGTGACGGCGGACGGATTCGGCGCCATCCCGGCGGAATTCGATGAGGACAACATCTACATCAACGGCGGTATCCTCCGCAACGGCAACACCGTTTTCTCCCTTGCCCCGACGCGCGGCGTTAAAATCGGTCCGGACGGCGCGATACTCCATCCTTGGGGTACCTACTCAATTGAAATCCCCGGCGGCTTGACCGGCGCCGGACCGGTCCAGATCACCGACGGCGGCTTTATCATTCTGTCGGGCGCCAACAACACCTTCCAGGGTCCGGTGACGGTAACCCAGGCCAATCAGGTGTTGACGATCGGCGGCGACGAGAACTTCTCGTGGGCTTCGACGGACGGCATCTCCACTCCCGGCAAGGTGGTCCTCAAGAACTCGGATGACGATACGTTCAACGATGTCGTTTCCGGAACTGGCAGCCTAGAGAAGCAGGGTGAAGGGCGTATGACGCTCACTAAATCCCAGTCCTATTCGGGCGCGACCTCCGTCGAAGCCGGAACGCTCGTTTTCGCTGACGGTGTTAATCTGGCTAATACTTCAACCTTCCGCAACAACGGGGAGGTCTTCCTCGATTCGTTCGACATACTGGGTACCGGAGCTATTTCCGGTTCCGGGCGTTTCGTTGTCTCCGGCACGACCGATCTCGACGCGGCCCGCCTTGTCGGAAATCCGGACTTTGAGATCTTGGACGGTGCCTCGCTGGGCATTGATATGCCGGCCTTCAGCGAGAAGACTGAAGTGCGTCTCGATGACGGATCGAGCGTGACGCTCGGTAGCGGCATTGTAAACCAGGTAAACGGATTCGACCAGTTCTTGTTCAACGGCAGCGCGGTGCTTTCCGAAGGCAATCTGAAGCTGACACCGTATGCGACAGCCAATGTTGGCTCGGCGTTCTATTCCCGGCGCGTGCGCGTGACAGATCCTTGGGAGGCGACCTTCTCCTATCAGGCGGGAGAACATGACGCTTGGACGACGGATCTGCTCGGCGCCGCGCTCGTCCTACAGAACGAAGTGGCGGGACCAAACGCGATTGGCAACGCATCGTCGGGTTCGACTTTGGGGTGCGCCTTTACCAAGTCCATCGGTATCATCATGCGTGTCGGCGTCGAATCCGATACCCGTGACCGTTACGGCTTCAGCAATGCCGGCACGATCTCGGACACCACCTCTTCGCGCTCCAACGCTATCGCGGCCGATGGCGGCAACGTGATCAAGATTACCGTGAGCTATGACGGCGCGGTCCTTAGTGCGTCGTGGGATTGCAACGGTACCGTTCGCCCGACAAGTGGCCCGATGACATGGACGGTTGACCTAAAGTCGATTCTCGGCAGCGAATACGCGTGGATCGGCTTCACGGGTACCACGGGCGCTTCGACCGGATGCGAGCAGACGATCAGCGGCTTCTCGTTCCGCAGCATCTCGGATGGCGCAAGCATTCCCGGCATCGGCGAAACGGGCTGGACGCATACGAAATACGCGCCGACCTACACGACGGTCGACGACAAGCCGGCGTTCCAGTTAACGCCGTATGCGGAATCCACCCGGAGTGCGACTTGGAACTCGACGCGCGTATATGTGAACCGTCCTTTCCGTGCGACATTCAAGTATCGCGTGACCCAGCACACTGCCTCCCCGGCGGACGGCATGGCGATTGTTCTCCAGAACTTCTCGTCCAACGCTGCGGACTGCTACGGTCAGACGGGTGGAAAACTCGGCATCGTCTATAACGATGGTTCCGATCGCACGAAGACGGCGGGCTGGGGTATCAACCTCTACCCGAGCCAAAACGACCAGTGCTTCAAGTATGTGTTGGACGGCCTCTTCTCCGGCGATACCGTTCCCCTTACGGCATGGGATCTCGCTGACGGCGAAGATACCGAATTCACGCTGTCGTATGATTTGCGCGAGCTGACGCTGACGGCGACCCGTGGCAATTCCTACGTTTCCGCTTCGCGCGAAGTCAATTTGGCGTCGGTAATGGGTGACAACACGGCGTGGATCGGCTTCACGGGTGCTACGGGCGGATCGTATGCCTGCCAGATTGTGTACGATTTCTCGTTCGCCTACGAGGAGATGGATATCTCGCGTTATGCCAACCCGTTCGTGGTTGATGGTGCGGTACAGATGAATCTCGGCATGGGCACGGTAGGTTTCTCCGATTTGATCCTGCAAGATGGCGCAAATCTCTCAATCGGTTCGGCGTCCGCCCCGGCGGTTGAACTGGCCGGTACGACGCTTTCGGGCGGAGCGACGGTCTCGTCGGTCGCCGCTGTGCCGATCATTCTCGGGGACACGATTTCGTTCGATTCTTCCACCGGCGTTCTCAAGCTGGTGGGCGATGTGCGCGCGAACGGCAAGGTGAAACTGGAACTCTCGTCCTTCAATGGTACGCGCAACCTCATCGATCTTACTGAGGCGACAACGTCGCTTACGGCAGACGATTTTGAGGTGACGGGTGAGGTTCCCCCGCTGTTGCATCTCGACATCAAGGACGGAATGGTCCGCATCTGGCGCGATGTTTCGACGATTATGATTCTCCGCTAAAGAGTGGACGGCTTGCAAGTCGGGCGGGGCTTTTTTGGCCCCGCCCGTTTGTCTTAAGGATAACACTGACGCCGCGATCAGCATTTGTGATGGTACTGGACCAGATGGAAAGTAGATACAATGGCGGAGATACATACGGCCGGCTTCGGCGATGTTTTGCTTCGCCCGCGCCTCCTATTATCGGGATTGGTGGGCTGTTGCCATTATCTGATCTGCTGGAACCGGTTTCCGTAGCAACCCGCCCCGTAAGGATTAAGCGTGGGAATGGGATCGCATAGGATGAACAACGTTTATCTGGCCATCTTGTTTTCAACCGTTGCGACGCTCCGGGTTACGTCGGCGGTGATGGTTGACGTATGGGGCGCCGAGGACGGGCTCCCCCATAACACGATCACCTGTCTGAAACAAACCCAAGACGGGTATCTATGGATCGGAACCAACCACGGCGCCGCCCGTTTTGACGGCATCCGCTTCACCCTCTTCGGCGCGCAGAACACGCCCGAATTGAGAAGCAACCGGATTGTCGCCTTTGAGGAGCTGGTTCAAGGCGGCAAGTCGGAGCTTTGGTTGGGTACGGACGGCGGCGGCGTCATGCGGCTCATGGGCGGGCCGCACATGTCGATCACCAGTTGGGAGGGCCTTCCTGACGATACGATCGAATCGTTGGGGACGGACACCCAAGGACATCTGCTGATTGTCACGGCAAAGGGATCCGTCATCTTGGATAACGGTCGGATCAGGCCCGTCACGGTGCCCCTCGGTCCGACAGACGCACAGACGGGAGACATCCCCCATGTGACCGATCACCGGATACTCTGCACGCTGAAGGACACGGACGGGGTTTTATGGGTCGGGACCGAAGGCGGGGGATTGCTTCGGATTCGGCCTCGCCTGCTGGATCCCGATTCCCGGCCGGACACAAAGGCGCTTCCGTCCTTTGATTTTCCCTCCGGTTTCCCTGAAAAGAGTGAAGTGACCGCATTCTGCCGCGATGCGGAAAATAGGCTCTGGATCGGGACGCGCAACCGGGGCGTTTTCCTCCAAGAAGGGGGAACCATTCAAAACTTCGGGCCAAACGAGGGTTTCCCCGCGCGGATGGTTTCCGCGATCGTCCAGGATCGGGATGGCGATATTTGGGTAGGCTCCGACGGCATGGGACTCTATCAATTCGCGAACGGGCGGGTCTCCTATTATTGCCGCCGCGAGGGCTGGGGCAGCGAATGGATTCGTTCGCTCTTCATCGATTCCGACGGTGCGCTCTGGATCGGGAGCGGCGGGAATGGCCTGACGCGGATGCGGGACGGCTGGTTCCACACCATCACCAAGCGGGAAGGGTTGAATGACGATATCGTCTCACAGATCCTGGAGGATGATTTCGGCAACATCTGGATCGGGACCAATTCGGGATTGGCGGCCTTTTCGAAGCGGGATTTTGACCTGTTCGCGCAAGGAATGAAAAAGACGGTTCCGATAACCACGTATGGCCGCTGCGACGGCATGCCCGCCCTTGAATGCTGCGAAGACATAAAGATGCCGGCGGTCAAAGATCAAAACGGGCGGCTCTTCTTTGCGACCATTGCGGGGTATGTCTGTGTGGATCCCCATCAGCTGCGCGGGGCGATCAACAAAACCGCCTCGTTCAACACGATGATCGAAGAGGTCGAACTGGACGGGAAACGGATCCCCTCCCCGATTCGGGACGTGGTCCTTGTGCCACCCGAAACGGGAGCGGTCTCCTTCCGATGGACGGGTTGCAATCCGGGGTATGCCGACAAGGTCCGTTTCCGGTACCGGCTGAACGGATATGACCGCGAATGGATTGAGCAGAACACGCTGCGCTCCATACGGTATGTCAACCTCCCTCCCGGAAAATACACATTTGAAGTGGCGGCCTGTAATCCTGCGGGCATCTGGTGTCCGCGTCCCGCCATGATTCACCTGACGGTCAAGCCGCATCTTTGGCAGACGTTGGGATTCCGCATTGTTTTCCTCCTGTCGCTCGTTTCCGGCGGCGCGGCGTTGGCCTGGTGGTTTGTGCGGCGGCGGACGAAGGCCAAGATCGAACTCTTCAAACACCGCCATCTTCTGCTCGCCGAACGGGCCAGAATCGCCAGCGACATCCACGATGATATCGGGGCGCGTCTGACCCGGATCGCGCTTTTGGGTTCCCTTGCGGAGCGGGAACTGCCCGCCACCATTCCCGCTTCAACCAAGAATCGGCTCGCCGAGATGACCGTGGCCGTGCGGGAAGTGACCAACGCACTTGAAGAGGTGGTTTGGGCCGTTGAGCCGCGCAATGACACCCTCGACAAGCTCGCGACCTATCTTTGCAGTTACTCGGAGCGTTTTTTAGAAGGAACCCACGTTCGTCTGCGGCTGCGGATCCCGACGCTCTTGCCCGCAGTCACGCTCTCCAGCTCATTGCGCCATGATGTGGTCCTGTCGGTCAATGAGGCGTTGAATAATGTGGTGCGGCACGCCAACGCCTCAACGATCATCCTCTATCTCACATGCGACGATCTCTTCTGCACCATCAAGGTGGAGGATGACGGATGCGGCATCACCGCAGTCCGTGAACATGGAAACGGGTTAAAGAACATGGCTGAGAGGATGAGCCGGCAACATGGCTCAATTCGGTGTTCACAGCGGGAGGGACACGGTACCGTGATCGAGCTTTGTTTCCCCATCAAGCCGGGAGATGGCAATGACAGATGAGGTGATTAAAGTCGCTTTGGTCGAGGACGATCTGGGTATCCGCGAGACCCTTGCGGAGCTGCTTGAGGTTTCGGAGGGATTTTCCTTTTGCGGTTCCTTCGCGGACGGCGAATCCGCTTTGGAGCAGATACCGAAACTGAACGCGGACATCGTGCTGGTGGATATCAACCTGCCGGGCATATCCGGCATCGATGTCATCATGACGCTTCATGCGGAGTGCCCGGGTCTCCAGTTCCTTGTCCTGACGGTCTATGAGGATAGCGACCGGATTTTCCGCGCCCTCGCCGCCGGGGCCGGCGGATACCTGCTCAAGCGCGAGGCGCCCAGTAAGTTGCTGGAATCGATCACGGACATCAAGCACGGCGGTGCGCCCATGTCGGCGTCGATCGCGCGCCAGGTTGTCCAGTCGTTCCACAAGATGGGAACGGTCAAGGAGCCGTCGGAGAACCTCTCGTCGCGGGAAGAGGAGATTTTGAAGATGCTGGTGGAGGGGGACCTCTATAAGGAAATCGCGGACAAACTCGGCATCCATCTGGAAACGGTTAAAACGTACATCAAGCGGATCTATGCGAAACTGCATGTCCGTTCGCGGACCGAGGCGGTCGTGAAACGGTTGCGGCGGGAAAACGATTGATGGCGGAAAGGATTCTCAAAAGGTGAAGGCTGTTGTTTACGGATGTCTGACGGTGCTCGCGATTCTCCTTTCGGGTTGTCGGGAGAACACGCCGGTCGAGCCGGTTAACGGGATTGTGGCGGTTTCGCTGGTGACGGACACGAATCCCCATTTTTTGAAGATCGCCGAGGCGATCGAGCGCGATGCGCGGCGATACGGTTACCAGGTCGAAGTCGATTCCTGCGAGTTTAATGTGGACCGGCAGATCGAGCAAGTGAGACGGTTCATCACCTTGGGCGTGAAGGCGATGGTCCTGACGCCCTGCGACGCCAAGAAGATCGCGCCCGCCGTCCGGGCGGCCAATGAGGCGGGGATACCTGTCTTCACGGCCGACACGGCCTGTTCCGCGGAGGGTGTGCATATTACCGCGCATGTCGCGACGGACAATCGCGGCGGCGGGACACAGATCGCCCACGCGACGATCGAGACGTTGGGGGAGAAAGGCGGAACGGTCGGCTTGATCAACCATTCCCCGCTTGAGGCGTGCGAGCAACGGGTCAAGAGTTTCCTCGAAGTGCTGGCGCGCCACAACGAGTCCCACACCAACGCGCAGATCAAGGTGCTCTTCTGCGAACCCTGTGGCGCGAACCGGAAAGGGGGCGCGGCGGCCGCCGAAAAGATCATCCGAAAGCCCGTCCTTCCCGACGTCATCTTCGCCGTCAACGATCCCTCCGCCGCAGGGGCGTACTCGGTCCTGAAGAAACTCCCCCAAGAGAAGTGCCCCAAGATCATCGCCTTTGACGGTTCCAAAGAGGGTTGCCGGGCCGTGGACGAGGGCCATTTCCTGGCGACGGCCATCCAGTATCCGGAACGCATCGGCGCTGAGGTCATGCGGGCGATCGTGATGAATGCCCGCAATGACCCGATTCCCGCCGAAATCCTCATTCCGACCTCGCTCTACCAGCCCTCCCGGAAGCGGATCGGCGAACCGTAACGCCCGGACGGCTAGAACGGATTGGTCGGGGCGATCTCCCACATGTCGAGCCGCGCGCAGACGGCGGACTCGCCCTTCGCCCCCAAGCGGATGTTCCGACCCTCTTTCCGCGGGTAACTGCGGCGGCAGATCGCCTGCCGGTCATTGGCGAACACCTCAATAACACTACGGTCCACATAGACGCGCAGGGTCAGGGTCTCGCCCGGCCGCAGCCGGAACGGCGCCCGCTCGACAAGGGCGTGGGGCGTGATCATCCCGGATGACGCGGTCCCGCCCTGGCTTCCATCCAGAACAAGATGCCCCGTCTCCGCGTCGTAATGGATGACCGTCTTTTCGCTGCCGTCATCCGAGGCCAGAACCGACAGGACGAAACGGGGGGCGTTCTCCGGATCGAACGTCAGCTGGATCTCGCAATCATCCCCGGGAAGACCGGCAAACGGCTGACCCGTCTCTTCCGCAAGCCGGAGGCTCTCCACGGCCTTGTGGTTCCGGCGCAACCGTTTCAACTCCTCGACGGGGGCGATGCCGAGCGTCCCGTCATCCGCCAGCCAAAGCGATCGCGGCAGGCCGTAGACACCCGACCACCCGTATGTGATGTGGTCATTCTCAAGATTGTCGATCAGCCAGGCCCAAATGATCTGGCGGCCCTGTCCGTCCATCAGGCACTCCGGCGCGAAGTAGGTGTTGTCCTCCCACGTCATTCTGCCGTGACTTTCGGGATAGAAGCGGTCATCCGCATACCGCCCGATATAGTATTGGCAGCCCCGGTTGTGGCTGATGCTGACCAGCAGGTGTTTGTCGCTTAAGGCGCCGCCGTCGGCACTGCGCGGCAACGGCAGGAAACTCGGACACATGTTGTCCTCATCGGGATCGGTCCAGCCGGACGCGCGCGTCTCATCGGTTCTGCGCTGGTAGAAGGGATGCTTGTAAACCCAGCTCTTCAGGTCCGCCGACTCGAAGAGGTAGACGCAGTCGCCCTTCATCGCCTCGGGCGAATCCGCCGCCCGTCCGTTGTCATTCAGCAAGGGTAGGTTTCCGGCGACCATGTAATACTTGCCGTTCTTTTTCCAGATGTTCGACGGGTCCGCGCTGGCGTACTTCACCTCGTTCCCATCCGCGTCCTTCGCCAGGGTCCATCCCCACCGTGTGCTTTTGATGACGGGGTTTTCCGCGAATTTCTCCCAGCGGTCAAAGCGGGAATCAAGACTCTTGGCGATGCCGAGCCCCTTCGCGCCCCAGAGCATCCAGTAGGTGAGATAGGCGGTGCCGTCATCATCAACAAAACCGCCGCCGCTGAAGACCCCGCTGTCATTCGGCCCGACACGAAGCGCGTCGGGATGGTGCCGCCAATGGAGCAGGTCCGCGCTGGAGACATGTCCCCAGCAGAAGCCGGAATGGGCGCGCGCGTAAAGATACATCAGATGATACCGCCCGTTGTGCCAGAAGCAGCCGTTGGGGTCACCCGGCTTCCCGTTCCCCTCTGGAACGCAGAAGTGGTAGAGCGGCCGGTAGGGATCCGCCAACAGCTTTTCACGCAGCCGGCGGGTGGTCGCCAGCACGGTATCGGGCACATCCCCCCGTCCGTTCCACGGTGACGCCGGAACCGTCGTCGCCCCGCCCTCTTCCTCGATGGACAGCGTCGAATCGGCAAGGGAGACCAGAAAGGTGTCGCCCTCGTCCATCAGGGTCAAAGCGCCGTCGGCCACCTTGGCGTTGCCGATCAGACGGCTCGCGCGGAAACGGCCCATCCGCTCAAATGTGCCCGTCGTACAGAACGGCCACCAGGCCCAAAGCGGCAACTCCCCCGCGACACCGGGCTTGAGTTTGCGCAGGGCGGCGCCGTCGAGCGCCGAGTCGTAAATCCGCGCGTCGCTAATCCGCCCTTTAAAGCTGACGCCGTCTTTCGCCCCGCGATGCCGTTTACCGAAGAGCACAAGGGTCTCGTTTCCGAAACGGACGGGATCAACCGTTGCGGTGTACCGAGTCAGCTGTTCGCCATTGCGGTAGATGGTAATCTCACGGCCTTTATAACTGATCGCTAATTGGATGAACCGGTCAGCGGCGACGCTCTCTTCTGGGGCCCCATCCTGTTCGCGGCGGGTCCGTTTGTAATAATCGCTTCCCGCCATCCAAACCTTTTCTTTGAGTTCGCCCAAAACGATCGCGTCAAAGACCCCCTTGGCCGATTCCATGGTCAGGCAGGAGCCGCCCTGTTGCGTCAAATCCGCGGGGGAGACCCACGCCACAAGCGTCTTATCCACGATACTCTCGTTTTCGCTTGGAATCGGCTTTTGCCCGCCGTTTAACGTCACCGTGGTTTGGGCGACCGCTTGTCCCGCGCAACAGGCGCACCCGATAAGAACCATGTATCCCGCTCGAAACGTCATCATCTTTCCCCCACGATCAGAATTTGATATCCTCCAGCACCTTCCCCTTTGTTTCGGGAACCAGCGTGAGGATCCAGACGAGATGGATCACCATCATCACCAGAAAGAACGCGAAAATGGCACTCTGCGAAAAACTTTCCGCCAGTTTCGGGAAGGTGAACGCGATCAGCGCGGCGAAGATCCAGTGGGTGGAACTGCCGAGCGATTGGCCCGCCCCCCGGAAACGGTTGGGAAAGATCTCGGAGATCAGGACCCAGATGACCGTTCCCTGCCCCAGTCCGTGCGCCGCGACGAACGCGAAGAGGAACCAGGGGATCAGGCTGCCGTGGCCCGTCGAGAAGCCCCACACGCAGAGGGCGAGCGAGACCACATAGCCGATCCCGCCGATCAGCAGCAGGGTTTTCCGTCCCAGCACGTCGATCAGCGCCACGCCGATCCACGTCCCGATGAACATCACGATGCCGATGCCGGCGGATTGGAAGAGCGCGTCATGCGTGGCGAATCCCGCCTCCCCGAAGATTCGGGGGGCGAAGTAAAGGACCGCGTTGATCCCCGACATCTGGTTAAAGAACGCGACAAAGAACGCCAGAAGGATCGGTTTGACGAGCGCCTTGGAGAAGAACCGCTCGCGCTGACCGGCGGAAGCCGTCTCCTTTGCCGCGCACTCGGCGCGCACGCCATCCACCATCGCGTCAATATCCCGGGCGTCGAGCGCGGGATTGATCTCGGCAAAGACCTTGCGGCCCCCTTCGCTGTCCCTGCGCTTGACGATCAGCCAGCGGGGGCTTTCGACCAGGAAGGGACAGAGTACGGTAAAGAGAAACGCCGGAATCGCCTCGCTGCCCAGCATGAAGCGCCAGGAGTTGTCGCCGATACGCGCCATGAAGTAGTTCGAAATGTAGGCTACGCACATACCGAAGATGACATTGAACTGGAAAAGTCCCGTCAGGGTTCCCCGGTATTTCGGAGGCGCGATCTCCGAGTTGTACAGCGGGACCACCACGGACGAGATGCCCACCCCGAATCCGCCGATCAGCCGGGCGACGGTCATAGTGTACGGTCCGGCCGGAAAGGCGGACCAAACTGCGGAGACGAAAAACATCACCCCTGACCAGAAGAGGATTTTACGTCTGCCGAAAAAGTCGCTCAACCATCCTCCGATCAACGCGCCGATGACCGTCCCCCAAAGCGCGGAACTCATCACCAGCCCGTGCGTCCAACTGTCGGTTTGCCAAAGCGCCTGCATGGGCTTGTCCGCCCCGCTGATGACTGCCGTGTCATACCCGAAAAGCAGGCCGCCCAATGCGGCGACAACCGTGCAGACCAGCAATCTGCCAGAAAGATTCTTTTGCATGGCTTTTCCCGATTAGATTATTTGAGCATAAAGACCGTACCGCCGATAAAGCGGAAGGCGTAACCGTAGGTGGTTTCGGTCTTCACGACGCTAGTCTGATAGCGCGAGAAGGTCGGCGCTTCCATGTCGAGACCGGAGAGGGCTTGATCCCAATCGGTGGCGACGGCGTTTTTGAAGACGACAAACCCTTCTTTTGGGGGAACGCTGTCGTGGTTAATCTTGAAGACCACCGTACCGTTCGCCGGGAAGCTGAGCGAGCCGCTCTCAACGGCCAGACAGGAGTCGAACGAGGTCAGGGTTAGAATCGTGTCTTCCGCCATGGCGAAATCGTTGTCAAACGTCAGGGGCCCGGTGACCGTCAGCGCGTCCGAAACGTGGAGATTCCCGTTTTGGACCCGTCCGGCGCCGGTCAACGATGCGATTGTCTGTTCCGTCATGTTCAAGTCTAACACGCCCCCTGCGCTCATCTTGACCGCCAGATTCTTCGGAAGCGGCGGCACTTTCCCGACGGCGCTCGCCTTGTTCGGGCCGATGGTCGCCAGTTCGGTAAGCTGCTCTTGTGAGACCGGGACGCGGTAGATGCGCGCCTCATTGATTTTACCGATGAATGTATCGTTGTTGCCATAATGGCGCGGACCGATCATGATGCGGGAATCTTTCGCAAATGTTTGGACACCGGTACTCCACATCTGATAGCTGCCATACAGACTGCCGTTTCTGAAGACCTCGGCCTGAAAGGGAGAGAATCGTGATGAAAAGTAGGAGATGGCAATAAAGACCTCTTCGGACGAAGTTTCGGGGTCGCCGAAGTCTTGCGGGTTTTTCGTCCGGTGCCAATTATCGCTTCCCGACATCCAGCAACGGTCGAGGCACTCACCGTAAACAATGCCGTCAAACGTGCACCATTTGCCAAGGCCGTTAAAGAGCGTCAGGGCGGATCCTTTGGTGCTGACCGCCGGGTTGTCAAGGGTTGCCCACACCATCATCGTCTTTTTCTCGATTGGGCGCATGATTTCATCGGTCATGAAGTTCGCGCCCTGCGAAGGAATCACCAGCTGGTTATTCTCAATATGCGCGTTGTTTAGGATCCCATGCGCCATGCCCACGAGATCTTCCGTGCTGCCGTTGTTGAAGGACCAACGGTGGCGTAGAACGTCGCTGATGGAGACCCGCCCTTCGCGGATGTCAATCGGACCCTCCAGTTGACGGATCTCGCCGATTTGCAGCGTTCCCGCGCCCGTCTTCACAAACCCTTTCGGGGCGTAAAGCGAGGAGAGGGCCGCCAGTCCGGACCCGACATGAATCGTCGGCTGCCCGATCGTCGCGGTGACGGTAACACTGCCGTTTGTCGTCTCGTTCACCTCCCAAACCTGGCGTTCGGGCCCCGTCTGGAAGTCGAGTTTGGAAGCTTGAATGGCGCGATCAAGCGTGATACTGGCCGAACCGTTCACCGCGCGGGCGCTGAAGGTTACCGTGCGGTCGATCCCGGCGGGAAGAATCCCGTTTTGCCAATTGGCGGTGTCGGAGAAGATTCCCCCTGCCTCATTGATCCACGTTGCGTTGGAAACGGCCGAATCGCCGGGATCGGCGACCGTAAGACGGATGTTATCGACACCCAACCGGATATTATTCCAGCCGTTGATATACTCAATCCCGAATAAGGAACTCATGATCCGCAAGGCGAGCTGATGCCCCGCCCGGTCAGCGCTGACCGACGGAGAAACCAGCGACAGTGACACTGTCTCGTTGATTAACCGTTGGCCGTGAATAGAGGCAAGTTGCTCCTCGGTTACAGCCAGAATGTCACCCGCCGTCAAGTCAATCAATTCCATCCGGGGGTATGTCACATATCCTCGGTCTTCGCTGGATGTTTGGAAATCGGCGCTGATCCGGTAGATCTCACCGGCTTTCATGTTCCCAAGAGGGGCGGTCGTGACCCAAAGCTTCGTCCCCATCGTCCAATTTCCATACGCTTCGATACATAACCGGGTCGCGCCTTCCGTCGGATCGGGATAGTACCAACGGGATGCCAGATAGATGTTCCAAGATGAAGCCATGCCGTACGCAATTTCTCTCGGCAAATACCATCCGGCCGGGATGAGATTCATGGCCTCTTTCTCCTCCGTGATCGCATCCCAGGGCGAGAAGGCTTCGAATCCGCCGTTCCAGATGCCGGTGACATCCGACGGCACCGGGCCTTCCGCGTAGATGGCCGCGATCTCCTCGGCCGTCAACGCCGTATCGTAGATGCGTGCCTCGTTGATATGGCCGTTGATGTAACCGGCCGAGGCGTTACGCGGGCCGAAAAGGGCGACGGCATTGCCGTCAAACTCCGGTATGCCATAGTTGTTCGCCTGATTGTGGCGCGCATAAAGTACACCGTTACGGTAAAGGGTGATCTGGACGGGATCGCTCTGATAGGTAATGGCGATCATCACCTCGCCCGGCCCCGGAATGTCCTCCTCCGCCCCGCCGTTATTCTCCGGGGTTCGCAGCCAGTAGTCGCTGCCGCTCATCCACTGCCGAGCGACACGCTCCCCGAAAACGATCCCGTCGAACCGTGAACTGTTCGTGTTGCCGGCGGTGATTGAGAGAACGGAACCCGCGCATGTACCGTCCCGGTCCAGATCGGAAAGCGCGCACCATGCGATAAGCGTCTTGTCACGGAGCGAACCGCCCAATCCTGAGGTAATCATGTAGTTGGTGTTATAATTGTCGACGCCCTTGGCAAGGTACAGTGCGCCATTGCCGATGGCCGCGTTCCCGTTGAGCCGTCCATGCGCCGATCCGACGGAATCATTCGCCGTACCGTCGTTAAAGGTCCACTGATGGACCAAGTGGTCCACCGCCGCCGCCCGCCCTATTCCGCAAAATGCGGTTGCCGTCAGGATGATGCCGATAGTCAACGCGTTGTATTTCATAGCCATACACTCCTTGTTTTGTTAAACATAAATAGTATGCCACAATACCGCCAATTTGTCTTGTCACCATTTCGGGGGACAAAAAGCGCGAAGAGCCAGCGAGGGGCAAATAGAGTTTTCCGCTGCAAACCACATATAAACCGCAAATCCAATAAATCGCGGAATTGCGGTTGCGCGGCGAATCCAGGAATGTTATAATACCTGCCAGAAACGGTGCAAGAAAACTTTGCCTGCCGGCGTGAAGACGGCGTGGTTGTCTGTCCAGCAGGCAATCTCGAAACTTAACCGGATCAACCTTGTTCGGACTTGCGTTATAGGCGGCAGTTTTGTGCGGGACGGCCAATGCGAAATGAGGGAGAAAATGAAGACCCCGGTTCTTAATGGAATGCCGTATGCGGGTAATCCGCACATTCGGTTTGATAAAGGATATGCCGCTTCGGCGGCATCTAGGCGAAGCGCTCTGCTTTGCAAGGTTACGGCGGCGGGCTTGTTGATTTCCGTGTTTACGGCGTTTGGCGCTGATACGGGGATGTTTCGCGGTGTCGCCAAGTCGGAATATCTGGATCTCGTGGAGGCGGCGGTCGCCGCTTATTCCGACGAACACATCCGCGATTACATCGCGGATGTAGAGCGGGAGGGCGTGCAGGAGCATGGATTTCCGCGTCTTGCAGCGAACCTTGGCGGTCTTATTGCCGCAGGCCGCCAGCGGGAACGGATCGATATGTTTCGCCGGATGATGGATATCTGCTGCCGCGATGCGAAGAAAGGCCCGATGAGAAAGGAGGGGGGCAACGAGTTCTCTATCAAAGAGCTTGTTGCCGCGGTTTGTGATCTTGAACGCTCGGGCATTTTTCCGAAGGAAGTGACGGATGGATGGCGGCGCGACATTTCAGAAGTGGATCCTTGGCGATGCTACCGGGTCAAGCCAAAGGTCGGTGACGCGAAAAGGTCGTACAACTGGGCGGTTTTCGGCGCGGCGAGTGAACAGACAAGGCTCGGAGCCGGGATGTCCGGAGACCCGAAGTTCGTCGAACGTTACGTTTCCGACCAGATCCGCTGGTTTGACGAGAAGGGAATGTGGCGTGATCCGCATGAGCCGTTGGTTTATGATTTCGTTACACGCCTGCAGTTTGCGCAGATTCTGTTCTCCGGCTACGACGGGCCTTCGCGCGCGACACTTATTGAGCATCTCGACCGCGGGGCGGAAGCCACGCTTGCGGTGCAGTCGGCGTGCGGGGAGATTCCGTACGGTGGACGCAGCAACCAGTTCCTGCACAACGACACGTTTTATGCCGCGCTTTGCGAATGGTACGCGGCGCACTTTCGCGAGCGCGGCGATCTTGCGAAAGCGTCAAGATTCCGGGCGGCTGCGACCCGTTCGGTGGCGGGATTGCGCCGCTGGCTTGCGGAACGTCCCGTCCGTCATGTGAAGAATCTATATTCGCCCGGATCCGGAAAGCCCGGCACGGGAATCGGATGCGAAGGATACGCCTACTTCGACAAGTATATGGCGACGATGGGTTCGTGGGCGTTGATGGCCATGCGTTTCGCGGACGAAAAACCACTTCCCGTGGTTCCGGAGGAGGAGATTTCCGCCTTTGTGTCGTCCCGGCACTTCCACATCGTGACGCTTCGGGCGGGAGAGTATTCCGCGCAGTTCGACTACAACGCTGACCCCCACTACGACTGCAACGGTCTTGGCCGCATCCATCGGCGTGGAGCACCGCCTGCAATATGCATCTCTGTGCCTTGCGCCAAGAAACCGAGTTACCGCACTGAACTCCAGAACACGCGAACACTCGCGATTGCGCCGGTCGCCGAAGGAAAGCTTGAGCCCGCCGGAAGCGGACGCGACGGAGACGGCGTATGGGCGAACTGGAGACAGGGGGCACTCGACTGGCGCTGCCGCTTGACGAAAGACGGACTTTCGTCAGAACTTAGAGGTGAAGGCGATGTCGCCATATCGTTGCCAGCCTTCGAGTTCGACGGCAAGGAAAAAACCGGGATATCGTGTGCCGACGGTGCGCTCATTGTCCGTTACAGAGGATGGCGATGCGTTTACCGGACTGGCGGCACAATAGTTGACACCGGAATATCCTGCTGCAACCGCAACGGACGGTATCGTGCGTTCGAGGCGCGCGGAAAGGGGCGCCTTTCGTTTAGCGTGTCGATAGAGAATGACGCGCGATCCAGCAATTGAACTCTTTTCACAGGAGGTGATTCAAAACTGGTTTATGCGTGTTTTTTTGACTTGCCTTTTGGGGAGGTTTGCGGGTAGAATGATTTTCACAAAGTAAGAAAGGGGGATTTGAATGGGTAAAGGCGCTTGGAAACGGAATTTCACCACCCTGATCGGCGGGGCGATCGTCGGGTCGCTCTCGTTCGGGGTTTGGCCGGAGATGTGGAAAACGTATGGCATCATGGGCGGTTTCCTGACGGCGACATTCGTTATCGGGATTTCGTGGTATATGAACCATTGGCTGGGGGTGATTGAGAATCCCGACGGGAAACTTTGGGTTGACCAGGGGCTGCCGATCTTTGGCGCGGGTGTCGCGTGGGGCGTTGTCCGCTTTTGGCCGCTGGACCCCTCTGCCAGCGGCTGGTCGTACTGCTGGGGCGCGCTCGCGAAGATTTGGCCAACGCTGGTGTGCTGCATCATTGGCGGTTCGCTTGCCGGGGTGGCGGCGCATATCGCTAAACAGGTTGTCCCCGCTTGGCGAGATGATACGAAAGCGTGAGGTACGGGATGACGGAATTTCTTTCAACGTATAGTGAAGTGTGGGGCATGACGCCCGCCTCGGTCATCTCCTCGATTTTCGGTGCGTTCATCGCGACTTTCGCGGTGCTGATATGCTGGCCGAAGCTGGTGAAGGATTTTGGGCCAATTGGCGGCTTCATCAGCGCGGCGTTCCTGATCGGGACCTTCTGGCTGCTGAACCACAAATTGCCGGGATTCGGGATCAACCCCGACCAGATCAAAGATGCGGCGGGGAATGTCCAGCAGTTCGGCTTGATCAATCAGGCCTTCTACGCGGCGAGCCCGTGGGTCGATATGGGCAGCGCGATCTTCTGCGGCTTCTGGGTACACGGGCTGGTGGGCGCGAAGCGGGGAACCCGCGGCGCGCTGGTGAAGGAGAGTCTGCCGCGCATCTTCTGGGCGCTGCTCGGCGGAATCATCGGTGGCGTCTTAACCGGCCTGATCGGCTTCTCCGGCGCGAAACTCTTCAACTAGGGGGAAGTTGCCATGCCGTATATTCTGGCGCATGATTTGGGGACGAGCGGGAACAAGGCGACGCTATACGCGGCCAACGGAACCGCCTGCGGAAGTTTTCTGGCCCCGTATGATTCCCGCTTCTTTAACGGCTGTTGGGCGGAGCAGGATCCGGAGGATTGGTGGAAGGCAGTGTGCGATTCGACGCGCCAGCTGCTGGAACGGGCGGCCATACAACCGTCCGAGATCGCGGTGGTCGCGCTGAGCGGGCAGATGATGGGCTGCACGCCGGTTGACGCGGCGGGGAACGCGCTCCGGCCCTCGATGCTCTACTGCGACCAGCGGGCGACGGCGGAGGCGGACCGGATTTTGGCGCAGATTCCCCAGGCGGATTTCTACCGGATCGTCGGGCACCGGGTAAGCGCGTCCTATTCGCTTGAAAAGCTGATGTGGCTGCGTGAGCACGAGCCGGAGGTCTTCGCGAAGACCGACAAGACCCTCTGCGCGAAGGATTACATCAACTTCCGGCTGACCGGCCGGATGGCGACCGACTACTCAGACGCGAGCGGAACCAACGCCTTTGACATCAACACTTTCAAATGGTCGAAGGAGGTGTTGGCCTGTACGAAAATCCCGGAATCCCTCTTCCCGGAGGCGTTGCCGTCCACCGCCATTCTTGGCGGATTGACGGCCGAGGCCGCCGCCGCGACCGGTCTTTTGGCGGGCACGCCCGTGGCGGCGGGCGGCGGCGACGGCAGCGCG
>JAFTCL010000049.1 GCA_017454745.1 Kiritimatiellia bacterium
GGGCTTCGCGCCGATGCCATCCTCGTGCCAGGAGAAGTCGAGGCGGTTCGAGATGCTCCACAGCTCGGGCTTGACCGGCTGCGCGTAGTTCCCGAAGTCGTCGCCCGAGGGCGCGTCGCCCGAATAGTCCGCCTTCTTGCCATCGTGGTCGGGATGCCAGGCGTGGCGGAACGGGTTGTCGCGCGCCTTCGCGTCGACGGTCCACGAGAAGCCGGCGGAGTCGCCGAACTTCGCCCCCTCCCCCGCCGCCACGACGGGCGTATCGACGCTCATCATCACCGTGGAGAAGCGCTTTGGAGATTCCACCTCCAGCGGCACGTCCGCCAGCTCCCTGAAAAGCCGCGCAGTGCCGTTGGTGTCGACGCCCACCGCAACGCGCTGGAGAAGCCTGCACGTGCCGTTCGCATCCACGTGCACCATTACGTTCATCTTCAGCGTTCCGCCGGCCGCCACCGGCGTCGCGTCGGCGATTCCGGAAACCCGCGCAAGCGCGATCTGGCCGAACCAGAGCCCGGTCGGATAGGCTACGACGCCTGCCGGCACGGCCGGAACGATGATCGGCAGCCGCACGCGCATCTGGCTTTTGCCGGGGTCCTCGACCACCAGGATCGCACCGTATTCCGTTCCGGCCTCCAGCTTCGAGCGGTCGAGGCTGAACACCTGCTCCGCAACGTCATCCGGGTCGAGCGCGACCGTCCAGGATGCCGCCTCCGTGACGTTCGTCCATTCCAGCGCGCTGAGCGCATCGACGCGCGGCAGGCGGCGTGAGATGGGCGGCAGCGCCTCGCCGGACGCCGAACGCTCCAGCGTGAAGCGGAACTCGTGCTTCGTCGTGCCGCGGTTCCGCACCTTGACCGATGCGTAGTTCGCGTCCGCGCCAAAGGATACGGAGTCGCCCCTGACGCCGATCACGCCCGGCCACTCGCCGGCGCTCGTCGCCGTGAGCGCATACGCCTTGCCGCCGGCGATCGTCGCCACGCGGCCGAAAGACCCCTTCTCCGCGTCCTTGAGGTCAGGCCCCACCTCCGTGTCCTCGCCGCCGACGGAGTAGATCGCGCGTCCTGTCTTCGACATCCCGAACGGACCTTCGCCGAAGTAGTCCTGGATGGAGACGTTCCGGCTGGCGGACGAGACGCCGCCCAGGTTGAGGAGGTCGTTCGTCTCGGTGGACGAGACCTTGTGCCACGTGATCCTAGGCACGGCCGGAACGCCGTTGAAGGCGATCGTCGCCGCGTTCGTGGCGTAGAGGAGGAACGAGTTGCCGCCGACGATCGACTGGAGCGTCGAGACGCTTTCGCCGCGGATCCACTGCAGATAGGAGATCGGCGCCTGCACGATCTCCTTCCCGCTCGCGTCGTACTGCGCGGTCGAGTCGCCGGCGTCGCTCAGATAGGCCGCCGCACCGATCACGGGCGTGTTGCGGAAGAATTCCTCGCACGACGGGTTGTCCGGCGTCGATTCGATGTAGACGGCGTTCCAACCCTTCGTCAGCTCCAGCGTCTCGCTCACATGCGGCACGGCGAAGGATGAAAGAGGCAGAAGCAAGAGGAGCGAAAACAACAGAGGCGACGAAAGGGAGGGACTATGGACGACTGTTTTCATGGCTTTCCTTTTTGGCTTTCGGCGATGCACCTTTTCCGCACTTCTCATTTGGGCTCGACCTTGAAGAACTCGTTCGTCGCGCCGGCGAGCGGCGTGATGAATATCTCCGTCACGCCAGGCTCCCCTTCCGGACCGTCGGCCAGCACACGGTCGAGCTCCGCGCCGTCCGCGCTCCTGCGCACGCGCTTGTCGATCCACGCGGGCCGTATGAGCGTGTTCGCCGAGGAGACCGCATAGACATGACCGCCGACGTGCTCGAACTTGAGCGCGAACTTATCGTCCTTCTTGGCGAAACTTGTTATGCGGAGATAGTCTGAAGCATCAAACGGATGCGTTCCGGCCAGGAACTCGGCGTAGTTACTGACCCCGTCACCATCGTAGTCAGCCCACGGATCGTAGGTTTTGCCATCGCCGAGATACGCCTTAACCTCGGCAATGTATTCCGCCGGAATCTCTACGACCGTACCGTCTTTCGGATTGGTGTAGCTCTTCGTCTCAGTACAGTTGATCGTCAGTATGCCGATGTGAATTGGAGCACCGACCGTTAGGGAATTCGTCACTGTCAGCGACCAGTCCTGCGCATAGAACATGCAGTCGAGCGTCTCGCCAACCACACAGGTCTTAGCAGTGGATGCCGATCCGACTGGGATCGAGAGGAGAAAATTGACGCCCTCGGCATTTGCGGATCCAACCGCCGACTCGGCAATCACCGTGCCGTCCGCGCGTTGGGCTCTCAACGTCACCGTGCCGAAATCGGACAGAACTGTATTGTAGTCACCCCTGAACGAACCCTTCACGAGATATGTCCCGTAGGGTACCACCGGCCCAGCCCACGCCGAAATCGGCAGCAGAAGCATAACCGCAAACTTGTCGATCTTGTTCATGATACGCCCTCTTGTCTTTTGACTTTCCACAAAAGGTTACAACCCTTTCTTTATCTCGGGATGCTGCACGGCAATCTCAGTCCCTTTCTGCGAGATGTAAAACATATCAAGAATCACCGTCTCGTCGCCCCGGTTCTCGCCGTGGTGGATGGTGCCGACCATCTCGACGACCGGTTCCCCGGTATGAATGGTCGTCTCCGTGCCGTCAAGACCGATGATCGTGAGTTCGCCCTGTTGCACAATGCCGTAGTTCATGACTGGATGGTGGTGCCATCCGAGTTTGCTGCCGCTGGGAAACACATAGCGGCGGACGACCAGCTCCGGTCTGCCGACCGGATAGTCCGGCAGCGCCGCACCGTCCCAGCTCTGCGACGTGCGCATCAGTTCGTACGTCGCGACCTTATCCGCACCGTCGTATTTGGCGAACGGGGAGGTCTTGCATGGTGAGGCGCATCCGACCAGCAAAACAAGGAGCGTTGCGGACAGGAGAGGAAGGATGTTTCCGCCTGAAACTTTTTTTTCTCTCTCTTTTTGAGCAGTTCTTTTCATTGCGTGTTCTCCTTTCGGGTTGTGAACCATCGGTTGGTTAGATGGTTTAAAGTCAGAAAAAAAACGAACGGCGCGGCGGCCCGGAAGGCATCTTACCCCTCATAACCGTCAAAAAGCAGCTCGTTACTTCCCAAAAACAAAAAAAGTACAAAATTTTGTCTCATAATACAAGAGAAAACAAGCAAAATATAGCACAAATCTTCGTCTATTTCCAGTCCCGTCAGCAAATTTCCAGTGCAACACCTGCCGCATGGTCAATGCTGACAGTTTTTTGCCGGCCAAACGTTTACGACCGCCTCAAATTACATATTTTACCTATCACCAACCGCAAGACCAGTAAAAAGCAAAATCCATCTCGCATTAGCCATTTTTCATCTCGCTTTCGGGGCCGGTCATAATTGGCTTCAGCAACGCTAGGTAAAGGTTTCCAAACGCCGGTCAAATTTATGGCAACCGCTTTTTTGCGCCCGCTCGATTCCGTCAACCATAATTTGGGCGATGTATGTCTGATGGATTTCCGTCATGTCAATCCGGTGTTCTGCCACCCGTTTGATGAAGGTGTCAAAATGGCAACCGTCAAACCAGACGTAAGGTGATGATATGGGATACACTAGAAGAGGTTTTTCAGCATATGGTCAGCCGCAGTGGCATTCCCCCAAAAACTTAGGGGTGCCTTATTACCGCAGGAACCTTACGCCAAAGTCTACGTCGCCAGATTCAGGGACGATGACCGTAAAGGTTAACTGCCGGAAACCGGGGTTCGGCTCGTCCCATTCATTCGGGCGCGGGTTTTCCTCGGTCTTCCACTCCCACACGCCGCCAAGTTGCTCCAAACGAAGGGTTCGCCCTTTTTCCTCTAACCTAATCGTCGCGCCATCCTGACCGGACACCTTGGCGCGGGTCATCATCGCCCAGCGAACCGGCGTTCCCGGTTTTAGGCCTTTAACGCTGTCGCGCATGACGTATGAACGGCCATCCGCCTCCAACCTCCCGGTCCGCACTACACTTTGCGCAGCCGTGTAAAGCGGAGTAAGCTCAATCTTAGCCGTATTGCCATCCAGTTCGGCTTTCGCAAAACCGCTGACTTGTTGAGGAGCACCGTCAATCACAAGCGTGTTGTGACTAAAATTGTTCAGTCTGTACACCGTCCACCTACCGCCGGACTGACGCATATTCCAAAGCGAGATGCCCCGTTTTTCAAGAGGGCTGTACGACTGACCGCCAAGATCATGCGCCCAGCGGACTCCGTCTGCGTCCATCACAAAAGAACCTCCGTCCATGTGACCATGGTTAGTGGATGGGCGACCACCTTTTATTGCCACAAAAAACGCGTCTTTGTCGGTACCCGAACGTTGGACGATAACCGGCATGGAACCTTTGGCTTCCCAAACCAACGGAACTTTAGATTTCGTCTCCGCCGGCACGGGTGTGTACCACAACAATGACAACGCGAATAGGCGTTTGCCGTCGGGCCCTTGATGCAGCAACAATTCGCGTTCGTGGGACAACAGAATATCCGGACGGTTATAACGGCGGGCGAACCACCAGGTTGCGTTGATGGCGAAACGCTCTGCCGAACAGTCGGAATAGTTGAAAAAACGTCCAGTCGGCCCGGTCATGATATCAAGGTAATCAGCAGTCTCTTTCCAGCCTTTTTCGTCGGCCAACCCGTAGGAAGTCCCCAACGCACGCTCCAGAAGATCCATCGCGATTACGTGGAACCCGATCCCGTACTGCCAATAGACCGGCCCCTCCGGATAACCGCCGTTTGGAGCCAGTACCATCATCGGGCGCCAAAGGTTAACTACCGCCCGATGGACAACCTTTGCCGACAATTCCGGGTCAACATCTCGCAAAGCCAAAGCTCCGGCCATCATACCGGCGTGACATACACTACTCCAGTTGTTGTCGCTTTTTATCCACCCGTTACCCTTATTTGCGAAAGATGGTGTCAAACCGAGTCGCACAATCGTCTCTTCCATACGTTTACGGCGTTCGGTGCCCAACTCGTCATATAGCCAGTCATACGTTACCGCCGCAGCGAGAGTGAATTCGGCAGTATCGAGAAAATGCGAGGGGTTCCAATCCGTAAAGGAGATGATTTCATCAGCGGTTCTCAAAGCGCAGTCACGGAACTTCGTTTCAGCCGTAAGCCTGTACATCATCGCGCAGTCAAAAATCCGCTTTAAGGCGGTACGGGCTACGCCGAGCAACCGTTTTTTAGAAACGTCGAATTCGCGTTTGAGCGGCGAGGCCGTGCAATCCTTGTCGGCTTCTTTACGCAACGCCGCCAGCGCAGCGCGGAAAATGCCGTCATCCTTCTCAAGTTTACGCAGAGCTTCAAAATCTTCCGCCTTTGCAAACAGGCGCGGATGTCCGGCATCCGACTTGGAAATGTCCGCTTTTACCTGTTCGAGAGAAACACGCTCTACCGGATGTGCGCACACCGCCGCCGATAAACCAAATGCCATAACGAGCAGTATCAGTTTCATTATGACCTCAATCCAAAGCGGTTAAAGCATATAGCCGCTAAAAATCTCCCGCGACAGCGGAGCGGTATTGCGCTCTGAAGCGTCACCGTCCCGAATCACCCGCACCACCACCTCGGCGCGGTCGCCGTGGTCGCCGTATTCGGCGCAAATCCCGCACGCGATATCGATATCGGCGTCAGACGCACCGCCCGGCAGTAACAGCGTGGGGCCCGGCACGTTAACGGTGTGCACCAGGACATCGCCGGGCATGACCGCAGCCTTGAGTGCCTGATTGTCGCGCGAGTCGCGTCCGGCAATACACTTCGCCCCGCCCGGCAAGCGGAAATGGCGGCCATGGAGCAACAGTTTCACCAGCCTCAAATCATCCAAACCCTCGTGGTCGCGCACATCGCCCAGCCGGCGGCTAAACCCTTTTTCGGTAAGCATGCATCCGCCCGCCGGGGAAGGGTATTCCGTAAGGCCGTACTTGGCCGCCAGCGCGATTTGGGGTTTGCGGTTGCGGCCGTTAAGACCGAGTAACCGGCTACGGTCGACAATCCCCTCTTTTTCAGGCAGGGTCGGCTCCAGCAACAGCGCCGAAAGCGGGCGGAGCAACCGGCCGCCCAGATCAGCGCCGCGCTCGACCACGTCAAGCGACTGGCGGTTTTGCGACATCGGGCGCTGGTTAAGCACTTCGCCGGTGGCGACGAAATCAAAACCGTTTTCCCGCATCATCTCCCCTGCCCGCCTGATCATCAGCGAATGGCAATCGATGCACGGGTTTAACGCGCTGCCGAAACCGTGGGGCGGATGCTTGACCAACCCCAATATGTCTGAAGTGAAATCCACCACATGCAAACGGACCCCCAATTGTCCGGCGGCGCGTTTTGCGGCGTCGATCTTAAAAAACGGGCTGGAAAAAACTACGCCCTCGATGTGCAGTCCCTGCTCCCGCAACACGCAAATCGCCAGCTGGCTGTCCAATCCGCCGGACAACAACGAATACCCGCATCCAGTTTTTGCTCCGCCCGCCTCTTGTCCATCCATCATGACGAATTCCTCCTCGATTAAATCTCCATCAGCAGGGTGTTTGTCAGGTTTTCCTTTCGCAACACCTGCGACCCGATGTTTATCAGCACCCCTACCGCAGTCAAAGTTACGATTAGGCTGGTTCCGCCATAACTGATGAACGGCAGAGTAATGCCCTTCGTGGGGAGACATTTAGTCACCACCCCCAAGTTAAACATCGCTTGGAACAGGAGCAGCAAGGTCATCCCGAACGCCATAAGGCGACCAAGACGGTCAGACGCCTTACAGGCAATCAGGAAACCGCAAACCGCAAAAGTAAGGAACAACAGAGGCACCGCCAGCGAGAACATTAGTCCGAATTCCTCGCCGCCGATGGAAAAAATGAAATCCGTGTGCGATTCCGGCAGCCAGTAGTGCTTCTGGTTGCTCTCAGTGTATCCGCACCCCCACAGTCCCCCGTTGATGAACGCCTGAAGAGAAGCCTCGACTTGGTCTGCCGCAGAAGAGATGTCGCCTTTGGCCAACCGCTGCATCAAATCGTCAAACGACACCCCAAACTTGGCAAGTAAGTCACGGAACCATTGCACGTTTTCAAAAAATGATAAAATCCGGCGCATCCGGTTTGGTTTGTTCAGGACCAGTGCCCCCACCCCGCTGCCGCCAAGCAGAAGAATAGTTGAAACGAATTTATAAGGAGCCCCGGCGACGAAATACATTCCCAAACTGATGACCCCAACCACGACCGTGCCGCCGTAGTCCGGTTCCAGCACCAGCAAGCCTGGCACCACCCCAATGATTAGCATGGAAAGGAAGAAACCTTTCCACCAGCGTTTTATGTCGCCGCCCAATTTATCTAGCCAAACCGCCAGCACCACCACCACCGCCAATTTGGCGAATTCGCTAGGCTGCCCAAGGTTGTGACCGCCGTATGACAGCCAACGCGCACTACCAAGATTCTCCTGCTGGCTGAACGCCGGCACCAGCACCAAGGTCAACACCCCGACCGCGCACGCCGCGCACAACCAGGTTAACCGCGGATAGCGTTGCCAAATGCGGTAATCAAAAAACGCCGCCCCCAGACAAACCGCTACGCCGAAAGCTAGCCATTTCAACTGGAGCCGGATAAAATGCGCCGGATCATAATACGGGTGGGCCGATGCCTTTACCATACTGGCAGAAGCGAGTACTACCAGTCCGATACCGACCAGCACCATTACCGAAATAATCAAAACCGCCAATATTTTTCTCATGATTGGCAAAACCCGACTGGCGTCCCTGGCCGGTAATCCGGTCCGGGGCGCCAGTTAATTTAACTTCATAATAATTCGGTAAGTGCCGAATTAGAGGTTAATTGCTGTGCGGCGGAATCTTCAGCACCTGACCGGGCTTCAATTCGTCGCCGGGCTTCAGATTGTTCAGCTGACGCAAATCGCTGGGCGAAATTCCCCAACGGATTGCAATCGCGTACACATCATCGCCTTCCTTGACCGTGTACAGCTCGGTGGAGCTGTCAGCTTCCGTGACGGGAGCTGGAGTATCCTTCTTGACATCCGTGGCCGGAGGCGCGGGCGGAGGCTCAACCGGTTTGACTTCGGGCTGTTTCGGCTCAACGGGTTTAACTTCAGGCTGCTTCGGTTCAACCGGCTTAATCTCTGGATTGACCTCGACCGGCTTGGTTGTGACTTCCTTGGTGGTAACCTTGGTGTTGGCCGGAGTGACCGGTTTGATCACGGCGCCACTCTTCCGCGGCGAATTGATTTTAGGCGGAGTGGTTTTTGCCGGAGCCGCGGTAGCGGTGCCCTTGGTCGCGCCGGGAATACGCAGGGTCTGGTTGACATTAATGCGGTCGGACTTCAAACCGTTGGCCGCCTTAATATCCGAGACCTTAACCCCATGGCGATGAGCGATCAGCGAAAGCGAATCGCCGGATTTCACCTTGTAAACCACCTCTTTGGCCGGAGCCGGTTTCTTCGGCGGGGGCGCAATCTTGGGGCGAGCCGTAGGGGCCTTCACCGCCGGACGGGCCACGGAAACGTCAACATGGCCCGGAAGTTGGATCACTTCGCCAATACGCATGCTGTTGGGGTTCAACCCTGGGTTCACCGCCATAACGTCCTGCCAGCGCAAACCGTAGCGGTGGGCAATTGTGGAAACCGTGTCGCCCTTGCGCACCGAATAAGGCGTCGTGGCCTGGAAATCCTGCCAAGCCGTAACCGGCGCGGTGTCAATGCTTGGCACCGGGGGCGGGGTTATCGGCTCCACCGGCGTAACCGCCACCGGTTGAGGTTCCACCGGAACCGGCTCGGCCGGCTTATGACTATTGTGACCAAACAGACCGCATCCCTGCATCAACAGGCATCCAGCAAGCAGGTTCGTACCCGCCACGTAACGTAACACTTTGGTGTTGTTCATTGTTTTTTCTCCATATCTGCATCAGAAAAGTCAGCCGCTACCTCAAGTCCCGCTACCTTACGGGCCAAATCCGCAAAGCGCGCTCCTCTTTCCCGATAGCCAGTAAATTGGTCAAAACTCGCCGTCCCCGGGGACAGCAAGACCGTGTCGCCCGAATCCGCCTCTTGGGCCGCCCGGCCCACCGCGCAATCCAGAGTTCCGCAAAGCTCGCAAGGCAGGGCACCGGCCCATGCCGAAAACATCTGATCCGCGCACTTCCCTATAAGATATACTTTTTTGGTGGTGCATGTCAGCATTTCTTTTGCATTTTCCAAATCATTTTCTTTCAACAGCCCTCCGGCGATCAACCGGACCGGCTTTTTAGACATTTTTAACGCCGCCATCATCGCGGCAAGACTGGTGGCCTTGGAGTCGTCCACATATCTTACCCCGTTTTTATCTTCCGCAACCAGTTGCATCCGGTGCGGCAGCGGCTCGAAATTTTCCAACCCCGCCTCGATTTGCCCGCCATTCAGCCCGGCGGCAAACAACGCCCCGGTTCCGGCGGCGGCGGCCAGCCCCAATATTTCGTTATCAAACCAACTTCTGGCGAGGGAAACCTCCTCCGGCCCGCCGACCACCGCGTGCCTCAAGGAATCGTAACGCCAATCGGCACCGTCCCCCGCCCCGAAACGCTCTATCCTCACCCCATCCGGAATAATCCCGCTCTCCGCCTCAAAACCTTCCGGCAGCAACGCCACCGCCCCCGGGCGCATCGCCTTGAAAAGCTTCAGCTTCATCGCCCGATATTCAGCCATACAGCGGTGGCGGTCAAGATGATCCGCCTGCAGATTCAGCAGCACCGCAGCATCCGGACGTATGGTGTCGGTATGCTCCATCTGGAAGGACGAGACTTCGACCACCGCCCAGCGCAATTCCGGATGCTCCAACACCAGCTGGCACAGCGGAATGCCGTAATTTCCCGCCGGCGACGCATCCAAACCGGCGGCGTTGAGCGTATCGGAGCAAAGCTTGACCAGCGAACTTTTCCCTTTGCTCCCGGTCACCGCCAAAATCCGTCCGTTCCAATGGCGGCACCCCAACTCCAACTCCGATATTACCGGGATGCCGCGCCGGGAACATTCGGCCAACCAAGGGTGATATAACGCAAACGCCGGACTCGCCACGCAAAAGTTAAACGCTGCGGACGGCAGGTCAGCGTCAAAAGAAACCTCCGCCCCTTCACCGCGCAAACGCTCCGCCAGTCCGGAAAAACGGTCCTCTCCGCCCTGGTTCGCCACCCAAACCCGGGCGCCATGGCAAAGCAGCAGACGAGCGGCATACTCGCCGCTGACTCCCATGCCCAAAACCAGTGCGTTGATCCCGCCGTACCGTGCCATTACCGTATCCGTGCCTACAGCGTTCCGTCCCGCAATTTTGCCGCCACCCGGCGAAGGCGCGCGCAAACCCGGTCGCGCCCGATCAGCGTCAGCATCTCGAACAGTCCCGGACCCTCAGTCAACCCGGAAACCGCTACCCGGACCGGATGAACCATCGCCCCCATGCCCATCCCGCTGAACTCGGCCTTGGCCGCCAACACGTCATGGGTACTCTGAAGATTGAAATCCGCCAAACCGTCGTACTCCCCGGCCACCGATTCCAGCAGTTCCGGCACTCCGTCAACCTTAAGCCGCTTCTCGACCCCCTTTGGATCGAACGGATAGTCTTCGGTGAAGAAATAAGCGCAGTTGCCGGGGATCTCGGAGTAAAACTTGGTGCGTACCTGCATCTGTTCGACGATGCCGGGAAGGTCGACCCCGGCCACCGACAATCCAGCCGCCTCGACCCGCGCCACGAACTGCGCGGTATACTCCGAAGGCGGGGTACGGCGTATGTACTCACCGTTCATCCATGTCAACTTCTTCATGTCAAATCTGGCGGCGCTGGATTTGCAACGCTCCAGCGAGAACCGTTCAATCATCTCCTGACGGGAAAGCACCTCGGTATTGTCGTCCGGCGCCCACCCCAGCAACAGCAGGAAATTGAACAACGCGTCCGGGAGAAAACCCTGCTCGCGGAATTCGCCCACGAACGCCGCGCCGTCGCGCTTGGAATACGGCTTGCCTTGATTGTTCACGATCATCGGCAAATGCGCGTACTGAGGCGGCTCGGCACCCAAAGCCTTGAACAACTCCAAATGCTTGAAGGTGTTTTCCACATGGTCGTCGCCGCGAATCACATGGGTGATTCCCTGCTCGATATCATCCACCACATTGGCAAGATGGAACACCGGCGAACCGTCGGAGCGGACTATCACGAAATCCTGCGTGTCCTCCGCTTTTTTGCGCATCCGGCCCTTGACCAAATCCTGATACTCCAGACGCCCCTCCTTCGGCATCCGGAAAATAACGCACTCGCCCTTGCCGCCTTTGTCCTCCTTGTAGGCGTAACCGGCGGACAACAGCTTCTCGGCCGCCGCCAAATGCTTCTGGACGTTCCGGGTCTGGTAAACCTCCGGCTCGTCGTAATTAAGCCCCAACCACTCCATGCAATCCAGCAGGGTGCGGATCGCTTCCGGGGTGGAACGCTCCAAATCGGTGTCCTCCACCCGAAGCAAGAACTTTCCGCCGACATGGCGGGCATAAAGCCAATTAAAAATCGCCGCCCGGATGTTGCCGATATGGACATTACCGGTTGGACTGGGGGCGAACCTGACACGAACCTCAGACATAAATCACTGCTCCTCCCGAACGGCGGTTTCCGGACCGGACTCCAGATGCCGGCGCATCTCGTCCAAAATGCCGTTGGTAAACCTTCCCGCCTCGCTGTCACTAAAATACTTAACCAAATCGACCGCTTCGTTAATCACTACCGCCGCCGGAATGTCGTCGGCCTGGTAACGCATCTCATAATACGCCAACCGTAGCACATTGCGCTCAATTGTGCCCAAACGGTGCATCGGCCACGCCTTGGCGAAGGAAACAATCGCCCCGTCGATCTCATCCAAATGCCCGCAGACCCCGCGAACCCGTGCCTCGGCGAACTCGCGCCACTGCCGCGCGGCGACATTGTCGGGGTTGTAGTTTGAATACTCCGCCTCCAGCGCGGACATGACTTCCTGGCTGTCGCTCGGCTGTTCGTTCCGTTCCGCGTGGACAAAAGACCACTGTTGACGCCAAAAGAGGTCAATCGCCTCGTCCACGCTAAGCCCGGGGTTCATATCCAGCTGGAACAGCATCTGCATCGCCCACTCGCGCCCCTGGCGGCGCTTCTGTTTCCGCAACGCAACCACCATCTTTCGCAAGGCCTCATGCATCAGATTCCAGCCTTTTTCCAACCCGAAACGGGCCAGAACGCTGCGGTATTCGTTCACCAAACGCGACTGCGGATAATCCAGCACCTCGAACTCGTGGTATCCCA
This sequence comes from Kiritimatiellia bacterium, assembly GCA_017454745.1. Classification (GTDB taxonomy): domain Bacteria; phylum Verrucomicrobiota; class Kiritimatiellia; order RFP12; family UBA1067; genus UBA1200. Next base: position 12,347 of record JAFTCL010000049.1, read on the forward strand.
TCCGCATCACGTTCCAAACGACTGGGCCATCGGTATCGGGCCTAACGGGCAAATCGAGCAACAGCAACGCCCGGTCTATCGCCCCAAAATTGGCGGCGATGTAGCTCACCCGATCCTCCACCGCGCAGCGGGTCGCCACCGGATAAAACTCCCGCCCTGTGACCACGCGACCGTCCGGATTTTCCTCCGCCGTCTGCACCACCACCCCGTCCCAGTACCCGTTGAAGAACTCCTTCAAGTCGCCGGTACCGCCGGAAACGATGCGGTTCAACATCTCGACAACATGCACCCGGATCTCAAGACGAAACGCTTTGTCCATACGGCAGAACCCTTGCCCCCTTTAAATCGCCCGCAACACCGCCACCGTTTCCAGCGCGGCCATGACTGCGTCCCAGCCTTTGTTGCCCTGCTTGGTGCCAGCCCGCTCAATCGCCTGCTGCAAATCCTGGGCCGCGATAACCCCGTTAAGCACCGGGATATTGGAATCCAGGGAAATCTTCGACAACGCCCTTGCCACGGTGCCGTTAATCAGCTCGGCATGGGGCGTCGCGCCCTGGATCACCGCGCCCAGCGCCACAATCGCGTCTTGCCTGCCGCTGGCGGCGAGCTTCTGCGCCACCACCGGAATCTCGTTGGCGCCCGGAACCCGAACCAGGGTGAAATCGGCGGAATCCCCGCCATGGCGGACAAAACAATCCTCGGCTCCCTTCACCAGCTGCTCTGTGAGAAAACTGTTGAAACGGCTCACCACCACCGCCAACCGCACCCCGGATGCTGTCAAATTACCAGTAATTTCCTTCATCAAAAAGCCTTTCCCTAAACAAACGGCAAGATTATGCCATTTTTACGTGGGAAAAACAAGCCCAATCCGGGCTGACAATTCAAAATTAGCCACAGTTTAGGACGGTTATCCCCGAACCTTGTCCGCCGCCCGCTTGAAAGCGTCCGCAGACCCCGAGATTACCCGTTCCTCGACGCTGTAGCTAAGACGGATGTGCCCGGGATACCCGAACCCCGCGCCGGGCACTCCCAGCACGTTCTCGTCAAGCAAAGCGTTAACGAAACGCTGGTCGTCGCCGCCCGGTGCTTTCGGGAACATGTAAAACGCGCCTTGGGGCATCGAAAACTCGATGCCGGCGTCAGACAGCACCTGCGCCATCATCGAACGCCGCCGGGCGTAACGATCCAGATCGATTTTCTCGTCAAGCAGCCGGATCGCCAGCTTCTGCCCCAACACCGGCGCATTCACGAACCCCAGCGTGCGCACCGTCATGGTCACCGCCGCCACCAGCTTTTCCACCTCCGGCAGCGCGGGGTTCGCCACCAGATACCCGATGCGCTCGCCCGGCATAGACAGACTCTTGGAGAACGACCCCAACACCATCGCGTAAGGGGTTAACGGCAACACCGGAGCCACTTCCACCCCGTCATAGGCAATCTCGCGGTACGGTTCGTCGCTCAACAGATACACCGGCTTTTCGCGGCCTTGATTAACGCGGTTTACCATCTCCGCCAACTGGCGCAACGTTTCCGGGGTGTACACGCAGCCCGTCGGGTTGTTCGGGGTGTTGATAAGCACCACGCGGGTGCGCTCGGTGACCGCCGCCTCCATCGCCGCAATGTCAATCTGGAAATCCGGCGGCAAAGCCGGAATGGCCTTGAGTTTGCCGCCAAAATGGCCGCAGTATGAGCCGTATTCGACAAAATAGGGCGCGGGGCACAACACCTCGTCACCCGGCTCCAACACCGCGCGGAAAAAGGCGGTAAGCGCACCTGCGGCGCCGCAGGTAACCACGATGTTGCCGGCCTTGACCGGAACCCGCTGCTGAACGGACATTTTTTCCGCCAACGCCTCGCGGAAAGCCGGGATTCCGGCGTTCGGGCAATACCCCAGTCCAAACGGTTTTACCACCTCATCGGCCAACCCAATCATCACCTCGCGAATCTTGACCGGCGGCGGGATATCGGGGTTGCCGAGACTGAAATCAAAGACCTTGTCCTCTCCGAACTGCTTCTTCAATTCCAGCCCTTTTTCAAACATTTTGCGGATCCAGGAAGCCCCTCCCATCTGCCGATCAATCTCGCCTGAAATCACTTGCATCGCATCTCTCCGTGAAAAAACTGAAAATCACAAAAACCTTCGGCGCAAAAATTAGAACAAACCGCGCCAAATGTCAAATCCAAAGTGCCATACCAAAAAAATAAGCGTGTTGAGTCTGATGACGCGGACCGTGCAGGAGGATGACGTACGGACTTGCCGCCGTTACCCGGCGCAAATCCGTGATGTCGAGCTGGTCGATGTCGTAAGCCGCCTTTCCGCCGAATGGGTTGTGCCGTCATTCGTTTTAGCCCTTCACTTTCAAGTTCTAGGACTCATAATATCAATGTAAGGAGTATCATACTCTATTAACACCCCCAAAGGAGAAAGAAATGACATACGGTTATATTCGCGTAAGCAGCGATAAGCAGACGGTCGAGAACCAACGGTTCGAGATAAACATTTTCTGCGAGAAGCAGAAATTGAAAATCGACGGCTGGATTGAGGAAACCATCAGCGGCACCAAGAACTATAACAAGAGGCAACTGGGCAAGTTACTCAATCGTGTCCAGAAAGACGATCTGATCATCTGCGCAGAGCTTTCCAGACTTGGGCGCAACCTGTTCATGATTATGGAAATTCTGAACATCTGCATGACTAAGGAATGTAGAGTGTGGACGATAAAGGACAACTATCGACTTGGAGAGGACATCCAATCGAAGGTTCTGGCTTTTGCATTTGGGTTGTCAGCCGAGATCGAACGGAATCTGATAAGCCAGCGCACGAAAGAGGCACTGGCGAGGAAACGATCCGAAGGCGTTATCCTTGGACGCCCCAAAGGGCGGAAAACAGCACCAGAAAAACACAAACTCCACTCACGAAAGAACCTCATCCGCGAACTTTCTATACTCGGACAGTCGCGCAACAAGATTGCACGGATATGCAAGGTTCATCGCAACACGCTTGCGAGGTTCATTTGCGACTTCATGCCAGAACTGAATAAATGAGCGTTTTCGTGAAGCAGACGGCCACGCCTTGCGCATTCACCTCGTCAGATTCTTGGGTCATCCTTTCACCCATCGAACAGAGCATTAAGCGCAAGATCGAATCCATCGGGACGCCGCTGAAAGATTGGGGCGTGAACA
>JAFTCL010000050.1 GCA_017454745.1 Kiritimatiellia bacterium
CAATGAGTAGTGCGCTGAAGCACGTTAAACCAACGGCGGCTGCCGCCGTTGTAAAGGTTATGGGTAATGGGAAATATAGAGCGACGAGCTATGGGTGACGAGACAGCACTAACTATGCATCTTCTGGACCCGGGCATCAGTTGCGCCGGAAGGAGGTCAAGAATGAGGATTGGTTTTATTGCGTTTATGGTATGGGTGATGGCGTCTTTCGCCGGAGAAGTTGAAGTGCGGATGACGGCGCCGACGAACACGGTCTATTTTGACTAAGATAATTATCCTTTTGTCGTCACCGTTTCAAACGGGACACAACGGACTTACCGTATGTTCGCGGGAGCGTTCAGTGCATTGAGGAATCAATTATTCTTTGAGCTTGATAAAGAGGATGAAACGCGACGATTTACCGTAATGGGGGTTTTGCCCAGAAAAGATGAAGCATCGTTGAAATACATCGACAGAAGTACACGCGGGGACATCGTGACATTGCCGCCTGGCGGAAAACTGGTGTGGGATTTCGAAGGGATACAGCTGTTCGACATGTCGCCGCTCGGGACGAATCAAATGCGGGCCGTTGTCTTAATGGGAACGAACGAGTGGGCACGGTCGCCGCTCTACCCCGTCCGGTTCTCAACGCGTGAGATTGAATCGGGAAAGCTTGTGTACAGCCGAGACTACACCTTGAACGGGTGGACGCAAAACTTGCGCGTGAGGCGGCTGGAGGAGGACGGGCGGCAGATTCTTTTCGACCTTCACGCGAGGATTGGCTCGTTCCCCATTGGCGACACGGTCACATTTGCATTGGACGAGACGACTGGGGCGTTGACCGTCACATCGTCCTCCGGGGCAAGTGTCCGCTGGGACACGGTGAACCAACGGCTGTTACCGTAAATGAAGAAAGAAGAGAGTTACGAGTGACGGGTGACGAGTGACGAATTTGGAAATGAATAATTCTGCCATATTTTTTCACTCTTAATTCTTAGTTTTTCATTTTCTCGGTCGTCAAACTATCAAACCGTCAAACTGTCAAACCGTCAAACCGCCATTGGGCGTAAAATATAAAAAATAATCAAATCGCGCTTGATTTTGGCAACGCAAAAGAGTAATATTTAACACGTTTTTTGCGCCTGTAGCTCAATTGGACAGAGCGTTAGCCTCCGGAGCTGAAGGTTGTGGGTTCGATCCCCGCCAGGCGCACCATCTTTAACCGCCGGCTCATGACCTAGGGGGCCGGCGGTGTTATTTTGCCGCCGTGCCTTACGCGTCAACGAACAGATCCGCCACCGCGAAGAACGGGTCGGTGGTATACTGCAAGCCGATGCGGCGCAATCCTGCGTCGTCGCCGGGGGTGACCATGTGCGTCATGTGCATCTCGCAACCGCGCAAGTCCGGCAAGCGCTCCATTGCGATCTGCGCGGCCGGGTTGGTGGCGCAGCTGATGGCAAGGCCAATCAGAGCCTCGTCGAGGTTCAGGCTGCAATACTTGCTCTTGAGAATGTCGTGCTTCATGTGCGCGATGGAATCCACCACCTGCGGCGCGATCAGCGGCAACTGGTCGGGGATGCCGGAAAGCACCTTGATCGCGTTCAGCACCAGACTGGCGGCGGCGTGCATCTGGCTGGAGTTTTTCCCGGTTACGATCCGCCCGTCCTTAAGCATCAAAGCGGCGCCGCAATAGATGCCGTTGCGACCTTTGCCCTTGGCCCGGCCATCCTGCCCCGCCTGGCGGGCGGGATTGACCACCGGACGGTCTTCCGGGGAAAGGTGAAGCTTGGTCATCAGTTCCGCCACCCGGTCGACGGTTTCTTTGTCGGACTGCCCGGCGGTGTACTCGCAAAGGTGGCGGAAATAACGGCGTATCACCTCTTGCTTGGAAGCCTCGCACACCACCTCGTCGTCGATAATGCCGAACGCGATTTTGTTCACCCCCATGTCGGTCGGCGACTTGTAAGGGCAGGCGTCATTGGTCATCTTCTCCCAAATCGCGCGAAGGAGCGGGAACGCCGCCACGTCACGGGTGTAGTTGATGGAAACCTTGTCGTAGGCTTGAAGGTGGTAGGGATCGACCATGTTGAAGTCCTTCAAGTCGGCGGTTGCCGCCTCATAAGCCACGTTCACTGGGTGGTCCAACGGCAGATTCCAGACCGGGAAGGTTTCGAACTTGGCGTAACCCGCGGTTCGGCCCAACTTATGCTCGTGGTACAACTGGGTAAGGCAGGTGGCGAGCTTGCCGCTGCCGGGGCCGGGACCGGTAACCACCACAATCGGGCGTTCGGTTTCGACGAACTCGTTCGCGCCGTAGCCCTGTTCGCTGACGATGGTTTCCACATCCGCCGGATACCCCTGGGTGACGTGGTGCAGATACACCTTGATCCCGCGATGCTCCAAACGGGCCTTAAACTGCTGGGCGGGGTGCTGTCCGGCGAAACGGGTAATCACCACTCCTCGCACCTTCAGCCCCAGACCGGTCAATCCGTCGATCAGCCGCAAGGCGTCGGACTCGTAGGAGATGCCGAAATCGGCGCGCATTTTTTTGCACTCGATATCGCCGGCGAAGATGCAAAGCAGGATTTCCGCCTTGTCCTGAAGTTTCTGCAGAAGCCGCAGTTTCACATTGGGGTCGTATCCGGGCAGAATGCGGGCCGCATGCATATCCTGCATCAGCTTGCCGCCGAATTCAAGGTAAAGCTTATTGCCGTTCTGCTCGGCACGGCGAAGGATCTCCTCCGTCTGTTCCGCCAAATACTTTTCGTTGTCGAAACCCACCTTCATCTTAAAACGCCCCAATCTATGGAAAAAACGAAACGCAAAACACAAAAAAAGCCCATGCGGTCAACGCACGGGCGTAAAGGGTTGAAGCCTACTTGCCGGGTTCGGCGGCCGGGGCGACTTGCTCAGGCGCCGGTTGTTTGGCCGCCTTTTTCTCCGCCGCGGAATTGGCCGCGTCGAAAAGCGAGCGGGCCGCGCGCGGCTGGTAGCGGTCCACCAGCCCTTCGAGCTTGGTGATCGCCATCTCTATCCCGGCGTTACCGGTTTCCGCCGCCTTCAGGTTTTCCAGCACTTTTTTGGCCTCGTCGCGTTTGCCCTGCACGGTCAGCATTCTGGCCACGCCCATCGAAGCCTGATTCATCAGGTAATGGCGCGGCTCGGCGTGGGCCTTTTCAAAAGCCCGGTAGGCGGCCATGGCGTCGTCGGTCTTGTTCAGACCTTCGAGGGAAAACGCCACCCCAAGCTCCGCGATTTCGGCGAAACCGTCCGGCACTCCCTTGGAGATGCACTCTTTGTAAGTGTCCAGCGCCTCCTGGTACTTGCCGGCGTCATAATAAGCCTTAGCCAGACGCAGCCGGATCCCGTTGCCGGCCTTGGTGCCGCCGTTCTTGGCGACCGCCGCCTCCAGCTCTTCCAGGGTGTTGGCCTGACGCAATTCGATATTCGCGTTGGTGATCTTTTGCTGCCGATAGTAACGGAAACCGGCCACCGCCGCTGCCAGCGCCACTACCGCCACGGTGCAAATGATGGCCTGCTTACCGTTGTCTTTCCACCAGTCGTACAACGGCAACAGCTCTTCCGGGAGATTTTCGGGAATCGGTCTGACTTCCGGCGCCTTGCCGTTATTGTCTTTTGTGTCGCTCATTCTAAACTCCAGATTGCGCTTCGTGATTAGCGGGCCTTGCCGTTAGCCGGAGTCTGCTCGTAGTGCAAATAGAAAGGAATCAGCGGGTAGCCGTTATCAATGGCGCCAAACCCAAACAGACCGACTGCAGTCTTCGTGCCCGTGCCATCATCGGACGCCGCCGTGTGGCTGCTCACCAGCACGCAACCCGAAAACAAAAATGCGGCGAGAACCGCAAACACAACCGCTAGACTCTTGTTCATAACGCGACTCCTAATAAGTTGAAAAACAAAGCACATTTTCCTAAAAACCATCGCCAAAAGTCAAGCCCAGAATGCTATCCGGCCTGATTTTTTCCGCGCTGGCGAACGATCTCGTACATCGCCACCGCCCCGGCCGCTCCGGCGTTAAGCGAATCCACCCCGCCAAACATCGGCAGGAAGGCGATAAAATCGCAGGTTTCGCGCACCAGACGCGACAACCCTCGCCCTTCGCTGCCCACCACCAGCCCGACCCGGCCGGAAAAATCGATCTCGGTGTATGGCTTGGCCGATGTGTCCATATCCAGCCCGGTTATCCAGACCCGGCGCGACTTGAACGCCTCCATCGCACGGACCAGATTGACCACCTTGGCCACCTTCAGATGCTCCGACGCCCCGGCGGAGGCCCGGACCGCCGCCGCCGTCACCGCAGCGGCGCGGTCTTCCGGCAACACCACCGCGCCAATGCCGGCGGCATCCGCAGTACGCAACAGAGAACCGACGTTCTGGGGATCCTCGATATGGTCTAGAAACAGCACGGAGAACTGCGGATCCTCATCGGCCATCTCCAGCAGCTGGTCGAAATCGAAATAGGGAAAGCCGCCAACCCGCAGCGCCACCCCCTGGTGGTTGCCGCCGCCGCACAATTCATCGAGCCGGTCCCGTTCCAGAGTGCGAACCGGGAGTTCGGCGTGACGGACCAAGGCGCGGATCTCCGCGACATCCGGGGCGTCATGACCGTCCGAAGGCAGAACCGCCTCGAAAATATGCCGACGCGCGGCGCGCAACATTTCCAAAACCGGACGCCGCCCGTAAATCCATTCGCCGCGCTGGGAAGCGGATACGCCGCCAGAGGCGGGCTTTTTGCCAAACGCGGCGCGACCGCCGTTGCGGCCGCCGCGCCAATCCTGCCGTCCCATCGGAAACCTACTGCTGCTGTTGCTGCTGCTTGTAAAGCTGGTAAATGCGCTGGAACCGCTCGCCGATATCCTCGAAGCCGATATCCGCGCCGTAAACCGCCTTGTAGTACTCGAACGCCTTCTCGATATCGCCCGACTTTTCAGAGAGATCGCCCAAAGCGTAAAGCACCATCTTCTTGAGGTCGTCCATGACCGTCAACTGGTCGTTAGCGGTTTCAAGCTGCATGACCGCCATGTCGCTCTGCCCCTTCTTGGCGAAGCACATCGCCAGATAGTAGAGGGCGCGGACGCGTTCCTGCGGGCTGCGCTGGGCCAGCTGCAACTGCGAGATGGCATCGTCGTAGTACTCGTACTTGTAGTACTGCATTCCCAGTTCGTAGCGGAGCTTGAGGTCGCTGGGGTAACGCTGCACGCGGGAGGCGAGGTCGTCGAAGATGAACTGGTTCATCTCGTCTTCCAGAGCGTCGGCATCCTCCCACTTGCCGTCCTCGCGGAGTTTGGCGATCTTGGCGCCGTAGGCCGAAGTCTTGGCGGCGGAAAGGGCGCGGTCCAGTTCGGGGTCGGCGGCGTTGATCTTGCGCGCGTCCTCAAGGGTGGCAACCGCCTCGTCAAAGCGCTTGTTCTGCGATAGCGTACGCGCCAAGGCCCGGTAGAAGTTGAGGTTGTTGGGCTCTTTGGCAATCTTTTCGCGCATTTCGGCGATCTGGTCGTCCGCGTCGGAACCGGACATGACCGACTTCGCCTTGGCGTCCAGTTTCTTGGCCAGCTCTTTGTTCGCGATCAGCTCGCGGAAGCCGCCCTTCTTGCCGGAAGCCGCCTCCCAGCCGCCTTCGGTCAACGTGCAGCGGGCCTCGGCGTCCTTGAGGTTTTTCAAAATCGTCTGGTCGTTGGGCCGGCTGGCGCTCAACTTGACGTAGGCGTCGCGGGCCTTGACGTACTCACCGACCGCCATGTAGTAATCCGCCACACGGCGCAACAGCGACATGTCATTCTGGTTGTTCTCATAAGCCGCCTCAACGGTGAAGAGCGCCGCCTCCGGGAGGTTGCAGGCATCAGCAGCCTCGACCGCGAGGTTGACGTTGTCTGGATGCAGCGGGTTCATGGTCATCAGCTTCTCGCAAGCCGCCAACGCCATTTCGGCCTTGCCGGCTTTGAGCATCGCGGCCACCTTGCCCCGCTCCAGCGCGGCGGTGAATTCCTGCATCTTGAGCGCCAGCTTACTCTTCTTCTCGTGGCGGAACTTCGCTATTTGCGCCTGGCGCAACACTTTACGCGCCTGTGAGAAGCCAGGAACAATGGTAAGGCACTGTACCAGCATGTCAATAGCGATATCCCAGTTGCCACGCTCGAACGCAGTCCGTCCCTTGACGAAGAAGTTCTGCGCCATCTGTCTGTCTTTTTCAGATACCATAAAAAATCCCCTGTACAGCGAATGCTACTCTAACATTCGTAAAAATCGGTGCTATTTTACGATAAAAGACCGGCTTTAGTCAAGTGCCGGGTGAAAAAAAATACTGATGGGCAAAAAGAGCGGTCTAAAGTTCCCCTCTCAAAAATCGCGGAGCTTTGGGGCCGGCTTTCCGCCCAAAATTAATTTTCCAAGGTTTCCTATTGCCTATCACCCCGCTCTATGGTAAAATTAAGGGAGTTTTATGGATTTCCATTGTTACGAGGATGATTTATGGTTTCGAAGTTCAAGTTAGCCCCGGTTTTGGCTTTAACATGCGGGTTTTCCGCATTCGCCGCCGAGTTGTCGGCCCCGTTCGGACTCACCGCCGAATACCGGGACGACCCGGTGGGGATTGACACCCAAGCCCCACGGTTGAGCTGGAAGCTCGCCCCCAAGAAGGCAACTGGCAAAGGATTGACGCAAGAGTCCTACCAGATCCGGGTGGCAACCGATCCCGGAAAGCTGAATAAGGACGGCGCGGCCGACCTTTGGGACAGCGGACGGGTGGTTTCCGGCCAGTCGCTGAATGTCATCTACTCCGGGCGTCCGCCCGTAACCTCGCAACGTTGCTGGTGGAGTGTTCGGGTTTGGGACAACCGGGGCGGCAAACCGACCGAATGGAGCCGTCCGGCCCGTTGGGTGATGGGCGTAGTGCAGCCGAGCGACTGGAAGGCCAAATGGATCGGGGCGAACGACACCACGCGGCCAAAGTACGACCTGAAGGGTGCGGAGTGGATTTACACCGGTGACCATGAACTCGGCAAAATGCCCAGCGGCACCACCTACTATTGCAAGGAGTTCGACCTGCCGGCGGAACTCTCCGGAAAGACCGCTGTAATGGCGGTAGCCGCCGACAACAGCTGGATTATCATCATCAACGGCAAAAACGTTTCCCAAATCTGGGGCCATGTGGCCAACGAATGGGAACGGATGCGGTTTCAGGATGTAGCGCCCGCACTCAAGCCCGGCAAGAACTTCATCATGGTCGAAGTCTCCAACAAAGACCCCGGCCCCACCGGACTACTGATGTCAATCCAGTGCGGCGGTAAATTGTTGGTCAAAAGCGACGGCTCTTGGCTCGGCACCGCTAAGCCCGGTTCCGGGTGGCAAAAGTTGACCGCCCAGCCCGAAGGCTGGAAGCCGGTGCGGACGGTCGGCAAGCTCGGAGTGGCACCGTGGGGCGACCGCGTCAAATGCCGCGTGGAGGTAAGTTCGCCCGCCTTCGAAAAGCATTTTAACGTCGGCAAGGGGCTCAAGGAAGCCGTCCTGCACATCACCGGCGTGGGTTTCTACGAGGCTTCGTTAAACGGCAAACGGATCGGGGACAAAGTGCTGGACCCGTCGCCGACCCGTTACGACCGGCGAGTGCTGTATTCCACATACGACCTCAGCGACTCGCTCCGCACTGGCGACAACACGCTCAAGGTGCTGGTGGGACACGGCTGGTACGATGTCCGTTCCATCGCGGTCTGGAATTTCGACATCGCCCCGTGGCGCGATTCGCCGCGAATGATCGCGCAGCTCGATCTGGTTTACAATGACGGCACACGCCGCCAAGTGGTGTCTGACGGCACATGGCGGCAGGTCGCCAGCCCGGTCGGGTTCGATTGCATCCGGGAAGGCGAAGTGATCGGCGTCAATCCCAACGGCGGTATCGACCTGGAACGGAACACGGTCAACGCCAAAGAGGTTTCCGGACCGGGCGGGCGTTTGTCCGCCGAAACCATCGCCCCCTCCAAAGTGCATCAAACCTTTAAACCGGCTTCCGTCACCGAGGTGAAGCCGGGGGTGTGGATGGTGGATTTCGGGCAGAACCTTTCGGGCTGGGTCAAGATGACCCCGCCGGCACAAAAGCCGGGCGACGTCATCCGGATCCGCTACGGTGAAAAGAAGAACCCCGACGGGACGCTGAGCATGAGCGGCACCGATGCGCATTTCCGCTACCCCGCCTCATTTTTCGCGCTGCCCGGCGGATGGTTCCAGACCGACCGCTACGTCTGTTCCGGCATGCCCGGCGAAACGTATGAGCCGCGTTTCACCTATAACGGCTTCCAGTACGCCGAAATCACCGGCCTAGCGCAGCCGCCGACCGCCGAAACGATCGAAGCGCGAGCCGTTTACACCGATTTCGACGACGCGGGGACTTTCGAATGTTCAAACCAGCTTTTGAACCGTATCCAGCAGGCGACAATATGGGCGTACCGCAGCAATTTCGCCGATGGTTACCCCACCGACTGCCCGCACCGCGAAAAGAACGGCTGGACCGGCGACGCCCAACTCGCCTCCGAACAGGCGATGTACAACTTCCAGAATGTCGCCGGCTATGAAAAATGGCTCAACGACTTGATGGACGAACAGCAGAAAGACGGCAACCTCCCCGGTATCGTGCCCACCAGCGGATGGGGATACGCCTGGGGCAACGGCCCGGCATGGGACAGCGCGCTGGTAATCATCCCCTGGATGCTGTACGTTTACGGAGGCGACGAGCAAATACTGCAAAAAGCCTATCCGGCGATGGCGCGTTATGTTGACTACATGACCTCGCGCTCCCATGACGGCGGACTGGTTTCCCACGGTCTTGGGGACTGGTGCCCGTGGAAAGCGAAAACGCCCACGACGGTAACCTCCACCGGCTACTACTACCTTGACGCCAGGATTGTCGCCGAAACCGCGCGCATTCTGGGCCGAACCGCGGACGCGGAAAAATACGCCGCGCTGGCCGGCCAAATCCGCGATGCGTTCAACCGCACCCAGTACAAGGGCAACGGCGTTTACGCCAACGGCACCCAGACCGCGCAAGGCTGCGCCCTCCACCAAGGGTTGGCCCCGACGGAAGAGACGGAGAAAATCCAAGCGCGCCTGTGTGACGCCGTGAACGCCACCGGCGGTTTCCTCGATTTCGGTATTTTGGGGTCGAAATACGTGCTGCGGGCGCTCAGCGACGCCGGACGAACCGACCTTGCCTACGCCATGACAACCAAAGAGCAGCGGCCGTCCTGGGGGGCTTGGATTAAAGACGGCGGCACCACACTTTGGGAGGACTGGGGGCAAGGCTCTTCGCGCAACCACATCATGTTCGGAGACATCTCGGCATGGTTCTACCAGTATCTGGCCGGAATAAGGCTGGCCCCGAAAGTTTCGGCGGTGGCGGCGGGAACGACCGATACCGCGTCGGTGGGAATGAAACGCTTCATGCTGGCTCCGGAACCGGTAAACGGCCTGGACTGGGTTAAGGCAATGCACGATTCCCCTTACGGGGCGATCCGCAGCGAATGGAAGCGCGAAGGGGAGAAGTTCGCATGGACTTTTGAAGTGCCGGTCAACACCTCCGCGCTGGTGGTGATGCCGGAATTCGCAAAAGGGCGGTTCACCGCGCCGGAAGGATCGGTATCCGCTAAATCGCCGATTCCGGGACGGGAGGCATTCGAAGTCGGTTCCGGCCGCTACCGGGTCGAGACCGTAACGGCGGGCAAGTGACGGCAATATCCGGCGGCCCACCCTCGTTTAGCAATGAGTGGACCGGCAGGTTAATGCAGGTGAGTTTATGGCGCAGTACAACTACAAGGCACTCTCTAAAGACGGACGCAAAATGGAAGGCTCTGTCGAGGGTTCCGACCGTTTGTCCGCGATGGCGGCGGTCGAAAAACTCGGCTATGTGCCGATTTCCGTAGTGGAAAACCGTTCCGGCAAAGGCGCGAAAGCCAAAAGCGGCTCGTCCGGCACGCCGTTCTGGAAACTTAAGATGGGCAACGGCGAAGCCAAAATGAAATCGTCGGAAGTGCTGCTGTTCACCTCGGAATTGAGCGATTTGCTGGAAGCCGGGATGACGCTCGGCGCGGCGTTGAACTGTCTAGCGAACCAAGGAGAGGCGGATTCGGCGCAAAGCCGCATCGCCTCGGATCTGCGCGACCGGATTATGCGCGGCGAACAGCTATCCGAAGCCGTCACCGCGCACCCCAAAAGCTTTCCGCCGCTGTACGGAAACATGATCCGGGCCGGCGAGGCATCCGGCGCCATGATCGAGGTGCTGCGCCGTCTGGTGGAGCATTACGAACGCAACGAAAGTATGCGGTCGAAAATCACCTCCGCCCTCACCTACCCCGCCGTGGTTTTGGTCTTCGGTGTTATCACCGTGATTTTCGCCATGGTCAAAGTAATCCCCCAGTTCCGCAAAATGTTTGAAAGCATGGGCTCCGGGCTGCCGCTGCCGACCCGGATTCTGATGAACACCAGCGACTTCCTGATCCACTACGGCGTTTTAGTCGGCATCGGGGTGGTGGTGGCAATCGTCATGCTGAAACGCTATCTGGATACGAAAGAGGGGCGTCTGAAGTTCGACACCTTCAAACTGCACGCGCCGCTAGTTAAGGGCATTATCGCCTGCGGGGCGTATTCCACCCTGGCCTACACCATGAAAACACTGTTGGCCAACGGGGTGAATGTGCTGCAGGCATTGAAGATTTCCGAGGAAACCTGCGGCAACGCCCTGATCGGGAGCGCGTTGAAAAAAGCGCGGGAACGGGTGACCGACGGCACCTCGATCTCCGGCCCGCTGGCGGAGAGCAAGATCTTCCCGAAAATGATGACCGATATGCTGGCGGTCGGCGAACAGTCGGGCGACATGCCTAGCGCCCTCGGGCATATCGGCCGACGTTACGAGAACCAGATGGACCGCAACATCAAAATCTTCACCAACGCCCTGGAGCCGATCCTGATCGTGTTGATCGGCGGCGTGGTGGGATTCGTTGCGGTAGGCATTTTGATGGCGGTCATGAAGGCCACCGCCAACCTGAACGGGGCATAAACCGAAACCGTCGGCAAAACCCCTTTCCCTTTCAACCAACCCATAAGGAGATCAACAATGAACGAGAAATCAATGAAAAAACTTCGCCGCCAGAGTGGCTTCACTTTGGTCGAATTGCTGATGGTGGTTTGCATTCTGGGCATCCTGTACGCCGGAGCCAAACTGGTGCTGTCCGGCCAGGATAACGAAACCCGCATCACCGTTACCCGCGGAAGCATCAGCACCATCGAGCAGGCGATCGACATTTATTCCATGAAGCACGGCGGCAAACTTCCGGAAACGCTGGAAGAGCTGACCGTCGGGACCGACAACGAGCCGGGCCTGCTCAAGGAAAGCGCACTGAACGATTCGTGGGGAACCCCGTTCTCCTATACCCGTTCCGGACGCAAGGTCAAAATCGTCTCCGCCGGGCCGGATTTTGAACTCGGAACCGACGACGACATTACCAACTGATCGTAGGGACGGGATACTGTCCGGTTGGTGCTGAAATGGCGACCAAAAGCTGGTTTAAGATGGGGCGTAACGGCTTCACCATGATTGAATTGTTGGTCGTGGTGGTGCTTATCGGCATTATGACGATGCTGATCGCGCCCACCGTGTCCGGCAGCAATGTGGCCAGAGTGCGCTCCGCCACCCGCGGGGTGATGCAAATGTCCCGTTATGCCCGGACAATGGCCATACTGCGCCAGCAGACCATAATCCTCGAAATCAGCAGTGACGGCACCCTGCGCATCACCGGAGAATCGGATTCCGACAGCGGCGGTAAATCGGCCGCCCCCGCCCCAATGGCGGTTGCCGCCTCCGTAAAAGGATCCGACGCCGACGCCGGGGAGGTAGCGGCAGACGATCCAGGCGACAATTCCGGCGGACCAACCCGGATGTCGTCGCTGGAAACCGAGAAAAAGTACGAGCAGGTGCATTTCGAGGCGGTGATCGACGAAGAGGCACTTGAGGAAGAAGAAGTGGCGGACGAGTTGTCGCTCGATTCCGAGGAGGAGGACGAAGAGGAGGATGAAGAAGGCAACGTCACCCGCCGGGAGCGGCAAACCGTTCGGATCCCATACGAAAGCAACGGACGCTGTCTCCCGTACCGGGTAATCGTCACCCCGCAAGACTCCGAGGAGGGGATGGAAATCGACCGGGCGGTAATCATCATCGACCGGTTCGGAAACGCCAAAGTGGAGGACGACGATGATTAATCCACGCAACGGCGGCTTCACCCTGATCGAGGTGCTGATTGCCACCCTTATCCTTGCCACCGGACTGCTCGCGCTGATGAGCGGCATGGGCAATTGCGCAAAGATGATGATGCTCTCCAAGGAGTTCCAAGATGCCCAATTCGTGTTCGACCTCGGCGAACGCCGCTATCCCATTCCGCCCATTGACGAACTGGCCGCCGATCTGGAAGAGGACGAGAATTTGAACATCGACACGGTAACCGCCGAGGAGATGATCAACGACCTGGAACTGAAGCTCGATAAAAATGTCGTCGATAATTACAAGGGCTTCACCTTCCAGCGTTCGGTGGACGAGAAGGATTTGGACTCCGATGAAGACGACGACAACCTCTACGTGCTGCGGACGCGGGTTTCCTGGGGAGCTGGCAAGGAGGGCCAGTACGAGGAGCTGGTCAGATTAATCCGCAAGAAATAACCGCCATGATACGCCAAAACGCCAGTTACGGATTCACCCTGCTTGAGTTGACCATGGTCATCACCATTCTTTCGGTGATGATGTTGCTGTCTTTCTTCTGTTTCGACGCCACCGTGCAAAGCTGGCGCGCCGGGCAGGAAATGTCCGATTCCATGGCGCAGGTAGATTACGTGATGAAACAGATCGAATCCGGTCTGCGTTCGGCCTACTTCTCCACCACCGTAAAAAACGACGACGACAAAGGGCTGATGATTCTGAACGACGAAGGCGAAGACGAAAACGCCCACGACATGATGGAGTGGATGAAACTCGGACGCGCCTTTATCGGCAAACTGAAATCCGCCGACGGACAAACCGAGTTGGCGGAACTCCCGCACCGCATTCGTCTATATGTGGAAGACGAAGGCAAAAACGGCGAACCGTGCGGACTGCTGGCCAAAGCGTGGTCAACCGATTTTATCGACACGGACGAAGAAGAGTTTGACGTTGACGAGGACCTCACCCCCATTGTGGTTTCCCCGCGGGTAATCGCCATGAACTGCAAAGTGCTTAAGGAGCCGCCCTCCGCCGCTCAAACCGAAAACGCTCAGGAAATCGAATGGGAGGAGGATTGGACAACTTCCAACGCCCTACCCTACAAAGTGTCGGTAACGCTTTACCTAAAACCGCTTAAGGATGGCGACGACCCGATTGAGATTAGCCGCGACATAGAAATTCC
The DNA here is from genome assembly GCA_017454745.1 of Kiritimatiellia bacterium. Classification (GTDB taxonomy): domain Bacteria; phylum Verrucomicrobiota; class Kiritimatiellia; order RFP12; family UBA1067; genus UBA1200. Next base: position 13,413 of record JAFTCL010000050.1, read on the forward strand.
GGTTTGGAAATATTCCCAGAATCCCGCCACCGACAGCCAGAACGGGAGAAACCGTCGCGGTCAAACCGGCGGTCAAACCGGCGGACAGAACGGTGGCGGCGAAGGCGGAGCCGGCGGTCCCGGACAGCCCGGAACCGGCGGGGGTGGCGGACTCAACGGCGGACGCGGCGGTATGAATGGCGGACGCGGTGGCAATTCGGGTGGCGGCATGAACGGCGGCAGGATGCCGGGCGGCGGCATGGGTGGAGGCAGAATGCCCGGCGGCGGTATGGGCGGCGGTATGCCCGGTGGCATCGCCCCGATGGGCGGCGGCGGAATGTAAGCCGCGATGGGAAAAGCCTTTAACCTGAACACCGAAACGCCATAACACGCACTTTTTTTGCCCGCTCTTGGTTTTTGGCTTGCTTGTCGCCCCAAAGAATAGTATAAATGTCCTCATGAAGGTGCTTTTCCTGTTTATTGATGGCGTAGGCATTCGCGAACCCGCCCCGGACAACCCGGTCAATCCCGACGTTTGCCCGGTATTGTGTTCGCTTATCGCCGAGCACGCCACCCTAATCGACGCCTGCCTTGACGTGGCCGGGCTTCCACAAAGCGCCACCGGCCAAACCACCATGTTTACCGGTATCAACACGTCGAAATTTATGGGACGGCACTGCGAAGGCTTCCCAGGACCTTCATTGCGTAAAATCATCGAAGAGGGCAACCTTATGATGTCGCTGCGCTCCATCGGGGTGCGCTGCCGTTTCGCGGACGCTTATCTGGTGGACGACATCGACGACATCCGGGTGCGGCGGTTCAAATCCGTAACCACCGTGATGGCGCTTACCCGGCCGGAAATCATCTGTACCCGCGACGACCTCGACGATTGCCAGGCCGTAACCCACGACATCACCCGCGAGATTCTGCGCGAGAAGGGGCATCAGCTGGAAACGGTCACCCCGTTGGAAGCGGCCGACCACCTGATGCAAGTGGTGCGGGCAAACGACTTCACACTCTTTGAACATTTCCAGACCGACCTGGCCGGGCATTCCCGCGATTATGAAAAGGCGGCAACCACCCTCTCCATTCTAGACCAGTTTTTGGGCGGCGTGTTGCGGCTTTGCGAAGCCGCCGGGGTGCTGGTGATTCTTACCAGCGACCATGGCAACATCGAAGATTTGAGCACCCGAGGCCATACCCGCAATCCAATCCCGCTGGTGACGGTAGGGCCGGGCGCGGAAGCGTTCCGGAACGGGATTACCAGCCTAATCGACATCACCCCCCGGCTGCTTAAGCTCTTCGAAGGGGAAGCGAAATGAGGTTGATCCTGCCACCGCTGGAACGGGCCGTGTTGGAACTTCAATAGCCTTTGGCGGCAAAAGCCACTTTCAGGGTTCGGAAAAAGAGCAACGTATTAAAGCCGAACGAGGAGTGGCAGATGCCGTAATAATCCAAGAGGCACATTTCATCAAAAGTGTGGCGGTTGCGTCCGGACACTTGCCACACCCCGGAGAGACCGGGGATGGAAATCAGCCGTAACGATTGGTTGCGGCGCTGGTAATGCCCGTGTTCAAACGCCGGCAACGGACGAGGCCCGAAAAAGCGCATCTCGCCGTTGATGATGTTCACCAGTTGCGGCAATTCGTCAATGAATGTCTTTCGCAGCACCGCGCCGATACGGGTGACACGGGGGTCGTCCGCCATTTTGAACAACCGGTCGGAACGCGACGAAGTCCGCAACAGTTCCTCCTGCATATTCCCGCTGGCGTTGACCATGGTGCGGAATTTCCAAATGGTGAAAGGACGGTTGTTGCGCCCAGACCGCCGCTGGGAATAGAAAATCGGCAAACCACCGTCGCAAAGCACCAGCAACGACACCAACAGCAGCAATGGCGACAGCAGCACCAGCAGGAGCAATGCCGCGGCACGTTCGTAAACCGGAGTGTGGGCGATGCGCTTGAAACGCGGCAACGGGAAAATATAAACCCCGTTTCGGGTGGGACGGAAACCGGTGCGCACAAGCAACGGGACGGACTGGATCGACACCGCCGCCTCGTTTCCATCCCAATAAGCCTTCTCGACAAACGCCAAGATGTCTTGGACATTCACCGAAGGATCATTTAACGTCACCCGCACCGCTCGCTCCAAACTAACGGATTTAACCGATTACGAACCGGGATGCACGAACGGCACACTGGCCGCGCACATCGGGCATTTTTCCGGCTCCCACACCTCCGGGGCCAAACGCAGCAGCGAGAAGGTCGGATAATCAAACTTGGCCAACCCGGCGCTGCGGTCCACCAGCACCAAAACCGCGGCGACCTCCGCACCCGCGTTACGCACAATGTCAATGGTCTCCTGGACCCGTCCGCCGCGGGTGATGACATCCTCCGCCACCACATAGCGTTCGCCGGGCTTAATGGCAAAGCGCCGCATTACCAACGCGCCATCCTGCTTCTCGGCAAAAATGCACTTGGTGTCCAACGCGCGCGCCACTTCGTGACCGACCAAAATGCCGCCCAAAGCGGGCGAGATCACGCCGTCGAAATGACCGATATCCGCAGACTCCTTCATCTGCCGCACCAACTCATCGCACAGCTTACCGGCAATCCGAGGATACCGCAGCACGTTAGCGCACTGGAAATAACGGTTGGAATGCAGCCCAGACCGCAATTGGAAGTGCCCGGAGAGCAACGCGCCGGTATCAGACATCAACCCCAAGATTTCACTTTCCGTCATAGAAAAAGTCCTTTCCAAAATCAACGCCAGAATTATATCGCAACACGACCGACAAAACAAGCGGGAATTTCTACGCTATAACCCGCGGCGACGAAATCCCGCCCCCAGCAGCACAGCGGACCGCTGCCGGAAACTAACGCAAATCAACGGTCTTTTCAACCGTTTTCCCGGCGGCATCCTTCCAGCTCAAACGGTAATGGCCGCGAAAACCGCGGAATTTAACCTTTCCGTCCGCCGACTTCACCGCGATACGGGTCTTCCATTGGTTGTTGACCAAATCATCCATCGCGTAGTAGGCGGCCTTCGGTTTCATGTCGCGGGTAAATAGACCGCTGATCGAAGGTTCACCCGGCGCACCGCAGTCATCGACCACGTTCCACCAGGTGATGCCGTTCATCTTTTCGATCGAGAACCAGATCCGGTAGGCGTTGCGCATGATGATCGCCTGCACCATCTGACCGCTTTCGGTATTGTCCGGGGCTGTAATGGTGATTTCCGACAAGTGGATCGGGCGTCCCCCGCCCGCCTCGGCAACGCGCCGAAACGTGTCCCAAATGCCTTCCGGCGTGAGTTTGCGCTTCACCTCATCCGAGAACACCCCAGACGCGATTTTTTTTGATTCGGCCGGATTGAACAAATGCATTTGCGATCCCACCACTTGAAAGTCCGCGCCGTTGGCCTCAAGATCGCGAATCTGCCCCGGAAACGCGCTCATATTGTACTCATTGACGTTCAGCCAAGCGTCAGGGCGCATATACTTCCTGGCCAGAACCAATCCTTTGTATGCGTAATTCGCCGGCATAACTCCGTAATGGCTTTTGGTGAGCGGAAGCGAATTTTTAGCCGACGACTCCCCTGTCGGCCACTGCCGTTTCGAGCCAACGCCCCAGTCGGTGGCGGATTCGTTCACCACATCCCAACTGTCCACCCGCGACCCGTAGCGTTCGCCGATTTCACGGATGCGCTTCTCGTAAAAGAATTCCTGCGCCTTGACGTATGAGGGGACAAGTTCGGCGATTTGCGTCTCGGATAGTTGGCTGAAAACTTTTTTCCAGGCCGCCGCCCAAACCCGCTCGCTCCGGTCCTGCATATCCTTCACGCAAATCGGAATTTTGATATTGCGCTGCGGCATCTTAACCCCGGTTGCCGCCTCCAGCGCGAACTTTTCGGCATCGGGACAGAAATCATCCCACAACCAAGTGGGAGTATGCCAAGCATTGTTGCCCCAAACCAGCGGATGACCGTGAATCCGGCATCCGCGCGTCTTGAGAAACGAAATCACCGGATCGGGGGCCGGACGGCGCCAGTGGGGCTGATGTTTCGGGTCGGCGCATCCGTTCCAGAAATCTTCGGTGTCTTCATACCGCTCTTCAAACCGTTGCTGGTAAGGATACGGCTCCAGCGTGCGCCAGTAGAATGCCACCGTCGCCGAATTGAAGAGGGTGCCGTAAAGTTCCTTGTACCGGTCGTTCCACTCTTTTTTACCCAGCTGGTTGAAGTTGAAAATGTGCGCCCCGAAAAAAAACGCGCTCGTCACTTGCTCGACTTTCACTTCGGTTCCGTCGGGCGCATCGACCGCAAACGCGGCGTCCGCCTTGCGGTACTTCTCAATGTCCGAGTCAATCTTGGCCTGAACGTCGTCATTCCAGACCTTCCAATATTCGTCAGACATCACCGACCGGTCAACCTTGAACTCCGCCCGCGCTCCAAGCGTCGCCGCGCAAAACGCCAAAACCGACCAACGAACGATCTCGGTACGGTTCATATTTCCTCCTCCAGTTCCCAGAACATTTCTACCAAATCACAGTCCCAACTCTTTCGCGCAAGCGGGAAAAGTTTTTCCCGTCTCCCGTTTAACGCCCAAAGGCAACTCGCCGTTTGACAACGGGACAATCCTTGTCCCAGAACGGTGCCCGCGAACATGTTTCATATCGTCTGGAGACAACGGGATGCTTCCCTGTTCCGTTATGAACGCGTGAACCCGGACGGCGGCACGATTGCCACCGCCCGGTTGCAGCAAACCGGATTGTCGAAGCGAACGGTAACATTCGACTACGGCGCGAAGCGCTGAATCATCGGCATTTTCACCGGTCGCACCGACGGTTCCTGTAACAAACGCATCATGGGGACGGGCCATTGCCCGTACCCGTTCGATACCGGCAGCGGCGGCATTACCGGCAGCGACAACCAACGCCTTGGCCGGCTCGTGGCCTTCCGAGCCCAAAACAAACTGTGCGTCGCGAACCACCATCTCCGCCAGAACGTCCCCGTCACCCGCGGCAGCATAACGTCCGTCATACGGCCCGTGCGCGAAATCTCCGAGCAATACGAAATCCTCGCCCGCGAAAACTGGCTTGCCGTCCTTTTTCTTTTCACCGGTCGCATTATCAAACTCGTCAATCGTTAGGAACCGCTCCAGAACCGCCAATCCGGCGGAATCGGAAACTATCACCCCGATTGGCCGCCGCGCCGGGGCGGAATTTGGTTTGCGCCCGGCAAAGTCCATGATTCCGGCAAAAAAGCGATCCCATAGCGGCTCGGAATAAACCGCAGAAAGCCGTTCCGGATGGAACTGTACCCCCGCCGCCGGATACCAATCGCACTCAATCGCCTCCACCACGCCGTCACTAGACCATGCCGTAACCGTCATTCCCGGTGCCAACCTTTTCGCCGCCTGATGATGGGAGGAATTTACCGTAGCCGATTCCGTTCCGCAAACCTTAGCCAGACGTGAACCTTCGGCGATCACGATACCATGCCGGCGCTCCGGTTTGCCTCTGCGATGCTCAACCGTGTAATTCTTGCCAAGTTCGCTGGGAAGATCCTGATAAAGGGTTCCGCCGAAAAAAACATTTAACCGCTGTTCACCGCGGCAGATACCGACAATCGGCACCTCGTGACGAACTGCGGAACGCAACACTTGCTCTTCGAATTCGTCGCGGGTTTTATTGACCCGACCCAAGGCCGGAGAAGGTTGCGCCCCGTACCGGGCAGGATCGACATCTTCACCGCCGGGAAGCAGAAGCAAATCGATTCGCGAAACCGCACGGTCAATTTCATCCCGCGTCCCCCGGCAAATCACCACCGGAACATGGCCCGCTTTGCTGATCGCGTTTGTGCAAGCCGCGGGAACCGAAGCATTGGCACCAGCGCAGACTTCGGAGACCCCGACCAACAGCGCGGTTTTCCCGCCGTTGTTTTGAGCCGATTGCGCAACCTGCATCTGCGATGCAACCGCCAACGTTAAGGCCGCAACACCCAAAAGCCGTTTGCTAAGAGAACGGTTACTTAGTGAATTCAATGTCGCGCACATATGCTTGACGTGTCCCTTCATGAACCGAATTGAAACCGATCTGTCGTCCGTCCGGACGATATCGCGCATGCAAATCACAACGCCAATAAGTTTGCCGATAAGGTTCCGGCACATAAAACGCGCCCATCGGCATCGTCATGCCGTCGGCAAGGCGCACCAACACCCATGGCCGTTCAAAGTTTGCGTTCCAATAAGTGTCGGCGCTCATGAACTTCCCGTCCGGAGAATAAATGCAGTGCCAATCCCAATCCAAAATCCCCGCGCCAATGCGCCGAACCTTATCCTCCTCGCCCACGGTGAATTCCACCGGACTCCAGGCAGTTCGCCCCCACTCGCCTTTCTTGTCGCCGTCCCAAGCCGCCGTGACCAGCAGTTTGGGGTTTCCGTCAGGCGCCCAATTGAAATGCGACCCCGCCCAGCCGTCTTTGAAACAGCGTCGCAAGTCGGTCCCGTCTTTCTTCACGGTAAAGGATGTGGTATGCCAACGGGATGCCTGATGATTCGTTTTGTCGAACCAGTCCACCGAACGGGCGAGAAAGAATATGCGTGATCCGGCCTGGTCTTTTTGAATAACCGTGTGGCAATAGTAGGCGAGCGGATGGCCCGGCTTGTCGGCCACCTTCTGGGTGGCGGGCATAAAGTCGCGTCCCTGCGCCACCGAGAGAATCAGCTTGTGTTCGCCGGTCTTCAAGTCCATCACCCACAGACCGTCATCCGTCGGCCACTCCGAATCCTCGCGGGGATCCTGTCCCAGTCCGGCATAACCATAGTCGGGCCGAGTTAAGGATAAACGCGCATAGTTGATAGACACCGCCCACGAACGGTCTTCGCTGACCGCGCTCACCGGAAGCGGGAGAACCCGTTCCGCCTTGGTCTTCCAATTCATAACCACCGTCACGAATTTGCCGTCGCGGACATCGTTGAAAAGGAAGGTGTCATCATCAATCCAATGGGCCATCGCCGCCTCCTGGAAGTTCCAACACGCCGTGGTGGTTACCGGTATGAAACGATTGCCGTCCTGAAGGTCAACCACCCCAAGCGTGCATCGCTCGCCGGATTCCGGAAGACGCCCGTTGATATCGGTTTCCAGCACCGTGACGTAACGGTTGTTTGGACTCCAGGAGTTGATGGCGAAGTAACTGGCGAACAGATGTTCGTGCGGACCGGAAGTGATGGCGCGCGGCGCACCCCACTTTGGAAACGGCGCAAGATCGGTTTCGGCGGCTACGGTAAAGTTCAACGCGGCGATACCGGCAATGAAAATCGCCAAATTGTCTGTCACTCTCATTCTTCCCCCCCGTTTATGCCGACTTCCCGGCCCGATTTTTGGAAACTGCGATTTAGGCAAGCTCCTTCAAATAGCGCTTAATGCCAAATCCTTCACGCTCTTCGCGGAAAAGTGTCCGGTTGGCCTCATCATCGCCGATGAAACGCTCCGCCTTAAAATCCCAATTGAGCTTACGGCCCAGCTTCATTGCCGTATAACCGAGAATGCAGGTTGTCGAGGTGCGTTGGGCCTCTTCCAACGGCATGGCAAGCGGGCCGCGCGTGCGCATTTCCTCGATCCACTCCCGGTTGTGCTCCTTAAGACGGGGTAACGGTTTCGCCACCGCGCCCTCTATGAGTTCCCGGCGGCTGGCGGCGATTTTCCGCCCCTCAAGTTCACTGAGTGACGCACTCTTTGGGTCGTCGCTCGTCTGCTTCGCTCCTCCGAAGCCGCAGAAGATCCAGTCGCCGCGTTCGCCGATGAACCGGATTCCGCAAGGATACTTGCGGGTGGAACCGAGCTTCATTTCCGCACCGGAAGCGTAAGTCCAGGTGACGTCACACTCGCCGTGGGTGTTCCAGAGCTTGCGCCCTTTCGGATATTCCGCCGTGCCGACAACCGAAACCGGACCTTCTTTTTCCGCGCCCAACCCGCGTTGCGCGGTATCGATATGGTGGGCGCCCCAATTCGCGATCATGCCCATATCGTAGGACTGGATGGTCATCCATCCGGGACGGGAGAAATTCACCTTACCGTCCGGACCGCGCCGATGGCTGCGCAATTGCGCGTACGGGGCATCGGGCGTAGCGCCCAGCCACATGTTCCAATCAAATCCCGTCGGCACCGGTTCCTCCGCCGGCAGATCGTACTCTTTCGGATCGTCGGGAATCCCGACTTCGACGCGAACGACCTTGCCAAGCCGCCCGTCCCGCACGCACTCCACCGCACGGATGAAATTCTCGGTTGCCCGCTGCTGCGTACCGGTGCGAAGGATTACGCCATACTTCTTCACCGCGTTGGCGATCGCCCGCCCCTCGCCGATGGACATCGCCATCGGCTTCTGCAAAAAGACATCTTTTTTCGCCATACAGGCTTCGATGGCAATCTGCGCGTGCCAGTGGTCCGGCACGGTAACCATTATCGCGTCGACCGCCGGGTCGGCGAGCAACTGCCGATAATCCGACACGCACCGCGCATCACTCACGAGATCGCGGCCCTGGAATTTTTCTCCCGCAAGCAACCGGCGGTAATGTTTTCGGCGATCCGGATCAACGTCCGACAGCGCGATGAAATCGCAAAGGTCGCGTCCGCCGTCGCTCAAGCAACCCGGAATGTTGAAACTCTGCGCGATCCGTCCGCACCCGACCACGCCGATGGTGATCTTTTTCGACGGCGCGGTTTCGCCGATGACACTCGAAGGAATGATAGTCGGAAAAGCCAGCGCCGCACCCGACAATAAACTCTGGCGGATGAAATCACGCCTGCTTGACAAAGCCTTTTTCTGCATCTTCAATACTCCTTTAGGAAAGTTCTACAGAATACGTACCGCAATTTGGGCGGCGGGCGGAAGCGTAACCTCATAAACCCCATCCGCGATCTTTCCGGATTCCGGTTTGCGCTGGTAACGGCATCCGATTTCAAATCCGTTCGGCACCAATGTCTCACCGGAGACGATTTTTCCGCGTCCGCCGGTCGGGATACGGAACGTGGCCGGTTCCGCCGTGGAAAAGTTGTAAGCCGTGATGTAGCGAGAACCGTCTTTGGCGTCCGTGGCGAAAGCATCGGCGGGAAGGTCGTGAATCTCGGCAGGCACTCCGCCGATATGCCCCTTCCATATCCGCATCGCCTCGCCCAGCGAGGTTAGATGGCTCTCAAACGGCCCGACATTAATCGCCTGCTCGTTTACGGCTTGGAAGTAACACACGTACTTGAGTCCGCAAGACTCCCAGTTGCGCATCAGGTTGCCGAGCATCTTTGCAGCGTAAAGTCCTTCCAAAATGCCCTCCTCGTGATACCAAGAGTACCAGATGTTCCACTCATCGTAGGAGATACCGATCTCCTTCGGGAGCCGCTTGCGGAAATTCTTAAGCGCTTCCAGCGCGTCATCCGTGCGCTTCGACATCGTCGCATAAAGCGCGGCCGTCCTTTCTGGCGTGGAAAAATCGAATATGCCGGGGTTGTCGTAACGGTGGTACGAGATTACCGGCGCGAGATCCGAAAGTGCTTTCGCGGACTGGTCGATCCAATCCTGCCCGCCCCACGGATAGGGACCGGAGGAGGTAATCGAGAGCGTGGGATCGACCTTGAGCATCGCCTCGGCATGGGGGCGCACCATCTTGGCGTAACCGTCCGCCCCTTTAGGACCCTCCATGTGCCCGTAACCCATTTCGTTTCCGAGCGACCAAAGTTTCACACGCCCCGCGCACGCCTTCACCCAGTCGGCGGAGTCCTGCGGACTTTCCCACGCCGCATTGATCGTGAAAAACGGCTTGGCGCCGATCTCCTCGCAGAGCGCAAGCACGTCCTCCATCGCGATGTCGTTCTGGTCGTAGCCTAGGCTGTGCGGCTGGGTCTCGATCTCGGTGTAACTCTGGATCGGCGCGCGCTCGTCGGGATCGGCGATCGAATAGCCGTCGCGCCAGCGGTACTCGCCAGCGAAGTTGCCGCCGGGCCAGCGGATAATGGAGGTACCAATCTCGCGAAGATTCTTTACCACATCCGCGCGCATCCCGTGGAAATTGTCTGCCGGCAACACTGACACCGCGCCGACGACACAGTATTTACGGCCCTTCACGCCGATAGAAATCGTTGCCATCGCGTCTTTTTCCAGCGTAAAGTCGAAGGCAATGCGCGTCCACTCCGTGCGGGTCTTCGTATTCACGGTGAACGTGCGCTCGGCAAGCGTTTTGTCGCCGTCGGCCACACGCATAATCATCTGCGTGTCCTCCGGGTGATAGGAACTCACCACGGCCTTGAACGTATGCCGCACCCCGCCGCGTATTCCGATGTTTCCTTGACGGATACCGGCCTCCCCCGTCTCCACAAGGCTGCCGATCACCTGGCAGTGCCGTTCGTTCTGACGCCACATCCTGCTCTTCGCGGCGTGGCGTGTGCAAGTCATATCCGACAGGTCATACAAGGAGTGAGTGCCGTATGCGTCCCACATCATCGCGACCCCGCGGCGGTCGGGCTTGCCGGCGAATTTGCGGTTGCGTACCAACTGCGCCGAAATCCCGCCCTGCAACGCCGAGCGGGTGTGTTCCAGATTCTGTCCAAACAACTCTGCCGGAATCGGTTCGGCCGCCGAAGCGGATAATGCAAAAACAAACACAACAACCGACACAACGCTTCTAGTACGCATGATTAAACCCCCGTCCACCGTTTCTCATTCGCTCCTTTATGTCCATACCGTTAGCCATTACCCACTGCCGTACTGGTTATGAAACACGGTTAAAAAACATTGCCAAAATACATCGTTAGTTTATCACATTTCGGCGACAACTGTAAAGCCAGATTCGGCAATCCTTTGCGATCTTTGCGGACGTTACGTGAGCCTCTCTTCTCCGCTTTAAAACGTCATCGTTATGTTGTCAAAGATTTTTGACATGATTTCCTCGGTTTTTCAAATCTTTTCAAGGATTCCTGCAAATCACTCTATCCGGAACTCGCCTTTGCCCCGGCTGCGCGGCACAAAACCGGGCATATCAGCTTCCGGGGTCTTGGCCGCCTCGGCGGCGGCGGATTGGAAAATTTCAAGCATTTCAATATATAACGTATCGGACTTGGATGCTAACTGGAATTTCCCGTTTGCTGGTAATCCGCGGCCGCCCGCCGCTTTGGACAAATGCGCCGTTAACGCCGGGCTCCACTCCGGTTTGGTCAAGTCTATCCACGCCCATTGGGATTGCCACTCGTATCCGTTGTGCCGGATTCCACCGTGACAGGAGGCGCAGTTTTTCCGGTACAGCGGCTCAAACCGCCCGGTATACCACGGCAACAACCCCGGACCGTCCGCCAACCCCCATTTGTCCCGGTCGGATTTTGCCTTTATATGCGCGTAATCCGAGGTCGGGTAATACGGCACCATCGCGTCGATCCACTCGTAAATGCGGCGGCGGTCAGCCAGCGGCACATCCGCTCCGCAATGCCCGCGCCCAAAATACCGCGGCAACCGGCTCGCAAAACTGCCGCTGTCCATCGGCCGGAGCGGATCTCCGATACCAGTCAAAAGCCGGTTGCAGTCCACCAGCGGTTTCGGTTTGGATGGGTCCGAAAAATGCTCACGAGCCTGATTGTTGGCATCCGACCGATTGACAATACAGTCATAACTCATGCAGAAAAACCGGGTGAAGTTTCCGTTCAGCGACACCCCCTTGGGCGGGTTGGGGCCAGAGTGGCATTTCACGCAATGGCGGTCAAAAACAGGCTGGACCACGGTACGGTAGTCCAAAACCCCTGCATTGCCCCATTCGGGAAGGGTAATCGGTGTTGGGTCGCGCCGCGCGGCCTTGCCTACCGCCGGAGCGGCTGCAGTGCGGCGGTTTTCGTGGCATCCGGCACATCCCTGCCGTTCGCCGGGCATCACGTTTATGGCACTGGTCATGCGCTGGATCTCCCGGCCTTCGGCATCCACCAACTGCAAGTATATCTCTTTTAACGCCGGGACCTCGAAATAACAGCTGCCGTCATCCTCGATCGGCGCGTACCCCCATACCCGCTTGGCGTAGTATGTGCCGGAACTCATCAACGGTCCCTGGTCCAGCACAAAGTCCCAAGTCCGGTTTACGGTCTTGGGCAGCTGCTCCATTACGCGGATGTACCGGGACTGGACATTGGTCACGTTTTCGGCGTAGCCCCGGCGGACATCGGAAACGAACAGGTAGCCTACCCCGACAGTCTCGCGTTCCGGCTGCCCGGGCGGCACGGGGTCGAGCGTAAAGGTTTTGGCGTTTGCGGGTTTGAATTCCGCAAGCAGAGGCGGCGGGGTTCGCGGAACGAGCGGCCGCGCGCCGAAAGCACTGGTGTTTTTGGCATCGTAAACCGTAGCCCGGTTGCCTTGCCGATCGATCAGGCAAATACGGTACCGATTCAGTCCCCCACCGCCGTAGGAACACAGCACATTTGAATCCGGAGCCGGATACGGCCAACAATATGCCCAAGGGGTGTTGAGGTCATCGGTGGCCGGGAATTCCGGGGTCAGCACCCGATAAGAGACACCCTTGGCACCCTCCGGACCGAACTGGGTGGACACTAGACCGATCGCGCCGTAGGGGCTGCCGTGATGCGGCGCAAAAGTACATACGGCGTCGGGCGTGCCGGGGATTTCCGCAGCCTGAATGAACGAGCCGGGATCTTCCACCAGATTTCCGAACCAAAGCGACATCAACCGTCCGTCCGGATATTGGGTCCACAGCGACTGACGGTAAGTGAGGTTCCAATCCACGTATTCCCAACGGGTGTACATCAAACGGCCGTCACTGCGCAAGCTCAAGTAAAAATCCGAAAGCGTGTTGGATGAGAGCCGTTTGGCGTTGCCGCCATCGGCGTCCATCACATACACATGGGTACTGGGACCGGACTGGCAAACGGTATGGTAGCCTTTGGTGCGCGAGGAGATGAATGCAATATTCCCGTCCGGAAGCGGCGCGGGCGACACATTGTGGGCGTCCGGGGTGTCGGTGATCCGGCGAAACCCCGAACCGTCGGCGTTGACCGAATAGATCTGCCAAGCGCGGCTGCCGTCGTAACGCATCGAAAAGTAAATCCGCTCGGCGTCGAAAGAGGTGGAGAGATCGCAAATAAGCGAATTGGGATGCTCCCAAACCGTCCTGGCGGGTTTATCGGGATGCGCGGGATCGTACACGCGAATCGAGCATCCCCATTTGCCTCCCAACGGCTTGGACTGCCAAATAACGTTGGGGATCGCCCCGCTTTGATAGGGAACGCCGGTAAAAAAGACGATTGGCGGCAGTTTGCGGGCGGCCGCGGCCAACGGTTCCGATTCCGCCGACCAATCCGGCTCGCGGCCAGACTGCGGACGATCCACCACAAACCCGTGGATGACCAGCCGGGACGGGAAATCGTTTTTAGGGACGGTGTTGACCAGCCGCACGGTGTGGCGGCCAAGCGGAAGCTTGTCGCATGCCAGATACACCCCGTTGCCGGACGCGGTCTCCATGCGTCCGGTTTTACGGCCATCGACGAACACCTCCGCCGTACCTAACGGGGCGTTTTGCCCGATATGCAGGGTAAGCTCTTTCCAATGCCGCGCACCAGCGTGATAATGCACCTCGCATCTGGTACCCTCGAAAGCCAACTCTATCGCGCCATCCTGATCCTCGGTGGCCCAAGCGTAGTTACCGAAAATTTTCGATTTCGCTACCGCGCCCTGCCAATTGCCAATCCGCTTGACTTGGGAATGGAGCGGCGACACCGGATTCTCCTGCGGCGGAGGTATTTGCAGCAACTCGGCGGAAACCAAACCGTCACCCGGCACCGCATCAGGGCCAAGCCGGGCGCTGGCAACCAGTTCCGCCTCTGACAACGCGCACCGCCACACGCGCACTTCGTCGTAGGAAGCATTGGCATCGGAATCGGCGGGGGCGCAGGAATGGCCCAAATAGGCGTTGGCCTGGTTTTGGGTTTTGGGCGACCAACCCGGAGTAGTAGTGAAGGAAAAGGATTTCAGGGTGCGACCGGTATCCGTATCCTGCTTGTAACAGGACACATTCCAGCAACCGTCGGAACGAGGCGAAAGCGTCATCGCGATGTGGAACATTTTCCCTAGCGTGTACGGCCCCAGACGGTTGTTCATCTGCTTGGCGTCAAGGGTTTTCTTGATGCACACTCCGTCCGAATTCACTTCGGTGCCGCAGGTCCAGGACATGAGCATCGAATCTTCCAACACCGTGCCGATATCAAAAATCCGCGACCAGTTGCGTGGCTCACGCTGCACCGCCCAAACCTCAATGGTAACCGCGCCGTCCTTGGGCAACACATCCCGGCCAAGGTTAACATAGCCCGTGCCGTGCGGACCTCCGGGCAGTGAAAACATTCCGTTTTCAAGTGTCACCCGCCCTATTGCAGTGGCGGACTGACCGGTCACCGCGTCACGCAGATTGCCGTTGAAAGACCAGCGGCGGTACAGATTTTTGTCGGCCAGTTGCGTGGCGGCGCGGTCAGCCCCGCCCGCCTGCACTGCCATGCCGATGATGGCAAAAACCGTTAAAAATCTTATTCGCCGCATTGCAGTTTTCCTCTGTACCAGTAACCGCCGCATCGGCACACGCGCCGACGATCAATTGGCCAAAATGGCCAAAGCGGAGGTGTAAAGCCGCCCCCCCACCATTCCCCAGGCATCATCGTCAGTTGCGGACGGAGTGCTCCGCAACCGTTCCGCAACGCGGCGCGATTGCGCCGATTCCCCTGCCGCCGCAAACGCCAACGCCTTGGCGTAGTCGCGGTAAGAATCTGTCCCTGAATCTTCGGCAACCGTTAAGCGGCCAGCCACCACGCGCCCCAGACGCTCCAGCTCCGGATACTGCCCGCCCGCGTCCAGCAGGGCGTAAGCCGCCAGCGCGGTCAAACTCTCGGACTCGCTCTCGCGGCTGTCGGTGTGGTAAACCACCCGCCCTTCGGAACGCACCGCATTGCGAAGCCAACGCAAACCCCGGCAACGCAGGGTGCGGGCTTCCGAAAACCCCTGTTTTTCGGCGCAAGCCAGCGCCCGCAGATTCCATGCGGTAAGCGCGGTATTGCCGTCCGAATTGTCAACATAGTCCCAACCGCCGGCCGCCCGCTGGCTGGAGCGCATAAATTCCAACGCCTTGGCCACCACCGGACGGACTTCGGGAAACTGCGGGGCGAGCGAAGCGAGGGCAAAGGTGGTGATCGCGTGATTGTACTGTTCCTGACGTCCCGTTCCGCCGAAACAGCCGGACGGCAACTGGCTGGCGGCCAGCGAATGGCAGGCGCGGCTAATGGCGGCTTGGCACTGTGTACCGCCTTCCCGAGCCAGAGCCAACGCGGAAAGCGCGGTTAGCGCGGGCCGGTACGCCGCCGAACCGCCGTGTTTGGCCGGATCCCACGACCCGTCAGGCTCTTGGGCGGAAAGCAGCCACGCCACATCCCGTTTTTCCGCGACGGCGTTAGAGGAGAACCATCTGTCCGCCAGAAACGCGAGCGCGGAGAGCGCAAGAATCGCGCAAGCCGCGATTTTCAGGAAATGCCACGGCGAAACCGGCTTGAACTGGCGGTATATGCGACGGTCTTCCCGTTTTTCTGAAGCTTTTACCGCAGCCATCACCCGATCAGAAAAACCCTCGGATACCTGCGCGGACTGAAAACCGCGCAACGCCGCCACCACGCCGGAAAAGCTTTCCGCATCGGCACGAGGCAACTCCAGCAAATGATCCGCCAAACCGTAATCAAGTCCGCAACTCATGATTTTCCCCCTTGGTCTTTCAACAAAAAATCCTTCAGTTTCGCCAATGCGTTGAACATTCGCGACTTAACCGTACCCACGGGAATTCCCAATATCTCGGAAACCTCCGCGTAGGGCAACTCCTGATAAACCCCCAACACCACCACCTGCCGCAACTTGTCGGGCAGCGACCGCAACGCCTGGTCAATGTCATGCTTGGCGTCCGCCCCGTCCTCCGGCGCCGGAGCCGCGGCAAACGGCTCCGTCTGCCGCTCCAGTTCCTCAACCAGTTTCTGCCGCCGCTGGCGCTTGCGCAACTCGTCGATCCAGACCTGGCGGGCCATCAGAAACAAAAACGTGGTAAACTTGGCGCTGGGACGATAATTCTGTCGGTAACGGTACAACCGCAAAAAGGTCTGTTGCGCCAAATCCTCCATATCATATTCAACGGCTGAACGGATGAAATAGTTCAAAAGTATATTTTGGTAGCGGTTGACCAACTCCGCAAACGCTTGATGGTCATCCGCGTCCCGAACGGTCAGCATCAACTGGATATCATCTGCGCTTTTGTAGTCCATACCCGCCAAACGCCGTCACATTGCAACCGGTTCAATTACTGCGCCGCATCACCAACTTGTGGATCAGCGCGTAGGCGGCAACCGCCACCACCCCGGCCAAAATCAACCCCGGCAGGTTAGCGTTGGCCATCTCTTTGCCCTTGAACACCAAATCACGGTACGGCAAGTCACCGGCGGTATGGCCCAAGGTCCAGCCGATGCCCGCCAATATCGCGGTCCAGATGCCGGCGCCCAGCGCGGTGAAAAACGTGAACCGTCCCAACGGCATCCGGGACAGCCCGGCGGGGATGGAGATCAACTGGCGGATTACCGGTATCAGCCGGCAGATGAAGGTGGTCATGTCCCCGTAACGGTTGAACACCTCCTCGGCCCGGTCCAGCGCCTCCGGCTTAACGAAGAAGTATTTGCCGAATTTCCGCAGGAACGGCTCGCCCAGCCAAAGCGAAAGCCCGTAGTTGACATACGCCCCGGCAAGCGAACCGGCCAAACCACACCCCCAGGCCAACGCCAGATCCGTCAAGGGATTGCCGGTGGTCAGCGCATGGCGGTAAGCGAGAAACCCCGCCGGAATCATTACGATTTCACTGGGGAACGGGATGAAGGAACTCTCCACCGCCATGAAAAAGAAAATCAGCGCAAACCCCCAAGTCGGTGCCAACGCCACCGCCTGCTCCAAGTGCGAAACCAGCATATCCAGCATTGTCAGTTACCCCGATCACTGTACCCGCATGCGAATTGTAAAGAACATTTTGGGGCGGTCGCTTTGAATAACCACCTTGACCCGCCCGTCCGGCAAGATCTCGAATTCCGCTTCCACCGGTTGCCATTGGTCTCGCGGCAAGGTCAGATCTTCGGACCCCACCAGTTCCAGCCGTTCGTCCAAAACCTCTGGCAGAAATACAGTCAACTCGCCGGAATCAAAAGGCAGATTGCCGACAAACGGCGGCAGTTCCGGCGGCGGTAAAGTTGTCAGCGTCAGCGTCGGAGCGTCCGCATTGCAACCGTTGTAGTAAAGCGACATCACCCGGCATTCGACGCTTTGACTGTCACCCAAGCCGCCAACCACCGCGCTGGTGCCGGAGACAAACACGGCAGGCACGCCGTTGGTAAGCACCACGCTGCCCAACACATCGCCGGACAGCGTCCAGCTGAGCGACACCGAACGAATCCCCGCGCTTCCGGCGAATCCAATCGGCTTGTCCGGCAACTGATCGTAACCGTACAGCTCGATCTCCGCGACGTTACAATGTCCGCCGGATGGACCCAAGTAGCGGAAATAACGCTGTGAAAGGGTTCGGTTAAGCGTGGCGGAGGTCCATCTGCTTGCCGAGGCGCTGGACACAGTGAATACAGTCACCGGATTTTCAAAGGTGTTAACCCCATCCGTGATGTCGGAAAACTGGAACACGCCGTCGGTCATGCGGCTCGCCCAATTGGAACGCGCATAATACCGCAACGAGGTAAAGGTACGGTTATGATTGTCGCCGAGATCCAGACCCGCCCAACCAATCGAATCCGGAGAGTCGAAAAAGGTGGTGGTATCGCCGTCAAAAACTTTGTAACGGTCGTCACCGTTATTGTTCCATGAACCGGCGGTTCCGATCACCGGACCTTTCATAAGCCGCGTTTTACCGCTGGAATATGCGGAACAAGCTGCCGAAAGCCCGCCTGTCATATCCTGCCACTGAACGGCGACACGGTAAAACTTGCCCTCGGAATTAACCGCCGAATCCACATAAACGTTACCGGTCACTGTGGCGATAGCCTCGTAATTACCGTCTACGGCATCACTACGGCACACCACGTAAGACACCGGAACGGCAGCGTTTTTCTCTGGCCAATAAACCAGCGGGTGCCCGTTCAAGAAGGTTGCCCCCACTGGGCTTATCGGATCCAAGTCGTAGAAGTACAGCGCAGTGTAACTGGCGTTGCGCTTTACGGTGACATGGCGCGTCATTCCGACGAAACCATCCGACCAGCCAACGAACTTCCAACCCTCGGTTGGGGCGGTGGCGGCAAGCGTAACCACGGTGCCTTCCTCGTACTGACCGCCGCCGGTCGCCATTCCAACGTCCGGATAATTAACGTCAACGGTAATTTCGTAAACGTTTCGCCCGCCGATGCCCACCACCAGCGTGGACTCGTCAAACGCTGGCTGACCGTCCGAATCGGTGCCGTTCCAAAGCACCCGGAAGATGTAGATCTGCCGCGCCACGTCCGAAGGTATCATCCAGGAAAACCGACCGTCGGCAGATACGGTTGCCGTGGTATCGGCATTGCCGATCAAAGTGTAAATGCCGGCATCCGCGGCTTCGGCGACCAGGCCGAAATCGTACTCCAGCGTTTCGCCCGGATCGACATTGATTCCGATTCCGTTTGGCAGCCACAGCCCGGTGGCGGCGGGACTGCGGTTGGGCACACCGCAAGTGGTGACCGGCTGCGCGGCCCATTCGTTGTCCGGGCCGTTCTCCAGTCGTCCCCAACTCACGTTCTTGGTTTGGGCGCCGAACACGCAAACATCCACCACCGTGGTCCTGTCCGGCGCCACCAGCGTCACCGCGTCACCTTTTTTGCCAAGGCCGAAATCCACCCACAGGGAACCGTCCTCCTGCAAACCGCAATACGCCTGCCCCGCCTTAACCAGCAGGAATTCTCCGGATTTCAAAGTCACGCCGGCCGGGATCTCGTAAGCGTGGGCGGGAGAGTCGTCGTACAGCAAATAACCGGTCAAATCGACCGTGCAAATACCGGCGTTGAACAGCTCGAACCAATCCTCGGTGTCGGCCTCGGCCATGATATCGTTGACCACCACCATCGGCGTTTCGTATTCCACGTCAGGCAAGTCGGCGAACACAGCGGTAATCGATGTGTCGGCGGAAAGTTCCACTTCAAGCGACGGAGTCTCAAAAACCTCGCCGTTGATTTCCCAGCACAGGAACTCGCTGCTTACCGCCGGCTGGGCGTTAAGGGTCACAGTCTGCCCGTTGTAATAGATGCCCGACCACGGCGTCGCGATCTCGCCGTCGGCATCGCCAGTGCGTAAAGTGTTGAAGGCGACCTTCCCGTTGCCGCGCACCGCGAGCGAAACCGTCCGCAATTCACCCAAGCTGAACCATGACGCCATCAGCGAACGAAACGCGGCGGGACGGTTTTGCAGGAAACTCCGTATGGAGGCGAGGTTGGAATCCCATTTGCTCATCGATCCGGCCGGCATACCCCAACGGGCAATGTGCCGGGGCATTTCCGAACGGATTTTCTCCACCGCCGCGTCAAAATACGCGCACGCACGTTCCGGAGCGACTGCGGAATTGAACAAGTCGCAGCAACGGGTCACGAAACGGTTGCGGTAGTCGGGGTTTTTAATCATCGCGGCAAACAACGGGTCGTTCAAAGCCGCGCCGTTGTACATATCTTTGTTAACGTTGCTGAGTCCGCCGTCGGTGTCGTAAACCATCCAACGCCACCGGCCGTCGTGCGGGGCGGGCAACTCTTCACCGTCGTAACTGACCCGCTCGCGCCAGATGCCCTGGTTGTTGTCCACCCAGTCGGAGTTTCCGGTGTACATCTCGCAAATAAAGTAGTCGATCATGTTTTCGACGTCAATCCGGCGGCACATGTAGTCGTAATACTCCTGCACGGACAGGTCGTGGCTCTTGGCGTATTTCCGCAACGCCTCCCACTCGACGATATCACCTTCCACCACATCGGTTCCCTCGCTGCGGCCCAGTTTGAGGAAGTCCAGATTGTCGGGGTCGGCGCCGTAATTCATCTCCATGTAATGTTTGGTGAAATGGTCGCGGAAATTCTCGATACCCCAATATTCGCCGTTAACGTACACCACCGTCGGCTCGTAATCCTGATAGGCGGTCTTCAGGAACGGGCGGAAAATGTTCTGCCCCACCGCATCGCGAATCAGGGTGTACTGCCAGTCATTGCCGCTGTTCCGAAGCAGGAAACGCTTGTAGGCCGGGGTGCCGCGGTCGCCGAACAACGGATAATTGATCTTCTTTTTGCCGTACTCTTTGCGGGCGTAGAAACGCAGCGTTTTTTGCGCTACCGAGCGGGAATAGCCGCCGTGGTTGCGCACCCCGAGCTGTTGGGCGAACGCCTCCTCCCGGGTACCGGACTCGAACAGCTGGAAACACACCGGGCGCTCCCACTCCATGCCGTGCTGGAAATAGTTGGCGTTCGGCTTGCCAACCGCATGGGAACCGAACCCGTTGGCATTGTAAACATCTCCCGGCACCATCAGTCCGATATCGTCGGCGAAAAAGTTTTCCTCGTCCGTCTGGAGCGACACCACACGCAGCGTGTGCTGGTTGGAAATGTTGCCGATCAACCAAGTGCCGATCGCTTCGAATTCCGACGCTATCCCGTTCTTGAACGCCCGCGCACGGATTACGTTGACATTCGGCTGGTCTACGGTCGGTTCGACCCAGGCGAATCCCTTGTAACTGGAACTGGCGAGTTCCGGCGGGTTGGTGCGGATTAGGCAGAGCCGGTTGGTTTTGCTGCAACAGTCGCTTAGGGTAAACGGCGCGGTGTACTTGAAACAACGGTCGGTCTCGTATGGCACCGGGGTGGAACCGTCGGTGGTGTAGTAGATGTCGGCATCGCCGTCGAAAGAGATGTCAACCTCCACCGGACTGCTGTAAAAACCTGGCGGGGTGGAAAACACCGGCCGCTCACCGCCCTCCAAATAACCTTCGGGCAGCGTGAAGGAAATTTCCGCCAAAGAACAGTAGCCGGTGGGCGAATAGTAACGGATGTACTGGTAGTCAAAAGCCGGGGTTTCGAAAGTCACCTCGGTTACGGCGTTCGTCGGAGGGGTTTCCGTGATGGTGTACAAAGTAACGGCATCCGAGAAATCGGAAGTATTCGCCACCTGGACCATTCCGCCCTGCATCCGGTAAGGACGGTTAGAACGCGGAGCGTAACGCACCCCGGTGATTGCCTGACCGCGTTCCAGCCGCAACCCCACCCACGATTTGTTTTTGTTGGAGGCTTGGCAGTAATTGAGAATGTCGCCGTCAAAAGCGTTGGTGATGGTGGAACCGGAGAAACTGGCGATGATGCTGCCGGTCGCTTCCTTACGGAAAATCAGTTCCGCTTTTTTCGAAGCGTCAGAACCGGCCGGGTTTTTTCCGCGCACCTTGTATTCCGCCGAATCCGTCATCGCGTAATCGTACCACACCGTTTTTCCCCCGCCTTGCGCCGGGACGATGGTGTCAACGGTTTCATAATTGTCATCGCCGGACAACCTGCGGCGGATTTCGTAAATCTGCGGCACCAGCGGATCGATCGACCACTGCAGGCCGGCCTTGCCGTTGATGAACCAGGCGTTTTCGATAACCGGCTCCTGCGGCGGCTCAAACCCCTCATCCGAAACGTAACCGTAAAACTCCAAAAAGCTGCAGTTTCCGCAACAACTGCTGGCACCAGATCCGGCGTTGGGACTGATAATGCGGAAGAAGGTGAACTGTTGGGGATTCTCCGCCGACACCGGCGCCTCCACTATCGTCTTGGCGTTCCAGCCGGAGGGTGTCGCGATAACGTGCAAGGTTACGGCATCGGAAAAGTCTGCCGTGTTGGCACCCTGAATGTAACAGCCGTTGAGACGGTCTGCATTGCCGGAACGGCCGCAATAGCGGATTTTGGTCAACCAAGAAGGTTTGGATATCTGAATACCCGCCCAACATCCGCCCACGTTGTTGGACGCCGTAGGCGGGTCGAAAAAGGTCGAAGTGTTACCGTCGAACACGTGTTCCTTGGTGTCGCCCCGGTCATTCCACGACCCGTCGGTTCCCAACACCACAAGCTTGCCATCGGAACCGGTCACGCCCAAGTCGTTCAATTTGGTCAAAGACCAATCAGCCGACACCGCCGTAGCCAAAAACAAAAATATCAAAGTCAGAATTCGTCTGCCCATGCCTGTCTCCTGTGAAAAGGAACAGAAACCCAATTAATAGACGATATTCTATCATTTTTCTGAAACCAAAACAACGCAAATATGAATGGTTCTATAAAACTTTTGTCCCCATTGCATACAGGGCGAGATTATTATTTTGCTAACGGTAAGACTGGCGGTGCGCTAGGCTACCGCAACAGGGACATAACGTCGGTATCGCAACCGAACTGGCGCATTACTGACTGCATTTCGTTGCGGAAATCCTGTTCCGTCTGCAAACGGTTTTGCACCGTGGTAAGGGCGTGCAAGACGGTGGCGTGGGTACGGCTGAAAGCCTTGCCGATTTGCGGCAACGAATTTGAAGTCAATTTACGGCAAAGGAACATCGCCACCTGACGGGCCTGCGCAATGTTTTTCGGTCGCTCGGGGCCAATGATGTCTTCGTAGGAGATCTTGTAAAACACGGCGACTTTTTCCAGAATCTCTTTGCAGGTCAGATTGTTGGAACGCTCTTGGTCAATCTGGTCTTTCAACAACGAGCGCAGACTCCCGACGGTCAACACCGTGCCGGGAGAGAGCGACATGAATGTCACCACCCGGTTCAGAGCGCCTTCCAAACTGCGAACGTTTGAAGTGATGTTGTCCGCAATAAATGTAAGCAGTTCGTCATCCACCTTGAACTGGCAGGAGGACTGCTTGTACCGCAAAATCGCCAAACGGGTCTCAAAGTCCGGACACTCGATCTGGGTAACCAACCCGCACTCGAAACGCGACACCAACCGGGGTTCCAACCCCTTCAGCTCTTTAGGCGGCAGGTCGCTGGTCATGATGATCTGCTTACGCGCGGCCGACAACTCGTTGAAGGTGTGGAAGAACTCCTCCTGCAAGGCGTTCTTGCCGGCGAAAAACTGGACATCGTCCACCATCAGCACATCCGCCTTGCGATATTTTTCGCGGAAAGCGTTGGTGGCGTTGTTGCGCAACGAATCGACATATTCGTTCAGCAGCGTTTCAGAACTGACGTAACGGACGGTGTAGTTCCAATTTTTGATGATCTGGTGGCCGATGGCCTGCATCAAATGTGTTTTTCCGATCCCGGTATCGCCGTAAATGAACAGCGGGTTAAACGCCCGCCCGGGGGACTGGGCGACCCCCAACGCCGCGCCATGGGCAAAGCTGTTGGACGGTCCGGTCACAAAATTCTCAAAAGTGAACTGGGGGTCAAGCGGGGTGCTGGGGAAAACGCTACGGCGCTTTGGAACAACGGTTGCAGCCTTAGGGGCGGGCGTTGGCGAAGAGTCCGGTTCCGAAACATCCTCGGACGGCACCGCGCAAAACTCCACCGACGAAACCGACGGCGCGTCGGGAATCTGGCGCAACGCCTCAGAAATCTTTTCGAGATAATGATCCCGGAGCCATCCGGCGGCAAATTCGTCCGAAGCGCCCAACAACAGGCGGCCCTCGGCGAAATCTATGGGCTTTACCCCGGCAATCCAACGCTGATAGGCATCTTGAGGCACCAAGACCTCAAGCACCCGGCAGGCGCCAGACCATATCTCGGAAGCATTCATCGGGACACTCGAAAAGGAAAAACGAAAACCTACTCTTTGGATTCTGTTGTTGAGGAGGCGGTAGCCGCCTCGTCCGCAGCAGCCGCTTCGTCTGCGGCGGCTGCGGAATCTCCGGCGTCATTTGACTTTGCGTCGGGGTCGTCAATTTCAATCTTTGTTTCCAGCTTTTGCCGGCCAAGATTCCACGACAACCAATCGTTAAACAGCTGACCGCTGGCGCGGCGGGCGAGCCCGGAACGGACCTGGGAACGGGCCATGTCGGCGGCCAGCGCATCGCCTTCCTGGCGATCCTGCACGTAAACCAGCAACGATTTCGTGGAGCTGGCGGGAATCGGGTCGGAGATTTTCCCCTTCTGCACCGACATCGCCCCGTAAGCCACCGAGAAATTGTTTTCAAACTTCGCGTTGGAAATGTCGCTCACCGAATAGGTCACCGAGGTGGAAACGTTCATACCCAACGCCTTGGCGGAATCCTCAAACCCTTTTCCATCCGCCACGGACTTCTCAAGCTGAGACTTAAGATCCTTAAGCATCGTGTCAAAAGCGTCCGACCGGGCGCGGGAGACCGCCTGGTTTTTAACCTCGGTCTTCACCTTGCCGTATTCCGGGACATGGGCGGCCTCCTGCTTGACCAACTCCATGACGTACACCTTTTTGGTACCCTCAACCACCGCGAAGCGGGAATCGGACGACTCCATATCCAGTTCAAACGCCTGCGAGACGAACTCGCGCGCGTTTTCGCCAACCCAGCGGCCGCTGTCGGTCGCGGAAAACATCGGCGAAATGGAGATGGTGAGGTTGTTATCCTTGGCGAAGGAACCCAAGACCCCCTCGAAGCTGTTGCTAACGCTGCTGTCGAGCTTACCGAAGACCTGGAACTGCGCCGACGTTGACGCGGTGTAAACCGCTGCTTCCAGCTTCAACTCTTCGGTGATCTTGTCGCGCACCTCTTCCAGCGGAATCGCTTCGGAAACATTGTTGGTGGTGGTGCGGGTGTATTTGTCGGCGTTCGAATCGTAATAATCCTGGATCTCGGCATCACTCACCGTAACCGATGCGACGAAATTGGAGGCGGGCAGGGAGACATACTTGACCTGCACCTGATCGGGCAACGCGAAGTCGTCCTTATGTTCCTCATAGTACTTCTTGTAGTTCTCTTCCGTGAGGTTCATATCCGCCTTGGTGTAGCGGTTGCTGACCGCCGCCACCTGAACGGTGAACTTGTCGGTCATGCCGGCCAACTCGTCCTCCAGCTCCATCGGGGAGACCCAAGACGCGGTGTTGGCGAGCATGGCGCTCTTGGTGATTGCCAGCTGGTCGCGAACCAACTCCTCATACAGACCCTCGTTAAGCCCTTGGGCGCGAAGCACTTGGCGATAGAGGTTGATGTCAAAACCGTTCGCCCCCTGGAAAGCGGGGAACTCGCGGATGGTCTGCTGGATCTCGCTGTCCGTAACCGCCATGCCGTTCGCCTTGGCGGTGCCGATCGCGGCGATCTGCTCCCATGCCCGGCGGTCAATCACGTGCGCCGGAGTCGAGTGGTCGGCGTTGCGTCCGAACCCGCGCAACGATGTCTCAATGCGCCTAAACTCCATAGACGAAATACTCTTGCCGTTCAGCTGCCCGGCGGTTTCTTTGGGAATGGTCTTGCGGCAGGAATCTACCGCGACAAAAGCAAATGCGATAACGATGGCGAAGAAACCCCACAGGATACGGTTCCGGATGAGGCGGTTAAAGTGATAGATAAACACGGCTTGACACCCAATTGAAACAGTTTCCGCACGCGGGAAAAATCACTCTGGGCGCCGGCCCGCGTACGACTGCGCCAGCGCCCAGACTCAAATCCACAATCCTACAGGTCTTTGTCCGCGTCTGCGGCGGGTTCGGCGGCTGCCGGCGCTTCCTTATCCTTCTCCGGGGCAACCAGCACCGGCAGGTTATCATCGGCAGGCTCTTCCTCTTCCTTCTTGACCAGCTCGCCGGTGGCCAGCGTCGGACGACCGATCACATACGCGAAGCGGTGCTCCTGACGCCCCTGATGGTTTACCGCCAACACGGAAACCACGGTACGCCCGCCGACCGGTGCGCGCTCGCGCCAAATTTTAACCACTGCCTTGGGCGTCATGGTGTGCTTCACCGGCTCTTCGGTACCGCTGTCCAAGGTGATGCCGAAATCGCCGCTGACGCTGGCGATACGGCTCAACGCGCGACCTTCGGTGGTCTCGATGCTGACGACATTCGCGGCGCGCAGCGCCGGAATGGTATATTGCGGACCTTCGACCTCGCACGCACCGGTGATGGTGTTGGCGACGAAAGTCTCGGTAGTGCCATTGTAGCTGACCTTATACTCGCCCTTACCGGTCATGCTCTTACAAAGCGCGTTGTCGGTGAGCAGGTTGAACGAGCCGTCCGGAGTGTTGTCGCGCAGATTAGTCTTGGCAACGCCGTTTAGCAACCGCACGATGCGGGCATCCGGATTTTTGCGGCTCGCGGTCGCCAACAGTTCTGACGACGGCGCCAGCGTCACCGAATCCTCGCGGGAGAAAATCAGCGAAAACGTGCCGTCCGCCCCGGTACGGAATTTACACCCCATCGGATAAGCCTTGCGCTCCATTACCGGAGCCCAAGCGCCCGTGTCGGGGTTTAAAACCTCACAAACACCCTTGACTTCCGCCGCGCGAACCAAAGGTTCGTACTTCAACACCTGCTCTTCGGCCGGTGTAGCCTGAGCCTGCTCCGGCGCCGCCTCGCCCTGCGCGTACGCGCCCAACGCCAAAAACGCTGCCGCACAAGTTCCTACCACCAAGATACCTGCTTTTTCCTTCATGGGAACCGCTTCCTTATTATGTGGATGAACGAAAACACCACTCCCTCATTACAAGAGATGCGTAAATCATAAACCAAACCGGGGCAATAGTCAATGCGAATCAGCCGGAAAGCAAAAGATTTCGAACAAAATCAGACCAAACCCCGCTCAATCAGCGTTTCGGCGATTTCAACCGCGTTCAGCGCGGCACCGCGCAACAGCTGGTCGCCGGAAACGAACATCTCCAGCCCTCGCTTGTCGGCGCGGCTGATATCCTGCCGGATCCGCCCGGCAAGCACCTCGTAGCGCCCCGTAGCGTCAAGCGGCATCGGATATCCGCCGTTCAGCGGGTCATCCACCACCTTGACGCCCTTGGCGGCGCGAAGAATTTCCCTGGCCTCGTCGGGGGTGATCTCATCCTCGAACTCCAGGTTAAGCGACTCGGAGTGCGCACGGGCTACCGGCACCCGCACACAGGTGCAGGAGAGCATCAGGTCCGGCAGATGGAGCATCTTGCGGGACTCGTTGCGCATCTTCAGCTCTTCCAGCGTATACCAGTTTTCCTCGTCGAACTTGTCGATGTGGGGAATGAGGTTGCAGGTGAGCTGGTGCTGGAAGGCTTTCACGGTGAGCGGGCGTCCCGCCGCGTAATCCTGAATCTGCTGCTCCAATTCGGCCAACCCCGGGGCTCCGGCCCCGGACGCGGCCTGATAGGTGGCCGCCACCAGCCGCTTCAGTTTTTTCGCCCGGTGCAGGGGCGCCACCGCCTCCAGCATGATCGCCGTGGTGCAGTTCGGGTTGGCAATCACCCCGTGGTTCCAATCCAAATCCTCCGGGTTGACCTGCGGCACCACCAGCGGCACATCGGGGTCTTGACGGAAGGCGCGGGAGTTGTCGATCATTTTCGCGCCGGCCCGAACCACCGCGTCTCGCAACTGGATCGCCACGTCGGTCTTGCCCGCAAAAAGCACGATGTCCAATCCCTTGAAACTCTCTTCGCCAGCTTTAAGGACATGGTAAGTTTCGCCCAGGATTTCTTCGTCGCGCTCCCGCGACGCAAAAACCTGAACCTTGCCACACGGGAACTTGCGATCCTTCAGGACCTTAATCATCTCGGTGCCGACCGCGCCAACGCCGACCAGCCCCACATTGTACTGCTTCATCTTCTTATTCCTAGCCGTTACCGGACCGGGCTAAAACCCCTAGGCCCGCTCAAAAAAAAATTGAGCAGGATAGAGTAATAAAAGCGGCGGGAAATTGCAATCCGTAATTTTCAAAAATTTTTGAACTTTGGTTTTAGCCGCACGTGCGGTCATTCTTGCCGCGAGTTTTCCATATATTATAAGTAATTGACTTCGAACCAGAATAATGTTAAATTAATTTGTGGATATTGTAAATGGGATTAGGAGGCTGTCCCCACACACAAGAACGGGAATGCCTTTATTAATGCCTTGCAAGGAGTGGAACGTATGAGAAAACTGGGATTGTTTTGCGCGGCTGTCACGCTTACCGGAGGATTGGCACACGCCGGTCTGGTCGCGAAATGGGATTTCAACAACTACGACCCGGCGGATCCGACATCCAGTGCCGTGCTTAAGGCGACGGTCGGGGAGGACGGTCTGGCGTGTTACCGTGTCGGTTCCGGCTCGGACGTCATCAGTGACGGCACCATCGGCGAGATGTATGTGGTCAGCCAGGATTACGGCGGGGATGACGCGGAGGCCAAAACCGCGGCGGATATGCTCGGCGGAGGAAACTACGCGCTGGCGATTCCGAAGTCCTCGCATGTCCGGCTCCCGATTCCCAGTTCCATCCGAAACCACTGCTTCACCTTAAAAATCCGTTTCTGGTCCCCGGCGGCGTCCTCCAAAAAGTACCGGTGTTTCGTCAATTACCCCGACAACTCCGGTGACGGAAAACTGTTCATCCGCAATTCGGACAACAAGATAGGCGGCGGGTCCTTCTTCCGTAACGGTTCCGGCAACTACTCGAAGGAAATCGCCAACAGCCAGTGGCACACCATCACCTTCTCCGCCGGCGATATGCGCTGGGATCTGTTTCTCAATGAGACGACCGAGGCCGTTTACGCCAATAACGCCAACGGCAAATCTTACTTCAACTACGACCACTTCCTGCTCTGCGCGGATGAAAACGGCGAAGACGAGCTGATGTACATCGACTACGTGGAGCTGTACGACGAGGCTTCGGTTTACGAGGGCAAACTTCCCCACTACTCCAAGGCGGGTTTGACGGGTGAGTGGACTTTCCCGGACGGCAACGCTCTCAAGGCAACCGTGGGGCAGGACTTCGTCAAGCACACGCGTACCGGGGCGGAAAATATTACGGAAGGTACGGACGGTGTCCTGCCCGGCGATGGTTACATCCGCACGGGACAGAACAATGACCTGATCTGCTACCATGGTTTGACAACGGATCATAGCTACACAATGGTAATGGATGTGCGCGTGCCGGATAACGAGAACGCGAGACAGACTTGGCACGGATTATTCAAAACGACCAGAACCGGCGACGGCCGGATTTTCATCAAATACGAGAGCGGCAAGCTTAACATCCGTACCGCCGGCGGCGCGACCGTCCCGATGGGCGTTGGCTTCGGCGAATGGGCGCGCGTGGTGTTCACTTATAATAAGGAAGATACGGACCGCAAGGCCGTCTATGTGAACGGTGTGCTGCTGGATTCCCGTGCCGATGGCCACATGCGGCCCGACAGGGGCGGCTACTTCCTGCTGCTGGGCGATGAGGACGGCGAGGATTACGACACCGACATCTCCTACGCGGCGATTTACGACCGCGTTTTGACCCAGGCGGAAATCACCGAGCTGCATTCGCGCCCGCTCGCCCAGCGCGCGGACGAATCCTTCGTGCCCACCATTGCCCCGGCCGGGTTATGGACGGCGAACGGCGAAAACGGTTTGGCAAACGTAATCGGGTCTCCGTTGACCGCCGGCGAAGCCGGCGGATTGGTCTGGTCCCGTACTGCCGCCCCGGCCTCCGCGACTTGGGTGGCCGACCTCACACTCCCCACCTCTCAAACGGAAGGCGGCGTGCTGGCGAAAAACGAAAACGATGTTGCCTCCGGAATCTATGGTACCGGCAGTACCTATTCCGGCAGCTTCACCACCACCACGGATCCCGCCTCTCTCGCCAATAGCACCACTTCCAGCACTTGGGGTTACTGGTCCGAGAACGCGCTCGACCGCGCCGAAGCGCACCGGGTGGCCGTTACTTGGGCGGCGAACGGACGGGTGCACTACTATGTGGACGGCCGCCCGTGGGGACAGATCTTCCCTGCGAACGCCAACACCTCCGCCAAACCAACCGCCACCATGACCTTCTTCGAGGGGCTAGGCGCCACGGTCACCCGGCTTGCGGCATACGACGCCCCGCTCACCGTCGACGAAATCGCCGCGCTCGGTGGTGCCGGATACAGCGTTGAAGCGGTGCCGCCGACCGCCACCCTCGCGCATGACGCCGCAGATAATCAGGCCCGCATCCAATTGGACACGGTTAACTTCACCATTGCCGCCACCCAGGAGAACGGAGAATACGTGGCTTACTCGATTGATTACGGCGACGGTTCCTCCGAAACCACGGCCGGGTTCTCGGCGCCTGGCACCCATGTCTTCTCCCATACCTACGGCGAACCTGGCAACTATACGGTCACCGCCCGCACCTATTCGCAGAACGGTCTCGCCAGCGACGCCAAGACCTGCACCCTCACGCTGGTCCAACCGTCCAACAATCTGGTGTGGAGCGGCAGTGGTGATGGCAACTGGGATGACGCGGTATGGAAATACTGCGACGACTCCGGCAACGCTTTCAACGGCACGTGGGAAATTAGCTGGATTGACGGCCATAACGCGATAATCCCCGCCGGGGCGACCGTCGAGGTAAGTTCAGACGCGACGCCGCAGCCGGCCTCACTCACTATCGCGCAAAACGGCGGAATCTTTTTCCAAGTCGAGGTTGGCGGCAAAGCCGATGGCGACACATTGATGGAAACTGCGGACGGGATCACCGTGAACGGAAACGCGAATGCTGTCGGCGGTACGGCGATAGTTGACGAATCCGGCAAGAAACTGCTCTATGTGCTCAATCCCGGCATTCCTATCATCGCTCACTGGTGCGGTGCCGCTGGTGACGGCGCACTTACCAACCCCGCCAACTGGGTCTCCACCAATATCGCCAACCAGGCAATCAGCGCCGCGCCGACCGACGCGACAACGGTTTATCTTGACGGTAACGTCGATATCTCGGTCCCTGCGGAAACGACGCTTGTCTGCAAGGAGTGCCTGGTGGGCGATGCGACGTTGACCGCTGACTGCGACTGGAGCGGTCTTGGCGCGGTGGTGCTGCTCGATGGCTCGACGGTCGATTTGAACGGCCACAATCTCACGATATGCGGATTCTCCGTCACCGGCGAGGGAACTGCGACATTCACTGCACCGCAAATGCTGCACGGCACCGACATCCCGCCGAGCGAGCTGCACGTCATTGTGCCAGAGGGCGAGTTCCTGGATAACCGGAGCGTCTTCGTTAACGATCACATCCGCTTGGTCAAAGAGGGCGCGGGCGTTTTCACGTCCTACCGCGACGACCAGACTTATGACGGCGGAACCTACGTGGCGGAAGGCACCATGCGTCCTGGCGTGACAGTGAATTACCATTTCGGTGTCAGGTACACGACCATTCAGGTCGCGGCCGGGGCGACATTGGACCTCTGGAGCCGGAATCTGAATGTGTACAACCTGCAACTTGACGGCGGTACCATTGAAAACACTTACAACGCCGCGACGAGTAACGCCAATGCGGAGCTTAACAACCTCACCCTCACCGCCAATTCTCGGATCGACTTCGCCAATATCGAGAAAAACAACGATATCACATTGCGGTCTGGCGTGGTCTGGGATCTCGGCGGATATACGCTCACGATCACCTTCAACGGCAAAGACCCTGATATGAATGTCAACAACGGCGTAGTGATCCGTAACGGTACGCTTGTCACCGTTGTGCCGGATGGTGTCTCGGCTTGGTTCCATGACAAAGGTCTTGCGGGAAGGGACGGGCTGACGCTCGACCTTTCTACGACACTCCGTCTGAACGACAAGTCCCTGGTCTCGACGGTGCAGAACCTGATCATCCGTACGACATTCCCCAGCGTCATCAACGACGAGGGCCATATCCTCGAAATCTATGGCACCTACACGCCGCTCTCGCCTTACGGCATGAACATGATGATGATGGACGGCTCGGCAATCGACCTCTCCAGCAAGACCAGCGCATGGTCTACGACCTTCGTGAACGAGAAAAACACCTTTTATCTCTCCTTCGAGGATAACGGAACCGTGACGCTGAATCTCAACGGCCGCGACAACCTGTTTGCGCTGTCGCAATCCGGCAACCCGTACGTGTTGACATGGGAAACCGCACCGGACAATAGCGTAAAATTCCAGGCAGACGAAGTCACCACGGGACACGGTTATATGCTGTTCCGCGATGATAACGGCGTGAAGTTGACCTATGTGGGCGGTACCCTAATCTTACTCCGGTAACCGAGTTGGCGCGTAAAGCGCGCCGCGCCGAAAGAAATATCGTAAACGCCCGGGCCATAAACCCGGGCGTTTTTTGTCGATTTCTCCCGGCTGAGCCAGTTGCGCACCTTGCAGACTTTGCACGATAAGGAAAGCAAGGTTTTTCAATTACCCCCAAATGAAAAATTTTTTCAGTTTACGCTTGCGTTCACAACCGCAAAATGGTAATCTTTACACGTTTTTCAACCGCTCGGGTGGTGAAATAGGCATACACGTATGCTTGAGGTGCATATGGAGAGATCCGTGGGGGTTCGAGTCCCCCCCCGAGCACCATCTTCTTTCGGTTTTTTCCTTTCGTCCGTCGGCAAACGTTTTTACGATTGCCGACGGTTTTTCTTTTCCCGGATATGCAAAAACAAAAAAAGTGACCGGCGCGAACCGGTCACTTTAAAAATCAAGCTAGCGGACCCAAACGGAACGCTACCCTTGCTGGCTCTCGGACAGAAGCGAGGTCAAACGCCCCAACAGAACCCCAAGCTCAGACTGGTGCTTGGCAATAATCTGGCAAACCCCGAACATCTCGGCGTTACGGTGTTGCACCGACATCTGGGCCTTTTCCAGCTCAGAACGGCGCATCCGCATGGCCTCCAGTTCCTCAATCAGCTCTTGGGCGCGCTGCTCGCTCTTTTGGAACATCCGGCGGGTCTGAAACAGCTGGGTCAGCAACTCGCCCGGCGACAGATCCAAATCGTCAATCTTCATGCCGTCCGGAATCGGGACCAGCACCGACTCGCCGCACTCGACGCATTTTGTCTGCAACCCGGCGCCGCGCAAATCGATGCACAGGTTGTGGCCGCAATGAGGGCAGTCGAACACGATGTCGGTCGGGCGGATCTCTGCATCCTCAACGTCAATATCCGGTTCGGAGCCGACAAACACGGCCTCCTGCACGACCACACCATCATTTTCAGAAACATTCAAATTATCGGTCTGATCTTCCATTGAGCACTCCTCCGAACGGTTTGACTTGTTAAGATGTTCCGCCGCGATATCCGGCGCTAGTTACGAAACCTTCGTCACCAGACCGTGCTTGATGCACTCGGTGCAAACCCGCATGCGGCACACGGTGCCGTTCGGCAACTTGGCGCGGACAGACTTCAGGTTCGGCAAAAAACGACGGCGGGTGATGCCGGTGGTATGCATACCGATACCGCCTTTCGCCTTGGCCAAACCATGGCGAATGATGCGGTTACCAACCGACGGATGCTTGCCACAAATCTCACAAACTCTGGACATAACACTTTCTCCTCTTTGAAATAGGTGGTTAATTTATCATAAAACCACCGACCAAAGCAAGCGCAAAAACACCATAACGGGAAAAATTTGATTTTGGCGCAAAAATCTTTGCCTCGGCAACGAATTAATGACCCATTACACCTTCTTTCGCCTTATTATCCCGTTCCGCCTTAAGCCGGTCATACTCTTTCCAAAACTCCTCCGGCTTCATGCCGTTGATCTCCAACCGTTTCTTGGTCCGCAGCCGCTCCAAGCCCTTCCAATCCTTGTCGATGTCAATGCGCAACTCGTCCAGCCCGTCAACCGGCACCGGGGAAAAATCGTCGCACGGTATGCCGCGTATGCGCAGCGTTCTTATCTCCTTCAACTCATGTAACGGCGACAGGTCTGCGACCTTGGTGTGCTCAATAGATATTAAAGTGAACCGCAACGCCGCCGCCAAGGGGGAGATGTCGCAGATACCGGTGTTATCCGCCAAGAAGACAATAGACCGATAATTGTCTTTCCATATAATGGCTAAGGGCAACAGGTTCGTGACTTGGGTATCAGATATGTCTAGACTCTCAAGGTCGTATACCCTCGACAACGGCGATAAATCCGTGACTTTGGTACCGTTAATCGTAAGACGTTTAAGCGCGTTGTCTCGTCCCAAAGG